>NZ_ML214300.1:0-600000 GCF_004785955.1 Halostella litorea | reverse complement strand
GCGTCGGTGCCGGCGTGTTCGACGACCCACGGCCGCTCGTCGAGGCGGTCGCGCAGGGCGGCGGCCGGGCCGTCGGTCTCCAGCGACACGACGTCGCCGCCCAGCGACCGCTTGAGTGCCTCGGGCGAGTCGATCGCGGCGACTTCCCCCTCGTCGACGATGGCGACGCGGTCACAGAGCTGTTCGGCCTCCTCGATGTAGTGGGTGGTCAACACGATGGAGACGCCGGACTCCCGGTTCAGCCGCCGAATGTACTCCCACGTGTCCCGGCGGGTCCGCGCGTCCAGGCCGGTGGTCGGCTCGTCGAGGAACAGCACCGACGGTTCGTGCAACAGCCCGCGAGCGATCTCGAGGCGGCGCTTCATCCCGCCGGAGTACGTGTTGACCGGGTCGTCGCGCTCCCCGGTCAGCCCGACGAGCTCCAGCACCTCGTCGGTCCGGCGCTCGCGCTCCCGCCCGCTCAGCCCGTACAGCCGCGCGTGAAACGCCAGGTTCTCCGCGCCGGTCAGCTCCTCGTCGAGCGCCGGCTCCTGGAACACGATCCCGAGGCTGTTGCGGACGGCGGCCGTCTCCTCGACGACGTCGTGGCCGTCGACCGACGCGGTCCCGGCGCTCGGCCGCAGGAGGGTGACGAGCATGTTGATGAGCGTCGACTTCCCCGCGCCGTTCGGCCCGAGGAGGCCGAACAGCTCGCCCTCCTCGACCGCAAACGAGAGGTCGTCGACCGCCGTCACGCCGTCGAACTCCTTGGTCAATCCGTCCACCTGAATCGCGGGCATGGGAAACTGATCGGTACTGTCTAACCGGCCAGTACGTAAGTAGCCAGCGGACGCGGTCGGTTTGTGGGCCGAAGAGACGGGTGAGTGGGAAGAAGACTTATAGCTGACTAACTACTCAGTCACATTCATGCGAGAGTCGATCCAGCGCAAACGGCCGTGGCTCGCCGCACTGCTCGCCGCGTTCGTGACCGGGCTCGGCCACCTGTACCTCCGGCGGTGGCGGCGGGCGGTCACCTGGCTCCTCGCCCTGTTTGTCGCCACCGTGCTGTTCGTCGACCCGGCCACCGCCGAGGCGCTCGCGAACGGCGACGCGGTCGACCCGGCGGCGATAGCCCCGGTGCTGGTCGTCGGCGCGTTCAGCGTCTTCGACGCGTACGCCCTCGCCCGCGCCCACAACGCGGTCGCTCGCGTGACCGCGCCGACCGACGGACGGCGGAGCCACTGCCCGAACTGCGGCCGGGAGCTGGACCCGGAGATCGAGTTCTGCCACTGGTGTAACGCGGACGTCACGGACCCGGACCCCGACGCGGCCACGGCGACGGACGGCTGGGACGACTGAGACGGACCGGTTCGGGTCGACGACAGCGGACGTCCCCGGAGCAGCCGCTAGGGTCAATTGGGTACGACAAGTGTGGGGTCGGCGGCCGGCGGGCCCGTCAGTCCTCGGTTAGCAGCACCGCGTCCACGTACTCCTCGGCCGTCCGCCGCGCCGTCGCGAGCGAGTCCGGGTCGTCCAGCACGCTCGCGCGGGTGCGGGCGCCGTCGACGATGGTCATGAGCGCCCGCGCGACGTGCTCCGCGTCGACGTCCGCGAACACGCCCTCCTTGATCCCGTGGTCTATCACCGTCTGGAGCATGTACCGGATGTACTCGTCGTTCTGCTGGAAGCGCTCGCCGAACGCCTCCTTGTACGGTGCCTGGCTCCGCATCTCCAGCATCGCGACCAGTAGGTCGTGGTGGTCCTCAAGGTCGACGAGTAGCTTGTCGAGCAGCAACTCCAGCCGCTGTTCGGGGTCCGTCGTCTCGACCTCGTGGACCGTCTCGACGAACTGGTCGAGGATGAAGTCCAGAAACGCGGCGAGCAGGTCGTCTTTCGTGTCGTAGTGGTAGTGTACCGCCGCGGTCGACTTGCCGTACTCCTCGGCGATACGCTTTATCGTGAGGTCTGCGTAGCCGTGTTCTCGCAGCGCGCGGTACGTCGCGCCCATGATCTCCTCGTCGGTCTCGGAGAAGGAGCGCTTCGACGGGTCGGCCATTGCAAGTACGTTCGTCCCGCACCGCATAACCGTTTTGATGTGCGGGTTAGTGCCCGGTCACTCGCCCGCCGGGTAGCGAAGCGCCGCTCCGGGCCGTGTGTGGGACCCTATTCACACGGGATCGCCGTTCCAAAGCCTTTTGACTAACCGGTTAGTAAGCGTGGTAACGACGGATATGGACGACGAACCAGCGACGGAGATACTGGAAGCGACGTATCGTGCCCTCTGTGACAACGGCTACGCCGACCTCACGCTCCAGGACATCGCCGCCGAGGCGGACGTGAGCAAGGCGTCCATCCACTACCACTACGAGTGCAAGGACCAGCTGTTCATCGCCTTCCTCGACCTGCTGTACGAGCGCTACACCGACCGGCTCGACGAACTGGCCGGGGACACGCCCCGCGAACGGCTCGACTCCCTGCTCGAACTGTTACTCACGGACGGCGACGGCTCCCTCCACGGTGAGTTCCGGACGGCGATGCTCGAGGTGAACGCCCAGGCCCCGTACGACGCCGCCGTCCGGGAGCGGCTCGCCGACTTCGACGAGTACCTCCACGAACGGCTGCGGGCGATCCTCGTGGCCGGCGTCGAGGCCGGCGAGTTCGACGACGGGGTCGAACCGTCGCTCGCCGCGGAGTTCCTCGTGACGGCGATCCGGGGGGCACACACCCGGCAGGTCGCGGTCGGCCACTCGCCGGACCGACTGTACGCGACCATGACGAGGTACGCCGAGCGGCAACTGTTCGCCGGCGATGGGACGGAGGTCGCGCCGTGACGCGGCTCCGCGACCGCCTCGGCGCGCTGTTCAAGGGGCCCGAGGAGTTCGACCTCACCTCCGGGAGCATCGGCAAACCCCTCTTTTTCCTGTCGATGCCGATCGTCGTCACGAACCTGTTCCAGACCGCCTACAACCTCGCGGACACGTTCTGGCTGGGCCAGTACAGCACGGACGCGCTGGCCGCGATCAGCTTCGCGTTCCCGCTCGTGTTCCTGCTCATCTCGCTGGGAATGGGCATCTCCGTCGCCGGCAGCGTCCTCGTCGCCCAGTACACCGGGGCCGGCGAGGAGCGCGAGGCGGAGTACGCCGCCTCCCAGACGGTGACGTTCTCGATCATCGCGTCGGTCCTCCTCGGCGGGGTCGGCTTCTTCATCGTCGGCCGGTTCCTCGGCGTCATGGGCGCGTCGGCGGACGTGTTGCCCCTGGCGACGAACTACATGGAGGTCATCTCGCTGGGGCTGGCGTTCATGTTCGGCTTCGCGGTGTTCATCGCGCTCATGCGGGGGTACGGCGACACGGTCACGCCGATGCTCGTCATGTTCGGCTCGGTGGTCCTGAACATCGTCCTCGACCCGTTCCTCATCTTCGGGTTCGAGGCGAACCCGCTGTTCTCGATGCTCGGCATGGGCGGCCTCGAATCGTCGCTGTACGCGGCGACCGGCTACGCGGGATCGGGGATCACCGGCGCGGCGATCGCGACGGTGTTTTCCCGCGCGCTGGCGCTGGTCGTCGGCCTGGCGATCATGTTCCGCGGGACCCGCGGCGTCGAGATCAACCTCCGGGACATGGCCCCCGACCTCGACTACCTGCGCCGCCTCGTCCGGATCGGGATCCCCGCCTCCATCGAGGGGACCGGCCGGGCGGTGTCGATGAACCTCCTGCTGTTCATCGTCGCGCTGTTCCCCGACGCCGTCGTCGCCGCCTACGGCATCGGGACGCGCGTGTTCTCGGTGATCTTCCTGCCGGCGATCGCCGTCGCCCGCGGCGTCGAGACGATGACCGGCCAGAACATCGGCGCCGACCGGCCCGAGCGCGCCGAACGGGCCGCGCGGCTCGCGGCGACGGTGCTGTTCGGCGTCCTCACGGTCGCGGGCGTGCTCGTCTGGTTCGCGGCCGCGCCCATCGCGGACGTGTTCACGACCGACCCCGAGGTCGTCGACATCGCCGCGCAGTTCCTGCGCTACGTCGCGCTGACATTCGGCTTCATCGGCATCATGCGGGCCTACACCGGGAGCTTCCGCGGTGCCGGGAAGACCCTCACCGCGGCCGCGATATCCGTGCTGATGCTCGGCGTCGTCCGGTTCCCGATCGCGTGGATCGCGGCCGGCGAGATCGGCGAGTCCGGCATCTGGGTCTCCTTTGCGGTGTCCAACGTCGTCGGCGCGGCGATCGCCTACGCCTGGTACCGCCGCGGCACGTGGCGCGACGGCGACCTCACGGACCCGGACGTGGACGTCGACGATACGGGGCTGGAGGCGACGCCGACCGACGACTGAGCGATGACCGAACACCCTCCCCGCCCCGACCCACGGGCGGCGATCGACCGCCGGATCGACGCGGCGCTGGCGCCCGACCGCGGCCCGGGACTCGCGTCGGCCCGGGCCGCCGTCGAGGGGTTCGACGACAGGTGGTACGGTCGGCTCGCGATCCGCTCCCACGCGGCGGCCGCGGGGGCGGATGGGCCCGACCCCGGCCCCGCCCCTGACGCGGCCCGCTCGGCGGCCGCCGCGGTCGAACTGCTCCGGGGGTACTGCCGGGTCCGCGGCGAACTGCTGTGCCGGGTCGAGGACGACGCCAGCCCCGCGGACGTCCGGTCGGCGCTGCTGGCCGGCGACGTCCTCTATGCGGCCGCCTACTCGTCGCTCGGCCGGCTCGACGCCGGGTCGGCCGACGCGTGTTTCGAGCCGCTCGTGGCCGCCTCCGAGACGGTCGTCGAGACGTTCGCCGCCTCCCACGCGCGGCCGACGACGGCGGACCGCCGCGACCTGTTCGACGGGACCGCCGGCGCGCTCGGCCGGGGGGCGGCCGCCATCGGGGCGGCGCTTGCCGGGGCCGACGCGGACCGGCGTGACCGCTTCGCGGCGCTCGGACACGACCTCGGTACGGCGCGGGGGATCCGAAGCGCGCTCGGGCCGGACCTGAGCGCCGTCCCGGCGGCCCCCGAGGCCGACGAGCGAGCCCTCCGACGGCACGCCGCCAATCGGCTGGCGGAGGCGACCCGGGCGTGCCGCGACCTTCCGCCCGCCGTCGACACGGTCCACCTGCGGCCGGCGTTCGAGGCCGTCGAGCGCGAGGGCGAATGAACGGCTTCGCCGGTGGCGATGGGCGTCGCATTTCGGTCGCGCCGGCGAGGTTCGCGCACCCTGTCCGGTGAGCCGGGCGGCCGACCCGAACCGCCACTATCTAATATCGGACACCCGTGTCCGCAGACGATGTTTACGGTCAGTTCCGCGAAGCGGCTCTTCGCCGTCACGGCGGTGATCTTCCCGTTCGACGTCTACCTGTACGGTCGGGGGATCGGGTGGGGCCTCCACTCCGCGTTCGGCCGGTACGTCGTCACCGACCTGGGCGGCCAGTTCCTGCTCCCCAACGAACTGCTGGCGCTCCGGTCGGGGTTCGACCCCGCGAGCAGGGCGGCGCTGTACGCGTGGGTCGTCGCCGCGGCGCTCGCCCTGGCCGCGACGCTGTTCGTGCTCGCGACGTGGGTCGTCGACTCCCCGCTCCCCGAGCGCCGAAGCGACCGCCTCGTCGGCGGCGCGTTCGTCGTGGCCGGCGGACTGTTCATCCTGAGCCGCGCGCTCCTGTACGACTTCCTCCTCGTCGGCTCGCAGTCCGACGTGAACTGGTTCTCGGTGCCCCTCGGCGCGGCGTACATGCTGTTCGTCGGCGTCGTGTTCTACCGCGACCTGTTCCAGTTGGGGATGGAGCCCGCCGACGCCGCGTCGGCCAACGACGGCTGATCGGCCACAGATACGCGGTCACACTCCGGCCTTGACGCTGTTCGCTCGTCGCGTCCGCTCCTTGCAGGATAGCGGGCGCGGCCGGTCAACTCGTTCATGTTGTCGATCCCGTTCTGGGTCACGCGCCACCCAGCATCGCCGACTCGATTACCAGCGTCGTCGACTGCTTCATGCCCTCGCCACCTCCGGGTTGGTGACGTACTTGAACCCGCGACTCGGCGGCTTCTCTGGGAGTCCTCGTCGATACAGTTCCGGCAGAGACGACGCGGGCCGTACCGGCGTGTACCGGAGTCACCGCATCGGTCGCATCCGTCGGCGTCGACGACGCGGTTCACCGTGGCCCCTCCCGGTTAGTGTCCGTGTCAATATCACAGCGCGTGCGTCGCTCTGAAAACTGAATAGAAAGACTCCGGACAGACACAATGGTGACAATTGGACAGAAGGGTTGTTCCAAAAGACCTATTGTTATAACATTCAGAACGGGGGAAATATGGACCCCGCACTTGCCTTCTTCCTCCTGGTATTCGGGATTCCAGGCGCGATCTGGCCGTACAAGCTTGCTCGGTTCGAAGAACAACTCGACTCGATTGGAAGCAAGCGATCCTGGGACAAGGTGGAACCCGCGGATTGGAAAGTATCGCTCACTCGCATAGTTGGGGTTGGAATGGCACTTTTCGGAGCCATAGGGCTGCTCTCCGCCTGAGAACGGGATATCAATACCGCCCACGCACGTCTCGCCCGTGATGTCGACCCCTCCCCGTTGAGCCGCTTCTCGGCGCGGCGAAGTAGGTTCCCGACAGTACCGGGTTCGCACTCCGTCTGTCGGGCGTGTTCACGGACGCCGACGCCGTTCAGCCGGACGGCGACGGACGCGCGGCGCTGGGCCTCGGTGAGCCGGTCGAGACCGACGTCGGTGCCGGTTCCGAACTCGGTGAGGCGCGCCTGGTCGTTCACGCCGACCACCCCGCGTTTGCGCAGGTTATCCCCCGTCGGCGGTGCACCGCAGTCCGTACCGTATTGGTATCAGATTTTAGCCTCCCCGTCCGAACGCCGAAAGTACTGAAAACGTACCTATCGGCGTCGCTACGGGAAGATCTGGTTTTGTTGCGAAACGTGCAGTCTGAGGACGGGCGCGACGGGATTTGAACCCGCGGCATCTTGGTCCGGAACCAAGTGCTCTGTCCGCTGAGCTACGCGCCCTCACTCATCCGTAACACCGACCGCGGTATAACCGTTGTGAACTTCTTCGTCCGCGGACGATCCGGGGACAACCGTCGTTCGGCGTCGTCGGTCAGGTGTCGGCCGGAACCGCCGCGGTGGTCCGGACGCACCGCCGACGCTGCGGAGCGCGGCGGCTGGGGCATCGGCTCGGGAGAAAGACGCCGGTGGTCGCGCTACGGCGACTCGCTGGTCTCCAGAGAGAACTCGCCGCGCGGATAGGCGACGCAGGTGAGCGTGTAGCCGTCGCCCAGTTCGTTCTCGTCCAGCATCTCCTGGTCGTCGTGTTCGACGAACTCGGTCGAGTCGCCGTCGGGGATGTGGCCCGCACAGGAGACACACTGGCCCTGCCGGCAGGCGTAGGGCATGTCCCAGCCCTCCTCCTCGCCGGCCTCCAGCAGCGTCTCGTTGTTGGCGACTTCGATCGTCTCGCCCTCCTTGACGTACTCGATCTCGAAGTACTCGACCTCGTCCTCGGGGATGTCACCGGGACCGGACGACTCCTCGGCCCCGCCCTCCTCGCCTTCGAGTTCGCCGCCGGCCTCCCCGGCCGGGATCGCGCCCGCGCCCCCGCCGCCGCCGATGGAGCGGTTCATCGGCTCGGGGAAGTCAGTCTCGGGTAGCGATTCGGCCCGCCGTTCGAGGAGCTCCTGGGAAATGTCCTCGTTGGCCGTCCACTCGGTCCCGCGCGAGAAATGCAGGATCACTGCCGTCACCGTCAGCAGCAACCCGAGTCCGAGCCCGATTTCGTTCACCATATACTCGAAGGTTGGAAATCCTGGTTTAATTCGCTTGTGATCATCCGCGCCGTCGACCCGCCGAAACCGCGCCCGGAAGCCGACGTCGAACGCGCCCGGCGGTCGACGGACCGGGGCGCGCCGGTGGCGATCCGGTGAGTCACTCGTCCCGCGCCACGTCGTGGCGCCCGAAGCCGTACCGCAGCCGGTTTGCCAGCCGGCGGGAGAACCGTCCCTGGGGGGGTGCGCGCGAGCCGAACCGCTCGGCCAGCGCCTGGTGGATGAGCGGCACCGGGATCTCCTGTTCGAGCGCCTCCTGGACGGTCCATGTCCCCGTCGAACCGCCGGCGACGTGGTCCGCGACGGTGCCCAGATCGTTGCCCTCCTCGCGGAACGCCTCCTCGCACAGTTCGAGCAGCCACGAGCGGATCACCGCGCCGTTGTTCCAGGTGCGTGCGATCGCTTCCAGGTCGAGGTCGTACCGGCCCTCGTGGAGCAGTTCGAATCCCTCGCCGTACGCCTGCATCAGCGCGTACTCGACGCCGTTGTGGACCATCTTCACGTAGTGGCCGGAGCCCGAGGGCCCCATGCGGGCGTGGCCGTCGGGGCCGGTCGCGACCGCGTCGAAGGCGGGTTCGAGCGCCTCGTAGGCCCACTCGGGGCCGCCGACCATCAGCGAGAACCCCAGTTCCGCGCCGGCCGGGCCGCCCGAGGTACCACAGTCGAGGTAGGCGGCGTCGGTGCGCCCGGCGCGGCGGACGGAGTCCTCGAAGTGGGAGTTGCCGCCGTCGACGACCACGTCGTCGCCGTCGAGGTGGGGTTCGAGGTCGTCGAGCGCGGCGTCGACCGGCTCCCCGGCCGGCACCATCAGCCACACCCGCTTCTCGCCGTCCAGTTGCTCGGCGAGGCTCCGCACGGAGTCGGCCGGCGTCGCCCCGGCGTCCGCGGCCGCGGCGACGGCTTCCTCGTCGAGGTCGAAGGCGACCACGTCGTGCCCGGCCGCGAGCGTCCGGTCGACCACTATCCGCCCCATCCGTCCCAGTCCGATGACGCCCAGTTGCATGGTCAACGCTGTAACGGCGGCACAAGTAGGGGTTGCGGTTCGGCGGGCTACCACGGTGGGGGTGACCCCGACGGGGACGCGGCCGGCGTGCTCCCTCAGCGGTCGACCGCGGGGTCGTCGCTGACGGCGGCGCGCTGGCGCTCGT
This sequence comes from Halostella litorea, assembly GCF_004785955.1. Classification (NCBI taxonomy): domain Archaea; kingdom Methanobacteriati; phylum Methanobacteriota; class Halobacteria; order Halobacteriales; family Natronoarchaeaceae; genus Halostella; species Halostella litorea. The sequence goes on along the minus strand of NZ_ML214300.1, from coordinate 591,064 downwards.
ACCGGTCGGGCTGCCGGGCGAACACGTGGTCGAACATCTCGTCCGGCGTCGGGCTGTCGTCGGTCTCGGCCGTCTCGACCGCCGCCTCGACCTCCGCGTCGGCCGCCTCCTGCAGCGCGGTCTCGTCGGCCTCGCTCCAGCCGTGGGTCGTTTCCATGTACTCACGGGTGCGCTCCAGCGGGTCCCGCTCCGCGAACTCGGGCACGTCGTCCTCGTCGCGGTACTGCGAGGGATCGTCGGTCGTGGTATGGGGGCCGCGCCGGTACGTGACCGCCTCGACGAGCGTCGGGCCGCCGCCGTTCCGCGCGCGCTCGACGGCGTCGCTCACGACGTCGTGGACGGCGACCACGTCGTTGCCGTCGACGCGGACGCCCTCGATGCCGTAGGCGTCGGCCTTCTCCGCGATGGTGGCCGTCGCGGTCTGGCGCTCCGTCGGGACGCTGATCGCGTAGCCGTTGTTCTGGCAGAAGAACACGACGGGGGCCTCGAACACGCCGGCGATGTTCAGCGCCTCGTGGAAGTCGCCCTCGCTGGTCGCGCCGTCGCCGAAACTCGCCAGCGCGACGGCGTCGTCGCCGCTGTAACGTGCGGCCATCCCGACGCCGACCGCGTGGGGCAGCTGGGTGGCGATCGGGATCGTCGGCGGGAACGTCCGCACGTCGCCGTCCGAGCGGTCGACGTAGTTGCCCTCGCCGAGCAGGTGCCGGACCACCTCGGCCAGGTCGTACCCCCGCTGGAGGTACATCGCGTGGTCGCGGTAGGTCGGGAAGCAGTAGTCCCGCTCGGAGAGCGCCGCGGCCGCGCCGACCTGCGCCGCCTCCTGGCCCTCCATCGGGGCGTACGTGCCGATACGCCCCTGTCGGTGAAGGCTGACCGCTTTCCGGTCGAACGTCCGCGCCAGCACCTGTGTCTGGTAAAACTCGCGGGCACGTTCGGCGGACAGTTCGACGTCCCCGGCCTCGGGGGCGTCGGTTGCGGCCATCACGCGGACCATATCGGCTCCTGCCTGCATCTGATTCACCAACGTTCTATCGGGAACACGGCGGGGGAGGTAATAAATGATCGCAATACTTGCCACACAGCGTGATATTCACGGAGACACTTATAGGACTGGTGATGGTTCGTCAGAAACGAGCCGCCAGCACCGGCGTCTGGTAACGGACCGTCGATAGCACCGGGTCGACCGAGACGAAACGCTTAGGCCGCGGCCCGCTGGAGGGCCTGGCATGACCGAGTGGATCGGTGAGACGTTCACCAGCGACGTCGGGTGGGACCACCTCGAACGGCTCGTCGACGAGGACACGCGCATGGCCGGGAGCGACGGCGAACGTCGCGCCGCCGAGGCGACCCGCGACGCCCTGGAGCGCGTCGGCGCGCGGAACGCGCGCCTCGACGAGTTCGACATTCAGGGGTGGACCCGCGGCGACAGCGCCGTCCGCGCGGGCGACACGACGCAGGACTGCATCGCCCTGCCGCGCAGCCCCGCCGGCGAGGCGACCGCCGAACTGGTCGACCTCGGCTACGGGCTTCCCGAGGACTTCGCGGAGGCGGACGTCGACGGCGCGGTCGTGATGGTCCGCAGCGACGCGCCGGACTACTACGAGCGCTACGTCCACCGCCGGGAGAAGTACTACCACGCCGTCGAGAGCGGGGCCGCCGCGTTCGTCTACCGCAACCACGTCGAGGGCTGTCTCCCGCCGACCGGCAGCGTCGGGACCGCCGAGGACCCCATCGGCGAGATTCCGGCCGTCGGCGTCTCGAAGGAGGTCGGCGCGCGCCTCGCCCGCCGGTTCGCGGGCGACGACGTGACCGTCGCCGTCGACGCCGAGGCGGCCCCGGCGACCAGCGCGAACGTCCACGCCGAACTCGGCCCCGACACCGACGAGGCGGTGCTCGTGACGAGCCACGTCGACGCCCACGACATCGCCGAGGGCGCGATGGACAACGGCGCGGGCACCGCGACGCTCGTCGAGGTCGCCCGCGCGCTCGCCGCCCGCGAGGCCGAACTCGACACGCGGGTCCGCTTCGTCGCCTTCGGCGCGGAGGAGGTGGGCCTCGTCGGCTCCGAGCACGAGGCCGCCCGCGCCGACGCGGCGGCCGTCCGCGCCGTCCTCAACCTCGACGGCGTCGTCCGCGGCCGGACGCTGCAGGCGTACACTCACGGGTTCGACGCGCTGGGCGAGGCCGCCGACGCCGTCGCCGAGCGCTTCGACCACCCGGTCGAGACGGTCCCCGAGATGAACCCCCACAGCGACCACTGGCCGTTCGTCCAGCGCGGCGTCCCCGGTTACCACGTGGCGAGCAAGACCGACGGCGACGGGCGGGGCTGGGGCCACACTTTCGCCGACACGCTGGACAAACTGGCGCCCCGCGACCTCCGCGAGCAGGCCGTGTTGCTGACCGAACTGGCCGTCGAACTCGCGGCCGACGGCTTCGCCCCCGAGCGCAAGTCCGACGACGAGGTCGCCGCCGCGCTGGCGGCACAGGACCTCGCCGAGGGGATGCGGATCACGGGCGACTGGCCGTACGACGAGTGAGCGAAACCTGCAGCCTTTTGCCGGAGGCCCGCCACGCTTCGCGTATGGTGTCCCATGGCCGGTGACGTGACCGTCGCCGTCGAGAGCGACGACGCCGCGCCGCTCGTCGAGGCGGTCGAACGCGCCGCGACCGGCGCGGCCGTCCGACCCACCGGCGGGACCGCGGACGCGGACCTCGTCGTCGCCGACGGGCGGGCGGGACTGGTCGAGTCCGTCCGAACGACCACCGACGCGCTCGTCCTCCCAGTCGACGCCGGGGCCGGCGTCCGGTCGGTCCCCCGGGACGCGGTCGGGCGGGCAGTCGCCGACGTCGCGGCCGGCGCGGCCGACCGCGTCGAGCGCCCGGTGCTGTCGGTGCGGGTCGACGACGCCGACCCGGTCCCCGCCCTCTTCGACGTGACGCTCGTCACCGCCGAACCGGCGCGCATCTCCGAGTACGCCGTCCACGGCGGCGGCCGGCGGATCGACGGGGTCCGCGCCGACGGCGTCGTCGTGGCGACGCCGGCCGGGAGCCGGGGGTACGCCGCGGCCGCCGGCGGCCCGACCGTCGACCCCGCCTGTGCCGCCGTGTCGGTCACCCCAATCGCCCCCTTCGTCACCGACGCCGAGGGGTGGGTCCTGCCGGACGCGTCGCTGGCGCTGTCGGTCGAACGGGACGAGGGCGACGTCTCGCTGCTCGTCGACGGGCGGGACGAGGGGAACCTCTCCGTCGACGCCACGACGCGCGTCTCGCGGGCCGGGGTCGTCGAGGTGGCCGTCGTCGAGGCGAGCGCGGACTTCTACTCGGCGTAACGACGGCGCGGAGAACGGTCGCGGTTACACCACGCCGTTCCAGATGGGCGCGATGACGAAAAACAGCGTCTGGTAGGCCGCGTAGGAGAACACGATCAGCGAGCCGATGACCGCGGCCTTCGGGCGGTCGAGCGGTTCGTCCTTCCGGGCCTCGACCTTCCGGGACTCGAACTCGAAGAAGTCCGTGAGGAAGGTCCCGAGCACGAGCATCGACAGCACGATGCCTGCGTGGTGTGCGATCGTGGTGTAGTAAAACGAGGTGAGGATCAACACGGCGGAAGCGACCTCGTGTGGCAGGTAGCGGGACATCGCCTCCGCGCCGCCGTCGCGCGCCTGCGAGACGTGCGAGCGGTGGGCGAGCAGGCGCGTGACGAACGTCACGAGCACCAGGCCGAGGAGGAGAAACTCCACCTGCGACCGGCCGAGAGCGTCGATGGGGCCGAACATCGATGACGGATCCATACGTGAACCTGTGTTATTGGGCCATTAGTGTTTTTCCAATTCCCCGTCCGACGGGACCGGCGCGGCCGTCACTCCGCCCCGTAGGCGGCGTACAGTTCGCGGCCGACCGGGATGATGACCCAGAACGTCAGCGCGCCCAGGATGGCGAACCAGAACAGCGCATCCTTCAGTTCGAGCGCGATAGTGGTGTACATGTCCGGGTTCGCCGGGTCCGGCCCGGAGAGCTGTTGCTCCTCGAACGAGGGCGTGTTGAACCACCCAGCGAACACCATCCACATCAGGCCCGCGCCGGTGAGGATCCCGAGGCCTTTCGCGAATTCGTCAGCCATCGTTCGATCCTTCGTCGTCGTCGTCTTTAGCGTTTCCCATTTCCGGTGCCCTGAAGCGCGTGGCGAACGCGTACACGCCGGCCCCGCCGAGGATCGCTGCAAGCCCGGCGATGGCCACCACCACGTCGACCTCGCCCAGTTCCGCAGTCGCGCGGTTGGTCGCGGAGTCGAGCAACACGAACCCGAGAATGACGCCCGTGATGGCAAACAGCGTCGAAAACACCGTCACCGTCTTGTACAGCCGGATCGGGACCTCGACCTCCCGCGCGGACCGGTCGTCGCTTCCGCCGTCCGCGTCTGAGGAGGACATCAGGGACCTTACTTCGGCGGCCGCAGCCGGTAGTACCGCCGGTTCAGGTCGTACATGTACCCCTCGCGCATCGACCGCAGCACCGCGTAGCTGATCAGCCCCGCGATCGGCGGGAGCAGGAACGTGATGTCGAACAGCAGGTGCGAGTCCATCGGCAGCAGGTTCTTGATCGACAGGGCGCTGATCGTCGCCGCGAACGTGACGCCCATGACGCCGATGCCGGCCCAGAACGGCTGCTCGACCGGGCGGCGTGCGCTCCCCTTGTTGAGGAACGGGACGATGGCGATGAAGCCGACCACGACGAGGTTGGCGACGACGCCGTACGTGCGGTCGGCCATCAGCTTGTCGCCCCCGAGGATCGACAGTTCGGGGTTGAGCGGCCCGAGTTTCAGCAGGCCGAACGACCAGTAGAGGTACCAGTCCGGCAGGATGATCGCCGGCGTGGTGCTGGGGTCGGCCACGGCCATCATCTCCGGCGGCAGCGTCGCCGAGAGGAAGAGGATCATGCCGACGAAGAAGAACGTCAGCGACAGGTTCCGGATGAGCTCGTGGGGCCACGTCGGGAAGCCGAGCACGTCGCGCTCGACGTAGCTCGACTCCTGCCGGAGGTCCTGGTCCTCGCGGCGGGCGCGCTCGAAGTATTCGTACGTGAGGCGGGACAGGCCCTGTTTGCGCTCCTTGCGCTCCTGCCAGGTCGGCACTTCGTCGTCGGGAGCGACGATGCCCGGCCCGCTGCCGTCGGTTCGCGTCTCGGTGGATTCGTTGTCGTCGGTCATGGTGTTAGTGGGGTTCCGCGATGCCCTGCATCCAGACGATGCCGATGTGGATCGCGATCAGCGTCGTCACGACGAAGGGCAGGAAGAACACGTGCAGGATGTACATCCGCTGCAGCGTGGCCTGCCCGAGCGTGAAGCCGCCGAACAGTAGCTGTGCGACCCACTGGCCGATGAGCGGGATCGAGAGGCTCATCTCGACGCCGATCTGGCCGGCCCAGAACGACAGCTGGTTCCACGGGAGCAGGTAGCCCGTGTACCCGAACACCATCGTCAGGCTGATCAGGACGATGCCGATGAGCCAGTTCAGCTCGCGGGGCTCCTTGTACGCCCCGGTGAAGTACACGCGGAGCATGTGCAGGAACACCGCCGCCGTCATCACCTGCGCGGACCAGCGGTGGATACTCCGGAGCATGTAGCCGAAGTTCAGGTCCGTCATGATGAAGATGACCTGCTCGTAGGCCGCCGCCGTCTCGCCGGCGGTCGCCGGGGAGTAGTAGAACCCGAGCAACGCGCCGCTGACCGCGGCGACGACGTACGCTATCGTCGAGAAGAACCCGAGCGAGTACAGGGGGTACCAGTACCAGAACTTGTTGTCGAGGTTGTACTGCTCGGTGTGGCTCTTGGGCATCTGGAGGTTCGCCTTGTAGTACAGGTTCTCCAGCAGCTCCAGGTAGTCGACGATCCGGAGCCGCTTGTCGAGCCAGATCAGCGACACGAGGAACGTCTTCTCTATCGGCGTGAGGTCTTTCTTCTGCAGCCAGGCGCTGTGGTCGTGTTCGTCTTTCTTTTCCAGGCTCATGTTAGTCGTCCTCCGGGCGCGGCAGCGCCGTGAACGTCCGTTCGACGAGGCTGAACGGGTCGTAGATCGACTGGTGGCACTGGCAGTACACCTCGTCCTCCGCGCCGAACTGCGCGGCGCTCTCGAGGCTCTTCCAGCCCGGGACACAGCAGAAGTGCGTACACTTGTTCAGGTACGCCATGAAGCCCTGATCGGTCGAGGCGGCCAGCCATTCGTCGTCCTGTGCCATCTCCTCGATGATCGGGCTTCGGATGATCTGGACCGGGATGACGGAGTCGACGTCCTGTGACCGCCAGGTCGCCACCGCCGGCTTCCCGAGGCCGCCCTGCCCGATGCCGGTGCCCTCGTAGTCCTCGTAGTCCTCGAAGTCCGCCACCTCGACGATGTCGCCGCCGGACGTCTCCTCGCCCTGCCAGCCGTACGACGGCGGCGGCGAGGCGGAGTAGCGGAAGAAGTTGTCCTGGTCGGCGTCGGGCGCGAGCCCGGGGTAGGACTGGACGCCGCAGTACTGGAACCAGCGGTTGGTGTAGGTGAGGCCGGTGTCCTTGAAGTTCGTCGTCTCGGCGACCTGTATCGTCTCCCCCGAGTCCAGTTCCCGTTCCTGCACCTCGGGCCAGACGCCCTTGACCTGCCCGTCCTCTATCTCGATGGGGATCTGTGGCATCCCGCGCGGGGCCGGGCCGTCGGTGTTCTCTATCGCCATGTACGTCGTCGTGCCGCCGCCGGCACCGGCCCGCGACGTCGCGGAGTCTATCGCCGCGGCGCCCGTCGTGCCGACGCCCGCGAGCGCCGCGCTGCCGACGACGCCTTTCACGAAGCGGCGACGGTCCGATTCGACCGGATACTTGTCTTCGTCCTCTGGCATGGGTTATTTCTTGTAGTAGGGGTACACTGCGCGTTTCACGTGCTCCCAGGCGTTCCCGGCGAGCTCGCGGCCGTCGGCGTCCTCCTCGCGGACGTACAGGTCCTCCCACTTGCGCCGACGCTTCTTGACGATCATGACGTCGGGGAGGAACTCCTTGCGGTACAGCAGGAGGATGAACGCCAGGTCGACGAAGATGACGGCGAGGACGAAGCCGAGATACATGTTCCCGGTCTCGACGTATCCCCAGCCGTTGACCATCCCGTACGTGAACAGCCCGACGAACACGACTTCGACGACGGTCAGCAACACGATGGCGATCGCCGCCGCGGTGCTCTCGCGGGCCGGTTCGTAGCGGTGAATGTCGCCGTAGGTGCTTCCTTGCGATGACATGATTACCTCCTGTTGGGGCTACTGGAGTGCGGTGATTCGCCGTACTTCAGCACGTAGAACGAGTAGACCAGCGACACGAAGACGGCGAGCAGGGTCGCGATCCCGACGAAGTGTGCCTGGAACGGGACGCCGAGTTCGTGGGGGTCGACCTCGCCGCCACCGCCGCCGCCGGCGTTGGGGTTCTGGCCGCCCTCGGTGACGTGGATGACGGCCTCCATGCCCAGGGACTGGTGGGGCGAGCAGTAGTACTCGTAGTCGCCGAGCACCTCGAAGGTGTGCTCGTGGGTGAACCCCTCGTTCTCGATGGGTTCGTGGCCCTCCCAGTCGGAGTCCTCGGGCTTGCTGTCGACGATGATGTTGTGACCGTCGGAGGTCCAGTCGAACGTCACCGTGGTCCCCGGAGCGATGTACAGTTCCGCGGGGTCGTACACGTTGTCGCCGGTCAGCGCGACGGTCTCGCTCCCGCCGCCGGCACCGCCGCCGGCGGTCTCGTTGCCGTCGGTCCCGTTGCCGGCGGTGCCGTTACCGGAGGTGGTGGTTCCGTTCTCCTGCCCCCCCTCCTGTGCGACGGCCGGCGGCGCCGCACCCGCGACGGCGGCGGCGCCCGTTACGCCGCTGGCTGTTTTCAGAAAGTCCCGCCTGTTCATACGCGTGGAATTCGGGATTGTGTTCGCTTAAAGCCTCCGATGATGACGACGAAACGGGGCCGCGGGCAGCGGAACGCGTGGCCGTCGAGCGCTCACGGCTCGTTCGACTCGCCGTCGATCCCGGGCCCGTCACCGTCCGCGTCGTCGAGCGGGAGAAACTCCGGTCGCTCTCCGTCTTCGAGCCCGATAGACCGCAGGCGGTCCCGGTACTCCTCGGACCGGAACCGGTCCGAGAGCCGCGCGTTCGCGACCGTGGTGAACAGGAGGACCCCGACGACGAAAAAGACGAGCGCGGCGACCACCGCGATCCCGGAGAGGTCGGCGAACAGCCAGCCCCCGACCAGAACCAGTCCGCCGAGTATCTGGATCGCCGCAACGAGTTGTAACATCAGGTTGCCGAGTTCGCCGCTTCCCTCGGGGACCGTGTCGGGGTCCGGCAGCATCGCCCCGTCCGCCGGCGGCTCGGGCACGTCGTAACTCTCCATCGAGCAGAGCGCGACGGTCGGTTTCACGTCGCGCATGACGGTCCCGAAGCCCTCGACGGTCCCGTCGGGGTATATCATCGCGTACCCCTCGTCCGAGTAGGCGAGCAGCCGCTGCTCGCCGTCCTGTCGGACGCGTTCGAGTGCGGCGAACACCTGCCGGTCGGCGATCTGCGTGGCGAGGTCCGCCTCGACGCGGTCGAGCAGTTCCCGGCCGGTGATCCACGTCTCGTCGTCGAAGGCGGCGTCCCACTCCTCCGGACTCATCTCGGCCATCTGCTCCGGGCCGAAGTCCTCGAAGTCGTACCGCTCCTCGACGCGCTCGCGGAGTTCGGCCTCCGAGAGCTCCTCGACCGGTCGCTCGGCGTCGTCGCTCGTCGGCGGGTCGGCGTCCGCCGACCGGTCGGCGTCGCCCTCCTCCGGAGTCGATGGCGAGTCGGCCATTGTCAAACGATCGGTCCCCCACGGGTTTATCGGTTGTTCTTCCGCGCCCGCCCGGCGGCCGACCCGTCCCGGCGACCGCACCGGCTCGCTCCCCTCACGGACGGATCACGTCCTTTAACGCGGGGCCGTCCCAACCATCGACAATGGCGTCGGACCTCGCCCTCGCGACGGTCGCTGCCGCCCTCGTCACGCTCAGCTTCCCGTTTTACCTCTACGGCGCGTGGGTGATGATCGACGCGGAGACGGTCACCTGGGACCTGCTGGTCTATCACCTCAAGTTCATCGTCGTCGGCCTCGTGCTGAACACGGTGCCCGTCGTCGTCTGGATGGTTCCGCGGCTGTTCGACCAGCTCGGCGGCTTCGCCGCCGCCCACGCCTTTTTCGGCCTGCAGGCGTACGCAATGTTGACGTTCGCGCTGACGGGTATCGTCCGCATTCTGCAGGCCAAACGGGCCCACGACCTCTACGACGACCCCGAGCAGGACCTGTCGCTGTCGGACCTCCACGAGAACGCCGACGACTGGCGGCGGCGGCTCCGGATCGGCGTGTTCGGCTACGTGTTCTTCTGGCTCGTCGCGTACGTGCTGGGGGCGGCGCGGTACGTCGTCAAGTACCAGATCGTCTGAACCGACGGGAACAGACCGGCGACGACGTTACGGTTCCTCGTTGTGGTGGTCGCCGGACATCCCCTGTTCGCTCGCCTCCCCCGCGCGCACCGTATCCCCCTCGTCGACGGCCGTCACTCCCACGGCTCGCCGCTCGCCAGGTCGACGTCGCCGTCGCCCTTCTCCGAGGGGCAAAGGTCAGCCAGCACGCAGTCCGCGCAGTCGGGGTTCCGGGCCGTACACGTCGCCCGGCCGTGGTCGATGAGCAGGTGGGTGAACTCCTGCCACGACCGCTCCGGGACGACGTCGAGCAGGTCCTCCTCGATGGCTTCCGGCCGCTCTTTCTCGGTGAGGCCCAGCCGGCGGCTGATCCGCTGGACGTGGGTGTCGACGACGATCCCCTCGACGACGTCGTGGCCGTGCTGGAGCACGACGTTCGCCGTCTTCCGGCCGACGCCGGGCAGTTCGGTCAGTTCGCTCATCGTGTCCGGCACCTCGCCGTCGTGCTCCTCGACGATGATCCCCGCGGACTCCTTGATGTACCCGGCCTTGCTGTTGTGGTACGTGATAGAGTCGATGTACCCGTTTATCTCGTCCTCGTCGGCGGCGGCGTAGTCAGCGGCGTCGTCGAACGCCTCGAACAGGTCGGCGGTCGCCTCGTTGACCCGCTCGTCGGTACACTGCGCCGAGAGCACGACCGCGATCAGCAGTTCGAGCCGGTTCGAGAAGGAAAGCGAGATGGTGCTGTCGGGGTACTCCTCCTCCAGTCGGTCGATGACCTCCTCGGCCTGCGCGGCCCGCGGCGAGAGCGGCGTTCCCATGCCACCGTCTCGCGGCCCCGCGCTACTAAGCGATCCGAAAGGCGGCGGGTCGCCGCCGCGTAGCGCCGCCCGACGGCGCGGGGACCGGTAGACCTGCCCGGGTGTCCGCATCCGGGGATTTTAAGCGGGCCGGCCACACGGGGAGACGTATGAAAGCCACCGCGAAAGCGCACCCCATCCAGGGCATCGTCAAGTACCACGGGATGCGCGACGAGCGCCTGCGCCTGCCGTACCACGACAGCATCAGCGTCTGTACGGCCCCGAGCCACACGAAGACGACCGTCGAGTTCGACATCGACTACGACGAGGACACGTTCGTCGTCGACGGCGAGGAACTGGAAGGCCGCGGGTACGAGCGCGTCGAGCGCGTCGTCGAGGAGGTGCGCGACCGATCGGAGGCCGCCCACACCGTCTACCCCGTCCGGATCGAGAGCGAGAACTCCTTCCCGTCGAACGTCGGGCTGGGCTCCTCCTCCTCGGGCTTCGCGGCGGCGGCGATGGCGCTCGCGGAGGCCGCTGACCTCGACCTGACCCGCCCCGAGATCTCGACCATCGCCCGCCGTGGCTCCTCGTCTGCCGCCCGCGCCGTCACCGGCGGCTTCTCCCACCTCTACGCCGGTCTCAACGACGAGGACTGCCGCTCCGAGCGCATCGAGACGCCGCTCGAGGACGAGGTCAAGACCGTCATCGGCCTCGTCCCCTCCTACAAGGAGACCGAGGAGGCTCACCGCGAGGCCGCCGACAGCCACATGTTCGAGTCCCGGCTGGCCCACATCCACGACCAGATAGTCGAGGCGAAGGACGCGCTCCGCGAGGGCGACTTCGAGCGCACGTTCGAACTGGCCGAGCACGACTCGCTGTCGCTCGCCGCCACGACGATGACCGGCCCCGCCGGCTGGGTGTACTGGCAGCCCGCCACCCTGCAGGTGTTCAACGCCGTCCGCCAGCTCCGCGAGGAGGAGGACGTCCCCGTCTACTTCTCGACGGACACCGGCGCGTCCGTCTACGTCAACACCACCGACGAGTACGCCGAGCAGGTCAAGGAGGTGCTGGAGGAGGTCGGCGTCCAGACCACCATCTGGGAGGTCGGCGGCCCCGCGCAGGTTCTCGACGAGAGCGAGGCGCTGTTCTAAACGAACTTTTTCCGTCTCGGGTTCGCCTGCGGCGAACCGCTCGACGCAAAAACTTCGATGAAAAAGGCCGCCTTCGCGGGACTCCGTCCCGCTCCGGCGGTGAAACGCCGCCTTCGGCGGCGTATGCTTCACACCACCGGACTACTTGGCGACCCCTGAACCCATTAGCGTCCGGTCCTAACCCACCGAGGATGCAAGTCGCAGTGTTCGGCGGCGGCTACGCCGGCGTGGCGCTCGTGCGGCGGCTGGAGGACCGACTCCCCGAGGACGTCGACATCCTGCTCGTCGACGACTCGGGCGAGCACCTGGTCCAGCACGAACTGCACCGGGTCGTCAGGCGGCCGTCGCTGGCCGAGGACATCACCGTCCCGCTGACGGACGTGGTCGACCGGGCGGCCGTCCGGCGGGGCCGAGTGACCGACGTCGACCCCGAGGAAAACGCCGCGACGCTTTCGAGCGGCGACCGCGTCGAGTACGACATCGGCGCGGTCGCGCTGGGCGCGGAGACGGCGTTCTACGGCCTGCCGGGCGTCGAGGAACACGCGACGCCGCTGAAGCGGGTCGAGCACGCCGAGCGGATCCGCGAGGACTTCCTCGCGGCGCTCGACGCCGGCGGCCGGGCGGTCGTCGGCGGGGCCGGCCTCTCCGGGGTCCAGTTGGCTGGGGAACTGGCCGCGCTGGCCCGCGAGGAGGACGCCGACGCCGAGGTCACGCTGTTGGAGCAACTCGACGCGGTCGCGCCGGGGTTCGAGCCGAAGTTCCAGCGCGCCGTCCGGGACGCCCTGGAGGAGCGCGGCGTCGACGTGCGCACCGGCACGCCCGTCGCGAGCGCGGACGCGGACGCGGTGGAATTAGATAGCGGCGAGCGACTCCCCTACGACGCGTTCGCCTGGACCGGCGGCATCCGCGGGCCGGGGGCGCTCCGCGGCGAGCGCCCGCGGGTCGACGGCCGGCTCCGGGTCGGCGGGTCGACGTTCGTCCTCGGCGACGCCGCGCAGGTCGTCGACGCGGACGGGGAGGCGGTGCCGGCGAGCGCGCAGTCGGCGATCCGCGAGGCCCGCACCGTCGCCGCGAACGTCGCGGCGCTCGTGGCCGACGACGACGGCCTCTTCGAGCCGCGACTGGAGCAGTTCCGCTTCGACTCGCCGGGCTGGCTGGTCAGCGTCGGCGACGGGGCCGTCGCGCAGGTCGGCCCCTCGGTCGTGACCGGGCGGGCGGCCGTCGCGCTCAAGGCCAGCGTCGGCGCGGGCTACCTGAGTTCCGTCGGCGCGGTCCGGAACGCGGTGGACCTGGTCAACGAGGAACTCGACCTGACGGTGGGCTGATCACATCCCGGGGACGCCCACCGCGCCGAACGTCGTCAGTTCCAGCAGCGCGAGCACGTAGAGGACGACCAGCACGGCCACCCACGCGATCAACGCGATCAGGGCCGCGTCGAGCCAGCCGCCGGGGTACCGCCAGTTGATCACGGCGAGGTAGGCAAGCAGCGTCAGGATCGGCCCGAGCAGCGGGATCCAGCCCACGAAGAAGCCAACGACGCCCCACACGACCGCCCCGATCAGCGCCGTGACGATGGCGTAGGTGTAGTCGTCCACGTCGGCGACCGCCCGCCCCCCGACGTAGATGCCGAGCGCGCCGATGAGCAGGCTGACAGCGAACACGATGAGCGAGTCGACGAGTGCCATGCCGGCGGTTCGACGCGGCCCCGTTTTAGAATTGGCGGCTTATGTGCCGCGGGGCGGCGAAATTTCGGGTTACTCCCGAAGCGCGGGGAGCCGCGTCTCCCCGTCGTAGGCGGAGATAGCCTCGGCGGCGCGGTCAGAGAACCGAAACGAGAGCCGGCGGTCCGCGTCGCCGTCACCCCGGGCGGCGGTCCCGCACCCACAGTCACCGCCCCCGTCGGTCCAGGCGTAACTGCTCAGCATCGGCGTCGCGACCTCGGCTTCCCCCCGGCGTTCGACGGTCCCGTGGTCATGTGACAGGCCGAGCGCGTGGCCGCATTCGTGGAGGAGCACCTGCGTGACCCGCGCCGGCGTCGAGTACGGGACGACCGGGCCGACCTCATCGGCCGGCGGCATCGCGGCGAGGTGGCGCGCGCCGCCGACCGCGGCGACGTGTGCACCGCCCATCCCCGTCGGCGCGTCGGCCATCGGGCCGTCCGTGACGAGGAGGTTCACGTCGTCGACCGGGTCGACGTCGCCTTCGCCGGCCAGCCCCGCCGCGAGGGCGCCGGGCCACTCGCCGGACCGCACCACCTCGTACCCGTGTTCGTGCCCCACCGCGACGGTGCCGCCCCGGGTCACCGACACGTCGTCGCGGACCGCCCCGAACGCCAGGGCGAGGTACTCGGCCGCCCGGCGTCCCGCGCCGTCGCGTCGGGCGGCGCGCTCCGAGAGCCACACGCGCACGTCCAACCCGCCGTCGCGCCACCGGCGCTTCGCCAGCGCGCCGAGCGTCCCGACGTGCGCACAGCGTTTCAGAAACGAACGCCGGTCCACCGGTATCGCCTCATTATATTTCTCGAAAACCGATATCTATCCGAATAACCTAAACTTTCTGGTCGGTGTGGGGCCGCCTCGCTCGGCCGTGTCGACCCGCGTAGCCGGCTACGCCCGGCTTACCGCCGGCCTCGTCCACGTTCGCGAACAGATCCGTCCGGGACTGCGAGGCCGGCACGGACGGCGACGCCGGCGCCGCGCCGTCGCCCCGGGTACGCACAGAGAAACAAAACCCCCCGGCGTCGTACGCGCCGTCGCATGACCGCAGTCAAGATCATCAAGGTGATGGGAACGTCCGACGACTCCTGGCAGGCGGCCGCCGAGGAGGCGTACCGCCAGGCCAGCCAGACGGTCGACGACATCAGCGGGGTCGAGGTGGAGGACTGGACCGCCGACGTCGACGACGGCGAGATAACGCAGTACAAGGCGACGGTCGAGGTGGCGTTCCCGGTCCACGACGAGTAACTCGACAGCTGCCGGGCGGGCCCCGCTCGACTGGCGCGACCCGGGCGGGAACCGGGACGGCGACTGAATCACGAGGTCCGGCGGGACAGGGCATTTTATGCCAGCGGTCCACGTGGTCCCCGCCATGGGTCGACTCGATGCGCTCGCCGACCACCTCGACGAACACGGGTTCGGGATGCTCACCGACCTCGCGTTCGCCATCGTCTGGGTGACCGGCGTCTCGCTGTTCTTCGAGGTCACGAACGGGCCGCAGTGGGCCTACTACCTGTTCATGTTCGCCGGCGTTGTGGCGTACTTCGGGTTCATGGGGCCGCTGGAGGACTGACCGGCGGCTAAGTACCTCCCGGCCCGGCGTCGCCCGACGGCCTCGCGACGGCCCTGCGGTGAGGCCGACATGCTTATCCCGAGATCCTGATAAGGGACACCAGCATGGTGGGGACCCGGGCCGTGACCCTGGTCGTCGTCGGCGCTCTCGCCGCGACGGTGCTCGCGTCCGGACCGCTGGTGCCCGTCGACCTCACGACCGCCGACGGGACCTGCGAGGGCGGCGCGCTCGCCGCCGGGGGGAGCGCGACGGTCGAACGGGCCACGGTCGCCGACTCGGCGGCGCTCACCCGGTCCTCGTTCGGCGCGGACGTGTACCGGCTGGAGGTCCCGGCCGCCGAGGTGACGGCGACCGACGTCCGCGGGTGCGTGCGGTTCACCTACGAGATCCGCGTTGCCGGGCTCGGGGTGCGCTCGTTCTCGGTGGCGACGGTGTCGGCTGACTCGAACGGCGAGGCGCGGATCTCGATCCCGAAATCCTCGTTTGCCCCCGACCGGATCACGGAGGACGAGTACGCCGCCGAGGTGCGCCTGATCTACCGCGGCACCGAGAACGGGGCTGCGGTCGAGCGCACGGTGGCGAGCCGAAACGTCACGGTGGAGGTAGACCGGTGAACGGTTCCTCCCGCGACGCGGTCGACGACTGGGCGGCGCGGACGACCGCCGTCGCCCGGCGGTGCGGCCGGGCGGTGTTCGGTGACTACGCGGGGCTGTTCGTCTTCCTGCTCGCGTGTACGGCGGCGATGGTCCTCTGGCGGACGACGTTTTCGATCACCGACAACCTGACCGTCGCCAACGGGTTGGTCGCAGTGAGCGACGGCCACATGCACGTGGCCCAACCAACGTACGGCGACACGCTCGCCACGCCCGGAATGTACGAGATCGACGGGCGGGCGTACCCGCGGAACTACGCGCAGATCGCCGTCGCGCTGCCGGTGCTGTGGGCGTTCGACGCCGTCGCCGCGGTCGCGGACGTCCGAATCGCCCTCGCCGCCCTGTGGAGCCTCCTGCTGTTCGCCACGGCGAGCGTCGGGGGCCGGCTGGTCGGCCGGCGGGAGACCGCTCACCTGCTTGGTGGTGGCGTCGCTCTCGCCGCCTTCGCCGCCAACGTCGCCCTCGCGACGCCGTTCCCGTACGAAAACCTGGCGTACACCGCACTCCAGTTCGCGACGGTCCTCGCTTCCGCCGCGACCGCCCTCGTCGCGTACCGCCTCCTCGTGCACGCGTACGAATCGTCCGTCGGCCTCGCCGCGGGCGTCGCCGTCGGCGTCGCGTCCCCCGCCCTCCTCTGGGCGACGATCCCGAAGCGACACGTCCTCACCGGCCTGTTCGCGTTCCTCACGCTGTACTGCCTCTACCGGAGTCGCGGGGCCGACGGGGAGTCGTCGTATCGAGGTTACCGAGCGGCCGCCTACGTCCCGGTCGGGCTGACGGCGTGGCTGAACGCCTCGGAGGGGCTGGTGCTGTTCGGCGCGCTCCTCGTCGCCGACGCCGTCACCGCCCGGGAGCACGGCCTCCGGACGCTCGCGACGGTCGCCGCGGGCTTCGCGCTCTCGTTGCTCCCCTTCCTCCTGACGAACTACCTCGTCTCGGGTGACCCCTTCGCGCCGCCGCGCATGCTCGACCGGTACGGGTCGGCGGCGGTGGACGAGACGGTGACCGAGGAGGCCTCGGCGATCGGCGACGACCTGAACGCGGGCGACGGGGGCGGCGAGGCGGCTGGCGGGGAGAGCGGCGGCACGGGTGGCGACGGCAGCGGAAGTACCGGGAGCGGAGGCAACGGGAGTGCAGGCAACGGGAGTGCAGGCAACGGGAGCGCCGGAAGCGAAGGCGGCGGAAGTACGGAGGTCGGAGGCGACGGGACGGAACGTCCCGGAGCCACCGGAGGCGATAGCGACGGGAGCGGCGGCGGTGGCAGCAGCGGGGTCGCCGGCGGCATCGACGTCCTCCTCGGCCGGGTCTCCGCCCTCTGGACCGGATTTTTGGTCCGTGCCCTCGGCGTTTTCGACCGGGTGGTGCTGTTCACCGACTTCCTCTCGCAGGGCGTCGACGCCGTCCGGCAGGAGCCCGAGCGGCTGTACCACGCGTTCGTCCGGAGCGGCTACTTCGGGTTCTCGTCCGGGGGAGCCACCGGACTCGCGATCAACGTCGCCTTCCTGGAGGCGTTCCCGGTCGCGGGCGTGTTGCTGACCGTCCCGGTCGTCGCCGCCCGGAGGGGGTATCGCGGGCTCCGCGCCGGAACGGCCGGGCTGCGCTCCCGCCCCCTCGTCGCCGCCGACGTCTTCGTCGCGTCGTACGCCGTTTTGATCACGCTCCTGTACATCTACCGGCTCCCGCTCCACGCGACGCTGACCGTCCGGTACGTGTACCCGCTGTTCCCGCTCGCCGTCTACGGCGCGGCCCGCCTGCCCTGTGTCCGCGCGGCCGTGACCGAACGGGGGACGTGGCTCGCCTTCGCGTACGCCGGGAGCGTCCTCGTCGGCGGCCAGCTCGTCGCCATCGCGGTCGTGACGCGGGGCTACACCGCCGACGAGACGATACAGGGGCTGGCGCTGCTGGCGCTCGGCGTGATGGCGGCCCTGGTCGCCTGGGCACTCAGCGCGGCGTTCGACCGCACGAACGCCGGCGTCGGGGCCGTCCTGCTCGGCGTCGGCGGCGGCGTCGCGACCGTGCTCATGTGCGCCTTCGCGCTGCTGTTTTTCGGTCCGACCGGCGAGTTCGTGCTCCCGATACTCCCGAGGTGAGCCGTTCGACGGCCGAGAAATAGAGCGCGATTCGACCGTCTCAGTAGCCGGTGCCGAGGTACGTGTGGACCGCGTTCGCCTCCTCGAGTTCGTCGGCGAGCGCCACGGCGAAGTCCTCCATGGAGATGTAGCTCTCGCCGTCCTCGTCGGCCACGAGTTCGCCCGCGGCGGTGCGGTACTCGCCGGTCCGTTCGCCGGGTTCGATCAGCGCGGCCGGCGCGAGGTACGTCCACTCGAGGTCGTCGTCGTCCGCGAGGACGTCGTAGGCGTCGATCGCCGCACGCGCCAGCGGCTCCCACTCGTCGGGGAAGTCGTCGGTCTCGACGAGGCGGGTATCCGGCCCGACGGACAGGCCACCAGCACCGCCGGTCCACACGAGACGGTCGACCGACGCGCGGCGCAGCCCCTCGATGACGGCCTCCATCATGTTGACGAGGACGTCGGGGGAGGTGTCCTCACCCGGACCAAGCGTCGACGCGACCGCGTCGTGTCCCGCCGCCAGTTGCGCCACGTCGTCGGGGTCGGTCGCGTCGCCGGCGACCGCGACGAACGACGCGTCCTCGACCCCCTCGACCTCGCCGCTCCGGGAGACGCCGGTGACGTCGTGCCCGCGGTCGAGCAGTTCGTTCGCGACTCGGTGGCCGATACGACCGCTCGCGCCGAGCAGGAGTACGTCCATGCGGAGGAATTCGTCCGAGCGGGCCAATACCCTTTGGGAACCGATCGATCTTGCCCCCAGCCGGGGCTCGCCGCCCGCCTACGACTGGGTCTCGACGAGTGTTTTGACGCCGAACAGGACGAGCAGAACGCCGACGCCCGCGGCCGCGAGCGTCGTTCTGTGACGTGGTTTGGCGGCCGGTATCTGGATCACGACGAGCAGCCCCGCCAGGACACCCAGCGCTCCGACGGCGACCGCTACGGTTCGCCTCGTTCCCTGCGCCATAGTCGACACTACTGACGGAACGGTGATAGGAGTGACGGGGATTCCGGCGGCGCGGGAAGCCGACCCCCGACGTTATCAGGTGGGCCGCAATAGCTCGATGCGTTCGCCACCCATGGCACAGCCGAACCGAGACGACGACGCCGTCAAAGAACTCGTCCGGCGACACTGGGACGGCCGGGCGGCGACGTTCGACGACGAGCGCCATCACGGGATCCACTCCGCGGAGCAACGGGACCGCTGGCTCGCGGTGTTGCGCGAGTGGGCGGGCGACGACCCCCGTCGCGTCCTCGACGTCGGCTGCGGGACGGGCGTCGTCTCGTTGCTGCTGGCGGCGTTGGGTCACGACGTCG
The DNA here is from genome assembly GCF_004785955.1 of Halostella litorea. Taxonomy (NCBI): domain Archaea; kingdom Methanobacteriati; phylum Methanobacteriota; class Halobacteria; order Halobacteriales; family Natronoarchaeaceae; genus Halostella; species Halostella litorea. Next base: position 572,348 of record NZ_ML214300.1, on the reverse strand, counting down.
TCGGCGTGGACTTCGCCCCGGCGATGCTCGACCGTGCACGCGAGAAGGCCCGGCGGGCGAACCGGTCGGTCGCGTTCCTCCGCGGCGACGCGGAGACACTCGGGCTGGCGGCCGACAGCGTCGACCTGGTGGCCGCGCGCCACCTCGTCTGGACGCTCCCCGACCCCGCCGGGGCGCTCCGAGAGTGGCAACGGGTCGTCGCGCCCGGCGGCCGGATCGTCCTGATCGAGGGCTACTGGGACCACGACGAGCCGTGGGACGAGTACGAGCACGTCGCCGGTGACCTCCCGCTGTACGACGGCCGGCCGCCGGACGAACTGACCGAGGTGCTCGTCCGCGAGGGCCTCTCCGACGTCACGCACGCCCCGCTGATGGACCCGACGCTGTGGGGCCGGGAGCCACGGCACGACTACTACGTCATCGGCGGCACCGTCCCCCGCTGACGTGTGCGGATCGCCCGGGGTTCAGATGGGTGACGTGTGCGGGTCGTCCGGGGTTCAGATGGTCACCGACGACTGGATTTAACGGATAGCGAAGCGTTTGCCCGACCGATGGTCCCCGCACTCGCGCGAACGCACCGACTGGAGTGCGAGCGGTTCGCGGAATCGCTTCGTGCCGTGGTCGAAGCAGCGCTCGACGAGGTGACCCGCGCGACCGTCTACCTTCACGAGGAGGAGCGACGGACGGAGCCCGACGGGGAGGAGTGTGCCCGCGTCTGGGCGAACGCCCGCGAGGCGTTCCGTCGGACGCCGGAGGTTGACGACGATGAAGGGACGGCATGGACCTGTGACCTCCGCGGCGTGCCCGATCGGACGGCCGTGCTGAACCTCATCGACCTGACCGACGGCGTCGCCGGCCAGCGCTTCGTGTTCCGCCTCGAACTCTCCCGCGATGGGACGCCCGTCCTCGACGCGGTACCCCACCACTCCGACGCCGGCATCGACGCGACGGCGTTCGACGATAGCGTGCTCCCCCGTATCCGTGCGCAACTGAGCGATCACGCGGCGTGTCTCGTCCCGACCGGGACGCGGGTCGAATGGGTCTGCGACGACCGGCGGTGGTCGATCGGCGGGTTCTCGCTGTGCAAGGCCACGCTCGACGAGCGCCGCACGAGTTGCTACGGACTGTCGAACCTCCGGCGCGTTCGACGGGATGAGGACGGGGCGACGCTGTGGCTCGACTGGGAGACGGACCCCATCGGGGACGACCTCGTCGGTCGAACGCTCTCCCGAGTCGTCGACCGGCTGTACAGCCCGCCGCGGACGCTCCCCTGTGAGACTCCCGAGCGAGCGAGGCGGGTCGAGGCGACGCTCCGGGAGATGCTTCTGCAGTACGACGGTCGGAGCGTGTGACGCCGAAGGTGCGGGTGCGACACGACTCGGCACCGCGGCCTCGACCGTTTGAGGGACAGCCGATCCGTCGATGCACCGGCCGGAAGTAACTGAAGGGAGTCTGAGCCATCTGCCGACTCACCAAACAGAGGGTTCTGCGACGGATCTCTCAAAAACCGCCGCCTGCTCCGTCATCCCTCGACGGCAGTAGATACGGAAACGTACGATCGCGTATATAGTAACGCTTTCCTAGTTCGGGGAGGGTCTCAGTGATATGGTCCCCGAAGGCTTCCAGTTGTTCAAGTCGGCGTTCCAGCTGATAGCCCTCCTCGTTGCAGTCTTCGCGCTTGCGATGGCTGCGTATCCTCGTCAGCTGACTCGGTGGCAGATGCATGGTCCAAACGGTACTACACAAATCGAACCGAGTCGGATGCGTCTCCTCATGACGCGTGTTATGGGCGTCGTCGTCGCGGGTATTGCTCTCCTCATGGCGGTCGGGAGCGGTGTGATACTCCCCTGAGGCAGCCTTAGACAACTTGACTGACTACCGGTCGGCCCGATATCGACTCTCCCGGGCAAGACACGAGTAGTGAAGTGTCGGAACTCGAGGACGAGTGATAGATACAGGTGAGGGATTTAGCAACGTGGTCTACAACTCCTTTTCCAATACGGGTGCGTCGTAGGGTCGCTCGTCCAACCGCTCGATCCCCACCCGTTCATATCCGGCGCGTCGATACCAGCCTTCGAGAAACGGATGACCGGACAGCGTGCGAAGTCGTATTCTGTCCCAACCTTCCGAGTTGGCATACTGCTCGGTCGATTCGAGGAGATCGCCTCCGATCCCTCGTTCCTGCCAGTCCGGAGAGACGGCAAGACGGCCGATTTCAGGGACTTCCCAGTCTGAACGAGGGATGAGTTGGCTGGCACCAACGATCTCCCCGTTTCGAGTGGCAACGAAAACCGAACGAGTGCGGAGCCACTTTCTCACAGTAGCCTCGTCGACCGAAACGACACTCGATGGAAACCCCATCCGCTCGTTCTCTTTGTATGCACTCCGGTACAGATTGACGAGAGCGGCTACGTCACCGCCTGTTGCCTCCCGAATGCTGAAAGACACTATCCATAGTTCCACTCTGATCTCAATAACGATTCCGTTAGATACGCCCGACCTGTCATCCGGTGACTGATCAGCGAATTCCGAAAGAAAGCAGCCCGGTTTGTTGCGCTTTTCTCCGTACCCAGGAGGGGTCCTTCCTGAACGGGTTTTCGTCGGACACGGACTCGGTGACAGCGACTAGATCGTCAGTATGTAGAAAATTTGTTAAATTGAAAACACGGATCATCACACCGTTGTGTTGCGAATTGGCTGGTATGGGCGCTGCAGGATTTGAACCCGCGACAGCTTGGTCCGAAGCCAAGTACTCTGTCCAAACTGAGCTAAGCGCCCGCAGTCGATCAGAGGGTGACGGGGCGATTTAAACCCAATGATCTCACCGGCCGGGTTCCGCGCGATTTATAAGCGATCCGTCGGGAGGGAGGGGCATGAGCGTCGGACGGCGGCTACGCGGGCTGGTCGAACTGATGCGGCCGGTCAACGCGGTCGCCGCGGGGGTGCTGACGTTCGTCGGGGCGTTCGTCGCCGTCGGGCTGTCGGCGTCGCCGGCGCGGGTCGGGGCCGCCGCGGGGGCGACGGTGCTCGCGACCGCCGCCGGCAACGCGATAAACGACTACTTCGACCGGGAGATAGACGCGATCAACGACCCCGACCGGCCGATCCCGCGGGGCGCGGTGTCGCCGCGGGGGGCGCTGGCGTTCAGCCTCGCGCTGTTTCTCGGGGCGGTCGCGCTGGCGGTCACGCTGCCGCCGCTTGCGCTTGGCATCGCCGCGGTGAACCTCGTGGCGCTGGTCGCGTACACGGAACTGTTCAAGGGGTTGCCCGGCGTCGGCAACGTCGTCGTCGCCTTCCTCGGCGGGAGCACGTTCCTGTTCGGCGGGGCGGCGGTCGGCCGTCCCGGCGCGACGGTCGTCCTCTTCCTGCTGGCGGCGCTGTCGACGGTGACCCGGGAGATCATCAAGGACGTCGAGGACGTCGACGGGGACCGCGAGGAGGGGCTGAACACGCTCCCCATCGCGGTCGGCGAACGCCGGGCGCTGTGGGTCGCCGCGGGCGCGCTCGCCGTCGCGGTGCTTGCCAGTCCCGTGCCGTACCTGCGGGGCACGTTCGGGGCGGCGTACCTGCTCGTCGTGGTGCCGGCCGACGCCGTGATGGTGTACGCCGCCGCGGAGAGCTTCGACGACCCGACCGCGGGGCAGGCCCACATCAAGTACGGCATGTTCCTCGCGGCGGTGGCGTTCGTCGTCGGTCGGAGCGTCGGTGTCGCTCCCCTGTGATCCCCCGAGACACATTTTTTTCTACCTCGTTCTCAATTGAATCAAAAACTATATACGCTCGCTCCGTACACCTTTATACCAGACGAACACGTTGACTCCATCGAATAACAGTGGGACGACCCCCGCTGTTCTCTCCACGACGATCCCTCATGTATGATCTGGCCCCTGTCCTCCCGGACGTCGAAGTGACGCCGGGGACGAACCTGCTCGTTTCCGGGCCGCCGATGACCGGAAAACGGCGGATAGCGACGGAGATACTCGCGGAGGGGAGCAAGCAGGGAGACGGAGCTATCGTCGTCACCACGAAAGACAGCGCGGACAAACTCGTCACGGAGTACGAGCGGCTCGTCCCGGAACTCGACGACGCGCCGTTCGGCGTCGTCGACTGCGTGACGAAGCAACGCGGCGTGGGCAACGCTGAGAACACGAGCCGGGTGAAGTACGCGTCGTCGCCGGTCGACATGACCGGGCTTGGGATCCAGCTCTCGGAGTTCCTCCAGGAGTTCTACGAGACGCGCAGCATCCAGCGCAACCGGGTGTTGCTCCACTCCGTGTCGACGCTGTTGATGTACTCGAACGTCCAGACGGTGTTCCGGTTCCTGCACGTGTTCACCGGCCGGGTCCAGAGCGCCGAGGCGCTGGGGCTGTACGTGCTCGACTCGACGGCCCACGAGGAGCAGACCCTGAACACGCTGAAACAGCTGTTCGACGGCGTCATCGAGGTCGAGGACGACGACGGCGAGCCGTCGGTCACGACGATGGGGATCCCGTCGGCGTCGAACTGACCAGCAGGCTTTAATCGGGGGGTCCCGTGATCCTCCGCCAATGCCCGTCGAGAGCGACGCGGAGCTACGAGAACTGCTTGGTCTGCGACGGATCGCGGTCGTCGGTTGCTCGGGGACCGAGGGCAAGGACGCCCACGAGATCCCGAAGTACCTGCAGAACCACGGGTACGAGGTGACGCCGGTCAACCCCTTCGCCGACGAGGTGCTGGGCGAGACGGCGTACGACTCGCTGGCCGACGTCGAGGGCGAGATAGACGTCGTCGACGTGTTCCGCCCCAGCGAGGAGGTAAGCGGGATCGTCGACCAGGCGATCGAGCGCGACGACGTGAAGGTCGTCTGGACCCAACTCGGCATCCGCGACGACGATGCGGCCGAGCGCGCCGAGGCGGCGGGGCTCCACGTCGTGCAGGACCGCTGTATGAAAGTCGAGCACCAGCGGCTCCGCTAACCCTCCCACTCCTCGAACGACCGGTAGATCCCCTTCGAGAGGTACCGCTCGCTGGAGTCGGGGAAGATCGTCGCGACGGTGTCGTACGGCGCGTCGATCTCGCCGTCGCGGATGTCCCGCGCGACCCGCCGCGCGGCGACGCTGGCCGCGCCGGCGCTGGAGGCGACGAGCTGGCCCTCCTCGCGGGCGAGCCGCTTGAGTTCGTCCTGCGCGGCGCGGTCCGCGACGTCGACCACCGCGTCGACGAGGTCGGGGTCGAACAGTTCGTTGGTCGTCGGGTCGTGCGTGCCGATCCCCTCTATCTTGTACTCCTCCTCCGTCCCGTCCTCGCCCAGCACCGTGCCGTACAGCGACCCCTCCGGCTCGACGGCGGCGACGTAGGTGTCCGGGTGTTGCTCCCGGGCGTACTCGGCGAGCCCCATGAGCGTGCCGGCGGTGCCACAGCCCGCGACGACCGCGCCGACCTCGCCGTCGAGCGCTTCGTAGATCTCCGGGGCGGTCGTCTCGTAGTGTGCCTCGACGTTGAGCGGGTTGGCGAACTGCTGGGGGACGACCGCGTCGTCGAGTTCGTCGGCCAGTTCGTGGGCGCGCTCGATCGCCCCGTCCATGCCGTGCTCGGTGGGCGTGTTGATGACGTCGGCCCCGAGGGCGTCCATCAGCTGCTGTTTCTCCACGCTGAACCGCTCGGGGACGACGAACACCGCGTCGACGCCCAGTTGCCCGGCGGCGACGGCGAAGCCGATGCCCGTGTTGCCGGCGGTCGGCTCGATGACGGTGCCGCCCGGCGACACGTCCCCGCGCTCGATCATGCGTTCGAGCATGTACTTCCCGATGCGGTCCTTGACGCTCGCGCCCGGGTTGAACGACTCGGCCTTCGCGTAGACGGGCACTTCGTCGGGGGCGGCCGCGACGCGGACCAGCGGCGTCTCCCCGACGGTTTCGAGCACCGAGTCGACGGGCTCGCGATGCGTGGTCATCGCTTGGGCAATAGTTGCCGCACCCGTTATACTTTATTGGTTGTCCTCGGCGGACGCCGAGTCGGCGGCGTCGTCCGCCGGTTCGTCGCTCCCGCCCCCGGCGGTCCCGTCACCGCTTTCGCCGTCGGCGGCGTCCGCCTCCGCGTCCTCGATGGCCGCGTCGGCCAGCAACTGGTCGACGTCGATGCCGCGGTCGGCGGCGATCGCGTCGAGGACGGCCCGCTGTTTCTCCAGTTCGGTCTCCATCCGCTCGACGCGGTCGCCGGTTTCGGTCGTCGTCTCCTCCAGTTTCATCACGCGCTCGCGCACGTCGGCCAGCTGCTTGTACAGCTGCTCGGCGCGGTCGGCGACGCTCTGGATCTTCTTCGCGGTGCTTCCGAGTCCCATACGCGCCGCTTCCGGGGCCGGCAAGTTGGGCCTTCCGACTCGAACGCCGCGCTTATGCGAGCGGCGGTACCAGTGTCGGATATGGTAGACGAGACGGTCCCGCCGACCATCGGGCTGCTCGGCACGCTCGCCATCGCCGCCGTCGCCGCCGCGCCGTACGTTGCCCTCCCGGCCGCCGAGGCGAGCGGCCTCGACCTCTACTACTCGGCCGGCTTCGTCGGCCCGTGGGCGATCACGATGCTGGCGCTGGTCGCCGCCATCGCCTTCGCGGCGGGGCGACAGGACCGGACGCCGCCGGAGACCGCCGCCGGCGCGACGCTCGGGCTGGGGCTCATCATGACCGTTCTCGCCGCGCTGTGGGCCGTCTCCGTCGACGCGTCGCTCGTCCTCCAGATCGGGTCCGCCGACTGGATCGAGTACCACCGCTGGATGTTCCTCGCGGCGACGCTCGTCGTCCCGCTGGCCGCGGGCCTGTACGCCCGCGCGCTGCGGCTGTTCTGACCGGCCCGACGACGAAGGTCGGTCCGCGCACCGGCCCGCCGTCCCCGACTGATGCGAAAGGTCCTTAAGAGACCGGGGGCTACGTCGGGATGGACTAGGTCGGGCAGCTAGGCCCTGCTCTCCACCCGCCCTATGGCCTTCAGCGGGGACCGAACCCCGGGCGCGTCCGGTCCGACCGGGCGGGGCCCCGGGAGCCAACGTGGAAGCCTCGTCCATCGGGGACAGCGGTCCGCGGCGTCCGTCCGCAGGGACGGCGCGCCGCGGTTGGTCGGCGGCAATCCGTCAGGCGCGGAAGCGAGCAGCGGACCGTCGGACACCTGTCGCTCGATGGGTCGCGGGGTGGAGGAGGCAACCGGGATTCCCCCGTCCGGGACGCCGGGCAACTCCGGGCGTCCGACCATTCATACCGACTCTTCGCCCGAGCGGCGGCGCTCCGCACGCCTCGTCCGCGGCCGACAGAACTACGCCACTGCACGGGAATCCTCGGGCAGGAAACCACATGGACCTCGCTGACAAGGCGACGCTGTTCCTCTACGTCGCGGTCGGGATCGGGTTCGCGGTTCTCGTCCTGTTGCTCGTGTCGCGGATCGACGTCTGGCCCTTCCTCAGCGCCGTCGACCCGCCGTCGGCGACGCTCCGGCCGCTCGCCTCGCTCCGGTAACCCGTCGACGCGAAAATCACAGCCTCCGAGAACGGCAAACGGCCGCTCAGTCGTCGGCCGGTTCCGCGAACTCCGCCGCGTTGGCCAGTTCGAGGCCGCCCGAGAGCGTGCGGTTGGGGTACGGGATGTCGATCCCCTCCTCGTCGAACCGCTGTTTCACGCTGGTGACGTACTCGCCGCGGACCTTCACGAAGTCCGCGCGGCTCGGGTCGGCGATCCAGATGCGGGACTGGAGGCCGACCGAGGAGTCGCCCAGTTCGGTCAGCCGGACGGAGGGGGCCGGGTCCTCGAGGATGTCGGGGTGGGCCTCGGCCTCCTCGATGATGATGTCGGTCGCCCGCTCGATGTCGTCGTCGTAGCCGATGCCGAACACGAACTTCTGGCGGAGCTTGTCCTTCGCCATCGGGTTCTTGATGACGCCGTCGGTCAACTGGGAGTTGGGCACCGTCAGCAGTTCGTTGTCGAACGTCCGGACCCGGGAGACCCGGAGGCTGATGTCCTCGACGATGCCGGAGTTGCCGTCCCACTCGATCCAGTCGCCGATGCGGAACGGCTTGTCGGTGAAGATGAAGATGCCCGCGACGAAGTTGGCGATCACGTCCTGCAGCGCGAAGCCGATGGCCAGCGTCGCGGCCGCGGCGATGGTGGCGAGCGACTGCAGGAAGCTCCCCAGCCCCGCCGCGCCGAACGCGACCGACACCGCCGCGAAGATCACGACGATCTGGGTGACCTTCATCAGCGGCTTGCGCGCGTGGGCGTCGAGGTCGCGGCGGTTCAGCAGCCGCCGGACCAGCGGGTACACGGCCAGCTTGCCGATGAGGTACACGGCGAGGAACGCTATGAGGAACTGGATCGCCGCCCCTAACGGCGTCGCGACGTCCGCGCTCACCCCCGCGTCGATGAGGAACTCGTCGACGACGACCATCAGTGCAACACCGCCGTGTTACCGCGCGTCTCGACGAGTTCCGCGTCGACGGCGTCGGCCAGTTCGACCGCGAGTTCCTCCGTGCTCGACCCCCCGCGGGCCGCCCGCAGGAACTTCACCTTCACGAGTTCCCGGTCGTTGAGCTGGTCGGCGAGTTCGCCGGTCACCGAGTCGATACCGTTCTTCCCCACCCAGACGGTGACGTCCGTCTCGTGTGCCTGTTTCCGGAGCCGCTGATCTGTCATTCTACCGCGTGTACGTACGGCTCCCGTTTCAACTTTGTTGCACGCACCCGCCGCGTCAGTACGGATAGCGCGCCTGATGGCCGCAGTCGCAGGCGACGACGACGTGGCCGTCCCTGGTCCTGACGCGCGCGTTCGCGCCCGGACGGAGGTAGCTGTCACAGGCGTCGCAGGTGAACCGCTTGAACCGCGTCGGGAGCGACAGGCGGTTGCGCTCGGCGATGCGTCTGGCGAGGCGGACGTACTCCCGCGCCCGCTCCTGGTTCGACGCGGCCGCCGCGTCGCGGGCGAGCGTCTCCAGCCGGTCGATGCGCTCCTCGGCTATCGTCATCGGAAATGGGGGGTGGGGGGATTCCGGGGCCGATCAGGACAAGGAGAGAGTGTCATCCTGAAACGCCCCGTTTACCGCTCGGTATGTGAAAGACAAGTATTTTTTGTTTCTACTCTTAGGGGAAGCCCTCCGAACGAACTCGGGGACGGGAGCGGGGCGGCCCCTGACAGCCGAACCCTCTCCGGGATCCTGGACGCCCGCACGACCCGGACCGTCGCCCGCCGGATCGCCGGAACGAGGTGATCGATAGATGACGGGATTTTTAACCACTCCCCCACGAAAGGCTCGGTAATGAATCATCAGGTCGCCGCCTTTACCGACACCTATCTGCCGACGGTAAACGGCGTGACCTACACGATAGACACCTGGCGGGACCGCTGGAACCGCGACGGCGGCCGGATGGACGTGGTGTACCCCCGGTCGGACGGCCACTCGCCGGGTCCACACGAGCACCCGGTCAGGAGCGTCGCGTTCCCCTGGTATCAGGGGTATCGCCTCGGCGCGCCGAAGATCCCCGACGCCGTCGAGAGCGTCGACGTGGTCCACGCCCACACCCCCTACGCCCTCGGACTGGGCGCGATGCGGCTCGCCCGCCGCGCCGACGCGCCGCTGGTCGCCTCCTACCACACCCCCGGCGGCGAGTACACGGACTACCTCGCGCCGACCGAGGGCATCGCGAGCGGCCTCCGGGGGTTCGTCGAGGGGTACGAGCGGTGGTTTTTCAACCGCGCCGACCGGGTCGTCGTCCCGACCGAACCCGTCCGCCAGTACCTCCGGGCCGAACTCGGCATCGAGACCCGCGTCGAGGTGGTCTCGAACGGGATCGACACCGAGCACTTCCGGCCGACTGACGCGACGGCGTTCCGCGAACGCCACGACCTCGTCGGCGAGCGGCTGGTCGGCTACACCGGCCGGCACGGCTACGAGAAGCGCCTCACCGACCTGATAGACGCGGCCGAGGGCCTCGACGCGACGGTCGTCCTCGGCGGCGACGGCCCCGCCCGCGAGGACCTGCGGGCGCAGGCGGCCGACAGCGACGCGGACGTGCGCTTCCTCGGCTTCCTCGACCGCGAGGAGATGCCGGCGTTCTACTCGGCGCTCGACGTGTTCGCGTTCCCGAGCCCGGTCGAGACGCAGGGGCTGGTCGCGCTGGAGGCCAACGCCTGCGGGACGCCCGTCGTCGGCGTCGACAGCGGCGCGCTCTCCGAGACGGTCGAGGACGGGGTGACGGGGTATCACTTCCCGAGCGAGGACGTCGATGCGTTCCGGGCGCGGATCGAGGACGTGCTCGCCGACGGCGACGACCTCGCGGAGAACTGTCTGGAGCGTCGGGACGAGATAAGCGTCGGCAGAACCGTCGAGCGACTGGCCGACCTCTACGGCAGCGTCTCGTAGGAGTCGAGCGCCTGCCCGATGCCGGTCATCACCGCGACGACGACGCCGGTCGCGAACAGCGTCGCCGCCACGAGCAGGAGTACGCCGACCCACGGAGCCGCCTCGTACGCCGGCGAGACGCTCGCGTAACCGAGCACCGAGAGCGGCGCGAGCGCGAGCGCCGCCCGCTGGTGCCGGCGCGGGAGGTCGTGGATCAGTTTCGCGACGAGCACGGCTGTCAGCGACATCGTGGGTGGGGTAGTAACCCCGCAGGGATAAAGATAGTGTCGGATTCCGGAACAGGAAACGGGGCCGACCCGCTCGCGGTGGTTGCTCTCACCGGTAATCGGCGAGAGCGACCCGTATCAGTCCTCGAGCGCGTCCGCGATGCGCTGGAGCTGTCGGGTGGCGTCGCGGACCTCGTCGCGGAGCTGTCGGACCTCGCGGACGAGTTCCTCGTTGCCGCCCTCCGACTGGCCGCCCGGTCCCGCGCCGGGGCCGCCGGGGCCGGCGCCGGGACCGCCGCCCATCATGCCGCTCATCATCTGTGCGAACGGGTTGCCGCCGCCCCCACCCATGCCGCCGGGGCCGCCGGGACCGCCGCCCATCATCTCCTCCATGCGCTCCTCGCGGGACTCGCCGTCCCCCTCGCCCTCCTCGGCGCGCTTCTCGCGGATCTCCTCGACGCGCTCGCGGAAGGACTTCTCCTCGTCCTCGCCGTTGTCCTCGGCGGCCGGTTCCTCGCCGTCGGTGGAGTCGTCGTCCGACATACCACCGGCTTTCGTCGCCGGCCCGAAAAGGGTTCGGTAAACGGTCGCCGGAGCGACGTACCGCGACTGTGGGGCGGTGGACGTCAGGTGAACGCGCCGAGGTTCGACTGCAGCGAGCGCGACGCCGACTCCGCCTCGACCGCGTAGCCGACCAGGTCCCGCAGGTCGACGGCGTAGGTCGTCCCGGCGTTCTCCAGGACCAGCACGCGGCCCTTCACCCCAACCACCGTCCCCGTCGCCAGCGTCTCGGGGACCGGGCGGGCGTCGAGGCCGAGGCCGTAGTCGAACCGCCAGCGGTCGAGCACGTCGAACTCCGCCAGTACGGCCGCCCAGGCGTCCTCGTCGACCCCGCGGCCGAGGCCGGCGACCTTCTCGGGGACCCGGACGCGGTCGGTCTGGTCCGTCGCTATCTCGGCCTCCAGTTCCCGGGCGATCCGGCCGTTCGAGACGGTGTGGAGGTGGGCGGCGCGGTCGGCCCCCTGCTCGCGCAGGCGGGTCTCCAGCCGCCACGACCGGGTGACGCCGACCTTGAACGTCGCCGGGGCGAACGCCGCGAGGTACACCGCGTGCTCCTCGTAGCAGTCCATCTCGTCCTTGAGGCAGGTGCCGGTACACCGCGCACACACCCACGTGCTCGCGTGCTGGTCGCAGTACGGGGCGGCCTCGTTCCCGCAGTCGTAGTGGGTGTCCCCGTCGACCGCGCCCGCACAGCGCCGCTCGCCGAGGCTGTAGGCGAGTTCGGTCCCCGGCGTCAGCGCGACGCGGTCGACGCGCCCGTCCGCGGCGAGCAACAGCGCGGGGTTCCGGCCGTCGCCCTCCCCGGACGCCGGCGACCCCGTGTCGTACCCGACGATCTGCACGCCCCGCGGTAGGCGACCCCCGGATAAAGGCGTACTGCTTGCCGGACCGCCCCCGACGGAAAGGCTTTGGTCGCCCGTTCGGTAGCCCGGCCCATGGCGCTTCATGGGTCGCTCGACGTCGCCGCCGACGACGGCGTCACGTTCGTCTTCACGGTCGAAAACGACGGGGCTGAACCGGTCGACCTCCGCTTCCCCGACGCGCTGGAGGCGGACTTCGCCGTGCACGACGGCGACCGGGAGGTCTGGCGGTTCAGCGAGGGCCGCATGTTCGCGCAGGCGCTCGGCTCCGAGACGATACCCCCCGGCGAGTCCGCGACGTACGAGGCGTCGTGGGACGACCCCGAGTCCGGCGAGTACGACGCCGTGGCGACGCTCGAAGCGCGGGAGTCCGACTGCGAGGCGCGGGCGGCGTTCTCGGTGTAGGTGGGCCGGCGACCGCGCGCCGGGGGCGACGTCCCCGACTTACTGGGCGTTCACGAACGCCGCGACTTCCGCGGCGACGCGGTCCGGCGCTTCGGCCGGGCCGGTGTGGCTGACGCCGTCGAACTCGACGAGGCGGCTGTGGGGTAGCGCCGCGTGGACGTCGCGTGCGCTCTCCCGGAGGAACTCCGGGCCGTCCGTCCCGGTCAGGACGAGCGCGGGGGCGTCGACGTGGAGGCGGTCGGGGAGTTCGTACCGCTCGACGGCGCGGTTCATGCGGACGACCTCCTCGGCGAGGTCCACGCAGTCCGGCCAGACCGGCCACTCCGCGAGCCACGCGTCGAGGTCGTCGACACCGTCGGGGTGGAGCACCTGCTCGACGTAGCGTTTCACCGCCTCGCGTCGCTCGCCCCGGTCGATCAGCGACGCCATCCGGTCGGCGAGGTCGGCCTCCGCCCGGTACCCCTCGGGGAGCACCGCCGGTTCGTAGGCGACGACCGCCTCGACCGCCGCGTCCGTCGCGGCCTCGACCGCGGTGAGCGCGCCGTAGGAGTGCCCGAGCAGAACCGGGTCGCCGTCGACGGCCTCGACGAGCGCGCGGGCGTACTCGGCCTCGCGCTCCAGCACCTCGGCCGCGCTCGTCTCCGCGGGGTCGTCGAGACAGGTGCCAAAGCCCGGGCGCTGCGGGACGACCGCGCCGTATCCCTCGAACGCCGGGACGACCGGGTTCCAGTACTCCCGGGGGGCCATCCCGCCGTGGAGCAGGACCAGCGGGTGGCCGTCGCCGCGTCGTTCGTACGCTACCTCGATCCCGTTCGTGGACTGTGTCCGCTGCATGCCTCCCGTCGTTCGACCCCGCCCCGGCTAAGCCGTTCTCTCAGCCGTCCGGCGTTTTAAGTAGGGGCGGCCACCGGACGGCCGGTCCGCTCGGGGGCCGCGGGGCCGTCACCGCGATTCGACACGTCCATTGGTGCCGCCCGGAACGGTGTGGTATGGGGCTCGTCGCCGAGTTCGGGATCCGCTGCGAGGCGCTCCCCCTGGCGGGGGTGGCGTCGGCGGTTCCCGACGCGTCGCTCGCGCTCGAACTGCAGTACAACCACGGCAGGCGGCCGCTGTTTCTCGTGACCGCGACCGGCGGCTCCCGGTCGGCGACCGAGCGGGCCCTCGACGACGCCTACGACGTCGACCGGTGGACCCTCGTCGGGCGCGCCGGCGACACCCGCCGGTATCAGGCGGTCCCCGCGCTGAGCTTCGAGGAACAGCTCGGCGACCACATCGACGACCTGGCCGGCCTCGAAGCCCTCGCCACGGCCGACGCCATCGTCGAGCGGATCGACGTCGAGCCGGACGGCTGGCGGCAGACGGGCTGGTTCGCCGACCGCGACGCCTTCGACGCGTTCGCCTCGTTCTGGCGGCGCAACGCCGGCTTCCGGCTGCACCGCCTCACGCACGACGGCGAGCCCGAACCGCCAGGCGACGGGCTGACCGACCGCCAGCGCGAGGCGCTCCGGACCGCGTACGAACTCGGCCACTTCGAGGTCCCGCGCCGGGCCACCCTGGCGGAGGTTGCCGCGGAGCTCGACATCTCCGCGTCGTCGGCCTCCGAGCGGCTCCGCCGCGCGCAGACGCGACTCGTACAGGAAACCGTGGCGACGACGTGGCCGCCGCTCCCGGACTGACGGGGCCGCCCGGCCGCCTACAGGCGGCGGAGGAACGTCCGGAGCTCCGCCGCGGCGGCGTCGTACTCGTCGAGGAAGACGTGGTGTCCGGCGTCGGGGACGTGTACGAGCCGGCCGTCCGCGAGCCGCTCCGCCGCCCGCAGGTCCTCCACCCGGTCGTCGACGCCGACGTCGCGTCGCAACACCAGCGTGCGACACGCGACGTCGTCGAACGCCCGCTCCACCGGCGGATGCTCCTGTGCGATCTTCACGACGTGCGGGCTGCAGTCGTCGGTCGCGACGGCGAGGCGACGGACCTGCGCCTCGTCGTGGTCGTCGCGGCCGGCTTCCTCGTAGTGGCGTTCGACCCGTTCCTCGACCGAGCGGGACTTCGACTCACGGAGGCGTTCGCGGCCCGCTTCCCGTGCGGCTTCCACGCTCGTCTCCGGGGTCCCCCGGAACCGCGACGGGTCTTCGAGGAAGACGCCGCGGGGCAGCGACGGGTGCTCGGCGGCCGCCCAGGCGACCGTCGCCGCGCCCATCGAGTGCCCGCCGAGGACGGGGTCGTCCAGCCCGAGTTCGGCGACCAGCCCGACGAGGTCGGCGACGCGGGTGTCTATGTCGTATCCCGTCTCCGGGGCGTCCGAGCGGCCGTGGCCGCGGGCGTCGTACGCGACCACCTCGTACTCGTCGGCCAGATCCGACCCCAGCCGCGCCCAGCACCGGCCGTCGGCGTACATCCCGTGTGCCAGCACGACCGGATCGCCGGATCCCGCCCGGTAGTACCGGATGTCGATACCGTTGGCGGAGACGGTGCCGGCGGTCCACTCGTCGGGGAGGTCCATACCGCCGGCTCCCGCGGCCGCAGAAAGAACCTTGCGATAGCTCGGGCGGTCCCGGATCAGTCCAGCCGGTCGACCAGTTGCCGGGCCGCCTTGCGGACGGACTCGTCGCTGGAGAAGGGCGGCCCCCAGCCGGTCGCGGCGAGTTTCTCGACCGAGAGGCGCATCTTCGGCACGTCGCCGGTCCAGCCGCGGTCGCCGCCGGTGTACTCGTAGTCGGGGTCGACGCCCATCTCCTCGGCGACGATGTCGGCGATGCGGTTGACCGACGTCGTGGTCCGCGTGCCGAGGTTGTACACGTTGAGGGCGTCGTCCGTGTTGGCGACGACGTGGCGGATGGCGTCGACGCACTCCTCGACGTGGAGGTACGACTTCTCCTGGCGGCCGTTCCCGAGGATCGTCATCGTCTCGGGGTTCTCGTCCATCTTCTCCACGAAGTCGGGGATGACGGAGCCGTCGAACGCCGGGCCGGGGATGTTCGCGAACCGGAACGTCCAGACGGTGAAGCCGTGGGCGTGGGCGTACGTCGACAGCAGGCCCTCCTCGGCGAGTTTGCTCGCGCCGTAGATGCTGATGGGTTCGAGCGGCGCGTAGTCCTCGGGCGTCGGGCGCGGGGCCTCGCCGTACACCGTCGAGG
This sequence comes from Halostella litorea, assembly GCF_004785955.1. NCBI lineage: Archaea > Methanobacteriati > Methanobacteriota > Halobacteria > Halobacteriales > Natronoarchaeaceae > Halostella > Halostella litorea. Next base: position 556,808 of record NZ_ML214300.1, on the reverse strand, counting down.
AGGAAGTGAACGCTATCCGGTCGACGCCGACCGAATCCATCCGTTCGAGCAGGTTGTACGTCATCGCGTTGTTCGCGTCGAACTGCGCGCGGGGGCGGTCGGTGTCGACCTCCTTCGAGGCGGCGAAGTGGAAGACGACGTCGAGGTCGGGGGTGACGACCTCGGCCACCGCGTCCGGGTCGGTCAGGTCCACCCCGGCGAACTCGGCGCCGTCGGGCACCCAGTCGCGGTAGCCGTTCGAGAGGTCGTCCGCGACGAGGACGTCGTTGTCGGCGTCGAGGCGGGCGGCCATGTGCGACCCGACGAGGCCTGCGCCGCCGGTGACGAGCACTCGCTTTCCGGACAGGTCCATGCGTACCGGTCCGACGTTCCGGGGCAAGTAGGTTGCGGTCACCGCCCCCGGGTGTGGACAGTGGGAACGCTTATGCCGCTTTCAGTCCACAGCTACGCCGTGAAATGAGCGACGGCCCGGGGGTAGACGTCGAACGGGCGCTCGGCGAGACCGAGGCGATCGACCCGCCGGAGTCGTTCGTCCGGCAGGCGAACGTCAGCGACCCGTCGATACACGAGGCGTTCGCGTCGAACTGGCCGGAGTGCTGGGAGCGGGCCGCGGACCTGCTCGACTGGGAGTCGGCGTACGATGCCGTGCTCGACGACTCCGACGAACCGTTCTACGAGTGGTTCACCGGCGGGAAACTGAACGCCGCGTACAACTGCGTCGACCGCCACGTTGAGGCGGGCGGGAAGAACCGCGCGGCGATCAAGTGGGTCGGCAAGCGCGACGAGACGCGGACGTACACCTATCAGGACCTCCACCGCGAGGTCAACGAGTTCGCGGCCGCGCTGCGCGACCTGGGCGTCGGCGAGGACGACGTGGTGACGCTGTACATGCCGATGATCCCGGAGTTGCCGGTGGCGATGCTGGCGTGTGCCCGGATCGGCGCGCCCCACAGCGTCGTGTTCGCCGGCTTCTCGGCCGACGCCCTCGCCACGCGGCTGGCGCGGGCCGACTCGGAGTACCTGGTCACCTGCGACGGCTACTACCGGCGGGGCACCGCGTTCAACCTGAAGAGCAAGGCGGACAACGCCCTGCTCGACGTGAACCACGACGTGCGCGAGACGGTCGTCGTCGACCGCCTCGGCGACGAGATGGGCCACCACCTCCCGTCCCACCAGCGCGACTACGGCGACCTGCTCGACGACCACGCCGGCGAGCGCGTCGACCCGGTCCCGCGGGACGCCGAGGACATGCTGTTCCTGATGTACACCTCCGGGACGACCGGCGAGCCGAAGGGCGTGACGCACGCGACCGGCGGCTACCTCGCGCAGGCCGCCTGGACCAGCCACGCCGTGCTGGACCTCGAACCGGAGGACACCCACTGGTGCTCGGCCGACATCGGCTGGATCACTGGCCACACGTACGTCGTCTACGGCCCGCTGGCGCTGGGCGCGACGACGACGATGTACGAGGGGACGCCGGACTACCCCGACCGCGACCGCGTCTGGGAGATCGTCGACACGAACGCCGTCGACGTGTTCTACACCGCGCCGACCGCGATCCGGGCGTTCATGAAGTGGGGCGAGGAGTACCCCGAGCGCCACGACCTCTCCAGTCTCCGCCTGTTGGGCACCGTCGGAGAACCGATCAATCCCCGCGCCTGGCAGTGGTACTACGAGCACGTCGGCGGGGGGGAGTGCCCGGTCGTCGACACGTGGTGGCAGACCGAGACCGGCGGGATGATGATCTCGACGCTGCCGGGCGTCGACGCGATGAAGCCGGGGAGCGCGGGACCGCCCCTGCCGGGGATCGACGCGGAGGTGGTCGACGCCGCCGGCGACCCGGTCGACGCCGGCGGGGCCGGCTACCTGACGGTCGCCAAGCCCTGGCCCGGCATGCTCCGGACGCTGTACGGGGACGACGACCGCTTCGTCGAGGAGTGCTGGCGGCGGGACGACGACGGCGGCTACCGCTACGTCGCCGGCGACGGCGCGACGGTCGACGGGGACGGCTACGTCACGGTGCTCGGCCGGATCGACGACGTGTTGAACGTCTCGGGCCGCCGCCTCGGCACGATGGAGATAGAGAGCGCCATCGTCGGCGTCGAGGGCGTCGCCGAGGCCGCCGTCGTCGGGGCGGACGACGGCCCCGACACCGCCGTGTTCGCGTACGTCAGCACGGAGAACGGCTACGACGCGAGCGAGGAACTCCGCGAGCGGATCGTCGAGACGGTCGGCGAGACGATCGCCCCCTTCGCCCGGCCGGAGCGGGTCGTCTTCGCGCCGGACCTGCCGAAGACGCGGTCGGGCAAGATCATGCGCCGCCTGCTAACCGCGGTCGCGAGCGGGGACGACTTAGGGAACACCAGCGCGCTCCGCAACCCCGAGGTCGTCGGCGAGATCCAGGCCGCGGTCCGGGACGAGTGATTTCCCTCCCGTTGGGAACCGGAAACGGGTCGCGGAAATATTTCGGAAGAAGTGGCGACTGATGCGACAAGCCTCCGGATGCCCCCAAAATCTCCCGAAAGCTTGATTTCGCTCTCGTCGAATTGGGGAAACGATGAGCGCGAGCGGGGCGACGGCCGACCGGGCGGAGTGGTTCGACGCGGCCGCGTACGACCGGCTGCGCGGCGCGACGGGGAGCTACCGCGAGGTGTTGCTGGTCCGGTTGGCCGCCGAGGCTGGCCTCCGGGCCGCCGAGATGCCGCGGGTCCGCCCCGCCGACCTCCGGCAGGTCCGCGAGGACCCCGCCCGCCACCTGCTCGCCGTCGGCGACGGGGACGGCGGCGTGGCCCGCGAGACGGTCGCGACCCCCGAACTGGCCCGCGAGATCCGCCGGTACGCCCGGAGCGAGGGGGTCGCGGACGACGAGCCGCTGGTGGACGTGAGCCCGCGGCGCGTCCGCATGATCGTCGCGGAGGCCACGGACCGGGCGGCCGAGCGGACCGGCGACGACCGCTACGCCGACCTCGCCGTCGGCGACCTGCGCCGGTACTTCACCCGCCGGCTGCTCGTCGAGGCCGACGCCAACCCGCGGGTCGTGAAGGCCGCCTGCGGCTGGGGGAGCTTCGAGGCGCTGGAGCCGTACCTCGACGCGCCCGACGAGGACGCCCTCGTCGCCGCGCTGTCCCGCCTCGTCGGCGACGCGGGCGGCGGGACCGGCGAACTGGCCCGGCTCCGGTACCACCGCGAGGTCGCGACCGCCGCCCGCGTCGCCGGCGAGGACGCGCTGGCGGCCGACGACCGCCGCGGCGTCGAGCGGGCGACCTGCGCCGGGCTCGCCGGCGGGCCGTACGTCGGCGCGTGGACGACTGCCGGGGGAATCGCGGCCGACGGGGGCGATCCGCGGGCCGTCGCGGGCGTCGCCGAGGACGCCGCGGCGCGGATGGCGACCGCCGTCGCCGCGACCGACGCCGTCGACCGAGCGACCGAGACCGGCGAGCCGGTCGTCAGGCGGGCCGCCGACCCGCCGCTGTCCGGCCCCGACGGCGACGCGTTCCGGGCCTGCGGCGGGGCGTCGCTCGCGGTCGTCCCGCTCGCGACCCGGGAGACGACCCACGGCGTCGTCTGCGTCCTCTCGGACCGGCCGGACGCGTTCGAGGCGGACGAGCGCGCCCAGTTGCGGGCACTCGGCCGGCGCGTCGCCCACGCGGTCACGGCGCTCCGGCGGCGGAAGCTCCTCCTCTCGGACGCGGTGGTCGAACTGGCGATCCGCGTCGACGGCGACCGCTCGTTTTTCAACCGGGTCGCGGCCGACTGCGGCTGTACGCTCTCGCTGGAGTCGCTGGTCTCGGGCGACGACGCGACGCTCGTCTACTACCTCTCGCTGTCCGGCGCGTCGCCGTCGGCGGCGTTCGAGCGCGCGGAGGCGGCCGACGCCGTCGAGTCGTTCCGCCTCGTCGAGGCCCGCGCGGACGACGCCCTGCTGGAGTTCGTCGTCTCGGGGACGACGCCGGCGGTCGCGCTGACCCGGGCGGGCGCGACCGTCAGCGACGTCGACGTCACCGGCGAGGGCACCCGCCTCACCGCCGAACTGCCGCGCGACGCCGACCTCCGGTCGGTCGTCGACGCGCTGGCGGACGCCTTCCCGAGCGCGGCGGTCATCGGGAAACGCGAGACCGAGCGGTCGGCCCGCACCGTCGACGAGTTCCGCCGCGGGGTCGCCGACCGGCTCACCGACCGCCAGGAGTCGGCGCTGCACGCGGCCTACGCCGGCGGCTACTTCGACTGGCCCCGCGAGAGCACCGCCGAGGAGATAGCCGACGCGATGGGCGTCTCCTCCCCGACGCTCCACAACCACCTCCGGAAGGGCCAGCGCGAACTCCTCGGGGCGGTGTTCGACGACGGCGACGGGCAGCAATGACCCGCTGGCGGCGGGGTCCCGCCGCCGGCGGCGACGGCGACCGGGCCGGCTCCGGTTTGTACATTTAGATGTGGGATTTATTGTGGCGGTTGGAGTGGAAAACAACGTATCATGGGAGACAGCGACTCACCGGAGGACGTACAGCTCGAAGCCCGACTGGCCGAACAGGAGGCGTTCGAGCCGCCCGAGTCGTTCGTCGAGCAGGCGAACGTGGCAGACGAGGGGATATACGACGAGTTCGAGGAGAACTGGCCGGAGTGCTGGGAGCGGGCCGCGGACCTGCTCGACTGGGAGTCGGAGTACGACGAAGTGCTCGACGACTCGGACGAGCCGTTCTACGAGTGGTTCACCGGCGGGGAGCTGAACGCCTCGGCGAACTGCCTCGACCGGCACGTCGACGACGGCCGGGGCGACGACGTCGCTATCGAGTGGGTCGGCGAACTCGGCGAGACGCGGACGTACACGTACGCCGAACTCCTCCGTGAGGTCGAGGAGTTCGCGGCCGCCCTGCGGGAGCTTGGCGTCGAGGAGGACGACGTGGTGACGCTGTACATGCCGATGATCCCGGAGTTGCCGGTGGCGATGCTGGCGTGTGCCCGGATCGGCGCGCCCCACAGCGTCGTGTTCGCCGGCTTCTCGGCCGACGCCCTCGCCACGCGGATGAACAGCGCCGACTCGGAGTACCTGGTCACCTGCGACGGCTACTACCGCCGCGGCGACGCCCTGGACCACAAGGACAAGGCCGACGAGGGCCTCGGCGACGTCGAGCAGGCCGTCGAGACGGTCGTCGTCGACCGCCTCGGCGACGACCTGGACCACGACCTGGGCGACGACCAGCACGACTACGACGAACTGGTCGCCGCACAGGAGGGGGCCTCCGTCGACCCCGTCACCCGCGACGCGGAGGACATGCTGTTTCTCATGTACACCTCCGGGACGACGGGCGAGCCCAAGGGGGTGAAACACACCACCGGCGGCTACCTCTCCTACGTCAGCTGGACGAGCCAGGCGGTCCTCGACATCGAGGCCGACGACACGTACTGGTGCTCGGCCGACATCGGCTGGATCACGGGCCACTCCTACATCGTGTACGGGCCGCTCGCGCTCGGCACGACGTCCGTGATGTACGAGGGGACGCCCGACTACCCCGAGAAGGACCGCATGTGGGAGATCGTCGAGGAGTACGGCGTCGACATCTTCTACACGGCACCGACCGCCATCCGGGCGTTCATGAAGTGGGGCGAGCAGTACCCCGCGGAACACGACCTGTCGAGCCTGCGCCTGCTCGGCACCGTCGGCGAGCCGATCAACCCCCGCGCCTGGAAGTGGTACTACAAGCACATCGGGGGCGAGGACTGCCCGATCGTCGACACGTGGTGGCAGACCGAGACCGGCGGCATGATGGTCACCACGCTCCCGGGGATCAACACGATGAAGCCCGGGTCGGCCGGGCCGCCGCTCCCCGGGATCGACGCGAAGGTCATCCACCCGAACAAGGAGGAGGTCGACCCCGGCCAGGCCGGCCACCTCACCGTCCAGAAACCCTGGCCCGGCATGCTCCGGACGCTGTACGACAACGACGAGCGGTTCGTCAACGAGTACTGGTCGGAGTACTCCGACGAGGACGCCGGCGAGTGGATCTACTTCCCCGAGGACGGCGCGAAGATCGACGACGACGGCTACATCACCGTGCTCGGCCGGGTCGACGACGTGCTGAACGTCTCGGGCCACCGCCTCGGTACGATGGAGATAGAGAGCGCCATCGTCGGCGTCGAGGGCGTCGCCGAGGCCGCCGTCGTCGGCGGCGACCACGAGGTGAAAGGCGAGGCCGTCTACGCCTACGTCATCACCGAGGACGGCTACGAGGAGGGCGAGGAGCTCCGCGGCCGGATCGTCGAGGGCATCGAGGACGCCATCGGCCCGATCGCGCGTCCGGAACAGGTCATCTTCACGCCGGAACTGCCGAAGACGCGGTCGGGCAAGATCATGCGCCGCCTGCTGGAGGACATCGCCAACGACGACGAACTGGGCGACACGTCGACCCTCCGGAACCCCGACGTGGTCAACGACATCCAGGCGAAGGTCGGGGACGACTGAGCGAGCACCGTTTTTCGAACGCCACCGCAGGGAGCCACCATCACGAGATCACAACCATGGCAGACAACGACACGCACGAGAATATGGCAGACAACGACAGGCACGATCACCACGACGAGGCGACCGGCCCGGACGACACGCGGGTCGAACCGGACGGCGGGACCGTCACCGGAGCCGCACAGAGCCACCGCGAAACCGACTACCTCGACAGGGAGGTGAACCTGCTCAAGCCGAGCACCCCGTTCATGCGCGACCACCTCCGCGTGGTCTGGACGGGCTTTGCGATCTGGGCCGTGGTCGTCTTCGGCCCGGTGACGGCGACGGCGCTCGCGCCGGACGTCATGACACAGACCATCCCCGGGATCGGCTTCCCGCTCCACTACTTCCTCGTCTCCATCGGCGCGCCCGGCGGGGCCCTGGCGCTCTCGTTCTGGTACGCCCGGCGGCGGGACAAGCTAGACGAGAAGTACGGCGTCGAGCACGGGTCGGTGACCCCCGACGCCGACGAGGGGACGCCCGCCGCTGACGGGGGTGTCGAGGAATGACCGCGCTCCCGCTCCAACTGCTCCCGGAGGGGCTCGAAGTCTCGTTCAAGCTCCTTCCGGCGATCCTCGTCTCGGCGATGCTGCTTCTCTTCCTCGTCATCGGCTACCTGTTCAAGGTGGCCGACGCCGAGGGGATGTGGGTCGCCGGTCGGTCCATCGGCAACGTCGAGAACGGGATGGCGATCGGCGCGAACTGGATGTCGGCGGCGTCGTACCTCGGGATGGCCGGGATCATGGTCCTCTCGGGCTTCTACGGGCTGGCGTTCATCGTCGGCTGGTCGACGGGCTACTTCATCCTGCTCATCTTCATGGCCGCGCAGATGCGCCGGTTCGGGAAGTACACCGCGCCGGACTTCGTCGGCGACCGGTTCAACTCCGACGGCGCGCGGGCCATCGGCGCGGTCACGACGTTCCTCATCGGCTTCGTCTACGCCATCGGCCAGGCCCGCGGGATGGGGCTGGTCGGGCTGTACATCTTCGGCGACATCGGCCTGCCGGGGCTCTCGGGCTACCAGTCGATGGTCGTGTTCATGATGGCGATAACGGTCGGGTATCTCACGCTCTCCGGAATGCTGGGCGCGACCAAGAACATGGCCGTCCAGTACGTCATCCTCATCGTGGCGTTCCTGGCCGGCCTGTACGCCGTCGGCCTCTCGCAGGGCTATTCGACGGTGCTGCCGCAGATCGAGTACGGCGCGCTGTTCAGCCAGCTTAGCAGCGAGTTCAGCGACCCGTTCACCAACGAGAGCTACTACCTGTGGATCGCGACGGCGTTCTCGCTGGTCGTCGGGACCTGCGGGTTACCACACGTCCTGGTGCGGTTCTACACGGTCGAGAGCGAGCGGACCGCCCGCTGGTCGACGGTCTGGGGGCTGTTTTTCATCTGCCTCCTGTACCTGAGCGCGCCGGCGTTCGCGGCGTTCGGCGTCGACCTCTACGGCGGCGTCGGGATGGGCCCGGCCGAAGCGGACACGATCGTCGTGTTGGCGGCGCAACTGGCGCAACTGCCGACCTGGTTCGTCGGCTTCGTCGCCGCCGGCGGCATCGCCGCGGCGATCGCGACGACCGCCGGCCTGTTCATCGCCGGGTCGTCGGCGATCTCCCACGACATCTACGCCAACATCATCAACGAGGACGCGACCCAGCGCCAGCAGGTGTTCGTCGGCCGGGCCGCCATCGTCGCGCTCGGCGTCATCACGACGCTGGCCGCGCTGGACCCGGCGGCCCCCATCGCCGCGCTGGTGTCCTACGCGTTCTCGCTCGCGGGCGCGGTGCTGTTCCCGATGTTCTTCCTCGGGCTCTGGTGGGAGAACACGAACCGTCAGGGCGCGCTCGCCGGGATGACGACCGGCCTCGTCATCTGGACCGTGCCGATGATAAACGAGGTGCTGCCGACGTACGTCGGCTCGATCGACGGGACCATCTCGCCGACGCTGGCCCAGTGGGTCCCGGCGATCGGCTCGGCGCTCATCGCCGTCCCGGTCGTGTTCGCCGTCACCATCGCCGTCTCGATGGCGACCGAGGAACCGCCCGAGGACATCAAGCGCCTCGTCCGGCAGTGTCACAGCCCCGAGCCCATGCAGCAGATGGACTCGGCCGAGGACATCGTCGAGGGCGACGCCCCGGCGGACGACTGATTCACAATGTACGACAACATCCTGATCCCGACGGACGGAAGCGAACCGGCTCGCAGGTCGATACGGCACGGCGTCGACATCGCCGAGCGGTACGGGGCGACCGTACACGCGCTGTACGTCGTCGACCTGCAGGCGACCAACTACAGCCTCGGCACCGAGCAGGTCGAGCGCCTGCGCCAGGGGAAGCTATCCGAGATGCCGGAGGTACAGCAGAAGGCCGAGGAGGCGACTGCCGAGGTCGCCCGACAGGCGGCCGACGCGGGGCTGGAGGCGGTCGAACACGTCGCGGTCGGCAGCCCCCACGACGAGATCGTCGCGTACATCGCGGACAACGACATCGACCTGGCGGTGATGGGCTCCCACGGTCGCTCTGGCATCAGCCGGATGCTGCTCGGCAGCGTCACCGAACGGGTCGTCCGTACGGCGACGATCCCCGTGCTCGTCGTCGACGCGCGCGACGAGGAGGAGTAACCCGCGGCGGAAGCGAAACCCCCTAACCGCTCCCACGCGACCGTTCCCCCATGCAGGGGGAACCCGAGGTCGCCGTGCTGCGGCTCGGCCACCGGCCCGGTCGCGACGGGCGGATGACGACTCATGTCGGACTGACCGCCCGCGCGCTCGGAGCGGACCGCGTGCTCCTGACCTCGTCCACGCAGGCCAAGGAGACGATCGAGGACATCACCGGGCGGTTCGGCGGCCCCTTCTCGGCCGAACTCACCGACTCGCCAAAGGCGACGATCCGGGACTGGCCCGGCGTCGTCGTCCACCTGACCATGTACGGCGAGCGCGTCCAGGACGTGGAAGAAGAGATACGCGAAGCCCACGGGACCGACCCGGTGCTCGTCGTCGTCGGCGCGGAGAAGGTCCCCTTCGACGTGTACGAGGCCGCCGACTGGAACGTCGGCGTCACCAACCAGCCCCACTCGGAGGTCGCCGGGCTGGCCGTCTTCCTGGACCGGCTGTTCGAGGGCCGCGAACTCGACCGCGAGTGGGCCGACGCCGACCAGCGCGTGGTGCCGATGGCGACGGGCAAGCGGGTCGAGTCGGCCGACGACGAGTGAGGGCGGAGCCACGCGTGTCGCGACGGACGCCGGCGGAACGGGGGAAACGCTGACGGCGCTCCGGGCGAACATGCGACCATGTCCCCGAACCGGAACTCCGACTCCGGCGGCATGCCCGGCCGCTCCCGCCGGCGGTTTCTCGCGACCGTCGGCGTGGCGACCGCCGGGTCGCTTGCCGGCTGTGCCGCGGTCGACCTCCCCGGCGGCTCCGAGCGGGAGGGCGAGGGCGACACCGTCGAGATACTCGTCGAGAACAGGACGGCCGACCCCACGCGGATCGGCGTCCGGGTGGAGGACGACGACGGAGCCGCCCTGTTCAGCCGCGTCTACAGCCTTGAACCGGACCACCTCGACCAGTCCGCGGGCGTCGACGCCACGCCGGCGACGGTGCGGGCGTTCACGCCGGACGGCACGGCGGCGACGTGGGCCTATGCGCCCGACGACGACCTGGACTGCGAGGGGAAAGACGTCGGGATCACGCTGACGGAGGAGGGGTTCGAGTCGTGGTACGGCTGTTGAACGGCACGAAGTGAAGTTCCGGAGGTGAGCAGTCCCTCGGGACTGCGAGCCACGAATCACGAACGGAGTGAGTGATTCGGAGGTTTTAAACGCCTGACGGACGCCGTTATTACCAATGGCTTTTGAGGACCTGCTCGAGGACCCCGTCATTCAGAAGTACCTTCACGAGCTGGTCGGACCGAAGGGGATGCCGGTCGCCGCCGCCCCGCCGGACGGCGAGGTGACCGACGAGGAACTGGCCGAAGAGCTGGACCTCGAACTCAACGACGTGCGCCGGGCGCTGTTTATCCTCTACGAGAACGACCTGGCGACGTACCGCCGCCTGCGCGACGAGGACTCCGGGTGGCTCACCTACCTCTGGACGTTCCAGTACGAGAACATCCCGGAGAACTTAGAGGAGGAGATGCACCGGCTGCTGGAGGCCCTGGAGAACCGCGAGGAGTACGAGCGCAACCACGAGTTCTACCTCTGTGAGGTCGACTCCATCCGCTTCGAGTTCGGCGAGGCGATGGACTTCGGCTTCGAGTGTCCCGAGTGCGGCTCGCCGCTGGAGGCGATGGAGAACACCCGGCTCGTCGACTCGATGGAGGACCGCATCGCGGCGCTCCGCGACGAACTGAACGTCGAGGCATAATGGTCGTCCTCGCAACCAAGCTGTACGTGGCGGGCGACGCCCGGGAGCGCGCGGTCGACTCGCTGCGGTCGCTGGTCGACAACGCCCTGGGCGACCTGGACGTGAGCTACGAGGTCGGCGTCCGCCACGACGACTTCCCGTCGGTCACCGTCTCCGGCGAGGACGCCGTCGTCGCGCGGAACCTGCTGCGCGAGGAGTGGGGGGAGATCACCGGCGAGTTCGAGGCCGGCGAGACGTACGTGGGCACGCTGGAGCGGTGGGACGAGGACGGGTTCGTCCTCGACGCCGGCGAGTCGGTCCGGATCCCGGCGGACGAACTCGGCCTCGGTCAGGGCTCGCCCGAGCAGATCCGCGAGCGGTTCGGGCTGGTCCAGCACCTCCCGCTGCGCTTCGTGTACGGCGGCGAGGGGGACGGCGAGGCACACCGCCTCGCCGACGAGGAGCGCGACCGTCTCTACGAGTGGACCCGCGGCGACGGCCGCGTCAACGTCAACAGCGCGACCCGCGCCGAGGTGCGGGCGACGGTCAACCGCGCCGGCCACGCCCGGGACATCGTCACGGTTGAGCGGCTGGGTCTGCTCGAACAGTCGATCGTCTGCGGCGAGGGGACGGACCCGCCGGGGCTGCTCGCGAGCATCGGGGAGCACCTCCCCGCCGAACTCCGCTGTGTCGTCCCATGAACAGGCGACTCCTCGTCGGCGCGGCGCTGGTCGGCCTGCTTGCGGTCACGGCCGGCTGTAGCGTCGGACCGTTCGCCGACGACATCACCGACGAGGAGCTAGACGAGAACGCCGACTACGACTGGGAGACCGACGCCACCGTGACGATAACGATCGAGGGCGCGGAGTATCAGGCGGTGTACGACACCGCCAACCGCTCGCGGCTGTCGGTGTACCAGCAGGGCTTTGCCGGCAACGAGCCGGTGAACGTCCGCGCGGTCAAGTTCCGGTACGCGAACGGGACGTTCGTCAACGGTTCGGCCCTCGACGTCGAGAAGCAGGGCGGCGAGACGGTGATCGACCTCCCGGCCGAGAACGGGACGGTCGCCTACACCGCCGACACCCGGCCCAAGGAGTTCGGGTCGCCGGTGCTCGTCGAGGGGTCCCACGAGGTGATCCTCCCGCCGAACCACCGGACCGGGAACTTCCTCTTTAGCCACGTCAGCCCGGGTAACCCCGAGAAGGAAGTCGTCGACGGCCGCGTTCACCTGCGGTGGGACGACCCCGAGGGCAACGTGTTCGTCCGGTACTACCTCGACCGCGACATCTACATCTTCGGCGGCATCGTCGCCGTGCTCGGGGTCGTCATGGTCGCCGGCCTGATCTACTACCTCCGGCAGATCCGCGAACTGGAGCGCCGCCGCGAGGAGATGGGGCTGGACGTGGAGACGGACGACGACGAGTTCGACGACGAGCCGCCGCCGGGGATGCGGTAGCCCGCGAACTTTTACTCCCGCGGGCGCAATCGACGGCCATGAACGCCGCGGTGGTCACTGTCGGCGACGAACTCCTGTCGGGCGACACGACCAACACGAACGCGACCTGGCTCTGCGACCGACTGGACGGCCGCGGGGTGACGGTCGAGCGGGTGACCGTCGTCCCGGACCGGGAGGCGGACATCGCCCGGGTCGTCAACGAGTACCGCGCGGAGTACGACGCCGTCCTCGTCACCGGCGGGCTCGGCCCGACCCACGACGACGTGACGATGGAGGCGGTCGCGGCCGCCCTCGGCCGGGACGTGGTCGAACACGAGGCCGCCCTGGAGTGGCTCGCCGAGCACGGCGGCTACACCCGCGACGACCTCACCGAGGGGACCGCGGACCTCCCGCGGGGTGCCCGCGTGCTCCACAACGAGGTGGGCGTCGCCCCGGGCTGTGTCGTCGACTCCGTCTACGTCCTGCCGGGCGTCCCCGCAGAGATGGAGGCGATGTTCGAGCGCGTCGCCGACGAGTTCCAGGGGGCCGAAAAGCACGTGACGGTCGTCGAGGCCGACGAGCCGGAAAGCGCCCTGCTCTCGCGGGTCGACGACCTCCGGTCGCGGTTCGACGTGACCGTCGGCTGCTATCCGGGCGACTACGTGCGGGTGAAGATAAGCGGCGGCGACCCCGAGGAGGTGGCCGCCGCGGCCGACTGGATCCGGGAGCGGGTCGAACCGGTCGAGAACTAGCGGTACAGGTACGTGAGCCAGGCGACGGTGATGAGCAGGCTGACTCCCAGCACGCCGTAGCCGACGGCGTCCATCGGCAGCACGGTCTCGGCGAGGATCGTCGTCATACCCGGGCGTTCCGGGGCCGCGCTCTTAACTCTTGACGAACCGGCCGCGGTCGGACCGCTTTTGTCGCCGCGGCCGAACCACCGTCCATGCGACGCATCGGGGTCGTCGTCAACCCGGTCGCCGGTATGGGCGGTCGCGTCGGGCTGAAGGGGACCGACGGGAAGGTCGCGGAGGCCCGCGAGCGCGGCGCGGAGCCGCGCGCGCCGGACCGCGCCCGCGAGGCGCTCGACGCCCTCGCCGACCGGGCCGACGAGGTGGCACTGCTCGCCGCCGGCGGACGGATGGGCGCGGACGAAGCCGCGGCCGCGGGGTTCGACCCCGAAGTCGTCACCCGGCCCGGCGACGAGACGACCGCCGCGGACACCCGCGAGGCGGTCCGGGAGTTCGTCGACCGGGGCGTCGACCTCGTGCTGTTCGCCGGCGGCGACGGTACCGCGGTCGACGTGGCCGCGGCCCTGGACGAGCGCGGCAGCGACGTACCGATGCTGGGGATCCCGGCCGGCGTGAAGGTGTACTCCTCGGTGTTCGGCGTCTCGCCGCGGGACGCCGGCCGGATCGCCGCGACGTTCGAGGCCGCGGCCGACCGCGAGATAAACGACATCGACGAGGACGCCTACCGCGGCGGCGAGGTCGAGACGGAGCTGAAAGCCGTCAGGCCGGTGCCGGTCGCCGACGCGGTGCAGTCGAGCAAGCAGCTCGGCGGCGGCAGCGTCGAGGGGCTCGCCGAGGGCGTCGCCGCGGACGCGGAGCCGGGCACGACGTACGTGCTCGGCCCCGGCAGTACCGTCGGCGCGGTCAAGGCGGCGCTCGGCTTCGACGGGTCGCCGCTGGGCGTCGACGTGTGGCGGGACGGCGAGGTGCTCGTCCGGGACGCCACCGAGGCGGAGATACTCGACGCGCTCGGCGACCGCAACGTCGTCGTGGTCTCGCCGATCGGCGGCCAGGGGTTCGTCTTCGGGCGGGGCAACGACCAGATATCGCCGGCCGTCATCCGGCGCTCCGAGGTCGAGGTCGTCGCGTCGCGGGCCAAACTCGACACGGTCGGCGTCCTCCGGGTCGACACGGGCGACGAGGCCGTCGACGAGTCGCTGCGGGGCTGGCGGAAGGTCCGCGTGGGCCGCGTCGAGCGGCGGCTGTTGCAGGTCGTCTGAGCCGCCCTTCGGCCCCCACGAGTGGGGTTGGCATTATAATATCGTCTCAAGTGTTAATGGGCGTATAGTCAACGTTAAGGTATCCGCTCGCCATTGAACCGCCATGGAAACGCGTAAAGTGCAGCGGTTGGGGCCGTCCACGCTGGCGATGACGTTACCGGCGGAGTGGGCGCAGGAACACGACGTCGAGAAGGGCGACGAGGTGTCGCTCCGGATGGGCGGCAAGGGGACGCTCACCGTCATGCCGGAGTCGGTCAGCACGGGCGACTCGGAGGCGATCATCCACGCCGACGACCTGGACGCCGACGCCGTCGAGCGGGCGATCCTCGCGCAGTACGTGCTCGGGCGGCGGGTCATCCGCGTCGAGCAGTCCTCCGGCGCGCTCGACTCCGACCACATCAACGCCGTCTACAAGGCCGAGACCCAGCTCATGGGGCTTGGCGTCATCGAGGAGACGCCCGAGAGCATCTCGATCCGCTGTTCGGTCGACCCTGAGGACTTCACCCTCGACAACCTGCTCGAACGGCTCGAATCCACCGGCTCGACGATGCGCGGCGAGGCGATCAAGGCGCTGGCCCACGGTAACCCCGACCTCGCCCAGCGGGCCCTGAACCGGGAGCGGCAGGCCAACAAGATCTTCGTGCTCCTCCTGCGGCTGATCTTCACCGCCTACCAGAACCCCAACCTCGCCCGCGCGGTCGGCCTGGGCGACGGCTTCCCGCTCATCGGCTACCGCTCGATCGCCAAGAACCTCGAACTCACCGCGGACAACGCCGAGGACATCGCGGAGATCGTCCTCGAAACCGAGGGGCACAGCCTCGACATCGACAGCGGCACGATGCGACGCATCCGCGAGTTCACCGACGACGTCGACGAGATAACCGCGCTGGCCGTCGAGTCGGCGGTCAAGCGGGACTACGACCTCACCATCGAGGTCCGGAAGCTGTTCCACGACATCGGCGACCGCCAGCAGGAGATCCTCGACGACCTCCCCGAGATGGAAAACGACGCCCTGCTGGAGGTCCGCGAGGTGCTGGTCAGCCTCCAGCAGACCGCCGAGTTCGCCATGCGGAACGCCGAGATCGCCGCGAACCTCGCGCTGAACGAGGAGAGCGAGCACACCACCATCAAGTGAGCCGCGCCCGCCCGGCGCCGCCGGGCCGGCCGGTCCCGCCGCGACTGTTTTACCGCTGTCGTCCGTAATGAGGGACATGTCCGTCTACCGTCGGGAAACGCGGGTCGCCGCGCCGCTGTCGGAGGTGTGGGAGTTTCACTCCCGGGTGTCGGGGCTGGAGGCGCTGACGCCCGGCTTCGCCGGCCTCCGGATCGAGGCGGTCGCGGGGCCGGACGGCGAGCGCGACCCGGACGTGCTGGAAGCGGGGTCGCGGATCCGGATGTCCATGCAGCCGTTCGGCGTCGGCCCGCGCCAGCGCTGGACCTCCGTCATCACCGAGCGCGAGGAGGGGGAGGGGACCGCGACGTTCCGCGACGCCATGGAGGACGGCCCGTTCGACCGCTGGGTCCACACCCACCGCTTCTTCGCGGACGGCGACGAGACGGTCGTCCGCGACCGCGTCGAGTACGAACTCCCCGGCGGACGGCTGGGCGAGGCGGCCGGCCCGCTGGCGTACGTCGGGTTCGAGCCGATGTTCCGGTACCGCCACCGGGAGACGAAACGGCTGCTGGAGGACTGACCATGCCCGGGGGCGACGCCGGCGACGGGACCGCCCCGCCCGAGCGGCGCGCCGCGCTCGGCAACGCGGACGCCGCCCGGGTCGGGACGGTCAGCGGGGTCGACTACCTCACGCTCGTCGTCCACGTCCACGAGAACTGCGAGCGCGGCGACGTTCGCGCCGCGACGGCCGCCGCCCGGACCGTCGTCGAGGGGATGGGCGACCGCGTCGACGGGTACGGCCTCTCGTGGACGCTCGCCGTGCCGACGGCCTGGCCCGCCGACCGGGCGACGCTCCGGCGGGAGTGGCAGTCGGTGGTCGACTCCCGGGGCGGCGACGCGGTCCACCTGTTCCTGGTCAACGCCCCCGGCGACTACGGCAACGGCTACGGCCACCGCATCGAGCGCGTCGGGGACGGCGACGGTGCGACCGTGGCCAACGTCGGGGCCGCCCGGTACTGGGACGGGCCGGCGGTCGCCCGGAACATCGTCGTCCACGAGACCCTCCACGCGTTCGACGCCGACCACCGCGACGGGACGGTCGCCTACGAGAAGGGGGACGACGGGCCGGCGTACGCCGACGTGTCGCCGATGGCGACCGCCTACGTGCGGTACGCCGGCCCGGAGTGCGGCCGGGGCGTGCGGGCGTGTGCCGACACGACCTGGCCCGGGACAGGGCGGCTCCCGGAGGCGTTCTCGGGCGGGACGCCGAACGGGGAACCGGCCGCCGGCGTCCGGGGCCACACCGACCGCGTGGCCGACGCCGCGTGGGGGAGCGTCCGGACGTGGCTCGACGGCGTGCGCTGACCGGAACCGCAACCGGTAAGCGGGGCGAACGGAACCCTCGTGGCATGAGCGAGTCGGTCGCCGACCGCGTCCCGCCGATGGGTGCGCTCGCCGTCGCCGTGGTCGCGGTCAGCACGAGCGCCATCCTCGTCCGCTGGAGCGCGGCGAGCAGCGCCGTCATGGCGTTCTACCGCGTCCTCTTCACCGTGGCGCTCGTCGCGCCGGTCGCGGCGGCGCGCCACGCGGCCGACTTCCGGCGGTTATCGCTCCGGGACGGCGTCGCGGCGGTCGTCGCGGGGGTCGCGCTCGCGGTCCACTTCGCGTCGTGGTTCGAGAGCCTGAACCACACCAGCGTCGCCGCCTCGGTGACGCTGGTCCAGACCCAGCCCGTGTTCGTCGCCGCGGGCGCGGCCGTCCTCCTGAACGAACGCGTCTCCCGGCGGGTCGCCGGCGGCATCGGCGTCGCCGTGGTCGGCGCGGCCGCGATGTCGCTGACCGGCGGCGGGACGGCCGCGGTCGGCGGGCGCGCGACCTTCGGCAACGCCCTGGCGGTGCTCGGCGCGGTGACCGCCGCGGGCTACGTGCTCGCCGGCCGGTCGGTCCGCCAGCGGGTCGCGCTGTTCCCCTACGTCACCGTCGTGTACGCCGCCTGCGCCGCGACGCTGTTCGCGCTGGTCGCGGCGGGCGACGCGCCGCTCGTGGACTACCCACCCCGGGAGTGGTTGCTCTTCGTGGCCATGGCCGTCGGTCCGGGCGTGTTCGGGCACACGGTCGTCAACTGGGCGCTCGAACACGTCGAGTCGAGCGTCGTCAGCGTCTCCCTGCTCGGCGAACCGGTCGGGAGCACGCTGCTCGCCGCCCTCCTGCTCGCGGAGATCCCGTCGGCGGCGACGGCGCTCGGCGGCGCGGTCGTCCTCGCGGGGATCTACGTCACGACGACCGAACGGGCGGGGTCCGCGCCGTAGCGGTCAGTCGATCTGGTCCTGTAGCCGGTTTTTCGCCTCGGAGCGCTCCTTGCGGGTGATCGTCGGGGCGTCACAGGTCAGGTCGACGGTGATCTCGTCCAGCGTCCGGCGGTAGACGTTGGTCCGTCGCCCCTCCTCGGAGAGGTTGCGGCCCTCACACTCCAGTAGGCCGGCCTCGACAAGTTCCTCGATCCGCCGGTAACACGTCGCGATGGGCACGTCGAGTTCTTCGCTCAGCCGCTGAGCCGACGTCGGCGTCCGGGTCGCGTGGAGGATCTCGACGCTGTACTTGCTACCGAGTGCCGCGAGGAGGTCCCGCGACCCGATATCGTCCGTCTTCGTTCGGCTACTCGCCATCCTGTCGAAAGCGTTTCCAATTATCATAATTGAATCTTCCGGCCGACGGATGCGTCAGGCGGCCGTCAGGAGCCGTTGATCGAGTCCGCGTCCACCCAGAGCGCGCGCTCGCCGTCCGCGTCGACGACCCCCTCGACGTGGGGCACCGTGTTCGACGGCCGATCGACGGCCGCGACGTCGATGCGGACCGCGCTGTACACCTCGTCGACCAGCCATGCGTCGACCTCGCCGCCCGTCCGCGAGTCGAAGACGACGACGCGCTCGCCCGGTTCGATCTCCCCGCCGCGGTGGATCTCGACGCTCGCGCCGAACAGACGCTTCAGGTTTACGACCCGTATCGTCTGGCCGTCGGCGTCCAGTCGTCCGGCGACGACGCCGTCCGCGTCGTCCGCGTCGAGCGCGCCGCGTTCGAGGACGTTTCTGACCCTGTCTATCGCGACGCAGTAGCGCTCGTCGGCGAGGTCGAACGGCAGCATCCGGCGGTGTTCGCTCACGCCTTTCGGGTGCGAAGTCCGGCGACGTGAACCTTTCTCAACGGCGAGCGGTCGGCGGACCTCCCGGCGAGGGTGAACGTTTTTGTGCCTGTCCCCGAAAGGCGTCACAACGGATGTCCACCGATCTGCCGGACGAACTGCTCGACATCGACGACGTCGGGTTCGACGAGGAAAAGCGGGACCCGGAGGGCGGCGACGGGGACGACGAACCCGAGGAACAGGAGCGCGTGCTCGTGTTCCGCGTCGGGGACCGGACCTACGGGCTCGACGTGGGGGACGTCCGCAGCATCGTCGAACTCGGCGAGCGGACCCGCGTCCCGCGGTCCGGGGACGCCATCGACGGGATCATGGACCTGCGGGGCGACATCACGGCGCTCATCGACCCACGGAAGCTCCTCCCGGTCCCCGTCGGGACGGCGCCGGAGAACCAGCGGGTCATCGTGTTCGACCGGCCCGCCGACGACCAGAGCGCCGGCATCCGGGTGGACGCTATCGAGGGCGTCAGGTCGTATCCGGTGAGCCAGATACGGCGGGAGGACCCGTCGTTCGAGATGCCCGCGGGGAGCCTCGTGAAGGCCGTCGTCGAGGTGCCGGCCGAGGACGAGGACGCGGCCCCCGAGCGCACGTCGATACTCGACGTGGGGACGCTGCTGGCCGCGGCGAACTGACCGACCCGACGAACTGCCCGGGTCGACGCCCGGACGCCCCGGTTATCGGTTGTGATAACCGGGCGACAGCATTTATGGTCGTACTGCCTGTATCCGACCCTGGTGAAACAAATGTCGACAGGGGTCCTCATCGTGGACGACTCTCATTTTATGCGGAATCTACTGCGACAGATTCTCGAAGACGACTACCACATCGTCGGAGAGGCGTCCAACGGGGCTGAAGCGGTGAAACTGTACAAGGAGAAGAACCCGGACATCGTGATGATGGACATCGTGATGCCCAAATGCAACGGGATCAAGGCGACGGCCGCGATCAAGAAGCTCGACCCCGACTCGCGGGTCATCATGTGTACGAGCGTCGGCCAACGCGAGAAGATGAAGCTGGCGGTCAAGGCCGGCGCGGACGGCTACGTGACGAAACCGTTCGAGGAGCCAAGCGTCAGGAAGGCCCTCACGGACGTCGTTCCGGCATGACGAGCGTTCTCGTTGTCGACGACTCGGAGTTCGTGCGGACGGTGATCGGCAACGCGCTGTCGGACCACGGCTACGAGGTCCGCGAGGCGTCGGACGGCGAGAGCGCGGTCCGGGCGGTCGCCGAACACGACCCGGACCTGGTCACGATGGACGTCGTGATGCCGGGGATGGACGGCATCGAGGCCGTCGACCGCATCATGTCGGCCAACCCGACGCGGATCCTCATGCTGTCGGCCCACACGGAGGCGGGCGCGGACGCGACCCTCGAAGCACTCTCGAAGGGCGCGGTCGACTTCCTCGCCAAGAGCGGCGAGACGGTCCCCGGCGACGCGGGGACGCTGGCCGAGCGCGTCGTCGAGAAGCTTCGGGCGGTCGAGCGGGTCGACCTCTCCTCGGTCATCGCCCAGCGCGCGGCCGACCGCGCCGCGGCGGCCGCCCAGCAGACGGCGGCGGCCGCGTCGGGCGGCACAGCGACCGTCGACGCCCCGGCGGTCGACGGTCCGACGGTCGAACCGACGGCCGAACCGACGGCGTCGCCCCCCACCGTCGACGGCGACCTGTCTGCCGAACTGGCGGGGGACCGACCCGCGACGCCGCCGACCGTCGTCGTCGGGGCGTCGACCGGCGGGCCGAAAGTCGTCGAGCGGATCCTCCGCGAACTCCCGGCCGACCTCGATGCAAGGGTGCTGGTCGTCCAGCACATGCCCGCGAGCTTCACCGGCCGGCTCGCCGCGCGCCTCGACGACCTCTCGACGTACGACGTGCGCGAGGCGGCCCACGGCGACGTGGTCGGCCCCGGCGAGGCAGTCGTCGCGAAAGGCGAGTACCACATGCGCGTGGTCCCCACGGACGGCGACGACCTCCAGCTTCAACTCACCGAGGAAAAGCGCCGCCACGGCGTCCGGCCGGCCATCGACGTGACCATGGAGTCGGCGGCCGACGCGGTCGACGACGGCCTGGTCGGCGTCGCGCTCACCGGCATGGGCAGGGACGGCGCGGCCGGCATCGAAGCGATACACGCGGCCGGCGGGACCACGATAGCACAGGACGAGGCGTCGAGCCCCGTGTTCGGCATCCCACGGAAGGCGATCGAGACGGGGGCCGTCGACGCCGTCCTCGACGCGCGGTCGATGGCCGCCGGGATCGTCGACGCCGCGACAGCGGACGGTGATACCGATGGATGAGTACGTCAGGGACTTCGTACAGGAGAGCGAGGAAGGGATCACGACGCTGAACAACGCGTTGCTGGACCTGGAGAACGACCCGGACGACGACGCCGCGATGGACGAGATATTCCGGACCGCACACACGCTCAAGGGCAACTGCGGCGCGATGGGCTTTACCGACGCGAGCGACCTCGCCCACGCGATAGAGGACCTGCTCGACGCGGTCCGGGCCGGCGACGTGGAGGTCACCCCGACGCTGATGGACCGGGTGTTCGAGGGCGTCGACTCCCTCGAAGCGATGCTGGACGAGACCCGGCGACACGGCGAACCGCAGTCGGACCCGGGGCCGGTCATCGCGTCGCTCCGGGAGTACGTCCCCGAGGCCGGGATCGAAGCGCCGGACGACGACGCCGTGGAGTCGCTGCTCTCGGCGGTCGACGCGCCTGACGACGACGCACACGACGTGTACCACGCCCGCCTCGACATCGCGGGCGGGACCGACTCGGGCGACGGGGTCCTCGTCGTGGAGGCGCTCCGCGACGCCTTCGACCTGCTCGGCACGGACCCGTCCGAGGACGCCATCGCGGACGGCGACTACGACGGGACGTTCGACGCCGCCTTCGCCAGCCCCGTCGGCGAGACGGCGATAAGCGCCGCGCTCGACCCGGTCGGCGCCGTCGAGGCGGCGATCATCACCGACGCGACCGCGGTGGCCGACGACCTCGCCGAGACGGCGGAGCCGACCGACGCCGCACCGACTGCGGAAACCGAGCCCGAGGCGGGCGCGGACGCCGAGCCGGCGGCGGACCCGGAGGACGTGTCCGTCGACGAACTGCTGGACGACGACGAGGTCGACCAGTTCGACGACCTCGACTCGATGGTCGACGAGGTCGGCGAGGTCGAGGGGCTGGACGACCTTGGCGAGGCCGGCTCGTTCGAGGGGATCGACGCCGAACCGGAGGTGTCGACGCTCGACGAATCGGCCGGCGAGGCGGCCGCCGACGATGCAAGCGAAGCGGCCGACGAAGCGGTCGAACCCGCCGAGACGGCGGAGCCGGCGGGCGACGCCGGGACCGACGACGGCGACGACGAAGTCGAGGACGCGTCCTCGACGTTCGCGGAGCTACAGGACGAGGTCGACCCGGTCGGCTTCGACGAACTGCAGGACGAACTCGACGAACTGGAGTTCGACGAGTACGACGACGAGGACGAGGTCGGCTTCGACGAACTGCTCGGCGACGAGGCCGACGTCGACGACGACCCGTTCGAGGACGCGCTGGACGACGTCGACGCGGCGCTGGCCGAGGACGACGCGGCCGACGCGGACGACGGGCTCGAACCCGAGTCCGGCGCGTTCGACGACCTCGTCGACGACGCTTCCGGGGACGACACCGTCGACGCGGACGAAGGCGTCGCCGCGGACGACGCCGGTACCGCCGACCCGTTCGGCGACGCCGTCGCGGAGGCCGACGCCGAGGCGGCGGACGCCGGGAGCGGCGCCGGCACGGCGACCGCGGAGAGCGACGCCGGGGCGGACGCGGACGGCGCGTTCGACGACGTCGGCTTCGGCGACGACGAGGCAGAGACGGGGACCGCCGACACCGGCGGCTTCGGCGACGTCGACCTCGACACCGGGACGACCGTCGACACGGCGACCGACGTCGGCGAGTTCGAGGGGTTCGACGCGCCCGATACGGCCGAGGAGTCCGCGGAGGCCGAGGACGTGGCCGACGAAACCGCCGCGTCGGACGACGCTGCGGCGGCCGACGCCGCCGTGGCAGAGGAGCCGGAAACCGATGCCACCGCCGACGAAGCGGCGGCCGCGTCGACCGGGACCGCGGACGCCGACGCCGGGGACGGCCCCCGGTCGGCCGTCGACCAGAGCGGTCCGACGAGCGGCGGGGAGGAGATCCAGTCCGTCCGCGTCGACGTCGAGAAGGTCGACCGGCTGCTGAACCTCGTCGAGGGGATGGTCACGAGCCGCGTCCGGCTGCGCCGGGCGATAGAGCGGGGCGACTCGCTGGCGCTGCTTGACCAGGAACTGGACGAACTGGAGGACATCACGACGGAACTGCAAGACACCGTGATGGACATCCGGCTGGTGCCGCTGTCGACCGTCACCAACCGGCTCCCTCGGACGGTCCGGGACATCGCCCGCGAGCAGGGCAAACAGGTCGACTTCGAGCTGCTCGGGGGCGACGTGGAACTGGACCGCAGCGTCCTCAACGAGATCGGCGATCCGCTGGTCCACATCGTGCGCAACGCGGTCGACCACGGGGTCGAGCCGCCGGAGGAGCGCGAGGCCGCCGGCAAGGACCCCGAGGCGTCGGTGGAGCTCCGGGCGCGGCGCGAGCGCGACCGCGTCGTCATCGAGGTGGAGGACGACGGGCGCGGCCTCGACCCCGACCGCCTCCGCGAGACCGCCGTGGAGGAGGGGATCCGGACGCGCGAGGAGGTCGAGGGGATGGACGACGAGGCGGTGTACGACCTCGTCTTCACCGCCGGCTTCTCCACCTCCGAGGAGGTGACCGACGTCAGCGGTCGCGGCGTCGGCATGGACGTGGTCGCCAGCACCGTCGAGGAACTGGACGGCGACGTCACCGTCGAGAGCGACCCGGGCGAGGGGACGACGGTCCGGCTGTCGCTGCCGGTGAACGTCGCCATCGCCGACGTGCTGTTCGTCGCGGCCGGCGAGGAGGAGTACGGGATCCCGATCAAGGACGTACAGGAGATCGGGCCGCTCGACGACGTGGCGACGGTCGACGGCCAGCGGGTCGTCCGGCGCGACGGCGAGGAGTACCCGCTGTTGGACCTGGCCGAGGAACTCGACGTGCCGGGGCCGCGGCGGAGCGGGGAGCACATGCTCGTCCGGGTGCGCGACGACATCCGCCCGGTCGCGATAGAGTGCGACGAGGTCCGCGGCCAACAGGAGGTCGTGGTCAAACCCTACGAGGGCGTCCTCGGCGACATACCCGGCCTCTCGGGCGCGACGGTGCTCGGCGAGGGCGACGTGGTCAACATCCTGGACGTGGAGTCACTATGATCCGAGACAGACGGAGGCAACTATGAGCCTGATGGTCGACATCCGGAAGCTGAGCTTCATCAACGAGATGGCGAAGGTCGGGACGAACGGCGTCGCCGACAACATGAGCAAACTCACCGGCGAGGACGCCAAGATGGAGGTGACGAAGACGAACTTCGTCGACGTCGAGGACATCACGGCCCAACTGGACGAGGGCCGTCGCGTCGGCGTCCGCGTCAGGCTCATGGAGCCGCCCCACGGGCACATCCTCATCCTCTTCCCGGAGGCGAGCGCCAAGAAGATCACGGCGCTGATGCTGTCGGACATGGTCGACGACCTCTCGTCGGTCTCCGGCGAGATGGCCAGAAGCGCGGTCGAGGAGCTGGGCAACATGATGGCAAGCGGCTTCATCGACGGCTGGGCGGACGTACTCGGCCGCACGATAGACATCGCGACGCCCCAGCTCGTGTACGCCGAGGCCGACGAGGTCGTCGAGCGCACCGCCGGGCTGGGCGGGGAGGACCTCGCCCTGTTTTTCGACTCGCAGATGCATGTCCCGTCCTACGAGGTCGAGGCGGAGATATACGCGTTCCCGGACCTGGAGGAGTTCGTCGAAATGATCAACAGCATCGAGGCACAACCCGCATGAAGCTGGATGTCAACGCACTCGGCACGTTCTACCGCATGGCTCGCGAAGGGTCGGGGCTGGCCGCCGGCCGCCTGACCAGCATGACCGGCGTCGGCACCCGGGTCGGCGTCACGAAGCTGAACTTCATGCGCGGGTCGGAGATCCGCGCGGAGATAGACGACGGCCGCGAAAAGGTCGGCGTCCGGGTCGAGTTGAGCGCCGGGCTGGCCGGGCACTCGATCATCATCTTCGACAGGGAGGCCGCTGAGGAGATCACCCGGACGCTGCTGCAGGAGCAGGGGACCGGCGACTTCTCGGGGATGGACCAGAGCGCCGTCACCGAGGTCGGCCAGATCATGACCAACGGCTTCATCGACGGCTGGGCGGACGTGCTCGGCACGGTGATAGACGTCTCGACGCCGGAGTTCATCGAGGGGCGGACCGCCGAGCCGTTCTTCGGCGACCTCGACACCGCCCCGAGCGAGGAGGACCTGGCGCTCCTGTTCCGCAGCCAGATCGAGGCCGTCGACACGGAGATCGGCTACAAGCACTACCTGCTGCCCGAGCACGAGTCGATGGCGGAGATACTCGACCGGCAGAGCGACGGCGGCGGCATCGAGTACGACAAACTCGTCGGCTTCGACAAGCTCGCCCAGCAGGGGGCGACGGAGGTGGCAAACGCCGTGACGACGCTGACCGGCATCGAGACGGAGGTCGACATCCGCCGGCTCAACTTCGTCTCGCTGGAGACGATCCCCGAGGAGATATCCGACGAGCCGCTGGTCGGCGTCGCCTTCTCGTTCGACGGGACGCCATCGGGCTATCTCCTCTTCCTGTTCGACGAGTCCTCGGCCCGGGAGGTCGTCGAGGCGACCGTGCCGTCCCCGCCCGAGGACGAGTTCGGCGAGATGGGCACCTCCGCGATCAAGGAACTGGGCAACATCATGGCGAGTGGCTTCCTCGACGGCTGGGCGAACGTGCTCGACACGACGATAGACCACTCGACGCCCGAGTTCGTCCACGACGTCGGCCCGGCCGTCATCGACCCCGTGGTCATCGACCTCGGGGAGAACCAGGAGTACGCCTTCGTCTTCGACACGCAGATCGAGGCCGACGACCGCGAATTCGACTGCGACATCTACGCCATCCCCGACGAGGCGGACCTGGAGCGGGCGCTCAACGACCTCGACGTGGACCGGGTCGAGGACGCGAAGACGACCGCGGAGTTCCCGGTCGACGAGGCCGAGTCGCCATGAAGACCTACGGCAGCGAGCCGGGCGCGCCGACGACGGACCCCATCCAGGTCGGCATCTCGGAGTTCTACGTCACCGGGGAGGACGTGACGCTCAAGTCCTACGGGCTGGGGTCGTGTGTCGCGGTCGCGCTGTACGACGACGAGTCCGGCATCGGCGGGCTGGCACACGTCATGCTCCCGGACGGCGACGCCAACGAGACGAGCGGGGGGAACCCCGGCAAGTTCGCGGACACCGCGATCCGCGCGATGCTCCGCCAGATGGTCGAGTCCGGGGCCACCTACACCGGCGTGGAGGCGAAGCTGGCCGGCGGCAGCGACATGTTCGAGTTCGATAGCTTCGGCGAGGCCGTCGGCAAGCGCAACGTCGACGCGGCCCGCGAGGAACTCGACAAGCTCGGCGTGCCGATCGCCGCCGAGGAGGTCGGCGGCCAGCGCGGGCGCACCGTCGAGTTCGACACCGGCGACGGGACGTTACGCATCCGCACGTCCGACGAGGAAGCGGACGGCATCACCGAACTGTGAGCGCCGGGGACCAGTACGACCGCCTCGTCACCTTCGTCGAGGACGAGATGGGGTTCGCGACGAGCCACTACAACGACAGCTACCTCCAGCGCCGGCTCGCCTCGCGGATGCGCCGCACCGGCTGTGAGTCGTACGACGACTACCTGGGGGCGCTCCGCGGCGACCCGGAGGAACAGCAGGCGCTGCTCGATGCCCTGAGCATCAACGTCACAGGCTTCTTCCGCAACGAGGACGTCTGGGACGGGATCCGGGACGTGCTCCGGGAACTCACCGACGAGTCCGGTCAGACCTCCGTCTGGAGCGCCGCCTGCGCCGACGGCCGCGAGCCGTACTCGCTGTCGATGCTGGCCGCCGACGACCCCCGGATCGACGAGTCGTCGGTGTCGGTGCTGGCGACGGACATCAACGACGCGGCGCTGGCCGCCGCCCGGAAGGGCGTCTACGAGAGCAGCCGCACCGTCGACATCGACGAGCAGTTGAGCTACCTGTCGAACTACCACCGCTTCGTCGACCGGAGCGGCGACACGTTCGCGGTGCGGGACGAGGTCAAGCGCCGGGTCGCCTTCGAGCGCCACGACCTGATCAACGACGGGCCCAAGGAGGGCTTCGACCTCGTCGTCTGCCGGAACCTCTTCATCTACATCGACGACGAGTACAAGGAGCCGATCCTCCGCACGGTCGGCCGGTCGCTCCGGCCCGACGGCTATCTCGTCATCGGGAAAGCGGAGACGATACCGCCGCAGTTGAAGTCCGCCTTCGCCGTCCAGGACGGACGGCTCAGGATCTACCGGCGCGACTAGTCCTCGTTCGGCTCGTCCTGCACGAACGAGAACATGTCGTCCTCGTCGCCGTCGTCGTCGGTCGACTCGTCCTCGTCGTCCGCGCCGTCGTCGGCTTCCTCGGTCTCGGTCGCCTCGAACGACAGTCCGGTAGCGGCGTCGTCCGCGTCGTCGCCGGCGTCGTCGGTCCCGCCGAGCGCCAGCGGGTCCTCCCCGCCGCCCTCATCGGAGTCGTCGCCGGCGTCGTCAGCGCTCCCGAGCGCCAGCGAGTCGTCCCCGTCGGGGGCCTCACCGGAGTCGTCCGCCTCGTCGAGCGGGAACCCGTCGTCGGCCTCACCGGAGTCGTCCGCCCCGTCGAGCGGGAATCCGTCGTCCGCGTCGTCCCCGCCCGCCAGGTCGCCCGTCGGGATGTCGCTGCCGCTCTCGTCGGCCGGCGGCGCGAGCGGGTCGTCGTCATCGTCCGCGTCGTCGCCGGCTGCGAGCGGGTCGTCGCCCGCGGCCGCGTCTGCTTCGTCGTCGAACGAGGCCGCGTTGCCCCCGAGCGAGCCGTCGTCGGCACCGACGCCCTCCGGGAACTCGACGTCGGCGTCTTCGAGGCCGTCGACCCCGGACGCATCGTCCCCGTGGTCGACCCCGGCGGCCGACCCGCCGACGTCGCCGGCCGGCCCGTCGTCGGACACCGGATCGTCGCTGCTCAGCAGGTCGTCGTCGCCGGCTAACTCGTCGCCGGTCAGTTCGTCGTCAACCAGTTCGTCGTCGCTCAGCGGGTCGGCGGCCGCCTCGTCGCCCGACGCGGCCTCACCGGGCTCGTCGCCGAGGAGGTTCCCGGGGTCGCCCATCTCGAAGCTGGAGTCGGCGTCGGTGTCGAAGCGGTCCAGCGCCTCGGAGAGCCGCGACGCCTGCCCGGCGAGGTCGCTCGCGCTGCGCGACACCTCGGTCAGCGCGGTCGTCTGCTCCTCGGCGGCGGCCGCGACGTTCTCGGCCTCGGCGGTCGTCTCCTGGCTGATCGTCGCGGCCTCGTCGACCATGGCGACGACCTGCTGGGTGGAGGCGGCCTGCTGTTCGGTCGCCGCGCTGATCTCCTGAACGCCCGTGTTCGTCTCCTGGGCGTAGCCGGCGATCTCCTCCAGCGCGTCCACCGCGTTCTCCACGGAGTCCGTGTGTTCGGACACCTGGTCGCTGGCGTTCTGGACCTCCTCGGCGGTCCGTTCGGTCTGCTCGCGGATGCTGCCCAGCCGGTCCTCGATCTCCTCGGCGGCGTCTTTCGTGTCCTCGGCCAGGTCCTTGACCTCGCCCGCGACGACCGAGAAGCCCTCGCCGGACTCGCCCGACCGCGCGGCCTCGATGTTGGCGTTCAGCGCGAGCATGTTGGTCTGCTCGGCGATCTCCGCGATGAAGTCGATCAGCTCGTCGATCTGCTCCATCTCGGCCTCCAGGGCCTCGATCTCGGCGACGGCCTGCTCGGACTCGTCCTCGATCTGGCGCATCCCCTCGATGGCGGCCTCCGCGGCCTCGCGGCCCTCGCGGCCGGTCTCGGCGGTGCGCTCGGCGATGTCGGCGACCTCGTTCGACGAGGAGGCGATCTCCTCGACGGTCGTCGACAGCCCGGACATCTCGCTGGACACCGACTGGAGCTGGTCGTTCTGCCGCTCGGCCCCGTCGGAAATCTCCTGGATGGACTCGGTCACCTGCTCGCTGGCCGACCGGACCTCCTCGGAGCTTGCGGTCACTTCCTCGCTGGAGGTTGCGACCTCGTTCGCGAAGTTCTTGAGCTGCTCGGTCGTCTCCTCGATCTGGCCGATCATCTCGTTGAACTCCGCGGCGATGTCGTCCATCGCCTCGTTCGCCGGGTCCGGCTCCATCCGGCGGGTGAAGTCGCCCTCGGCGGCGTCCTGCATGACCTCGCTGTACTCGTCGGCCTTGGATTCGAGGTGCCGGTTCATCTCCTCCGCGCGGGCGCGGGCCTGCTCGGCCTCCTCGCGGGCCATCTGTGCCTCCTGGATCTGTTCTTTCAGGGCGTCGCGCATGTTCGCGAACCCCTGGTACAGCCGGCCGACGTTGTCGATCCGGCTCGTCTCGAACTCGACGTCCAGGTTCCCCTCCTCCATCTGCTCGGTCTTGGTCGTCAGGCGGTCGACCGACGCGGCCGTGTTGCGGCCCAGCACCGCGCCGACCAGACCGATGAGGAGGACGCCGCCGAACGTCGCGTAGGTCCCGTACTCCGAGACGTCGCCCGCGAACCCGTACGCGCTGTCGGTGGACTCGTGAGTGATCAGGACCCACTGGGTGTCGAGGTCGTCGACCTGCGCGTAGCCGACGACGTACTCGCCGCCGTCCATGTCGTAGACGCTAGACGGCCCCTCCTCGCCCCAGTCGATGACCTCGGAGTTCCCTCTCGTGGTCGCACTCGCGAGCAACGAGCCGTCCTCGGAGTACTGCTGGCCGAACGACTGGCCCATCGTGGCGTTGCTCGCGTCGTCGAAGAGGATGCGGTTGTCCTGGCTGGCGACGACGGTCAGCACGTCCTCGTCGTCAGCGCTCTGGAACCGCGTGGCGTAGCGGTCGAGGCTGAAGGTGTAGGCGATCACGTGGTCCGTGCTGAGGGGGACCGACCGGATGTACGTCACTACGCGCGTCGTATCGCCCGCGCCCGTTTGCCGGGTGTACACGTCGGAGATGAGAACGTCGCTCCCCATCCCCGGCGACGCCTCTCGGGTCCACGGCTCGTTTATCTCCGAGAACGTGGTGTTTCGCCGTTCGACGTTCGAACTCGCCTCGATGCGTTCGTCGACGGTGTCGACGTAGTCGATGCTGACGTCCTCACCGCCGACGCCCAAGCGGGTCGTGAGTTCCTGGTTGATGGTCCGCACCTCCCCGCTCTGGACGGCGTCGGACGACGCCGCCGACTCCGTCAGAATCTTGTTCCGCTCGTTCCAGTTCCGGAGGTTCGCCGCCTCCTGCTGGGCCGTGTCCGCGTAGTTCTCGTTGATGTTCTGGGTGATCTCGCCCTGTAGCTGTGCTGTCCCGACGTAACCGATTGCACCGACGGAAAGACCGAGTACCAGAAGCGCTATCCCGAACTTGAGCGCGTATCGCTTCCTGATAAAGGCCGGTACGATCCGACGAAGACCGCCTATCATACCTTCGAACCGATGCTACCTCCACATAAATCCTCACCGACCGTTATCATGTCTGATACCCGGGGACTAGACGCTGATTACAGGGACTGTCCGTGGGGAAAGAGCCGTTTCCGCACCCCATTCCCAGGTGCGACGCGCGGCCGCCACCGCGGGCGCCGGACGGCCGAAGCTATCGGCAGTCCGGGGGGAACGCTTTTGCTGTCCCGCGCCCCAGCAACCGGGGATGACGTTCGTCAACGGTTCGGACTGCCCCGACTGCGGAGCCGTCGTGGAGACGGCGAACGGCACCGACTACGAGTGTCCCGACTGTGGCAGGGCGTTCGACCACGCCGACCTGTTCTACCCGTAGCTTCTACTACGGGCGACCGAAAAGTGGGGACCGATGACCGAACCGGACCTCCGGGAACACGTCGAGCGGGCGCGGGCGGCGGTCGCCGACGCCGGCGACCTGTCGCTGCGAAACACGGAACTCCGGCTCGTGCAGCCGCTGCTCGCCGCCCTCGGCTGGGACGTCCACGGCCCCGCCGTGACGGCCGCGGTCGACGTCGCCGCCGACCGCGACCCCGTGAACTACGCCCTCTCGGTCGACGGCCGGCCGGCGGTGTTCGTCGACGTGGTCGCCTGCGGGGAGCCGCTGCGGGAGGCCGACGTCGACCGGCTCGACGCGGCGCTCGCCGCCGCCGGGGTCGACCGCGGCCTCCTCACGAACGGCCGGTCGTTCGTCTTCGTCGGCCGCGACGGGAGCCGCGAGGAGTGCCGGCTCGACGACCTGCCCGACCGGCCCGACGCGGTCGCGCCGTACACCCGTTCGGCCGCCGAGTCGCGCGTCGGGACCGCGGCCGACCGACGGGCGGCGGCCGACCGGATCGCGGCGCGGCGCGACGAGGTGGCCGCCGACGTGACCGACCGGCTCGTCGGGGCGGCCGACGGCGCGGCGGCCGACGACCTCGCCGCGGCCGTCGACCGGTTCCTCGACGACCTCCTGGCGGCGCTCGCCGGGGAGCGGCCCGACTCGGACGCGACCGACCGGGACGGACCCGCGACCGAGCGTCGCGGGAACGCGAACGGCTCCGAGCCGCCGGCCTCAGACGGGGCACCACAGCAGGGCGGGGAGCGCGTCGACGCCGCGTCAGGCAGCGACTCAGCGGCCGGCCCGACCGCCGACGACGACCGGCCGGACCCGGCGAGCGACGAGGATTCGGGGGAGTACGTGGTCCGGTTCTTCAGCGGTCGCACGTCCGTCGGCGCGGTCGGCACCGACACGCCCGTCGGGGCGACGGCGGCGGCAGTCGAGTACCTGATCGAGCGACACGCGCTGGCCGCGGGACTCACGCTCCCGTGGCGGCCGGACGCGGCGGACGACGACGGCCGCGCCGTGCTCAACCACGACCCGATGCATCCGAACGGCGCACCGATGGAGGCGACCGAGCAACTCGCGAACGGCTACCACCTGCTCGCGACGCTCGACGCCGCGTCGGCCCGGACGGTCGTCGCGGAACTCGCCGACGAGGCCGGCCTCCGCCCGATGTTTCAGGGCGACTGGTAGCTACGCCAGCGCGAGAACGAGGACCCCGAGCATCGGCGCGAGCAACAGGAGCACGCCGAGAACCGTTTTGAACCTGGGCATCGGTTTCCTACCCGGAACCGACACGCCCGCCGTAATTGTTACCCGACCTATAATTCTCTGATGCGGGGAGTAGCCGCCGGTTACCCGCCCAATTCGGCCGATTCGTCCGGCGGGCTACCGGCCGGGCGTGCCGTCGGCAGGGAGTATAACCGTCGCGAGCGCCAACTTCGGGTCATGAACATGCTCGTCGACGGCGAGTGGCGTACCGACGCCTACGAGTCCACGAACGAGGAGGGCGAGTTCGAGCGACAGGAGACCTCGTTCCGCGACTGGATCGAGGCCGACCCCGACGCCGAGTTCCCGGCCGAGGCGGGCCGCTACCACCTGTACGTCTCGTTGGCGTGCCCGTGGGCACACCGGACGCTCGTCACGCGCGCGCTGAAGGGACTTCACGACGCCGTTTCGGTGGACGTCGTCGACCCGCACCGGAGGAACGACGGCTGGGAGTTCGCGCCAGGAAAGGAGGGCTGTACGCCGGACTCGATCCACGGCTCGGACTACCTGCGCGAGGTGTACACCGCGGCCGACCCCGAGTTCACCGGCCGCGTGACGGTGCCGGTCCTCTGGGACCGCGAGCGCGAGACCGTGGTCAATAACGAGTCCGAGGAGATCATGCGGATGCTGGACGTCGCGTTCGACGAGTACGCGACCAACGACGTCGACCTCTACCCCGAAGGCTACCGCGAGGACGTCGACCGGATCATCGACGAGATATACGAGCCGATCAACAACGGGGTCTACCGCGCCGGCTTCGCGGGGTCCCAGGGCGCGTACGACGAGGCCGTCGCGGACCTGTTCGACGCGCTGGACCGCTGGGACGAGGTACTCGCCGACCAGCGTTACCTCGCCGGCGACCGCCTCACCGAGGCCGACGTGGCGATGTTCACCACGCTCGTCCGGTTCGACGCGGTCTACCACACCCACTTCAAGTGCAACGTCCGTCGGATCGCCGACTACGACAACCTCTGGCCGTACCTGCGCGAACTGTACCAGCTCCCCGGCGTCGCCGACACGGTGAACATGGCCCACATCACGGAACACTACTACCGGTCCCACACTGACCTCAATCCCTCGGGGCTCGTCCCCGCTGGTCCCGACGTGGATTTCACCGCCCCTCATGACCGCGACCGGCTGCCCGGCGGGCCGCCGGCTGCGCTGCGATAAACTCCTTCTCACGGGCTCTACGTTCATTACTGCCCGACGGTAGGTTTATTATACCGACTGTTGTTCTTCCCGTAAGAACAGGATATGAGGACAGGGAACGACTCCGGCGAGCGGGCCATCTCGAACACAGTCGGTATCGTGTTGCTGTTCGGGATGGTCGTGACGGGTGCGACGCTCGTCTTTCTCGTTGGCGGCATGGCGCTCAACGGGATCGAGGACCAGAGCGAGATGCGGTCCGCGGAGATGTCGATGCAGGAGGTCCGGTCCGACCTGTCCTCGCTCGCGGCCGACGGCGAGGGGTCGACCGAACTGCGGGTCGGTGAGGGCGACAACGTCTCGATCCGGACCGACGGGTCGATGTCGTTCAAGATACGCGGGCGGACCCCGGTCGGGGCGACCCGCACCTGCACGACGAACCTCACGCTCAGTGCATTCCGGTCCGAAAACGACGCCGGCGAACACGTCGCATACCAGGCCGGCGGCGTCTGGCGGACGAGCGGAAGCGGGAGCACGATGGTCTCGCCGCCCGCGCTCTCCTACCGAACCGAGGAGATAAACGGGACCGAACGCCGCACGTTCGATTTCAATATCGCGAACCTCTCCGGCAGGGTCGACGCCGGCGGAACGACCGCCTCGGTGAACCAGACGCGGTCGATGGAGCGCCGCAAGCAGATCGAACGGGAGATGTTCTGCCGGGACGACGCGGCCTCGAACGTCACGCAGGTCGACAGCCTCACCATCGTCGTCCGGGGCAGCACCTACTACGACGCCTGGGGCCGGTTCCTCGACGACCGGATGGGCGACGCCGGCACCGTGAACGTCTACGACGGGAATCAGACGGTGATCGCCCGTGACCTGCCGATGGGCCGGACCGTCGACAACCGGACCCGGGAAGAACCCGACAACCTGCTCGTGGCCGTCAACGACACCGCCGGGGCCGAGACCAGCCACAAACTGACGTTCGACGTCGGGGACGACAAGATAACCGGCAACACGCTCGAAGCGGTCGAGATCAAGTACGAGGAGGGCGAGACCGACCTGTCGAACATGGTCGGAAACGGCAAGGGCCAGATCAACCCCGAGCAGTCCAAGATCTACCGCGAGGACGGGGGCGTCGTCAACCTGAAGTCCAACCTCAGTAGCTACAACGTCGATACGAGCGACGGGACCATCGGCTTCCAGTTCGACGACTCCGTCGAGATCCGAACGAACGACACGCTCATGCTGGAGTACGGCAGCCAGACGCGGAACGGCAAGGACGGGAAAGTGACCAACCCCGGCGCGCCCGGCACGTACAACGTCACGGCGACGCTAAACGACGACAGCGACAACCGTCGGACCGGGCAACTGCCCATCGACGACGTGGCCGACGGCCTGTTGGCGAACCGCA
The DNA here is from genome assembly GCF_004785955.1 of Halostella litorea. NCBI lineage: Archaea > Methanobacteriati > Methanobacteriota > Halobacteria > Halobacteriales > Natronoarchaeaceae > Halostella > Halostella litorea. The sequence continues at coordinate 522,421 of NZ_ML214300.1, read as the reverse complement.
CCGACACCGACGAGGACGACGTCCCCGACTTCGCCGACCAGTGTCCCGGCACCGAGGGACAGGGCCGGTTCGGCTGTGGCGTCGTCTCCGAGGACGCGAACGCGCTGCGCGTGAACAGTTCCTCGGCGACGCTGGAACTCGTCGGCACCCAGGTCGCCGAGGAAGTGGTCGTCAACCGGACCGCCGGCGAGCGCCAGCCGCTGGACGTGATGTTCGTGCTGGACGAGTCCGGGTCGATGGACCAGGGTTACAGCGCATGGCAGGGGACGAGCGACTGGGAGGAAGTGCCGCGGGACGAAGTGGCGTGGGCGAACGTCGACGAGGGCGGGCCCAGCTGGTGGGACGATACGGAGTACACCGTCCCCAGCGGGAAGCAGGTCCGAGCTGAGACCATCTACGGGACCGTGGTCGCCAACCCCGGCCAGGAGGTGTCCGAGGACGCGATAGGCGACCCCGTCGAGATACGCGACGCCGAGTACGGCCCCGTCGGGAGCGACCCCGACGAGAAACGCGTCGACGCGGCCAAGAGCTTCATCGGCGCGCTCAACAACTCCGCGGCGTTGAACGAGTCCGAACAGGACCGCGCCGGGGCCGTCGAGTTCAACAGCGAGGCGACGCTCCGGGAGGAGCTCACGCACGACTTCAGCGATGTGAACGGAAGCCTCAGCGGAAACGCCAACGGCGGCACGGACATCGGCGCGGGCCTCTACGGGGCGCTCGACGAGTTCGATGACAGCCCCCGGCCGGCCGATGCCGAACGCGTCGTCGTGCTCCTGACCGACGGGAAAAACGACGGCGCGACCGACCAGAAGACCTACGACGCCGCGGAGGACGCGGCGGCGAACAACGTCACGGTGTACACGATCGGGCTCGGGGACGAGGCCGACGAGGAACTCCTCCAGGACGTCGCCAACACGACCGGCGGGCAGTACTTCTACGTCGAGGACGCCGACGACCTGGAGGAACGGTTCGACCAGATCGCCGGCGACGTGACGGAGGACCGCTTCCGGCAGGTCCAGCACAAGGACGTCTCGACGTCGGTCCGCATCGGCGGACAGAGCTACCCGCTCGACCCCGCCAGCTACAACGAGACGGTCAACGCGAACGACTCCCTGGACAGCGGCGCTACCGGCATCAACGACCCGAGGCAGAACACGTCGGTCGCCTTCAGAGTCGACAACGTCCCGGTCGGGTCGCTGGTCTCGTTCTCCGCGCAGTCGGTCGACTGTACGAACGGAACGTCGACGGGGGTCACGGAGGACCACGGCGGGGAGACGTACGCCCACACCACCTGTAACGGGACGACGACCCGGATAGACAGCACCGACAACAGTTCGGACAGCGACCACCGGATCTACACCGACGACGACGACCTGCCGGGGCCGGCCGAACTGAACACGGCGTGGTGGCAGCCCGGCATCAAGGACGTGCTCGACACCTACGACGAGGACCTGTACACGGGGAACAAGTTCGACCTGGACGAGAGCCAGGCGGTCGTGCTGGTCGAACTCGACAGCAGTGGGGGGAGTCACACCAACTACGCGGTGTTCCTGTACGACGCCGACGCCGGCGACCGGGGGGACTACGAGGACCCCGACGACCGGGCGGACGACACCAACCGGTACGTGATCGACATCTCGCCGACGCAGGTCGAGGTCGGCGACGAGGAGTAGCCGTCCGGTCCCGCGCCCGCTACTCGGTGACGATTATCGTGCCGACCATCCCGCTGTTCTCGTGGGGCAGACAGACGTAGTCGTACTCCCCGGCGACCTCGAAGGTGTGCTCGTACGTGTCGCCGGACGTGAGCACCCCCTCGTTTTGCTGCCAACCGTCCCGGGCGGCGTCCTCGGAGTCGAAGCCGCCGGAGGCGAAGTAGTCGGCGTCGTCGGGGATCTGATCCGCGTAGGCGGTGACGGTGTGGCCCTTCGAACTGGTGTTTTTCCAGGTGACGGTGTCGCCGACGCTCACCTCGTACTCCTGTGGGTCGAAGTCCACCGCGGTCATCCCGATGTCGCAGTTCCCGTCACAGGAGTCGCCGGCGGAGCCGAGACTCGCGAGACACCCGGAGAGGCCGGCCGCGCTCCCGGCGCTCAGGCCGGCGAGGTACGTGCGGCGCTTCATACCCCCGACTCGGGACGGCGGGGACAAATGCTCGCCGGTTCGGTCGCGGCGGCCGCGGTCGAACATAAAAACGTAAGGACGCCCCACGCAACCCCGGGCATATGCAACCCCGGTTCGTCGGGCGACTCAGCCTCGCCGACGCGGTGACCGTGACGAACGCGATGGTCGGGTTCGTCGCGGTGGTTGTCGCGCCGGGGGACCCCGAACTCGCGGCGCGGCTGGTGCTGCTCGCCGCCGTCGCGGACGGGCTCGACGGCGTCGTCGCCCGGTGGGCGGGCAGTTCCGCCGCCGGCGAATACCTCGACTCGCTGGCCGACGTCGCCTCCTTCGCCGTCGCCCCGGCGGTCGTCGTCGTCGCGGTCGTCGGGGAGGCGTGGGAGGTTTCCGTCGCCGACCCGACCGCGCGGACCGTTCTGGCGGTCGGGCTGCCGGCGCTGTTCGTCGCCATGGCGGTGACGCGGCTGGGGATGTACACCGCCTTCGACACCGCGGCGAAGCACACGGAGGGCGCGCCGAGCACGCTCGCGGCGACGATCCTCGCGTCGGCGGTACTCGCGGGGGTCGCGCAACCGCAGGTGCTGCTCGCCGGGACCGCAGTGTTCGTCTACCTCATGGTGTCGACCGTCCGGTACCCCGACCTGCTCGCCCGCGATGCCCTCCTGATGGGCGTCGTCCACTCGCTCGCGGTGCTGTTCCCGGAGTTCGCCGGGATGGCGTTCCCCTACGCCCTGCTCACGCTCGGGCTCGCGTACCTGACGCTCAGCCCGCGGTTCTACTGGCGCGAGGGCGACCCGGCCGCGAACGGAAACGCTTAGGGGGCGTAGGAACGGAGTTCGGACATATGAACCCGAGTGCGCCGACGGCGGTCGCCGCGCGCCGCGAATCCGGTCGGAACGAGACTCAGGAGGTGTCCCCATGAGCGACGACGGGGGCGACTCGGCCGACGAGGCCGCCGACGGGACCGAGGAGGTCACCGTCGACTCGCTCCGGGAGCGCCTCGAAGCGATCGGGGGCCGCCTCGACGACGCCGAGACGGAGGCCGAACTGGACGAGGTCGAGGCCGACATCGAGGACCTCGAAGCCGACCTCGACGCGGCCGACCTGCCCGAACCCGACGACGAGGACGAGGAGCCGCCGGCCGAGGAGCTGGCGAGCGAGAAGGAGGACCTCGAATCCCAGCTCGAGGAGGCCCGCGGCCCGTACGCCGAGGACGTCGTCGGCGAGATCGACGACGCCGAGTCCACGGTCGCCGACACCGAGTGGACCGACCGCGGCGAGGACGAGGTCGCCGAGGCCGTCGAGTCGTTCGTCGAGACCGTCGACGGGATCCTCGACGAGTCGCTCGCCGTCGACGACACCTCGATCGAGGGGCTGACCGCCGCGCTGGAGGACACCGGGGCGGCCGTCGAGACGGCCGACCTCGACCCCGACGACGACGCGGAGACGATCGCCGACCTGCTGGCGGCGACCGGCGAGCTGACCGACGACCTGGAGGCCGCCGAGACGTGGGACGACCTCTCCGTGCGCGAGCAGCTCCAGGCGCAGGGGTACTACGACGTGCTCGACCACCGGAAGGACTACCCGCCCGAGTGGGGCGCGATGAAGGTCTGGACGAAGCGCGGCCGCGCCGACATGGTGTTGCTCGCGCTGGAGACGTTCGACTCCGACTTCATGGAGGAGAACGCGCTCGACGCCCTGAAGCGGATGGCCCCGGAGGAGGCCGTCGACCCGATGCTCCAGCGGGCCGGCAAGCGCGACAAGGACGCCATCGAGATCCTCGGCAAGATCGGCAGCGACGAGGCCGTCGATACGCTCGTCGACTACGTCGACGACGAGGGCAACCCCGGGCTCCAGACGGTGACGATGAAGGCGCTCGGCGAGATCGGCAGCGAGGAGGCGACCCAGCCGATCGCCGACAACCTCGTCGCCGACGACGAGACGGTCCGGAGCCACGCCGCCCGCGCACTCGGCCTGCTTGGCGACACCCGCGCGGTCGAGCCGCTTGCGGACGTGCTGGAAGACGACGACTCGGACACGGTCCGTGCGAGCGCGGCGTGGGCGCTCAACCAGATCGGCACCGAGGCCGCCCTGGGCGTCGTCGCCGACTACGCCGACGACCGTGCGTACCGCGTGCAGTCCGAGGCAGAGAAAGCGGTCTGAGAATTCTACAGGTTTAAGTCCGAGGGGGCGGCCAGCCCCGCCGTGTTCCGCCGCGCGCTGGCCGTCGCGCTCGCCCTCGCGTTGCTCGCCCCGGCCAGCGGCGGCGCCGTCGCGGACGCGCACGCCACGAACTCGGACCGCCCGGCCGAGCCCCGCATCGTCGCCGTCTACCCGAACCCCGTCGCCGACGGCGACCGCGGCGAGTTCATCGTCGTGGAGTTCCCCGAGAGGACGGCCCTCGCGGGATGGTCGCTCGCGGACGACGACGCGACCGTCCCGCTCCCGAACCGCACCGTCTCCGGGCGGGTCGCGTTCAGTGCCGCTCCGGCCGCGGCGCGGAACGTGACCGACGTGCCCGTTCTCCCGCTCGCGGACGGGCTCGGCCTCGCCAACGGCGGCGAGACGGTCGCGCTCCGTCGCGGAAACGCCACCGTCGACAGCGCGAGGTACGCCGACGCGCCCGAGGGCGAGCGCTGGACCGGCGGCGAGTGGGTGCCGTTCGGCGCGACCGACCACGCGCCCGCCGGGGTCGGAGAGGCGTCGGTCGAGGCGTTCGCGCTCCCCGACTCGCCGGGGGTCCCCCGCCGGGCGCTGGCGGACGCCGACGACCGGATCCTGCTGGCGGGTTACACGCTCACCTCCGACCGCGTCGTCCGCGCTTTGCGGCGGGCGGCCGACCGCGGCGTCGACGTCCGAGTGCTGGTCGACGGCGGCCCGGTCGGCGGGACGTCGGCGCGGCAGGTGCGCGCGCTCGACCGCCTCGCCTCGAACGGCGTCGCCGTGCGGGCGGTCGGCGGCGACTACGCGCGCTACCGCTTCCACCACGCGAAGTACGCCGTCGTCGACGACCGGGCGCTGGTGCTGACGGAGAACTGGAAGCCGGCGGGAACCGGCGGCGGGTCAAGTCGCGGCTGGGGCGCGCTCGTCCGGGACGGCGAGTTCGCCGCCGAACTGGCGACGGTGTTCCGCAGCGACTGGGCGGCACGCGACGCGCGCCCGTGGCCCGACTACCGCGACGCCGTCGACCCGGTGGGGGGCGGAGCCGACCGTGCCGACTACCCCGAGCGGTTCGCGCCGCGGAACGTCACCGTCGACGGGGTTCGGCTGCTGACCGCGCCGGACAACGCCGAGTCGGGGATCACCGGCGAGATAGCGGCGGCCGAGGAGTCGGTGCTGGTCCAGCAGGTGACCCTCGGCGGGCGGGAGACCCCGCCCGTGCGGGCGACGGTCGCGGCCGCGCGCCGCGGCGTCCGCGTCCGCATCCTGCTCTCGGGCGCGTGGTACGCCCGCGAGGACAACCGCGCGCTGGTCCGCTGGCTGAACGACCTCGCGGACCGGGAGGGGCTGGACCTCGAAGCCCGGGTCGCCGACCCGCGGTCGCGCTACGGGAAAATCCACGCCAAGGGCGTCGTGGTCGACGGGCGGCGCGTGGTGCTCGGCAGCGTCAACTGGAACAACAACTCGCTGCGGGAGAACCGCGAGGTGGCGCTGGTGCTCGTCGGCGACGACGTCGGCGCGTACTACGCGCGGCTGTTCCGGGCGGACTGGCGCGGGGGCGCGTGGCGACTCCCGGTCGGCGTCGCCGGTGCAGTTGCGGCCGCGTCGGTCGCCGCGGCGCTGTACGCGCGGCGAAAAGTCGCGTTCGGTTAGTCGCGCTGCAGCGTGCTCGACAGCTCCTCGTCGATGTCCGCGGCGGCCATCTTCCCGACGAGCGAGTCGAGCACCTCCTCCCGGCGGCCCTGGACGAACTTGATCGAGCCGACGACCAGGTGGCCGCCGCCGCTGACGCCGCCGCCGACGATCCCCTCGTCGAGTTCGGAGACCATCGTCGGGATGTCGAGGCGGACGCCGTCCGAGCGTAGGACGGCGAAGTCGGGGCCGTAGCCGATGGTGATCACGGGGTCACCCGTCTCCTCGACCTTGCGGTCGTGGATCTCGCCCGTCGTCTTGCCCGGCGCGGGGTAGGTAAAGCGGTGGGCGTGGTTCTCCACGTCGATCCGGTAGAGGTGCGCGCCGTTGTCGAGTTCCTCGTGCTCGACGTGGGACATGGCGGCGTCGAGCTGGTCCTCGACGTCCTCGCGGGCGCGGTCGGCGAGGAAGTCGACGAGCTCGCGGTGGCGCTGCTCGTCGTCGCAGTCGACGTTCAGCACGTCGTTGATGAGGTGGCGGCCGTCGTCGTAGCGCAGCCAGTGGGCCTCGTAGTCGAGCGCCTCGCTGATGTCGCGCAGGGTGTCCTCGTCGTACCCCTCCTCGGCGGCCAGTTCGAGGTAGTCGTCCATCGCGTCGGCCTTCGAGCGGTCCGAGAGGCCGGCGACGGCGGGGACGTGGCGGAGTTCGTCCTCGATGTCGGGGTAGATCATCCGGGCGAGTTCGACGCACATCATGCCCGTCGTGATGCGGTAGTCCTCGTCGTGGAGGTACGGATTGACGTGGGCGTCGAGGAGGTCCTCGACGGCGTCGGGGTCGGGGTGGTGGTGGTCGACGACGGCGATGGGGATGTCGTAGTGCGCGAGGTTCTCGTAGGCGGGCACGTCCTCGGCGGTGCTACCGTTGTCCAGCATCAGGAGCAGCGGGAGCTTCTGACCGTGGCGGGAGCGGTCCTCCAGCGCGAAGTTGAGGTCGCGGGTGGCGTCCTCCATCTCGTAGAACGGGGCCTTGCTCGGCAGGCGCTTGAGGAGGTGCCGCGGGGCCTCGGGGTCCTCGTGGGTGTCCTCGATGAACCGCTCCAGCGCGTACTGGACGGGGACCGAGGCGCACATCCCGTCTCCGTCGGCGTGGTGGCGGACGCGGATCGGGCGGCTCTCCAGGACCGTCTCGCGGAGCAGTTGCGCGACCTCCCGCAGGTTCGGGCGGAGCTTCTCGAAGGCCGGCCAGTCGACGAGCGGCTCGGCGTCGTGGGGTTCGGCGCGCTCCGCCAGCGCGGCGTCGAGGCGGTCGCGGACGTCGGCGGCGTCGTCGCCGTCGAGTTCGTCCAGCGTGTCGACCTCCACCTGGATGGCGTCCTCGCGGCGCTCCACGTCGCCGCCGACGCGGACGAGGTCGTCGACGTCTATCTCGGGGTGGGCGCGGACGCCCGCCTCCTCGAACGCCGCGCAGGGGACGATGCCCGTCTCGTCGCGGACGTGGAAGATCGTCGGGCCGCCGGTCTGTTTGACCTGTACGACCTCGCCCTCCAGCGTGACCGTCTCGCCGACGCGGTCCTCCAGCGAGTCGGCGTCCGCGACGTCGTACTCGTGGCCGACGGACTCGACGTCGTACCCGTCGACGTCGACGGCGTCGAATGCCACGTCGCCGTTGTCGCGGACCTGATCGAGTTCGACGACGAGTTCGTCGCCGACGGCGTACGTCCCCGAGAGGTTCGACTCGTGGACGAGCCCGGAGACGTGGTCGGAGAGGTCGACGAAGACGCCGTAGTCGACCACGCCGTTGACGGTGGCGAGGTAGCGGTTCCCTTCCTCGACGTCCGCTATCGTACAGCCCGAATCGAGATCGTAGACGGTGGTGCCGGCGGGGTCGCCGGCGTCGTCGGTAGTCATCTTGCGTCAACGTTCGGAAGCGCCGGGTTTAACGCTTGTCAAGCATCACGACGGGCCCACGCCGCATCCGGAACGTTTAGCATCCGCAGTCCCCGAGTGGCGGACATGGGCCTGTTCGGGTCGCTGTTCCGGTCGAGCGAACTCCTCGGCATCGCGGCCGAGACGCTGGAGTTCGCGCTGGAGGCCTCGGAGGACGCGCACCCGAACGAGTACATGGGCTTTCTGCGGGGGATGGACGCCCGCGACCTCGGGCTGGACCGCGACGGCACGGTCATCACCGACGTCGTCGTGATCCCCGGTACCGAGTCGAACCCGGTGAGCGCGACCGTGAAGACGAGCATGAAGCCAAACGACGTGCAGTCGCTCGGGTCGGTCCACTCCCACCCCAACGGCGTCCTCCGGCCGAGCGACGCGGACCTGTCGACGTTCGGCTCCGGCGACGTCCACATCATCATCGGCGCGCCGTACGGCCGCGGCGACTGGCGCGCCTTCGACCGCTACGGCGACCCCCGGGACCTGGACGTGATCGACGTCCCCGTCCCGGACGCCGAGGACTTCTTCGATTTCACACAGATGGACATCGACGACGAACTCCGCGACGACGACTTGGGACGATGAACGCACACACGACGAGGGTGATCGCACAGGGCACGTTCGACGTTCTCCACCCGGGCCACGTCCACTACCTGCGGGAGGCGGCCGAACTCGGCGACGAACTCCACGTCATCGTCGCCCGGCGCGGGAACGTCACGCACAAGGCGCCGCCGGTGCTCCCCGACCGCCAGCGGCGGGACATGGTCGACGCGCTCGACGTCGTCGACCGCGCCCGCCTCGGCCACCGGGAGGACATCTTCGTCCCCATCGAGGAGATAGCGCCGGACTACATCGTGCTGGGCCACGACCAGCACCACGACGAGGACGCCATCGCCGACGAACTGGACCGCCGGGGGATCGACTGCGAACTCCGCAGGGCCTCGGCCCGCGAGCCGCGGTTCGAGGGCGAACTGCTCTCGACCGGCGACATCTTAGACCGGATCGTCGAGGAGCGCGGGTAAACTGCGGGCCGGCGGCGCGGGCGAACCGTTTTGTCGGTTCACGGAAACGTATGCAACATGACTGAACACGGCGACGGGGCGATGGTCGGGCGGCGACGACTCCTCTCGCTGTCCGGCGTCGGCCTCGTCGGGGGGCTCTCGGGGTGTCTCTCCGGATCGAACGATGAGGGGGCCGAACGGACGGCCGAGGAGGCGACGGTAACGGTCCGGATCAGGAACCTGGACCGCGTCGAGCGCGAGTTCGAGGTCGTCGTCCGGCGGGCCGGGCGCACGACGAACAGTTTCACGGGGGAACTCCCCGCGAACATGGCAGGGTCCGAGGAGATGGTCGCCACGGTCCGCGCGACCGACGAGCAACACGAGGTCGCCGTCAACACCCCGGCGGGACAGCGCGGCCGAACGTGGGACCCGCTGGAGTGTGGCGACTTCCTCGTGGAGGCGACGGTCGAGAACGGCGAACCCGCGTTCGAGGCGGACTGCCGGAGCGGGTGAGCCTCGCGGCGGCACGACCGGCGCGTTCTATTAGGCCCGCCCGACAGGGACCGATATGGACAAGCAGGAACTCCGCGAGCGCGTCTGGGACGACCTGGAGGAGAGCGGCGAGGCGCGGTTCCCGTTCCCGCCCCACGGCCGGATCCCCAACTTCGCCGGGGCGAAAGCGGCGGCCGAGCGGCTGACCGACCTGGACGCGTGGCAGGACGCCGACGCCATCAAGGCGAACCCCGACTCGCCGCAGCGGCCCGTCCGCCGCCGCGCGCTGGAGGCGGGCAAGACCGTCTATGTCGCGGTCCCGCGGCTGGCCGACGAGCGGCCCTTCCTCGAACTCGACCCCGAGCGGATCGACGACTACGACGAGGCGACGACCATCTCCGGCGCGGACGAACTCGGCGTGCAGGTCGCGCCCGAGGGGATGAGCGCGGTCGACCTGATCGTCTCCGGCAGCGTCGCCGTCGACGACCGCGGCGCGCGGATCGGGAAAGGCGAGGGGTACAGCGACCTGGAGTTCGCGCTGTTGCGCGAGGTCGGACTGGTCGGCGACGACACGACGGTCGTCACGACCGTCCACGAGCTACAGGTCGCCGACGAGGTCCTCCCCCACGACGCCCACGACGTGCCGATGGACCACGTCGTCACGCCCGAGCGGACGATAGCGACCGGAGGCGAGTACGAAAAACCGGACGGCGTCGACTGGGCGGCGCTGGACGACGAGAAGATCGACGAAATACCGATACTGCAGGCGAAGCGGCCCTGACGGCGGGTTGACGCCCGGACAGGGACCCACGCGCGGCGTTACAGGTAGCCGTCCGCGGACAACCGGTCGACGGCCTCGCGGAGCCGCTCCTTGCTGTTGGCGTAGGAGATGCGGGCGTAGCCCGGCGTGCCGAAGGCGCTGCCCGGCACCGTGGCGACGTGGGCGTCCTCGATGGCGCCCTCGCACCACGCGGTGTCGACGGTTTCACCGTCTCCAACTCGCTGCTCTTCCAGAGCAGCGCAGTCCTCGTCGACGGGCAGCATCATGTAGAACGCGCCGTCGGGCGTGGCCACGTCGACGCCGTGGTCGGCGAACAGGTCGACCAGCATGTCTCGGCGCTCCTCGAACGCCTCGGCCATCTCGGCGACGGCCTCGTCGGTGTTTGCCAGGGCCTCGACGCCAGCGTGCTGGACGAAGTTGGTCGCACACGAGACGGAGTGGGAGTGGAGCTTCCCGGCCTGGTCGATGAGGGCCTCCGGCGCGGCGACGTAGCCGAGCCGCCAGCCGGTCATCGAGTAGGCCTTGGAGAAGCCGTTCACCGTCACCGTGCGCTCGGCCATCCCGTCGAGGGTGCCGAGGCTGGTCGGCTCCGCGCCGTAGGTGATCTCGCGGTATATCTCGTCGGAGATGACCGTGAGGTCGTGCTCGACGGCCAGGTCGCGGACGCCCTCCAGCGCGGCGTCGGAGTACACCGCGCCGTGGGGGTTGCCCGGCGAGTTGACGACGAGCAGTTCGGTGTCGTCCGACACCGTCTCGGCCAGGTCGTCGAGCGCCGGCTCCAGCTGGAAGTCGTGGGAAGCGGTGTCGACGCGGGAGACGCTCCCGTCCGAGAGCTTCACCATCGCCTCGTAGGAGACCCACGCCGGGTCCAGCAGGACGACCTCGTCGCCGTCGTCGATCAGCGACTGGAACGTCTCGAACAGCGCCTGCTTGCCGCCGGGCGTGACGATGACGTTGTCGGCCTCGTAGCCAAGCCCGCAGTCGTCCCGCAGGTACTCGGCGATCGCCTCGCGGAGTTCGGGGATGCCCTTCGACGGCGTGTAGCCGGTGTGGCCCGCGTCCATCGCGGCCTGGCCGGCCTCGACGATGTTCTCTGGGGTCGGGAAGTCCGGTTCGCCGACGCTCAGGTCCACGACGTCGACGCCCTCTGCCTCCAGTTCGGACGCCTTGTCGCTGATCGCAAGCGTCGCGCTCGGTTCGACTCGTTCGACTCTGTTGGCGAAGTCCATGGTCATAGTTCCTCGGCGAGTTGGACGGCGCTCTCGACCGCCTTCGCGCCGTTGTCGGTACGCGCTCGGGCCTCGTCGGCGCTCATCCCGGGGCCGGATATCCCGAGGGTGACCGGCGTGTCGCGGTCGAGGCTCACGTCGGTGAGCCGGCCGTACGCCGCCTCGGCGATCACCTGGTCGTGGTCGGTGTCGCCGGTGATTATCGCGCCGACGACCGCGACGGCGTCGATCCCGTCGCGGCGGGCCAGCCGGTCGGCCGCCAGCGGCGAGTCGTACGCGCCGGGGACGTAGAGCGTCTCCGCGACCTCGGCGTCGGCCTCGTCGGCGGCCGCCCGCGCCGACCGCTCCATCTCCTCGGTGACCGGAGCGTTGAACTCCGCGACCACCAGTCCGAGCGTTACCATACCCGACGGTTCCGGGACCGCGAACATAAGGACTGCCGTTCGTGGCGACACTGGCGGCCGGTCGGAAGATAAAGAGTTTCAACCCGGGGCCACGGTGAGGGAACCGATGGCAGACGAATCCTCCGCCCGCGACCCGCGCCGCGACCGGACCGCGGCGGCGGTCGTCGGGCTCGCCGCCCTCGCGTTGCTGGTCCGGCTGGTCGGCCTCGGGTCCCGGGTCGCCCACTGGGACGAGGGTCGGATCGGCTACGCCGTCCTGCGGTACGCCGACACGGGCGCGTGGACGTACGACCCCGCGCTCCACGGCCCGTTCCTCTTTCACGTCAACGAGTTCCTGTTCGGCCTGCTCGGGCCGACGGACTTCGCGGCGCGGCTGGTCGTCGCGCTGGTCGGCGGGGCGCTCCCGCTCGCCGCCCTCCTCTTTCGCTCGCGGCTGGCCGACGACGAGACGGTCGCGTTCGCCCTCTTTCTCGCGCTGAACCCGGTCCTGCTGTACTACTCGCGGTTCATGCGAAACGACGTCCTCGTCGCCGGGTTCATGGTGTTCGCGCTGGGCTTTCTCGTCCGGGCGTACGACCGCGGGTCGGCGTGGCACCTCTACGCCGGCGCGCTCGCGCTGGGCCTCGGGCTGACGACGAAGGAGAACGCCCTCCTGTACCTGCTGGCGTGGGTCGGCGGCGGCCTGCTCCTGCTCGACGGCCGGGTCCTGCGCGCCACGGAGCCGGCGGCGTCGGCCGACGGGGGCGAACCGGCGGGCACCGAGGACGCGACGGCCGACGCGGACGGCGCGGCGACCGACCCGGTCGCCCGACTCCGGGAAGCCGTGACGACCCGCGCCGACGACCTGCGGTACTGGAGCGGCCCGGTCATGCTGGCGGCCGTCGAGGTCGTCCTCGTGCTCGTCCTGTTCTACGCGCCGCGGGGCGACGCGGGCGCGACGCTCGGGAACGCCCTCGCCGACCCGACGCTCCTGCCGGCGGTCGTCGATGCGGCGCTGGCCGACACCTGGGACCGGGTCGGGTTCTGGACGAGCGGGGCCCAGTTGAGCCACCCGTACATCTCGTGGCTGGTGTACTACGTCCGGACGCTCGCGGTCGCGGCCGCCCCGGTGACGGTGCTCGCCGTCGCCGGGTTCGTGGCGGACCGCTACGCCGACGACGGCCCCCGCGACCTGGTCGCGCTCGGCGCGTACTGGGCCGGGGCGAGCCTCGTGTTCTACCCCATCGTCAGCGCGACGAAGGCGGCCTGGACGCTCGTCCACGTCGTCGTCCCGCTCGCGCTGCCGGCCGCGGTCGGCCTCGCGCTGGTGTACCGCTGGGGCGCGACGTCGCTCGCCGAGGACAGCCCGCTGCGGACGGCGGTCGCCGCCATCCTGATCGTGGCGGTCGTCCTCGGGACGGTCGGTGCCGGCGTCCAGTACGCCCACGTCGCCCCGCAGTCCGCCGACAACCCGATGGTCCAGTACGGCCAGCCCGCCGGCGAACTGCGCGGGACGCTCGACGACGCGACCGCGGCCGCCGGCGGGAGCGACGGCGTCGGGGTGCTCTACTACGGCGAGTTCTTCCACGTCGACAACGAGAGCCGGGCGGCCAGCCTCCCCGTGCGGAACGTGACCGACGACAACGGGGTCATGGTGGAGAACAACGGCAACTGGTACCACCGCCTGCCGCTCCCGTGGTACTTCGAGGCGGCCGGGGCGGAGTCGGCCAGCGTCGCCGGGACGGCGGCGTTCAACGAGACGCTCGCCGAGGAGTCGCCGCCGGTCGTCGTCGCCCGCGCGAACGCGACCGACGCCATCGAGGGCTCCCTCGACGGGTACGACGCCCACACGCACGAACTCACCGCGCCGGGGACGGAGATCGTCGTCTACGTCGACCGCGCGGCGCTGAACGAATCGACGTAGTTAAACGACGACGCGGGAAACGCCCGCTCACATGACACCACCGCTGTCGACGCCCGGACCGACGCTCGGCGTGGTCGGCGGCGGCCAGCTCGGCCGGATGCTCGCCGAGGCCGCGTCGCCGCTCGGCGTCGAGCTGGTCGTCCTCGACCCGACGCCGGACTGCCCCGCGTCGCCGGTCGTCCGCGACCAGATCGTCGCCGAATTCGACGACGAGGCGGCCGTCCGCGAGCTCGCGGAGCGGTCGGACTTCCTCACCTTCGAGATAGAACTCGCGGACCCGGACCTGCTCGAATCGGCGGGCGAGGCGGCCGGCGCCCCCGTCCACCCGGACCCGGACACGCTGCGGACGATCCAGGACAAGCTCGTCCAGAAGCGGGCGCTCGCCGACGCCGGGATCCCCGTCCCGCCGTTCCGCGCCGTCGACGACGCCGCGGAACTGCGCGACGCGCTCGACGACCTCGGGACGCCCGCGATGGTGAAAGCCCGCACCGGCGGCTACGACGGCCGCGGCAACGCGCCGATAACCGACCCCGCCGACGCCGAGTCGGTGCTGGAGGCAGTCGGCGCCGGGGACGGCGGCGCGATGGTCGAGTCGTTCGTCGACTTCGAGCGCGAGGTGTCGGTCATCGGCGTCAAGGGCGACGGCGAGGTCGCCACGTTCCCCGTCGGGGAGAACGTCCACGAGGAGGAGATCCTCCGGGAGACGGTCGTGCCGGCCCGGACGACCGACGCCGTCCGCGAACGCGCGCAGACGGTCGCCCGCGACGTGCTCGACCTGCTCGACGGGCGCGGGACCTACGGGATCGAACTGTTCGAGACCCCCGACGGCGACATCTCGGTCAACGAGATCGCGCCGCGGCCCCACAACTCCGGCCACTGGACGATCGAGGGGGCGCTGGCCTCGCAGTTCGAGCAGCACGTCCGGGCGGTCACGGGCCGCCCCCTCGGTGCCACCGACCTGCGTGCACCGACGGCGATGGCGAACGTGCTGGGCGACGTCGACGAGCGCCGGTCGGCGGCGCTGGCGGGCGTCGACGAAGCGCTCGCGGCGCCGGGCGTCGGCTTCCACTGGTACGGCAAGCGCGAGGTGTACCCGCTCCGGAAGATGGGCCACGTGACCGCCGTCGGCGACGACGCGCTCTCCCGGGCCCGCGCGGCCCGCGACGAACTGACGTTCGAGTAGCACACCATGACACAGGCAGACTCCGTCTCCGACCTGATCGCATCGCTCGAAGCCGAGGCCGAACGGGACCGGGACCCCGCCGAGACCCCCGACGTGGGGATCGTGATGGGGAGCGACTCCGACCTCGACGTGATGATGGGCACTGACGACGACCCCGGCGCGTACGACGCGCTCCGGGAACTGGGCTTCGAGGAGGTGACCGACTACGACGACCCCCCGGAGGTGCGGTTCACCTTCGAGACGTACGTCGTCTCCGCCCACCGGACGCCGGAACTGATGTACGCGTACGCGGAAACGGCCGCGGACCGCGGCGTCGACGTGATCATCGCGGGGGCCGGCGGGAAATCCGCAGACCTCCCGAACATGACCGCCTCCATCGCCTACCCGGTTCCGACTATCGGCGTCCCCGTCCAGGAGAAGTCAGTCGACTCGGTCATCGGGATGCCGACCGGCGCGCCGCTGGTCGCCGTCGACGCGGGGAAGTCGTTCAACGCCGCGCTGTCCGCAGTACAGATCCTCGCGCGCGAGCACGAGGTGCTCCGGGACCGGCTGGTCGCCTACCACGACGGCCTCCAGCAGGACGTCGGCGAAGTCTCCCGGGACCTCCACGAACTCGGGACGCCCGGCTTCCGCGAGCGGTAGCGGACGGGCGCGGTTCGCGCCGGCCGCCCGCAACACCCGGATCGAACCGACTGGAACCGCGGCGGAATCGAATACCGGCAAAACGGCAAGAATCAACCCTTATATGGGTGCGTTTCTAACCTGCGCACGTTACGGAGAATGAACCAGTGGATAGCAGTCGGCGCGCTAGGTCTGGTGGGACTCCTCATTCCGCTCGGAATGATGGCGGTGTCGAGTCTCCTCCGGCCGAGCGTCCCGGAAGACAGCAAACGCGCCACCTACGAGAGCGGCGAGATCCCGACGGGGGGCACCAAGATCCGGTTCAACATCCAGTACTACATGGTCGCCCTGCTGTTTCTCGTCTTCGACATCGAGACCGTCCTCATCTTCCCGTGGACGGTCATGTACCGCTCGGCGCTGGAGAACGGGGCGAGTCTGATGCAGGTGCTCGCACCGATGCTCGTGTTCGTCGGCGTTCTCGTCGTCGCACTCGCGTGGGCGTGGCGCAACGGCGCAGTCGAGTGGGCACGGAGCCCGCAGCAAACACGGAGGGTAACCAATGAGCAGCGATAACCCGCGGGAGTCGATCGTCGACAGTACAGCCCCACAGACCAAGACGCGCGAGGCCCGCATGGGCGAGGGCGTCGACGACCGCTTCAACTCGAAGCTGCGCGAGGCGTTCGGCGCGTCCCCGTTCATCCTCACGAAGTTCGACAAGTTCATGAACTGGGTGCGGGGGTCGTCGATGTTCATGCTGCAGTTCGGGATCGCCTGCTGCAGCATCGAGATGATGCATACCTACGCGGTCAAGCACGACCTGGACCGGTTCGGGTCGGGCGTCCCGCGCGCCTCGCCGCGCCAGGCCGACGTGATGATCGTTCCGGGCACCATCGTCTCGAAGTTCTCGCCCCGGATGAAGCGCGTCTACGACCAGATGCCCGAGCCGAAGTTCGTCGTCGGCATGGGCTCGTGTACCATCTCCGGCGGCCCGTTCCAGGAGGGGTACAACGTCGTGAAGGGGGCCGAGGAGGTCATCCCGGTCGACATCCACGTCCCGGGCTGCCCGCCCCGCCCCGAGGCGCTCGTCTACGGCGTCGTCAAGCTTCAGGAGCGGATCGCCAACGGCGAGTCCGCGCCGGTGACGGTCAAGCCCTACGAACTGGAGCAGTTCGCCGACCTCGAACGGGACGAGATCGTCGACGAACTGGCAAAGGAGATAGACGAGGAGACGCTGGTCATGCGCTACAACTGGGCTGATTCACCATGAGCACGCAGGAGGAATCCCCCGCCCCGGTCACCGAGGGCGTCGACTACGACGCGCTCGCGGAACTGCTGGGCGAGACGGCGATCGGCCGCGAGTCCCACAAGAACGCCGACGGGTTCGTCGTCCGGCCCGACGAGGTGCAGGACGCCCTGTCGACGCTCCGGGACGAGGCCGGCTTCGACCACCTGGCCTGCCTCACCGCCCAGGAGTACGAGGACCGCTACGAGTCGATCTACCACCTGCGGAAGTACGACGACCCGACCGAGGAGGTCAGCGTCGTCGTGCCGACGCCGCGGGACCAGCCGGTCAGCGAGTCCGCCGAGCCGGTGTTCCGCACGGCGGACTGGCACGAGCGGGAGGCCTACGACCTCGTCGGGATCGAGTACGACGACCACCCCGACCTGCGGCGCATCCTGCTCCCCGAGACGTGGCAGGGCCACCCGATGGGCCGTGACTACGACCAGGACAAGCCCCAGATCGTCCCCTTCCAGGAACACGCCAACCCCCTGGAGGAGGACCACATGGACGCCGAGTCCGACACGATGTTCGTCAACATCGGGCCGCACCACCCGGCGACCCACGGCGTCCTCCACCTGGAGGCGACCCTCGACGGCGAGACCGTCGCGGACGTGGAGCCCGACATCGGCTACCTCCACCGCTGCGAGGAGCAGATGGCCCAGCAGGGCACCTACCGCCACCAGATCATGCCGTACCCCGACCGCTGGGACTACGCCTCGGCGGGCCTGCTGAACGAGTGGGCGTACGCGCGCACGGCGGAGGACCTGGCTGACCTCGACGTGCCGGAGTACGCGCAGGTCATCCGGACGATGGGCGCGGAACTGTGTCGCATCGCCGCCCACATGCTCGCGGTCGGTACGTTCGCACTCGACGTGTACGGCGACTTCACCGCCGTGTTCATGTACGCCATGCGCGACCGGGAGCGGACCCAGTCGATCCTGGAGGACCTGACCGGCCAGCGCATGATGTTCAACTACTTCCGGCTCGGCGGCGTCGCCTGGGACCTGCCGGAACCACGCGACGAGTTCTTCGAGAAGACCCGGGACTTCCTCGACGAGCTGCCGACGGCCCTGGAGGAGTACCACGACCTGCTGACGGGCAACGAGATCTTCCAGTCGCGCTGTCTCGACACCGGCGTCCTCGAACCCGAGGTGGCGAAGCAGTACGGCGCGACCGGGCCGGTCGCCCGCGGTTCGGGCATCGACTACGACCTGCGCCGCGACGACCCGTACGGCTACTACGACGAGCTCGACTGGGACGT
Source organism: Halostella litorea (assembly GCF_004785955.1). Classification (NCBI taxonomy): domain Archaea; kingdom Methanobacteriati; phylum Methanobacteriota; class Halobacteria; order Halobacteriales; family Natronoarchaeaceae; genus Halostella; species Halostella litorea. The sequence goes on along the minus strand of NZ_ML214300.1, from coordinate 504,414 downwards.
CGTCACCGAGGACGGCTGCGACAACTACTCCCGCGTGCTCGTCCGCCTGCAGGAGGTCGAGGAGTCCGCGAAGATCATCGAGCAGTGTGTCGACCTGCTCGAGGACTGGCCGGAGGACGACCGCGAGATCCAGAGCAACGTCCCGCGGACGCTCAAGCCGGACCCCGACACGGAGATCTACCGCGCCGTCGAGGGCGCGAAGGGCGAGCTCGGCATCTATATCCGGAGCGACGGGACGGACAAGCCCGGCCGGTTCAAGATCCGCAGCCCCTGTTTCCACAACCTCTCGGTGCTGCCGGAGATGGCAAACGGCGAGTACATCGCCGACATGATCGCCTCGCTGGGTAGCCTCGACATCATCCTCGGGGAGGTGGACCGCTGATGAGCGCGGTCGCACAGGTGGGCGGCGGCCCGCTGCTTCCCCAGCGCATCAGCGACATGCTCGGCTTCGGCGGCTACGGCGTCGCCGGCGAGCTCGTCGCGGCGCTGCTGGCCGCCGCGCTGGTCAGCGTCCTGATGCTGACGAACGCGGCCGTCGCCGGCCCGTGGGCGAAGCGGAAGATCACCGCCGCGTTCACGGACCGCATCGCCGTCAACCGCATCGGGCCGTTCGGCCTGTTCATCATCGTAGCCGACGCGGTCCGCCTGCTGTCGAAGGAACTGATCGTCCCCGAGAACGTCGACCGCCCGGCGTGGGACCTGGCTCCCATCGTCGTCGCGTCGTCGGCGCTGCTGGGCTTTGCCGTCATCCCGATGGGGAGCGGCGTCCAGCTGGCCGACCCCGAGGTCGGCCTCGCGTACGTGTTCGCCGTCGCCGGCATCGCGAGCGTCGGGCTGGCGATGGGCGGGTACGCGTCGGCGAACAAGTTCTCGCTGCTCGGCGGCCTGCGCGCGATCGCGCAGAACGTCGCCTACGAGATCCCGCTGGTCATCACCGCGGCCTCGGTCGTCATCTTCACCGGCTCGCTCCAGCTGTCGACCATCGTCGAACAGCAGGCCGAGCCGCTGGTGACGCTCGCCGGGGTCACGATCCCGTCGTGGTTCGCCTTCGTCAACCCGTTCGCGTTCGTGCTGTTCGTGGTGGCGAACCTCGCGGAGGTCGGCCGCAACCCGTTCGACACGCCGGAAGCGCCGACGGAGATCGTCGCCGGGTACCAGACGGAGTACTCCTCCGTCTACTTCGTCCTGTTCTACCTGGGCGAGTTCCTGCACATCTTCCTCGGCGGCGCCATCATCGCGACGGTGTTCCTCGGCGGTCCCGCCGGTCCCGTGCTGCCGGGGCTGGTCTGGTTCATCGTCAAGATCTGGGCCGTCTTCCTGTTCACCCAGTGGTGTCGCTCGGCGATCCCGCGCGTTCGTATCGACCAGCTCATCGAGATCGGCTGGAAGGGGATGCTCGTGCTCTCCTTCGCTAACCTGGTGCTCACGGCCATCATCGTGGGAGTGATAGCATGATCGGACTGCTCAAATCGATGGCGACGACGATGAAACACGCGCTCGACGGCAACACGTTCACCGTCGAGTACCCCGAGACCGCACCCGAGGTCAGCCCGCGGTTCCGGGGCGTCCACAAGTTCAGTCAGGAGCGGTGCATCTGGTGCCGGCAGTGCGAGAACGTCTGCCCGAACGACACGATCCAGATCGTCACCGACGACCAGCGCAACGGCGAGCAGTACAACCTCCACATCGGCCAGTGCATCTACTGCCGGCTGTGCGAGGAGGTCTGCCCCGTCGACGCCATCCTGCTGACCCAGAACTTCGAGTTCACGGGCGACACCAAGGACGACCTGGTGTACAACAAGGAACAGCTGAAGAACGTCCCGTGGTACAAGGACATCGACCCGCTCGAATCCCGGGAACCGGACCGCGGTGCGTGGATCGGCGAGGGCGAAGGCGAACTGGACTACCAGTAACCGTCACCGTCTCGCAGGTCCGCTCCTGTGATTCCCGGGACCGAACGAAGTGAGGTCCCGTTTTTTCGCCCACGTTTTTGCGCGAGTGGTTCGCCGGAGGCGAACCCGAGCGGAAAAAGGTGGTGGATACCGACCCGCTCGAATCCCGCGAACCGGACCGCGGTGCGTGGATCGGCGAGGGCGAAGGCGAACTGGACTACCAGTAGGCCGTTCCGTTCTGCGGCTTCGGTTCTTTCGACCGGCGTATCCGTTGTTGCCGTGACGCCGCTTATCCTCAGTACCGGACTGTTAGCCGGCTGTACGCCCGTACGCACAGGGAACGAATACGTTCGGGTCGGCTATTGGTACCACATAACACGAACTGGACGTACGCCGGGAGGCCGCTCCCGGATCCGGCCTGCTGTCTCGTCGCTGTCTCGAAATCTTGAAAGGGCGCCCGGCAAGAGAGTGTACCAATGGCACCTTACGAGACCATCGCGTTCGCGCTGTTTGCCGCCATCACGGTGGCGAGCAGTCTCGGCGTCGTGCTGATGCGGGACGTGTGGCATTCCGCACTGCTGCTCGGCGTCGCGCTGCTCAGCGTCGCGGTGCATTACGTGATGCTGCAGGCCGAGTTCCTCGCAGCGATGCAGGTCCTCGTCTACGTGGGCGGGGTCCTCATCCTCGTCACGTTCGCCGTGATGTTCACGCGCGACACCGACGCCCAGGAGGTGGTCGAGACATGACCAGCAAGCCGAAGTTACGCCTCGGCAGGGAACTCCTGCCGGGGCTCGGGGCCGTCGCGCTGTTCGCCGTCTTCGCGTACACGTTCGTCACCGCGGAGTTCGGCGACTCGGCGGGGTTCCCGGGCGGCGAGAGCATCACGGAGAACATCGGGCTCGCGATGTTCGACATGGCGTCGCTCCAGACGATCCCGGCCGAGGGCTTTCTGGTCTCGTTTATCGTGATCGCCATCGCGCTCGACGCCGCCCTCGAAGGCGCGGTCATGCTCGCCAAGCGCGAGGAGGACGGCGCGGTGGTCAACCCGCTCAAATCGGACGCCGAGGAGGAACCGACGGCCGCCGACGGCGGCCGTCCGGGGGGTGAGGACTGATGGCGGTGGCCGTCGAGTACTACCTGCTGCTGTCGGCCGCGGTGTTCTGTATCGGCCTCTTCGGGATCCTCACGCGGCGGAACGCGCTGCTGTTCCTGATGTCGGTCGAGCTCATGCTCAACGCCGCCAACATCAACTTCATCGCGTTCTCGCACTACCACGGCAACCTCACGGGCCAGGTGTTCAGCCTGTTCACGATGGCGCTTGCCGCCGCCGAGGTCGCCGTCGGCATCGGCATCATCCTCGTCCTCTACCGGAACTTCCGGGACGTGGACGTCACGAAGGCGACGACGATGAGGTGGTAACAGCATGTACGAATACGCACCCGCGATCTCCCTGCTTCCGTTCGCATCGTTCCTGATCGCCCTGTCGGTCGGGAAGTACATGCCCAAGAAGGGCGCGTTCGCCGGGATCGCCGCGACGGGCGGCTCCCTGCTGCTGTCCATCTGGGCGTTCGTCACCGTCTCGGGCGGCGAGGTGTACAACGAACCGGACCTGTACACCTGGGTCGCCGCCGACGGCATCAGCCTCCAGTTCGGCATCCTCGTCGACCCGCTGTCGGCGATGATGCTCGTCATCGTCAGCCTGGTCGCGCTGCTCGTCCACGTGTTCAGCCTGGGCTACATGAACGACGAGGGCGAGACCGGCCTGCCGCGCTACTACGCCGAGCTGGGCCTGTTCACGTTCAGCATGCTCTCGTTCGTGTACGCCAGCAACCTGCTGATGGCGTTCATGTTCTTCGAGCTGGTCGGGCTCTGCTCGTACCTGCTCATCGGCTTCTGGTTCCGCACCGAGAGCGCGGCCAGCGCCGCCAAGAAGGCGTTCCTGGTCACGCGCTTCGGCGACTACTTCTTCCTGGTCGGCGTCGTCGGGGTCATCGCCACGTTCGGCACGGCGCAGTTCGCCGGGCCGGAGTCGTTCCCCGTCATGGCCGAACACGTCCTCGTCGAGGGCGAGGGCTCCTTCACCACGTTCCTCGGCCTGAGCGAGCAGAACTGGGTGACGGTGCTCGGGCTGCTCGTGCTGGGCGGCGTCATCGGTAAGTCCGCCCAGTACCCGCTGCACACCTGGCTGCCCGACGCGATGGAGGGTCCGACCACCGTCTCCGCGCTCATCCACGCGGCGACGATGGTCGCGGCCGGCGTCTACCTCGTCGCGCGGATGTACGGCTTCTACGCGCTCTCGCCGACCGCGCTGGCGCTCATCGCCTTCGTCGGCGGCTTCACGGCGCTGTTCGCGGCGTCGATGGGCGTCGTCAAGGACGACATCAAGCAGGTGCTCGCGTACTCGACCATCTCGCAGTACGGCTACATGATGCTCGGGCTCGGCGCGGGCGGCTTCGTCGCCGGGACCTTCCACCTGATGAACCACGCGTTCTTCAAGGCGCTGCTGTTCCTCGGTGCCGGTTCGGTCATCGTCCTGATGCACCACGAGCAGGACATGTGGAAGATGGGCGGCCTGAAGTCGAAAGCGCCCGTCACCTACTACACGTTCCTCGCGGGCGCACTCGCGCTCGCCGGCATCGTCCCGTTCTCCGGGTTCTGGAGCAAGGACGAGATACTGTTCGAGGCGCTCCACTACGGCCTCGGCAACCAGCCGCTCCTGCTCGGCGCGTACGCGATGGGACTTATCGCCGTGTTCTTCACCGGCTTCTACACCTTCCGGATGGTGTTCCTGACGTTCCACGGCGAGCCGCGGAGCGACACCGCGCGCGACCCGCACCCGGTCGGCTGGTCGATCAAGCTACCGCTGGTCGTGCTCGGCCTGCTGGCGACGTTCATCGGCTTCGTCAACATGGTGCCCGTCGCCGACCTGCTCGGCGCGGACATCGAGTTCCTCCACCAGTGGCTCGACGGGCCCGAGGAGACGATCACCTCGGTCCACCACTACGAGGAACTGATCCACGAGGCGGCCCACTACGAGGCCGGCAGTATCGGCCCGTACCTGCCCGCGGCGATCTCGCTGGGGCTGGCGCTTGCCGGTGCCGGGCTGGCCTACCGCCTGTACAACGTTCCGGACCCCGAGCCCCACACCGAGAAGCTCGGGGGCATCAAGACGCTGCTCGCGCACAACTACTACCAGGACGAGTACCAGGTGTGGCTCGCCGAGGGCGTCACGCAGCCCATCGCCCGCGCCGCCAACAAGTTCGACCAGACGGTCGTCGACGGCGCGGTCAACGGCATCAGCCGCGTCAGCCTCGCCAGCGGGAGCCGCGTGAAGCGGATCCAGACGGGGGTCGTGTCGAACTACGCGGCCCTGATAACGCTGGGGCTCGTGGCGCTGCTCGTCATCGTCGGTCTCCAAGGAGGGTGGTTCTGACATGTTGATAGAGACGCTCATGGCGGTCACGTTCGTCGGGTCGCTGGTCGCTTTCGTCGCGCCGAACCGCTACGCCGGCGAGCTGGCGGCGGCGATCAGCGTGCTCCCCCTGGTCGGGAGCCTCGTGATGTACAGCCGCTTCGACGGGTCGGGCAACGCCCTGCTTGAGGGCGGGTCGCTCGCCTTCGAGAACTCGGCCGAGTGGATCACGCTCGGCTCGTACTCGCTCAACTGGCACGTCGGGCTGGACGGCATCAGCATGCCGCTCATCGTCCTGACGACGGTGCTGACGACGCTTGCCATCGTCTCGGCGTGGACCCCCATCGACGAGCGCCAGTCCCAGTTCTACGGGCTGGTGCTGTTCATGGAGGCGGGCCTGCTCGGCGTGTTCGCCGCGCTGGACTTCTTCGTCTGGTTCGTCTTCTGGGAGGCCGTGCTGGTCCCGCTGTACCTGCTCATCGGCGTCTGGGGCGGCCCGCGCCGGAAGTACGCGGCGATCAAGGTGTTCGTCTACACCAACGTCGCCAGCCTGGCGATGTTCATCGGCTTCGTCGCGCTCGTCTTCAACCTGCCAGTCGACACGTTCGACCTGCCGACGGTCGCCCAGTCGCTCAACGCGGGCGAACTGACGGCGCCGAGCTGGACGAGCGTGAGCACGCTCAAGAACGCCGCGTTCCTCGTGATGTTCGCCGGGTTCGCGGTGAAGGTGCCCGTCGTCCCGTTCCACACGTGGCTGCCGGACGCCCACGTCGAGGCCCCGACGCCCGTGTCGGTGCTTCTGGCCGGCGTCCTGCTGAAGATGGGGACGTACGCGCTGCTGCGGTTCAACTTCACGATGCTGTCGGACGTGGCCGCCGCCAACGCCGAACTCATCGCCATCTTCGCCGTGGTGAGCGTCATCTACGGCGCGCTGCTGGCGCTGGCCCAGCAGGACCTGAAACGCATCGTCGCGTACTCCTCGGTCTCCTCGATGGGGTACGTGATACTGGGCCTCGTCGCGTACACGACGTACGGCGTCGGCGGCGCGACGTTCCAGATGATCTCCCACGGCCTCATCTCGGGGCTGATGTTCATGGCGGTCGGCGTCATCTACAACACGACCCACACCCGGATGGTGACGGACATGTCCGGGCTGGCCGACCGCATGCCGGTGACGGTCGGCATCCTCATCGGCGGCGCCTTCGGCTACATGGGCCTGCCGCTGATGTCCGGCTTCGCCGCCGAGTTCTTCGTGTTCCTCGGCGCGTTCCGCTCGGGCACGCTCTCGGGCGCGCCGGTGTTCACGGCGGTGGCGATGTTCGGCATCGTCATCGTGGCGGGCTACCTGCTGTTCGCGATGCAGCGGACGCTGTTCGGTCCCTTCCGGCTGGACACCGACTACGAGGTGACGCGCGCGCCGCTGCACGACGTCGCCCCGCTGTTCGCGCTACTGCTGCTCGTCATCGCGCTCGGCGTCGCGCCGGATCTCTTCTTCGAGATGATCCGGGACGCCGTCAACCAGATGCCCCTCGTTGAAGCGGGCCTCGGAGGTGGTCACTGATGGCTGCATACGAACTCCCGACCTGGGCCGCGCTCGCGCCGGCGCTGATCCTGGCCGCGACGTCGCTGGTCCTGCTCGTCGTCGACAGCATCGACCCCGACTCGTCGAACCGCCCGGCGCTCGCCGGCACCGCGACCGCCGGGAGCCTGCTCGCGCTCGCGGTCACGGGCTGGTATCTCATGGCCGGCGTCGGCGATCCGAACGGTCGCGGCGTCATCGAGCTGTTCGGCGGCCAGCTGGTCGTCGACCAGGCCAGCCTGCTGTTCACGTTCATCTTCACGAGCGTGACGTCGATGGTGACCGTCGCGAGCTACGACTACCTGCGCGACCACAGCTACCAGGCGGAGTACTACTCGCTCATCATGCTCGCGGCGACGGGCATGGCGACGATGGCGAGCGCGACGAGCCTGGCGACCGTGTTCGTCAGCTTCGAACTGCTCAGCCTCTCGTCGTACGCGCTGGTCGCGTTCCTGAAGGAGAACCGCGGGAGCGTCGAGGCGGGGCTGAAGTACTTCCTCGTCGGCGCGCTCTCCTCGGCGGTGTTCGTCTACGGCATCAGCCTCGTGTACGCCGTCACCGGCTCGCTCGAACTGGCGGCCGTCGCGGAGGCCGCCGCCGGCACGGAACTGGTCGGCGTGCTCGGCGTCGGCGTGTTGCTGGTGCTGGGCGGGATCGCGTTCAAGACCGCCAGCGTGCCGTTCCACTTCTGGGCGCCGGAGGCATACGAGGGCGCGCCAGCGCCGATCAGCGCGTTCCTCTCCTCGGCGTCGAAGGCCGCCGGCTTCGTCGTCGCGTTCCGCGTGTTCACGGTCGCGTTCCCGGTCGACGCGTTCCTCGACATGGGGATCGACTGGGTGTTCGCGATCCAGATCCTCGCGGTGGTGACGATGACGCTGGGCAACTTCGCGGCGGCGACCCAGGACGAGGTCAAGCGCATGCTCGCGTACTCCTCGGTCGGGCACGCCGGCTACGCGCTCATCGGGCTCGCGGCGATCACCGGGCCGAACAGCGAACTCGTGCTCGGGGCCGGGATGATGCACCTGCTCGTCTACGGCTTCATGAACACCGGCGCGTTCCTGTTCATCGCGCTGACCGAATACTGGGACGTGGGCCGCACGTTCGAGGACTTCAACGGACTGGCCGCCCGCGCGCCGGTCGCCTCGCTCGCGATGACGGTGTTCATGTTCAGCCTCGCCGGCCTGCCGCCCTTCGGCGGCTTCGCCAGCAAGTACATCCTGTTCATGGGCGCGGTCAACGCCGGCTTCTGGTGGCTGGCCGCTATCGGCGCGATAAACAGCGCGCTGTCGCTGTACTACTACTCGCGGGTCGTCAAGGCCCTCTGGATCGAGGACCCCGGCGACGACGTCGCGAGCATCGGCATCCGGAGTCAGCCGGTCGGGCTGTACGCGGCCATCGTGGTCGCGGCCGTCGTGACGGTCGCGCTGCTGCCCGCGTTCGGCCCCGTCTCCTCGACGGCGGTCGACGCGGCGACGACGCTGCTGCCCTGACCGGTCCGTCGACCCGTTTCGACCCGCGTTGACCCGGTTTCCGCTTCTCGCATCGCCGCCCGCCCGTAGCGCTACGTTTTAACCGTCGGAGCCGAGAGTGAGCGTATGGTATCCCGGCTACTGCTGGGGTGTGGGTCCGTCGGGCGGCGTCTCATCGAGTCGGTGGCGGACCGGGACGGGGAGCTGAACGTCGTCTGTTCCGACCGCGACCACGTGCAGACGCTCCGCGAGGACGGCGTCCCGGCGCGGCGGGCGGACCCGACCGACGCGGCGGCCGTCTCCGAGATCGCGCCCGAGGCGGACACCGTCGTCGTCGCCGGCGACGACCCGCGGAGGAACGTCGCGGCGGCGGAACTCGCACGGGAGCTGTACCCCGACGCGTTCCGGCTGGCCTACGTCGGGGTCGGCGCGACGCCGGCGGACAGGGCGGCCATCGAGGCGGCCGTCGACTCGGTCGTCGACCCCGGGACGGCGACGGCGGCGCACGTCGTTGACCTCGTCGCCAGCGAGGCGGGCGTCCAGTCGCGCCGCCTGCGGCGGACGCTCCGGCGGATCGACGGGACGCTCGCAGTCGTCATGCACGACAACCCGGACCCCGACGCCATCGCCAGCGCGGTCGCGCTGTCCCGGATCGCGGCCGCCGTCGGCGTCGAGACGGTGGTCTGTTACTACGGCGAGATAAGCCACCAGGAGAACCGGGCGCTCGTGAACCTGCTCGAACTCGACCTGCGGCAACTCGGCCCCGGGGACGACGTCTCCGTGTTCGGCGGGATCGCCCTGGTCGACCACTCCCAGCCGGGGGTCAACGACCAGCTCCCGGAGGGGACGCCCGTCGACGTGGTCATCGACCACCACCCGCCCCGCGCGCCGGTCGAGGCGAAGTTCGTCGACCTGCGGAGCGACGTGGGCGCGACCAGCACGCTGCTGACCGGCTACCTCCGGCAGTTCGGCGTGGGGATCGACCGGACGGTCGCGACGGCGCTCCTGTACGGCATCCGGATCGACACCGCCGACTTCAGCAGGGAGGTGTCGGCCGCGGACTTCGAGGCGGCGGCGGCGCTGTTGCCCCACGCGGACGACGGCGTGCTGGAGCGCGTCGAGTCGCCGAGCGTCGACCCGGAGACGTTCGAGACGGTCGCCGCCGCGATCCGCAACCGCGAGGTCGACGACGGCGTCCTCTGCTCCTGCGTCGGCGAAGTCGCCGAGCGCGACGCGCTCGCCCAGGCCGCCGACAGGCTGCTGGACATGGACGGCGTCCACACCACCGTCGTCTACGGGTACGACGGCGGCGTCGTCTACGTCTCGGCCCGCACCCGCGGCTCGGACCTGGACCTCGGGGCGACGCTCCGGACGGCGTTCGACCGGATCGGGAGCGCGGGCGGGCACGCCGACATGGCCGGCGCCCAGATTCCGCTCGGCGTCATCGGCGAGGTGGAGGGCGACGAGCGGCTGGAGGCCGTCGTCCGCGACGTGGTCACCGACCGGTTCTTCGACGCGGTGCGCGAACGGCGGCTCGACCGCGAGAGCTCGTTTCTCCCCGACGTGGACGCGGCGTTCCCGTACGTCGGCGACGGCGAGGCCGAACCGCCGGACGACGCCGACCCCTGAGCGGGCGGAGCCGGGGCGGCGCGACCGCCCAACGCGGGGTTTTTGGGCCGCGCGACCCTCCGGTCCGTCATGAGCGACGCCGAGGGCAGGGCCCGAGTGCGGGAGTACATGACCCGCGACGTGGCGACGGTATCGCCCGACGACTCCGTCGGGACCGTCTCCGAGCGGATCGCGGCGAGCGACGAACACTCCGGGTTCCCGGTGACGGACCGCCGGCGGGTCGAGGGGTTCATCACCGCGCGGGACCTCCTGCTGGCGGACGACGACGCCCCCATCTTCACGGTGATGACCGACGACCTCATCGTCGCCCATCCGGAGATGAAGGTGACCGACGCCGCCCGCGTCATCCTGCGGTCGGGCATCCAGAAGCTCCCGGTCGTCGACGACGCCGGCAACCTCGTCGGCATCATCAGCAACGCCGACGTGATCCGAAGCCACATCGAGCGGGCGACGCCGGAGAAGGTGGGCAAGCTCCGGCGGACCCTGGAGAACATCCACGGCATCGACCTCCGGGAGGAGCGCCGCGAGGTCCCGCTCGACGAACTGGTCCCGACGCAGGGCCGGGTGTACGCCGACGAACTGGAGGGGCGGCGCTACGAACTGGAGCGTGGCCTCGCGGAGCCGCTCGTCGTCATCGACAACAACGGGACGCTCCTGCTTGCCGACGGCCACCACCGCGTGCTCGCGGCCGACCGGCTCGACCTCGGCGAGATGGACGCGTACGTCATCGTCGTCGACGACGACGTGACGCTCGGCATGGAGCGTACCGCCGACGAGGAGGGCCTCGAGAGCCTCTCGGACGTGGAGGTGGTCGACTACGCCCGCCACCCGCTCGTCGAGACGACCGAGCGACTGCAGTAATCAGGGTCCAGCCACTTTGACAACCGACGCTGCCCCATCGAGCAGGAGCTCCAGCCTGTCGTCGTCGAGTTCCACGTCGACGCGGACCCGGACGGGGTCCTCGCTCACGACGACGCCGTTTTCGGCGGTCAGAAACTCCAGATCGAGGTAGCTCCGGTCGCGGATGTCGACGCCCCGGTCGTAGTAGAAGGCGACGACCGCGGGGTGCTCGACGACACAGGCCGCTGCAGGGACACAAAACACCATCCCGCAGTCGGCACACGACAGCCGCGCGAAGACCTGCTCGGACTCGCTCTCCGGCGGCTCGGCCGGCATCGTCGTCGACACGTCCCCCCAGCAGTGGACGCAGGCCCCGCGTCGCGCGCGTTCAAGGTCGTGGCGGGCCTTCATGTCGGCCAGCGCGAGCACCGTCGACGGGTCGCGGTCGGCGACCGCGCCGCCGGGGACGCTGTTGGCGAAGACGGTGCCGTGGTCCGGGCAGGTGACCAGAAGCGTCCCGCGGCGGTACTCCGCGACGAGACCGCTCCCGCAGGCGGGACACGCCCGGTCGAGTTCCTCCCGAAACCGCCTGCTCTCGGTGTAAGTCCCCGCCCGGACGGCCCCGGCGACCTCCATAGCGGCCGTGGTCGCCACGTACTCGTCGCCCTCCTTCACCACGAACGTGTCGCGCAACTCGTCCAGGTGGTAGTTGAACCGGCCGGCGTCCCGCACGCCGACGGCCTTCCGGAGGTCGCTAAACGAGAGGCCGACCCACTCCCAGTTCCGTCGCCGGTGGTCGGCGAGCGCCTCGACTATCGTCAGTCGGGTCCCGTCGCCGAGGGCGTCGAACGCGTCTGTCGGGTCCGTTTTCGCCGGGCCGTCGTCGGCCCGCCCACGTTCGTCGTCCGCGTCGGCGCCACCTGTCGCGTCTTCGGCCATGGCCGGGCGAACGGCCGCCCCGAACATGTCGGTACCGGATCGCCGAACGTGTCAGAAGATTAACTGAAAGACCGTTCCGGAAAGCGTTAATGAGCGGCCCCCGCCAGTGAGGTGCATGTCGAGCGAAGCAACGTCCCCGCGGGCCGACGACGGAAGCGACGCGGACGGGAGCGGCGGGGCGGACCCCGACGGCACCCCCGCAGTCTCGGTGCGGAACCTGACGAAGGTGTACGGCGACGGCGGGTCGACGGTCCGGGCCGTCGACGGGATCGACCTCGACGTCGCCCCCGGGACCGCCGTCGGGATCCTCGGGCCGAACGGGGCCGGCAAGACGACCGCGATCAAGTCGATGCTCGGGCTGATAGAGCCGACCGACGGCACGGTCAGGCTCTCCGGACACGACGTGGCCGCGAACCCCCGCGCCGCCTACCGCACCGCCGGCGCGATGCTGGAGGGCGCGCGCAACGTGTACTGGCGGCTCACCGTCCGGGAGAACCTCCGGTTTTTCGCCGCCCTCGGTGGCCAGCGTCCCGACGCGCTCGCCGACCGGCACGACGCCCTGCTGGAGCAGTTCGGCCTCGCCGACAAGGCCGACGAGGCCGTCCGGGACCTCTCGCGTGGGATGAAACAGAAGACGTCGCTGGCGGCGACGCTCGCCCGCGGCGGCGACGTGGTGTTTCTGGACGAGCCGACCCTCGGCCTCGACGTCGAGAGTTCGGTCGAACTCCGGCGGGAACTGCGCCGGCTGGTCGACGGCGAGGGGACGACCGTCGTCCTCTCGAGCCACGACATGGACGTGGTCCAGGCCGTCTGCGACCGGGTCGTCATCATGAACGAGGGCGGGATCGTCGCCGACGACACCGTCGAGAACCTGCTCGACCTGTTCCGGACCCGCGCCTACGAGGTCACCGTCGACGACGCGCTCCCGGAGCCGCTCCGCCGCGAGATCCGCCGGCAGTTCGGTGGCGAGGAGTTCCGACGTGCGGGCGACCGAGAGCGGTTCGTCACGCGGGTGACCGGCGACGAGTTCTACGACCTCGTCGACGCGCTGCGGGCGGCCGACTGCACGGTGGCCTCCTGGAACGCGGTCGAGCCGGACCTGGAGGACGTGTTCCTGCACGTCACCGACGGGGACCGGCCGACGGACGGCGCGACCGGGGGTGACCGGTCGTGAGCACGCCCCCGGCGGACGGCGGGACGGCGGGACGGCTCACGCTCCTCCGCGCGGTGGTCTACAAGAAGGCCCTCCTGCTGGTCCGGTACCCTGTGAACACGCTGTCGCAGATCGTTTCGGTGTATCTCTTTTTCGCGGTCATCTTCTTCGGCGGGCGGGCCGCCGCGTCGAGCGTCGGCGGCGTCGGGAGCCTGTCGTCGACGCTCGACGGCCTCGTCGTGGGCTGGTTCCTCTGGACGATGTCGTTGACCGCCTACTTCGGGCTCGCCATGAACGTCACGCGGGAGTCCCAGTGGGGGACGCTCGAACAGCTGTACATGTCCCCCTACGGCTTCGGGAGCGTCATGGGCGCGAAGGTCGTGGCGAACGTCCTCGAAAGCCTCGTCTGGGGCGGGATCGTGCTCGCACTAATGTTGCTGACGACGGACCGGAGCCTCGCGGTCGACCTGCTGACGGTCGTCCCGATCAGCGTGTTCGCGGTCGCCTCCGTCGTCGGCGTCGGCTTCGTCTTCGCCGGGCTGGCGATGGTGTACAAGCGCGTCGAGAACGTCACGCAACTGATGCAGTTCGTGCTGATCGCGCTCATCGCCGCGCCGGTCTCCGAAGTCGCGGTCGTCCGCCTCCTGCCGCTGTCCCAGGGGAGTGCGATGCTCCAGTTGGCGATGCGGGACGGCGTCCACCTCTGGGAGTTCTCGGCCGCGAACCTCGCACTCCTCGTCGGGACCGGCGTCGGCTACGCCGCCCTCGGCTACGCCGTCTTCGCGTACTGTACCGGCGTCGCCCGTCGGCGCGGGGTGATGGGCGACTACTGACCCGGCCGGACCCGCATCATTAATGACCGTGCCGGCAATATTTACGTTCATGTACGACGATGACGATCTCGCGGCCATCCGCGAGGCCCGGGAGGAGTGGGAGGCGGAGACGCTGGACCCGACCCTGGAGCGACACGGCGAGCGGCGCGACCGCTTCGCGACGGTGTCGAACATGGACGTCGACCGCCTGTACACCCCCGAGGACGTCGCCGACGTCGACTACGAGGACGATCTGGGCTTCCCGGGCGAACCGCCCTTCACCCGCGGCCCCTACCCGACGATGTACCGCGGCCGGACGTGGACGATGCGGCAGTTCGCCGGCTTCGGCACCGCCGAGGAGACCAACGAGCGGTTCCACTACCTCACCGACGAGGGCCAGACCGGGCTGTCGACGGCGTTCGACATGCCGACGCTGATGGGGAAGGACTCCGACGACCCCCTCTCGGACGGGGAGGTCGGCAAGGAGGGCGTCGCCGTCGACACGCTCCGGGACATGGAGATACTGTTCGACGGCATCGATCTGGGCGAGGTGTCGACCTCCTTCACGATCAACCCCTCCGCGCCCGTCATCTACGCGATGTACGTCGCGCTGGCCGACCAGCAGGGCGTCCCCCGCGAGGAGATCCGTGGCACGCTCCAGAACGACATGCTGAAGGAGTTCATCGCGCAGAAGGAGTGGGTCGTCCCGCCGGAGCCCAGTCTGGACGTGGTGACCGACACCATCGAGTTCGCCGTCGACGAGACGCCGAAATTCAAGCCGATCTCGGTGTCGGGCTACCACATCCGTGAGGCCGGGTCCACGGCCGTCCAGGAACTCGCCTTCACCCTCGCGGACGGCTTCGCGTACGTCGAGGACTGCCTGGACCGCGGGCTGGACGTCGACGAGTTCGCCCCGCAACTGTCCTTTTTCTTCAACGCCCACAACTCCATCTTCGAGGAGGTCGCGAAGTTCCGCGCCGCCCGGCGCATCTACGCCCGCGTGATGAAGGAGTGGTACGGCGCGGAGGCCGACGCTTCCCGACAGCTCAAGTTCCACACGCAGACGGCCGGCCAGTCGCTGACGGCCCAACAGCCCATGAACAACGTCGTCCGCGTCACGATCCAGGCGCTGGCGGGCGTGCTCGGCGGCACGCAGAGCCTCCACACCAACAGCTTCGACGAGGCGCTGGCGCTGCCGAGCGAGGAGGCCGTCCGCGTCGCCCTGCGGACCCAGCAGATCATCGCCGAGGAGAGCGGCGCGGCCGACATCGTCGACCCGCTCGGCGGGAGCTTCGCCGTCGAGAGCCTCACCGACGACGTCGAGGCGGCGGCGATGGAGTACATCGAGGAGATCCGCGAGATGGGCGACGGCTCGGTCCGCGACGGCGTGCTCGCGGGTATCGAACGGGGGTACTTCCACCGGGAGATCCAGGACGCCTCCTACGAGTACCAGGAACGCGTCGAGTCGGGCGAGGAGGTCGTCGTCGGCGTCAACGAGTACGAGATAGAGGAGGACACCCGCCCGGAGATCCTCAAGGTCGACGAGACGGTCCAGGAGCGCCAGCGTGACCGGCTTGCGGCGGTCAAGGAGGAGCGCGACGACGAGGCCGTCGAGGCCGCGCTGGCCGCCGTCGACGAGGCGATCGGAAGCGGCGAGAACGTGATGCCGCCGATCGTCCGGGCGGTGAAGGCCTACGCCACGATGGGCGAGATCATGGACGTGTTCGAGGCCCGCCACGGCTCCTACCGGGAGACAGTCGGGACGGCCTGACGCGAACCGACGCCTCCGTGGTCCGACGGGGTGTAGATCTCCGGGTGCGGCCGCGCGCGTCGCCCACCCGCGACGGAGGTTCCCAACGGGCGAGAATATCAAAAACATCTATTATGTTTTCGGCCGTGCTGTGAACCGCGATGGAGAAGCCACTGCTAGTTACTGACTTCCTCGACCGGGCGCGCCGGCACTACGGCCAGCAGGAAGCCGTCGTCGCGACCACCGGGGAGCGGTACAGCTACGACGAACTGGGCGAACGGGCCGACCGGTTCGCCGCCTTCCTGCAGGACCGGGGGATCGAGAAGGGCGACCGCGTGGCCGTGCTCGACCCGAACACCCATTACCACCTCGAAGCGGCGTTCGGGAGCATGCAGGTCGGGGCCGTCCACACGCCGCTGAACTACCGGCTGGTGCCGGACGACTTCGAGTACATCCTCTCGGACGCGGGCGTCGACGCCGTCTACGCCGACTACGAGTACGCCGACCGGATCGAGGCAGTCCGGGACGACGTGCCCACGGAGACGTTCGTCACCAACGACGCCGGGGCCGTCGACGGCGACTGGGAGGCGTTCGACGACGTCATCGAGGCGGCCGGCACCGACTACGACCGGCCGGAGATGAGCGAGGACGACGACATCACCATCAACTACACCTCCGGGACGACCGGCGACCCGAAGGGCGTCGTCCGGACCCACCGGAACGAGGTGCTGCACGCCTACCTCGTCTCCGTCCACCAGGAACTCCGGGACGACGACGTCTACCTCTGGACCCTGCCGATGTTCCACGTCAACGGCTGGGGGCACATCTACGCCGTCACCGGGATGGGCGCGACCCACGTCTGCACCCGCGGCGTCGACGCCGAGTGGATCTTCGACACCGTCGCCGCGGAGGACGTCTCCTACCTCTGTGGCGCGCCGACCGTGTTGAACATGCTGAGCGACCACTACGACGCGCGCGACGGCGACGTCGAGACGACCGGCGACAACGACGTGCGGATCGCGACTGCCGGCAGCGCCCCGCCGGAGGCGACCATCCGCACGGTCGAGGACGAGTTTGGCTGGCGGCTCAAGCACGTCTACGGCGCGACCGAGACGGGACCGCTCATCACCACCTCCGACGCCCGTCGGCTGTTCGACGGGGACAGCGACGCCCGATTCAAGATCAAAAAGCGACAGGGGATGGGCTATCTCGGCACCGAGGTGCGCGTCGTCGACGAGAACGGCGCGGACGTCGCCCGCGACGACGCGTCGGTCGGCGAGATAGTCGTGCGGGGCAACCAGGTGATGGACCGCTACTGGAACAAGCCCGAGGCGACCGAGGAGGCGTTCACGGACCGGGTCGAGGGCTACTACCACACCGGCGACCTGGCGACCGTCGACGACAACGGCATGATCGCCATCCAGGACCGGAAGAAGGACATCATCATCTCCGGCGGGGAGAACATCTCGAGCATCGAACTCGAGGACACGCTCTACGACCACGACGCGGTCCAGCAGGTCGCGGTCATCCCCGCCCCCAGCGAGCAGTGGGGCGAGACGCCCAAGGCGTTCGTCGTCCCGTCGAACGGCGACCCCGACGACCCGCCGGTCTCGCCGGACGAACTCAAGGAGTTCTGCGAGTCGCGGCTGGCGGGGTACAAGGTCGTCCGCCGGTTCGAGTTCGTCGAGGAACTCCCGACGACGGCGACCGGCAAGGTCCAGAAGTACGAACTACGCGAGGAGGAGTGGGACGACGAGGAGGGGATGGTCGGCCAGGGCTAGGCGTCCGGGTAGCGGTTCGACACGGCCCACATCAGAAGCAGGAGGACCCCGAGGACGACGGCGATGTTCACGGCCCCGTACACCGCGAAGTTCAGCGGGTTAATCTCGAAGACGAACGGGCCGAAGCCGGCCGTCTCCGGCGCGTTCTCCTTCGCCGGGAGCACCAGCCCGACCATCGCGCCGAAGACGGCGGCGAGCGCGACGATGGCGGCGTAGATGCCAAGCACCATCCGCTTCCCGCCGACCGAGGCGTCCGTGATCGTCGACATGCACCGACGTAGGGGCGGGAACGGTTAGGCTTTTGCGCTCTCCGTCCGTACCGCGGGTATGAGCGAGAAGGAACTGCTGGGGCTCGTCCTCGGGGGGATCGTCGTGCTGATGTTCGTGATGGGGATCGTCCTCGTCATGGGGTAAGGCGGCGAAAAACGGGTCGGCGGTCGGACCGCCCGGACGAACGAACCGCGGTTAGTTTTCGGCGGCGGACGCCGTCAGGAGTCGTCGGTCGGCTCCTGCCCGCCGTCGGGGAGCGTCTCCGTCTCGTCGCCGCCGTCCATGAGCGTCGTGCTTATCTTCCGGTCGAACCAGGTCCACTCGCGGGTGTGGACGCCGTTCTCCTCCAGGTTCCACGGGTCGCCGTCCTCGATCTTCCGCCCGTCGATCCAGGAGCTCACCATGTTCCAGACGAAGATGACCTGCCCGATGAGCAGGATGAACGCGCCGACGGTGGCGAGCTGGTGGAGCACGGTGATGGTCTCGACCGGCCCGACGGTGAGCCCGCCGTAGGTGGCGTAGCGGCGCGTGAAGCCGGCGTAGCCCAGCAGGATCATGGTGAAGAACGTCAGGTTCGTGCCGATCATCGACAGCCAGAAGTGCCACTTCCCGAGCGTCCGCTGGTACATCCGCCCGGTGTACATCGGGTACCAGTAGTACAGCCCGGCGAAGCCGGCGAAGGCGATGGCGCCCATCACGACGTAGTGGAAGTGCCCGACGACGTAGTACGTGTCGTGGAGCACGAGGTCGACCGGGATGGCCGCGAGGAACACGCCCGTGACCCCGCCGATGATGAAGTTCGAGATGAACCCGATGCAGAACAGCATCGGCGTCGTCAGCCGGATGTTGCCGTTCCACATCGTCGTGATCCAGTTGAACGTCTTGACCGCGCTCGGTATGGCGATGGCCAGCGACACCGCCATGAAGCTAGCGCGGAGGCGCGGGTCGATGCCCGTCGTGAACATGTGGTGGGCCCAGACGCCGAACGAGAGCACGCCGATGGCCAGCGTGGAGTAGACGACGAACTTGAACCCGAACAGCTTCCGCCCGGCGAACCGTGGGAGGACGTAGCTGACGATCCCCATCGGCGGGAGGACGAGGATGTACACCTCGGGGTGGCCGAAGAACCAGAACAGGTGTTGCCAGAGTATCGTCCCGCCGCCCTCCACGGCGAAGAACATCGTGTCGAAGTTCCGGTCGAGCAGCAGCATCACGATCGCGCTGCCCAGAAGCGGGAAGGCAAACAGGATGAGCCCGGACTGGGTGAGGATCGTCCACGAGAAGATGTCGAGGTTCGACCAGCCGACCTCCTCGCCGCGCTCGGTGAAGATGGTGGCGATGAAGTTGATCGCCCCCATGGTCGCCGAGACTCCCGTCAGGTGGAGACCGAGCAGCATGAGGTCGACCGTGGGGTTGGTCTGCTCGACCGACAGCGGCGGGTACATGGTCCACGACGTCGCGGCGGCGTTCGACACCGCGTCGGTGAAAGGCGCGATGAAGAAGCCGCCCCAGATGAGCAACGCGCCGGGCGGGAGCAGCCAGAACGCGATGGCGTTGATCCGCGGGAACGCCATGTCGTCCGCGTCGATGAGCAGCGGGACGAGGTAGTTCGCGAACGCCGCGATGATCGGCGTCCCGAACAGGAACAGCATCGTGATCCCGTGGCTCGTCAGCAGGGCGTTGTACACCTGCGTGTTGCCCAACAGCGCGATGTTCTCCGTCGTGAGTTCGGCCCGCATGAGGACGGCGGCGAGGCCGCCCCAGACGAACGCGACGAGCGCGTACGTCCCGTACAGCAGGCCGATGTCCTTGTGGTCGACCGTCGTGAGCCAGCGGATGAGGCCGCCGGGCTTTTCCTGATGTGCGTGGCCTGTCTCGTCGCCGACGGCTCCCCCGCCCGCGAGCGGCGTGTACGAGCGCCAGTTCTCGAGGCGCGTGAGCCAGACGGCGACCCCCACGAGCAAGGCCCCCATCAGCACCGTCAGCGCTAACT
The DNA here is from genome assembly GCF_004785955.1 of Halostella litorea. Lineage (NCBI taxonomy): Archaea > Methanobacteriati > Methanobacteriota > Halobacteria > Halobacteriales > Natronoarchaeaceae > Halostella > Halostella litorea. The sequence goes on along the minus strand of NZ_ML214300.1, from coordinate 484,895 downwards.
GCCCTTCGATTGCCATAGGCGTTCGTCGGGATTGCAGGATTAAGAAAGATTCGGGTCCGGCTTTCGGCGGACGGTTCGGTGCCTTCCCTTACCAGTCCACTCCCGTACACGTTCGGGCCGCCGCCCCGGCCGCGAGGGGCGGAGCGTGCCTACCTACTCCGCGTCCTCGCCGGCGGCCTCGCGGGCCATCTCGTCCTCGGAGATGAGTTTGCCCGAGTAGTAGGTGAGAAACGCCAGCAACACGATCATCGAGCCGACGATGGCGAACTGGAGCGACGAGTAGGTGGCGTCCCAGCCGAAGGGGTTCGCGAACGTGAACGCGCCGATGAAAAACACCAGGATCCCCAGCGGGATGACGTTCACCGTGAGGTCCAACAGCGTCTCCCTGTCGAAAACCTTCTCTGACATGTTGGCCGCTAGTTCGTGGCCGGACGGAAATAGGTTGTCGGTTCGCCGCGGACCCGGGGCGGCGCCGACCGGGTCAGACCCGCGGCTCGGCGTTTGCCGTCGTCCAGTACTTCCCGACGACGGCCCCGACGAGCGCCAGCACGCCGGCGGCGGCGATTGCGACCCCGCGGAGGCCGATGCTGCCCGCCGTCCGCAGGCTCTCGGTGACGCTGTTGACGGCGAACGCGCCGCCGCTGTACAGGAACAGCCCGACGCCGATGGCGAGGAGCGCGACGGCAAAGCCGGACAGCAGCGGCCACGGGCTGGCGACGTAGCCGGCCTCCCGGAGGATGCCGACGACGCTCCCGACGAACATGAGGAGGCCCCCGACCGCGAGCGGGGCCAGCGGCCAGACGATGCCGACCTCCGCGATAGCGAGTCCGAACGCGATGAGAACGGGCCACGGGCTGGACATCCGATACTGGTCGCTGAGTCCCGGCTGCTCGTCCATGCGCCCGCCTAGGGGCGCGCCCGTATAGAAACCCAACGGAACGACCGCGCGGGCGGTCCGGCCCGATCCCTTTAGCCCGTGGGTCGTCTACGTGGCACCATGACAGGGGTACGCGTCGCGGGCGTCGGACTGACGGAGTTCGGAGAAACCCCCGAGCGGACGGGGCGAGACCTGTTCGGGACGGCGGCCGACCGGGCGTTCGCGGACGCGGGCGTCCCGCGGGCGGACGTCGAGTCGCTCCGGTACGGCAACTTCATGGGCGAACTCTCCGAGCGTCAGGGACACCAGGGGCCGCTGATGGCCGAGGCGGCGGGCGTCCGCGCGCCGGCGACGCGCTACGAGAGCGCCTGCGCGTCCTCGTCGGCCGCGCTCCGGGCGGCGGTCCGGGACGTCCGCAACGGCGAGGAGGAGGTCGTCCTCGTCGGCGGGGCCGAGCGGATGACCAACCTCGGGACCGCGGGCGCGACCGAGGCGCTCGCCATCGCCGCCGACGAACTGTGGGAGGTCCGGGCCGGGATGACGTTCCCGGGGGCGTACGCGCTGATGGCGCGGGCGTACTTCGAGGAGTACGGCGGCGACCGCGAGGACCTGGCCGCCATCGCCGTGAAGAACCACGCCAACGCCGTCGGCAACGACCTCGCGCAGTACCAGCGGGAGATCACGGTCGCGGACGTGCTGGACGCGCCGCCGGTGGCCGAGCCGCTCGGGCTGTACGACTCCTGCCCGATCAGCGACGGCGCGAGCGCGCTGGTGCTGGTCAGCGACGAGTACGCGGAGCGGACGGGCGTGGACGCACCGGTCGCGGTCACGGGCACGGGCCAGGGCGGCGACGGGATGGCCCTGCAGGACCGCGACTACCTCGCGCGCACGCCGGCCGCCGACGAGGCCGCCGCGGAGGCGTACGACGACGCCGGCGTCGGGCCGGGGGACGTCGACTTCGCGGAGGTCCACGACTGCTTCACCATCGCGGAGGCGCTGGCGCTGGAGTCGCTCGACCTCTACGAGACCGGCGAGGCGATCGGGGCGGCCCGGCGCGGCGAGACGACCCGGGACGGCGAACTCCCGGTGAACCTATCGGGCGGCCTGAAGGCGAAGGGCCACCCCGTCGGCGCGACGGGCGTCTCGCAGGTCGCCGAGGTGACCCAGTTGCTCCGGGGCGACCACGTCAACAGCGACGCGGTCGCGGACGCGGAGGTCGCCGTCGCGCACAACGCGGGCGGGACGGTGGCGAGTTGCATCGTCCACGTGCTGGAGGTGGCCGCATGAGCGAGCCGAGCGAGCGAACGCGGGTACGCCGGGGCTTCGCCCCGGAGGTGGCCGCATGAGCGACGACCCGACCGGCGCGCGCGACGCCGGCTACGACGACTTCCTCGACGCCGCGGAGGCCGGAGAGGCGTACTACCTGTCGTGTCCCGAGGGCCACGGCTCGCTGCCGCCGCGGACGGTGTGTCCCGACTGCGGGGACCCGGACCTGGCCGAGGAGCCGCTGCCGGCGGCCGGCGAGGTGGAGACGTTCACCGTCGCGCACGTCGCGACGCCGGCGTTCGCCGACGACGCGCCCTACGTCACGGCCATCGCGCGGTTCGGCCCGGTCCGGCTGACCGGCCAGCTACGGGGCGTCGACCCCGACGAGGCGGAGGCGGGCCTGCCGGTCGAACTCGCCGTCGAGGCGTCGGAGACGACGGGGCGGCGCTTACTCGCCTTCCGCCCGCGGTAGCTCCCGCGCGACCGCGTCGAGGAACTCGTCGGGGTGTTCGGCGTGCGGGAGCAGTCGCGCGTAGTCGATTACGACGAGCCGCGCGTCCGCCTCGTCGGCGAGGTCGCGGCCCTCCGACAGCGGCGTGATGTCGCTCTCGCGGCCCCAGACGAGCGTGACCGGGACGTCGAGGTCGGCGACCGCCTCGCTCAGGTCCAGATCCGGGTCGAGGAAGCCGCTGATGAACGACGCCGGCGCGTACCGCGCGCCGGGCTGGTGGGCGCTTTGCCACTGGTAGTCGAGTTTCTCGTCGGAGAGGTTGTCGGTGTCGTAGTAGCCGTGGTCGGCGCTGAAATAGCGGATGGAGGACTTGCTGGCGACCAGGTTGAACAGCGCCGTGCCGACCAGCGGCGACCGGAACAGGGTCCGGAGCCACACCCGCCGCCCGGGCATCGACGAGGCGGAGGGACAGACCAGCACGAGGCGCTCGAAGTCGACCGTCTCGGCGGCGGCGACCGCGTACGACCCCGTCAGCGACGACGCGACGCAGACGGCGTCCTCGGTGACGTCGCCGGCGAAGTCGGCCACGAACGACTCGTACAGCGACGCCGAGTACAGCAGCGGCGGCCGGCCGGAGCGGCCGAACCCGGGGAGGTCGGGCGCGATCACGTGGTACTCGGCGGCCAGGTCCTCGAACACCGGCGCGAACTCCATGCTCGTGCCGGCGGCGTTGACGCCGTGGAGGAGCAGCAGGTCGGGGTCCTCGGGGTCGCCGGCCTCGGTGTACGACACGTCCAGCCCGCGCCAGCGGTACGTCCCTTCGTCGCCGGGGAGAGGGGCGTCGAGCGGGTCCGCGCGCCGCGCAAGCGCCGCGTTGGCGAGCGCCGTCGCGCCGAGCCCGCCGGCCGCGGCGGCCGCGATGTTCCGGAGTCTCATGCGCCGAGGTACGGCGGCCAGCGACTTAAGCCGACCCGTCGCGGTCGGCCAGACACGCCTCGATCGGCTCGACGATCTCGTCGGCGATGGCGTACGGGTCGGTCTCGCCGTCCCGGACGGCCGCCACGAGATCGTCGATCCCCCCACGGCGGTCGAGTTCGCGCTCCAGCAGGCCGCCCGCGTCCTCGCGGAGCAGCAGGCGGATCTCCTCGGCGACCCGGCCCCGGGCCTTCTCGTCGAGCCGGCCGCTCTCGACCATGTGCTCGCGGTGGGCGGCGAGCGCCCCGATCAGATCGTCGACGCCTTCGCCGCTCGTGGCGACGGTCTCGACGACGCTCGGCGTCCAGCCGTCGCCGGCCCGGTCGGCCGTCGCGTCGCCGAGCGCGTGCTGGTCGGGACCGTGATGGCCGGCGGCCGGCGCGCCCGTGTCGCCGGCTAGCTGGATCATCTCCTTTAGCTCCTGGACCGTGCGGTCCGCGCCGGCCACGTCGGCCTTGTTGACCACGAACACGTCGCCGATCTCCAGGATGCCGGCCTTCAGCGTCTGGACCTCGTCGCCGTTACCGGGCGGCACGAGGACGGCGACGGTGTCGGCGGTGCGGACGATGTCGATCTCGTTCTGTCCGGCCCCGACCGTCTCGACGATGATCCGGTCCTTGCCGAACGCGTCCAGAGCCTTCACCGCGTCCGCGGTGGCGGCGGAGATGCCCCCGAGGTTGCCCCGCGCGCTCATCGAGCGGAAGAACACGTCCATGTCGCCGACGTTCGAGGCCATCCGGATGCGGTCGCCAAGCACCGCGCCGCCGGTGTACGGCGACGACGGGTCGACCGCGATGACGCCGACCGTGTCGCCGTCCTCGCGGAACCGCTCGGTAAGCTTGTCGACCAGCGTCGACTTGCCCGCGCCGGGGCTGCCGGTGACGCCGATCACCTCGGCGTCGCCGGTGTGCTCGTACAGCGCGGAGACGAGTTCCCGGTAGCCCGGCTCCCGGTTCTCGATCTTCGTGATGGTCCGGGCGAGCGCGCGCTGCTCCCCGGCCAGCAGCCCGTCGACGAGCGACGCCACGTCCGCGCTCATCGCTCCCGGACGTTCGCGCGGACGAACTCGATGGTCTCCTCCATCTTGGTGCCCGGCCCGAACACCTCGGCCACGCCGAGTTCCTTCAGGTGGGCCTCGTCCTCGTCGGGGATCACCCCGCCGACGAGCACGAGCGTGTCCTCGAAGGCGTCGTACTCCTTCAGCCCGTCTATCACCTTCGGGACGAGCGTGTTGTGCGCGCCCGACAGAATGGAGATACCGAGGACGTCGACGTCCTCCTGGACGGCGGCCTGGACGATCTCGTCGGGGGCCTTGTGGAGCCCGGAGTAGATCACCTCGAAGCCGGCGTCCCTGAACGCCCGCGCGATGACGTGCGCGCCCCGGTCGTGCCCGTCCAGTCCGACCTTGGCGACGAGGCATCGGATGGACCGCTGGGTCTGGCTCATGCCCCGACGTTCGACGCCCGACAGTTTGACTCTAACGGAAGTTCCTGAGGGACGGCGGGCGTCGCGGACGGAAGCCGACCGAATGGTTGACTCCGGGCGTAGTAATTATTCAACCGCCGATGCGGGTCGTGTTAACAGGTAACATTATAGTGCCGGGCGTCCAGGCGCGATGTAAGACGGCGGATCGCCGGCCGACCCGACGGGGGGCGACCGTCGAGGGAGGTGCACATGAACGGCACGACCGCGGAACTCGTAAACGAACTCGACGCGTTCGACAACGACCCGTCCCCGGACCGGTGGGACGGACTGCTCCGGGCGCTCTCGCACCGGGACCGCCGCCGCGCGCTCCGTGAACTCCGGGAGCGCGGGCGGCCGCTCGCGCTCGGGGAACTCGCGGCCGCGGTCGCCGCCCACGAAGCCGGGACGTCCGCGCCCTCTACCGACCGGGTCCGCCGCGTCGAGATCGCCCTGCACCACGTCCACGTACCGAAACTGCGGGCGGTCGGGCTGGTGACGTACGACGCCGACCGGAACGTCGTCGGACTGGCCGGCGACGGGCCGGTCTGATCAGTCGGTCCGGGGGATCGCGGCCGCGCCGACCGCGAAGGCGACGGCGGCGAGGGCGGCGAGGACCGCGAGGTCCAGCGCCGGCGACGTGCCGTAGTACGTCGCCGCGCGGACGCCCCGGGAGAAGTACGTCAGCGGCAGGAGGTCGACCAGCGGCAGGGCGTACGCCGGCAGCAGGTCCGGCGTGACGAACGTCTCCGCGAGGAACAGCATCGGCAGGGCGATGGAGTTGCTCGCGGCGATCACGCCGTCCTGCGAGTCGGCGACCCGGCCGAGCGCCGCGCCGATGCCGCAGAACAGCACCACGCCGAGCGCCACCAGCGGCACGAGCCACGGGGACGGGCGGACCGTCGCGTCGGTGATCGCGACGATGATGCCCAGCAGGAGGACGCTCGCCGCGCCGATGATCGCGACGTTGACCGCCGCGTGGGCGGCCAGCCACTCCGTCCGGGTGAGCGGCGTCGTGGCGAGTTTCTCGAAGCGGTTGCCCTCCCGATGGCGCGCGACGGTGCTCCCGACCCGCGACAGCGGCGTAAACAGGACGACGACGGCGAGATACCCCGGCACGTAGTACCCCGCCGGCTCCGTGAACAGCCCCGTCCCGGTCGGGTCGGTCCGCACCAGGGCCCCGAAGATGAGGATGATGATCACGGGGAAGAAAAACGTGAAGAAGACGGCCGTCCGCCGCCGGACGAACGAGCGCCAGGCGGCCCCGGCCTCGGCGCCGACCCGCGCGACGCGCCCCATCAGGCGTCACCCCCGGTCGCCGCGGCCGCGGCGGGGCGGACGGCCTCGCGGTCGCCGGTCAGTTCGAGGTAGACGTCCTCCAGGTCGGGTCTGGTCCAGGTCAGTTCGCCGTAGTCGACGCCCGCCGCCTCCAGCGCGTCGACGACGCCGCCGATCCCCTCGGGGTTGACGCCGTGGACGACGAGTTCGCCGTCCCGCGCCGTCACGGGGCGGTCCACGGCGACGGCGTCCGGGTCGGCGTCGGTCCGCACGACGAGGCGGCGCTCCCCGCCGTGGTCCGCGACGAGGTCGGCCGGCGACCCGACGGCGACGAGTTCGCCGTCCGCCAGGAAGCCGACGCGGTCGGCGACGCGCTCGGCCTCGGTCATGTCGTGGGTCGTGAGGAAGACGGTCGCGCCGCCGGCGGCGAGGTCGGCGATGCGCTCCTGTACCGTCCGCCGGCCGGCCGGGTCGATCCCGGTCGTCGGCTCGTCGAGGAAGAGCACGTCCGGGTCGTTGACCAGCGTGATCCCCAGACAGGTCCGGCGCTGCTGGCCGCCCGAGAGGTTCTCGTAGCGGGTGTCGGCCGCGTCGGCGACGCCGACGTCGGCCAGTACGGCGTCCGGGTCCCGCGACTCGTCGTACAGTCCGGCGTAGTAGGCGACGAGTTCGCGCGCGGTCAGGCGCGCCGGCGGGGAGAACGACTGCGGCAGGACCCCTAGCCGCGACCTGTCGACGGCCGTCGGGGAGTCGCCCAGCACCGACGCCTCGCCCGCGCTCGGCTCCGTGGTGCCCGTGAGCGCCCGGACGAGCGTCGTCTTCCCCGCGCCGTTCGGCCCGACCAGCGCGAACACTTCCCCCGCCGCGACCGACAGCGAGACGCCGTCGACCGCGACGGTCTCGCCGTACCGCTTCTCGATGCCTTCGGCGACGAGCGCGTCCATATCGGGAGCAGACGCGGGCGGGAAGTAAGGGGTTCGATCGCCGCACGGGGCGTCCGGGCGTCCCTCGGCCCGCTCCGCCGTACCTCACGCGATCCCGGCGTCCCGCAGGAGGTCAGCGACGACGTGGGCGTACACGACGACCGCCGCGAAGACGGCGAGCGGGGGGGAGACGAGCGCCAGCGCCGCCGTCAGCGCGCCGCCGACGAGCGCATGGGAGAGCAGGCGCTCCAGTTGGATCTGCTGTTCGGGGATCCCCGCGAACACCTCGTCCTGCTCGGTGAACGCGAACACGGGGTCCCGGACGCAGGCCCGCAGGTGCGACCAGTCGCCGGCGTGGCGGCGCGCGACGAGGAAGTGGTCCAGGTCGATGAACACCGACAGCAACACGCCGGCCGCGAACAGCGCCGCCAGCACGGGGACGGAAAAGGTCCCGCGCAGCGCCGCGACGCCCGCCGCCGAGACGGCCGCACCGATGAGGAGGTGTTCCCGCGAATACATCGTCTTACCGACCGAACGGTCGCCAGTACAATAACGCGACCGTGAGGACGAACACCACGGTCGACAGCTCGTGGGACCAGTTCTGGACGGCGAGCGCGAGCGCGGAGGACCCCCCGAGCAGCCCCGTCGCCAGCGACGTCAGGACCGGCCAGGTGCAACTGACACAGGAGAGCAGCCCGAGCACGCCCGAGACGGCCGCGCCGGCGGCGTCCAGCACGGTCGCGTACACGAGGTACGCGAGCGCGAGGTAGCCGACCAGCTTGTACGGCTGGAGCGAGACGGTCACCAGTTCGCCGCCGTACTGCAGCGCCGGCCCCCACCCCGGCAGCAGCCAGGCGACCCGCGGGCCGGTCGGCGGCACGTCGACCGGTGTGAACGTGGTGCCCAGCGTCACCAGCCCGCCGACGTACAGCAACACCGCGAAGTAGCCCCCGGCGACAGCCAGCGCGGTCCGGCGCTGGCCGGGCGACGCGGGCGCGGGCTCGGTCCGCAGAATCGTCCACACGCCGACGTTGATCCAGACGAGCGCGAGGGCGACGTACAGCCACCCCTCGGCGGTGAGGCGGTTGACGCCGGGGTAGAGGAGGACGGCCATCAGTTCCGTGTTGAGGACGAGCGCGGCGTACAGCAACGTTTTGCCGGCCGGAAGCGACGGGAGCGAGAGGCGGGCGTTCATAGCGCGAGCGAGTCCACGACGACCGCGATCAGCAGGACGCCGAGGTAGGCGTTCGAGGCGTGGAACGACCGCATCGCCGCGGCCTCGGTCCGCTCGCGGTGGAGCGTGATGACGGTCCGGAGGAACACCGCGCCGAAGGCGACGCTCGCCAGCGCGTACAGCAGGCCCAGGTCGCTCACCGCGGTCAGGACCGCCGCGCCCACGAGCGTCGCGGCGAGGTAGTAGACGATCTGTTTCCGCGTCTCCGCCTCGCCGCGCACCACCGGCATCATCGGGAAGCCGCCGCGGGCGTAGTCCTCCTTGTACGCCAGCGCGAGGTTGTAGAAGTGCGCGGGCGTCCACAGGAAGATGACGCCGGCGAGCGCCAGCCCGGGCACGCCGATCGAACCGGTGACCGCCGCCCAGCCGATCACCGCCGGGAGCGCGCCGGCCGCGCCGCCGATGACCGTGTTCTGGACGGTGTTTGGCTTCAACACGAGCGTGTACACGACGCTGTAAAACAGGATGGCCGTCAGCCCGAGCCCCGCCGCGAGCAGGTTCACCTGCAGGAAGGCGGTCAGCGACAGGAGCGTCAGCAGGCCGCCGAAGGCCAGCGCGTTCCGGACCGACACCACGTCGGTCGCGATGGGGCGGTCGGCGGTACGGTTCATCTTCCGGTCGATGTCGCGTTCGAGGACGTGGTTGAACGTGCCGCTCGCGCCGATGGCGAGGACGCCGCCGAGCAGGGTGAGGACGACCGTCCGGACCGTGAGCGCGGGGCCGGCCGCAAGCGCCATCCCCGCGGCGGCGACGAGACACAGCAGCCACATCAGCCGCGGCTTCATCAGCCGGAAGTAGGCGCTCCCGTACGCCTTCGCGCGTGCGAGCGGCGCGTCGGGGAGCGACGGCCGCTCGGGGTCGGGCGCGGCATCGTCGTCGATGGGGTTCGGCACGTCGACCGGCTCGCGGTCGATGTCGGTCGCCGTCTGGTCCTCCAGCAGCCAGGCGACGCCGACGACGAGGCTGCCGAAGATGAGCGTCCCGAGCGTCAGGTGGACGGCCGACACCAGGGCGGTCGCGCCGGCGACGGCTGCGACCGCGCCGACCGCGACCTGCACGGAGTAGGCGAGCGCCGCGACGGACAGCGCCGCCCGGACGCGCCGCGGCGGGTCGCCGAGCCAGGCGGCGACGCCGGTCGCGAGCACGAGCAGCCCCACCAGGAGGGCGGCGACGCGGTGGCCCCACGCGACCGCCAGCTTCGGGTCGCCGAAGTCGACGAGCCAGCCGCCCTCGCAGGCCGGCCACGTCGTGCACGCGGCGGCCGCGTCGGTGATGGCGGTCGTCGCGCCGACGATGATGAGCAGGTAGACTCCCATCGCCGTCCCGGCGACCAGCCCGGTGAAGCGGTCGCCGGTGCGGATCGGCTCCGGATACCCCTCCGATTCCACGTCCATTCTCCCTTCGGGGTTCCGGTTCCGCGTACTTAGGCTCGCCGCTTTCGCGGGACGGTCGCGGCGACGGCGGGCGGGCGACCGGGTCGCCCGACGGGGACGCGGGCGGCCGAAAAGTCAGCAGTTATTTAACCGCGAGTTCCTAAACTGCCGGCTGTAATGAAGCAAAAGCGGATTGCCGCCATGACGCTATTCGGGGTGGCGTTGCTGGCGCTGGCCGCCCAGCCCGCAGCGGCCGCGGACTCGACGACGGACGATCTCATCAGCTCGCTGAACCAGGAGCTGCTGTACGTCGCGGTCCCGATCACGCTGCTGGTCGAGGGTATCCTCATCTACACGGTCGTTCGCTTCAAGGACAACGACGAGGCGAAGCCGACCCGGGAGAACCGCCGGCTGGAGATCACCTGGACGATCGCGACCGCGGTGATCCTCCTGTTCGTCGGCGTGGGCGCGTACAACGTCATGGGGTCGGGCGACGTGATCGCGACCGAGGAGATACAGCCCAGCGAGAACGACGAGGTGATCAACGTCACCGCCGAGCGGTACCGGTGGACGTTCACGTACGAGCGTCACAACGTGACTCTCGGCTCCAGTCCGGGGCCCGACGTCTCTGAGGGGCCGTTACTGATACCGGCCGACGAGCAGGTGTACCTGAAGATCGGGACGAAAGACTGGCTCCACGCGTTCCACGTGCCCGAACTCGGGCTGAAACAGGACGCCGTGCCCGGCCAGCAACACATCATCCGGACCGAGGCGACCAACCCCGGGAACACGTATCAGGGCTACTGTGCGGAGTACTGCGGACAGGGCCACTCCCAGATGATGTTCGAGGTCGAGGTCGTCAGCCAGGAGGAGTTCGAGGAACGGATGTCCGAGTACCAGTCCGGCGGCAACGAGTCGAGCGGTAACTAGTCGGTCGCGGCCTAACTCCGGTTTCTACGCGTTGCGGGCCCGGCGCGGGGGCGGTTTGCCACCCGCGGTGCAGTTGGATGGATTTTTGGTAGTCCACACGAAAGGGGCCGAGTATGACCGTAGCGGACGATACGGCGGACGACCACGGGCACCACCTGCCCGCGGTGGAGGACTGGCCGCGGGGATTCGGCGAGGCCAGCTGGTGGCCATTCATCACAGCACTGGGCGCCGGCGGCTTCTACGTGGCGGCGGCGCTGTACCTGCTCGGCGGCGACGCCGGGCTGGTCGGCTCCGACGTCGGACCGTACGCCTTCGTCGCGAGCACGTTCGTGTTCCTGCTCGGCCTGTACGGCTGGGTGTACCACGCGTTCGTGAAGGCGTTCTGGGAGCGCGGCGCCGACCACCAGAGCGAGAGCAAACTCCGGTGGGGGATGATCGCCTTCCTCGGCTCCGAGATAGCGACGTTCGGCGCCGGCTTCGTCTACTACTTCTTCATCCGCGTGGGCGAGTGGCCGCCGGGCGAGGTGCCCGGCCTGACCGGCCTCGTGCTGGCGAACACCGTCATCCTGGTGATAAGCAGCGTCACGCTCCACTTCGCCCACGTCGCGCTCCGGAAGAACAACCGCGGCCGCTTCATCGGCCTGCTCGGCCTGACGCTCCTGCTCGGCCTGATCTTCATCGGGGGGCAGGCCTACGAGTACTACGAGTTCATCCTCGTCGAGGGCCACACGCTGACCGGCGGCATCTACTGGAACGCGTTCTACGGCCTGACCGGCCTCCACGGGCTCCACGTCTCGCTTGGCGCGGTGATGCTCGGCATCGTGTTCGCCCGCGGGCTGACGGGGCAGTACTCCGCCGAACGGCACACCTCCGTCAGCACCGTCTCGATGTACTGGCACTTCGTCGACGCCGTCTGGATCTTCCTCGTCGTCGTCCTGTACGCCGGGGCGGCCTGAGGACCCCTTCTCACCATGGGACGCATCGTGACCGCCCGACTCCGGAGCGTCGCGGCGGCCGTCGCGCTCGCCGCGGTGGCGCTGTCCGGCCGCGCGGCGGCCCACGGCGGCGCGCTCCGCTCGTCGAGCGAGTCGCTGTCGGTCCCGACGTGGCTGTTCCTGGCGACCGGCGGCGGCGTCGTCGGGGCCTCGTTCCTCCTCGCGAGCCTCGTCACCGACCGGCGGCTCGTCGACCGGATCGACGGGTACGGACCGTCGCTCTCGGTCGGTCGCTCCAGAGTCTTCGAGGTCGCCGGCTCGCTGTTCGGGCTCGCGGGCCTCGCGACGGTGCTGTACTTCGGTCTGACCGGTCCCCCGGACCCGTTTCGCAACCTCGCCGTGTTGCTCGTCTGGGCCGCCTGGTGGGCCGGCTACGTGATGTCGGTGTACCTCGTCGGGAACACCTGGCCGGCGATCAACCCGTTCCGGACGCTGGTCGAACTGCTGCCGTCGCTCGACCTGTCGTACCCGGCGCGGCTGGGCGCGTGGCCGAGCGTCGCCGGCCTGATCGCCCTCATCTGGGTCGAGGTGGTGAGCCCGCTCGCCGACGACCCGCGGCTGCTCGCGGCGGTCGTAGCCGCCTACGGCGTCGTCACCGTGCTGGGCGGCGTCGCGTTCGGCGCGGAGCGGTGGTTCTCGACGGTCGACCCCGTCTCGCGCGTGTTCGACTACTACGGCCGGGTCGCCGTCGCCGCGCGGACCGGCGACGGGATCGACCTCCGGCTGCCCGGGATGGCGCTGACCGACGCCGACGGCGTCGACGGCGCGGACGAGGTGGCGTTCGTCGTCGCCCTGCTGTGGGTGACGACGTACGACGGGCTGGTGACGACGCCGGCCTGGGACGACGCGGCGCGAGCGGTCGTCGGCGCGGGCGTCCCGCCGGTCGCGGCGTACGTCGCCGGCCTGCTCGGCGGGTTCGGCCTGTTCTACGGCGCGTACGTCACCGCGTCGCGCGCTTCCCGGCGGCTGGCCGAGACGTTCCTCCCCGCCGGCGCGCTCGCCCGGCGGTTCGCGCCGCCGCTGCTGGCCATCGCGGCGGGCTACCACCTCGCGCACTTCCTCGGGTACTTCGTCTCGCTGCTCGCGCCGCTGTCGGCCGCGCTGGCCGCGCCGCTCTCCCCGCCGGCCAACCCCGAACTGTACGTCCTGCCGTCGTGGTTCGGCGGCCTCGAACTCGGCTTCGTGCTGGTCGGCCACCTGCTCGCCATCTGGGTAGCCCACGCCGCCGCCTACGACACGTTCCCGAGCCGCCTGCAGGCGATCCGGAGCCAGTACCCGTTCATCCTCGTGATGGTGCTGTACACGGTCGTCAGCATGTGGATCGTCTCCGAACCGGACCTCACGCCACCGTACCTATGACCGCAGACACAGCCACCGAGACCCGCGACGCCGACGTCCCGCCCGGCGAGCCGACACACGACTGCCCGTACTGTGGGCGGCCGTTCGCCCGCGAGGAGTACCGCACGCTCCACGTCGGGCTGGACCACCCCGACGCGTGCACCGACGCGGAGGTTGCGGCGTTCCGGGAGGCCTACCGCGAGGAGAGCGAGGACCTGCGGCTGTTCCGGCTGAAGGCGGTCGGCGGGCTCGTCCTGCTGTACTTCGGCTTCCTCTTTACGTACTCGCTGGTCACCTGACCGGCCGCCGACCGCGGAAACCGACAGGTTCGATTACCGGCGGTCCGTAGCGGGGGTATGACCGAGACGGCGACCGCGAACGGGGTCACCGCCCGCTACTACGAGACCGACACCGAGCGCGTCCTGGAGTTCGAACGCGACGGCCGCACCGCGGCGGTCGCACAGAACAGCGAGGGGTACGCCATGCTGAAGGTCCGCCCGAGCGCCGACGGCGACGAACTGGAGCGCTACTACGGCTTCGACATGGCGATCGACCACGCCGCGGAACTGCTGGGCGCGTCGCCGAATGACCTCCCGGTGCCCGACGGCGCGAGCGACATGGGGATGTAGTGCTTGCCCGGCGGCCGAAACGCAACGCCTGTGTCGCGGGCGACCGTTCGCCCGCCCATGAGCAAGTGGCTCCAGAGCGGGACGCGCCGGGACCTGTGTGCGCTGCTGTACGGCGAGGAACTGCGCGGCCAGGAGCTGAAGTCGGCGATAGAGGCCCATTACGACGGCCGCCTCCGTCCCGACCGGTTCTACGGCGCGATGGAGAAGTTAGAGCGGGCCGGCTACGTCGAGGAGCGGACCGAGGGGTTACACGACGTGTACTCGCTCACCGAGGCGGGCGAGCGCGCGGTGCGGGACCACCACGAGTGGCTGGCCGACCAGGTGGAGTGAGGGGCCGCGCTCAGTCGAGCAACTGGTCGCCGATCGTGTTGCGCAGCACCTCGCTGGTGCCCTCGTAGATCTCGTTTAGCTTCGCGTCGCGGTAGAACCGCTCGGCGGGGAAGTCCTTCGTGTAGCCGTAGCCGCCGTGGATCTGGATCCCCTCGTTGGCGACCTCGCGGCTGATCTCGCTGGCGTACAGCTTCGCCTGCGCGGCCTCCTTGATGAAGTCCTCGCCGCGGATCTTCCGGTCGGCGGCGCGGTGCATCAGCATGCGGGCGGCCTGGAGCTTCGTGTCCATGTCGGCGAGCTTGTGCTTTATCGACTGGAACTCCGCGATCGGCTGGTCGAACTGCTCGCGCTGCTGGGCGTACTCCAGGGCCTGGTCCAACGCCGCCTGCGCGATGCCGACGCCGCGGGCCGCGATGGTGATCCGGCCGCCGTTCAGCGTCTTGAGCGCGTGGACGAACCCGTCGCCCTCCTCGCCGAGGCGGCGGTCGGCGGGGATCCGACAGCCGTCGAAGCGGAGTTCGGCGGTGGGACAGCCCTTGTCGCCGAGTTTCTCCTCGGTGCCCTCGACGACGAAGCCGTCGTCCTCCTCCGGGCGGACGATGAACGAGGAGATGCCCTTCCGGCCGGCGTCGGGGTCGGTCTTTGCGAAGACCGTGACCGTGTCCGCGACGGAGCCGTTCGAGATCCACAGCTTCCCGCCGTCGAGAATGTACTCGTCGCCGTCCCGTTCGGCGGTCGTCTCCATGGCGGGCACGTCGCTGCCCGCCCCGGCCTCCGAGAGCGCGAACGCGCCGATGTCCTCGCCGGTGTTCAGCGGCGTGAGGTAGCGCTCCTTCTGGGCCTCGTCGCCGAACGCGTACAGCATGTTCCCGGCGAGGCTGGTGTGGGCGGCCACGACCGTGCCGAGGCCGCCGCTCCCGCGGCTGATCTCCTGTAAGCCGATGGCGTAGGAGTGGTAGTCCAGCCCGGCGCCGCCGTACTCCTCGGGGAACGGCATCCCCATGAGCCCCAGTTCGGCCATCTCGTCGACTAGGTCGGCCGGGAACTCGTCCTCGTGGTCGATTTCGGCCGCCCGGGGGACGACCTCGTCGTCGACGAACTCGGCGACCATGTCGCGGATCTGCCTCTGTTCCGCGGTGAGGCTGAAGTCCATGGGCGTATCTTGGATCGTCGCCGCATTAGTTTTCCCCCTCTCGTCGCGTCGCGAACGCGTTCCCGGACGCTTTTACTTCGGGGGTACATATGTGGATCGAGTGGAATGCATTCGGGCCGTAGCACGCGGACGGTCGACGAGAACCTCCAGTGGTGCCACGACGCCGTACAGGGGGTCTCGCGGACGTTCGCGATCACGATCGACGCGCTGAAAGAGCCGATGTCGTCGCGGATCTGCGTCGGCTACCTCCTGTGTCGGATCGCCGACACCGTCGAGGACGCCGGCCACGTGCCGGCCGCCGAGAAAGCCGATCTGTTGCGGCGGTACGACCGGGTGCTCGCGCCGACCGACCCGACGACCGTCGAGTCGTTCCGCGCGGCGGTCGACCCGTGGCTCCCCGACGAGCGGAGCAACGACTGGGACGTGGTCGCGGCGGCCCCCCGCGTCACGAGCACGTACGCCTCGCTCCCCGGCGAGACCCGCGACGCCCTCCGCGACCCGGTCCGGGAACTCGTCGGCGGGATGGCGACGTTCGTCGAGCGCCACGCCGACACCGGCGGCCTCCGCATCGGGACCGTCGAGGAACTGGAGGAGTACTGCTGGTATGCCGCCGGCACGGTCGGCGACCTGATCACGAACCTGCTGGTCGAGAGCGCCGACGCCGAGCGCGCGGCGACCCTGGAGGACAACGCCCGGTCGTTCGCGCTGTTGCTCCAGTTGGTCAACGTCGCCAAGGACGTCTCCGCGGACTACGACGAGGAGAACAACGTGTACCTGCCGGCGACGTGGCTCGCTGACGAGGGCCTCGCCGCCGACGAGGTGTCGGACCCCGACCGCGCCGACGACGTGGCCCGAGTCGTCGAGCGCGTCACCGAGCACGCCGCCGGATACCTCGACGACGCGCAGGCGTACCTCGAAGCGCTCCCGGAGACCGACGGCAACACGCTGGCCGCGTGGGCGATCCCGTACCTGCTTGCGGTGGCGACGATCCGCGAACTCCGCGACCGCCCGACCGACGTGGTCACGGAGGGGACGGTGAAGGTGCCACGCGCGGAGGTCCACGCCCTGATACAGCGCTTCGAGTCCGGCGCGGTCGCGGCCGACGACGTCGGCGACCTGCGCGCCCGGATGGCCGCGGCGCCGCTACATGAGACGGACCGCTAGTCGTACTCGTAGAACCCCTCGCCCGTCTTCTTCCCGAGGTCGCCCGCCTCGACTTTCCGCTTGAGCAGGTACGCCGGCTTGTAGCGGTCGCCCAGTTCCTCGTGGAGCGTCTCGGTGGCGTGGAGGCAGACGTCCAGCCCGACGTGGTCGGCCAGTTCCAGCGGCCCCATCGGGACGTTCGTGCCGAGTTTCATCCCGCGGTCGATGTCCCCCTTCGTCGCGACGCCCTCGTCGTAGGCGCGGATCCCCTCGTTTATCCACGGCATGAGGATGCGGTTGGAGACGAAGCCGGGCTTGTCGTCGGCCTCCCATGTGGTCTTGCCAAGCGACTCGGAGAACTCGTGGGCCAGCGCCAGGGTGTCCTCGCCCGTCTTCTCCCCGTCGACGACCTCCACGCCCTCCATGACCGGCACGGGGTTCATGAAGTGGATCCCGACGACCGCTTCCGGGCGGTCGGTGGCGGCCGCTATCGTCGTGATCGACAGCGTCGAGGTGTTCGTCGCCAGTACGACGTCGTCGTCGGTCACGTCGTCCAGGTCCCCGAAGATATCCCGCTTTATCTCCATCTCCTCGACGGCCGCCTCGACGACGAGGTCGCAGTCCGCCAGGTCGTTGAGGTCGGTCGTCCCGTCGATCCGGTCGCGTGCCGCGTCGGCCTCGGCCTCGGAGAGCGTCTCCCGCTCGACGAGGCGGCCGAGGCTGTCGTCGATCGAGTCGAAGCCCCGGTCGACGAACGCCCGTTCGACGTCGCGCATCGTCACGTCGTAGCCGCTCGTCGCGGCGACCTGTGCGATGCCGCTGCCCATCGTCCCTGCACCTACGACGCCGACGCGCTCGATGGAGTCGAGTCCGCGAACCATGGAGGCAATTCTTGCGACCCCGCCCTAATAGTTCGGGTTCCGTCGCCAGGCCGGGTCGTCGGAAACTCCCCGTCGGCCGCGCCCCGCCGGTTCCCGGAAAGTTTCAAGGGGGAGGGGTGAAACCTTCGGACAGAGCGGTGACGAACGTGACCCAAGAGGAGACGGCCGACGGGAGCGAGGACCGCACCGACCTGCTGTACGTCGGCGAGGCGACCGCGGCGGCGATGGCCGAGGCGGGCATCGACGCGGCCGACGTGCGGCGGAAGTCGGTGTCGTACCGGGGGTTGGTCGACGCCGGCGTCAACCCGGGCGTCGCGACGAAGATCCGCCGCGAGCACTCGCTCCACTGGAGCCTGGACGAGCAGGGCGCGGACCTGGACGACCGCTCCCGGACCGTCCGCGGCCTGCGCGACGGCGAGCGCGACTGGGTCGCCGCCAGCGGCGTCGACCTGGGCGACAGTTCCGACGAGGGGACGGACGCGGCCGGCGACTGGACGCCCTCGGAGCGCGACGCGTCGGCCGCGTCGACCGACGACGGCTCCGCCCTGACCGACGGCGACTGGACGCCGACGGGGGACGTGCCCGAGGAACGCACGGACCCGGCCGGCGACTGGTCGCCCGCGGCCGACGCCGAACCGGCGGAGCCCGCGGAGACCGACGGGAGCGGCGCGGCCGAGGCGGCCGAGTCAGCGTGGCGCGAGCGTTCCCGGCCCGACCCCCTGACGGAACTGCCGTCGGTCGACGAGGACGACGCCGACCGACTCGGCGAGGCCGGCGTCACCTCGGTCCGGCGGCTCGCCACGGCGGACCCGGAACACGTCGCCGACGTGCTCGACATGGACGAGGCGGTGGTCACCGAGTGGCACGCCGCGGCCACCGACCGGCTCGGCGAATGAATTTACTATTCGAGTAGTAAGATATTGGTGCCCCGGGATACCGGGTGAGGACCGGCTAACGCCCGTCTGTATCTCTCTGAGACGATATCCGAGCGATCGCCCCCGTGCGCAACGCTTATATTCGAGTTCATTGGATTTCGTAACAGATGATCCCGCTGACCGACGAGGCGATCACCCGGGACGGGAACGTACTGATCCTCGCGATGGACCACGGCCTCGAACACGGGCCGACGGACTTCGAGGCGGTGCCGGAGACGCTGGACCCGGAGACGGTGTTCGACATCGCGACGCACGACGCCGTCACGTCGCTCGCCGTTCAGAAGGGCGTCGCCGAGACGTACTACCCCTCCTACGAGGACGACGTGAACCTGCTCGCCAAGTTGAACGGGACGAGCAACCTCTGGATGGGCGAACCGTACTCCCCGAAGAACTGGACCGTGGAGAACGCGATCGACCTGGGCGCGGACGCGGTCGGCTACACCGTCTACTCCGGGTCGAACCACGAACCGGAGATGTACGAGGACTTCCGCGATGTCCAGGAGGCCGCCCACGACCGCGACCTCCCGGTCGTCATGTGGTCGTACCCGCGCGGCCAGGGGCTGAAAAACGACACCAAGGGCGAGGTGATCGCGTACGGCACGCGGATCGCGCTCGAACTCGGGGCCGACGTGGCGAAGGTGAAATACCCCGGCAGCAAGGAGGCGATGGAGTGGGCGGTCGACGCCGCGGGCGAGGCGAAAGTCGTGATGAGCGGCGGCTCGAAGACCTCCGACTACGAGTTCCTGAGCAGCGTCGAGGCGGTGATGGACGCCGGCGGCGCGGGCCTGGCCGTCGGTCGCAACGTCTGGCAGCGCGATGACCCCGAGGCGATCCTGGACGCGCTCGAACAGGTGATATTCGAGGGCGCGTCCGCCGAGGAAGCCATAGAATGAGCACGATACAGCGCGAATCCGTGACCGACGAGGTACTGGACGCCGTCTCCGAGGCGGTGCCGCAGGTCCGGGAGGGCCTGCGCGGCCGGCGCGAGACGGTCGGCTCCGAGAACGCGACCGGCGACGACCAGAAGGCCGCCGACGTGTGGGCCGACCGCCACCTCGCCGACCGGATCACCGAGATAGAGGGCGTCGGCCAGTTCGTCAGCGAGGAGCGCGACGCGCCGGTCGACTGCGGGAGCGGACTCGCCGTCGCCCTCGACCCGCTCGACGGCTCGTCGAACCTGGAGTCGAACAACCTGATGGGCACCATCGTCGCCGTCTACGAGGACGAACTCCCCGCGCGGGGCCGCTCGCTCGTCGGCGCGGCGTACGTGCTGTACGGGCCGATCGCGACGATGGTGTCGGCCGTCGACGGGACGGTGACCGAACACGAGATCGTCGACGGCGAGCGCCGCCCGATCGAGCGCGACATGGCGATCCCGGACGACCCGACGGTGTACGGCTTCGGCGGCCGCACCCCGGAGTGGCCCCCCGAGTTCGCCGAGTATGCCGGCGAGATCGAGTCCGAACTGAAACTCCGCTACGGCGGGTCGCTGGTCGGCGACGTGAACCAAGTGATCGGCTACGGCGGCGTGTTCTCCTACCCGGCGCTGCAGTCCCGGCCGGAGGGGAAACTGCGGCTCCAGTTCGAGGGCAACCCGATGGCGTACATCGTCGAATCGGCCGGCGGCCGCTCCTCGGACGGCGAGCAGTCGCTGCTGGACGTCGAACCCGAGCGGATCCACCAGCGAGTCCCGCTGCACATCGGCAACGAGGAACTGATCGACCGGCTGGAGTCGAAGGTCGAGCGCTGACCGGCGGTAGCCTCTTTTCGCGGGGGAGCGGATCGGGGACCATGCTCTCCGAGGGCGGAACCGCGCCGGACTTCGCGCTGCCCGGCGTCGACGGACGGAACCCCGCGACGTACGAACTGGTGCGGTCCATCGAGGACGCCGCCGCGACGGTGCTCGCGTTCGTCCCGTCGGCCCACGCGCCCGTCTGCGAGGACGACCTGCGCGCGCTCGGGGCGTCGGGGTGGGCCAACCGGGACGACCTCCTCGTCTGGGCGGTCACCGGCGACACGGTGTTCGCCAACGCGGCCGCCGGTGACCGCCTTGGTCTGGACTTCCCGCTTCTCAGCGACCGCCGCGGGTCGATCGCCGACGCGTACGGCGTCCGCCTCGACGACTGGCACGCCCACCGCGACCTGCCGGGCCGCGCGCTGTTCGTGGTGGCGCCGGACTGGACTGTCCGCCACGCCCGGTCGCTCGACCCCTTCGAGACGCCCGCCGGGTCGCCGTTCGACGGCGTCGCCGCGGCGCTTGCGGCCCTCGGAGTCGACGTCGACGCGCCGTCCGTCGAGTACAGCGTCGACGGTTGAGGTTGTCTGCGCGCTTGACCGCCGCCGGAAGCGGTCGCGCGCGCCCCTGTCGACGGCCGCGCCGGGCCGGCAAATATTGTAAATGGAAAACTGTTTCAAATGACCCGTCGCACGGACAGGTATGAAAGTCCGCATCGGCGAGGCGGCGAGCGACGAGGAGGCCTCGGCCATCGCGGCGGCGCTGGCCGAGCACGTCCGGGACGACGTGGAAGTGTACGTCGGCGACGCCGACGAGCCGGCGGCCACCCACGCGGTCGCCGCCGGCGGGGACCGGCCCGCGCCGGACGACCTCGGCCCGACCGAGCGCGAGGAGCGGCTCCGCGAGGAGATCGCCGACATCGAGGCGGGCGGCCCCGAGAAGTACCGCGACCGCCTGGAGGAGCAGGGGAAGCTGTTCGTCCGCGACCGGCTCGACCTCTGGTTCGGCGAGGACGGGATCGCCTTCGAGGACGGCCGCTTCGCCAACTTCGACAGCTGGCACCCGGACGGGCTGAACGCCGACGAGGACACGGACGACCGCCTGCCGGGCGACGGCCTGCTGACGGGGGCGGCCGAGTTCGACGGCCGCGACGTCCACTTCATGGCCAACGACTTCACCGTGAAGGCCGGCAGCATGGCCGAGAAGGGCGTCGAGAAGTTCCTCCGGATGCAACAGCGCGCGCTCAAAAGCGGGCAGCCGGTGCTCTACCTGATGGACTCCTCGGGCGCGCGGATCGACCAGCAGCGCGGCTTCTTCGCCAACCGCGAGGGGATCGGGAAGTACTACTACAACCACTCGATGCTCTCCGGGCGCGTCCCGCAGATCTGCGTGCTCTACGGCCCCTGCATCGCCGGCGCGGCGTACACGCCCGTCTTCTCCGATTTTACCGTCATGGTCGAGGGGATCAGCGCGATGGCGATCGCCAGCCCCCGGATGGTGAAGATGGTCACCGGCGAGGACATCGACATGCAGGACCTGGGCGGCGCGCGGGTCCACGCCGAACACTCCGGCAGCGCCGACCTGGTCGCCCGGGACGAGGAGCACGCCCGCGAACTCGTCTCGCAGCTGGTCACCTACCTGCCGGACAGCGCGGACGACGACCCGCCGCGGGCCGAGCCACGAGCGCCGGCGGCGTCGCCCGCCGGGATCGACTCGGTGGTGCCCGAGAGTCCGAACAAGGGCTACGACATGGAGGACGTCATCGAGCGCGTCGTCGACGGCGGCTCGTACTTCCCGCTCCAGCCCGACTACGGCTCGGAGATCATCACCGCCTTCGCCCGCGTCGACGGCCGGCCGGTCGGCATCGTCGCCAACCAGCCGGCCCAGCGCGCCGGCGCGATCTTCCCCGACGCCGCGGGGAAGGCGGCGGAGTTCATCTGGAAGTGCGACGCCTACGGGATCCCGCTGCTGTACCTCTGTGACACCCCCGGCTTCATGGCCGGCTCCGGCGTCGAGAAGGAGGGCATCCTCGAACAGGGCAAGAAGTTCATCTACGCCACCTCGTCGGCCACGGTGCCCAAACAGACCGTCGTCGTCCGGAAGGCCTACGGCGCGGGCATCTACGCGATGGGGGGGCCCGCCTACGACCCCGAGAGTACCATCGCCCTCCCGAGCGGCGAGATCGCCGTAATGGGTCCGGAAGCCGCCATCAACGCCGTCTACCGCCGGAAGATAGACGAGATCGACGACGAGGACGAGCGGGAGCGCTTCGTCGAGGAGAAGCGCGCGGAGTACCGCCGCGACATCGACGTCCACCGGATGGCCAGCGAGGTCGTCATCGACGAGATCGTGCCGCCGAGCGAACTCCGCGAGGAGTTAGCTGCCCGCTTCGCGTTCTACGAGGACGTCGAGAAGGACCTGCCCGACAAGAAACACGGGACGGTGCTGTAGCGGGTCACTCCCGCCGGAGCGACGCAGCCAGCACCGCCCACGCGAGCCCCGCCAGTCCCACGTCCCGGATCAGCACGTCGACGAACAGCCCGTCGTGGGTGACCGCGACGACGGCGAGGTACCCCACGGTCGCGGTGAGCGAGACGGCGGCCACCGCCGCGGCGACCGCCGTGTAGCGGTCCGCGAGGATCGCCGCGCCGAAGCCGACTTCGAGGACGCCGTTTATCAGCATGAACGTCACCGGCGAGACGACGAGCCACGGCGCGAGCCAGTCGACGACGTACAGCGCCCACGCCTCGGGCGCGAGCAGCTTGTGGACCCCGGCGAGCAGTATCATCGACCCGAGGCCCGCCCGCGATATCGCCGCCGCGGACGGCCCCCGCGTCGCCGCGCGCCCGGCCGCCGTCGCGATCCGCTCCCGCACGGTCACTCCGGCCGCTTCTCCGACAGCACGGTCCGGTCGAACTCACAGACCAGTTCGTCGTCCCGGTTGACCGCGAACGCCTCGACGTGCATCGTGACGACGCCGCGCTCGCGGTCGCTGGTCTCGCGCTTGTCCGTCACGGTCGACTGCGCGCGGATCGTGTCGCCGTGGAACACCGGCGCGGGGTGTTCGACCTCGTCGTAGGACAGGTTGGCGACGATGGTGCCGTCGGTCGTCTCGGGGATCGACATCCCGACCGCGAGGCTCATCGTGTACAGCCCGTTGACGAGGCGCTCGCCGAACTGCGTGTCGGCGGCGAAGTCGGCGTCCAGGTGGAGCGGCTGCTGGTTCATCGTCATGTCGCAAAAGGCCTGGTTGTCCCGCTCGGTCACCGTGCGGCGCGTCTCGTGCTCGATCGTCTCCCCGACCGCGAACTCCTCGTAGTAGCGCCCGGTCATGGGTCCGACCGACGGCGACCGGGGGGAAAAGCGCGTCGGCTTCCGGGGTCGTCAGTCGGCGGTGACGGTGACGTAGTTCACGCTCAGGTGGAGGTGGGTGATGTACGGGATCGACTCGTCCTCGGGCACCGGCCTGACGCCGGTCAGCGCCTCGTCGAAGTGGAGCTGCCCGTCGTTGCCGACGTTCGCGTCGCCGCCGCCGACGACGCCGCCGTACATGTTCGCGTGCCCGTCGATGTTGACGTTGTTGCTGCCGGGGGCGTACACGACGCCGGTGAAGCTGGCGTGGTTGCTGAACGTCGTCGTGGTCCCGTCGGTTCCGTACACCCACAGCCGCGGGGCCTTGTCGCCCGGCACGTGCGTCCGCGCGTCGGTCCCCATCGTGAAGTCGTCCTCGACGAATATCCGCGCGGTGTTGTTCCCGACGACGGTGATGTTCGCGTCGCTGTCGAGCGAGAGGCTCTGACGGATGCCGAGACGGACGTTCCCCTTCGTCGTGTTCAGGATCAGTTTGTCGCTGCCGTCCATGTCCAGCCCGTTCTCGATGTAGTAGTCCTTCCCCTCGGGCCCGCCGTGGAGGACGATGGTTCCGTTGCCGTTGTGGGTGAAGACCGTGCTGTTGCCCTGCAGTTCCGGCTCGTCGGCGTTGTCGGAATCGCTCTCGATCCGCGCGAACGTCGACGTGACGTAGTTCCTGATCGAAGGGGTGGAGACGACGGAAGCGTTGTTGGCCGTCCACTCGCCCTGGAACGCGCCGTTGTTGATGTAGGTGTCGCCGGCGTTGCCGTAGGAGATGTTCCCGGTGACGAGGCCGTGTTTCTTCTGCACCTGCACGTAGCCGCCCGCCACGATGTCGCCGTACACCTTCCCCTTGTTGTTGATCACGACGTTGCCGGCGGTGGTGATTGTTCCGTTCTCGCCGTTCACGGCCTTCGAATCGTCGTAGGGATTCCAATACCCCGTGGAGTTGTAGCTGTCGACAACCGCCTTGTTGCTGAACACGAGGTCGGAGTCGGCGCCGGTCTGGAGCAGGGCCTTGCTCACCACTTCCCGGTCGGCGGGGGTGATGAGCGCTATCGACACCTCGTTGTTCTCGTGGTCGTACTCCGCGGCCCCGTCGGTCAGGTCGGCGAAGTACGCGCCCCAGGCCTTGTAATACTCGCTCTGGACGGTGACGTTGACCTGGGTGTTCGACGTGATCGGGTTCGTCCGGTTCTCGTTGCCGCTGATCGGGTATCTGAGGTCCGTCCCGGCGTCCGACAGCGTGAGTTCGTTGCCGCTCCCGGCGGTCCCGCCGATGATGGTGAGCGGGACCGTCACCGTCGGCTGGTCGGCCTCGTCGTTGCGGTAGTGGACGTCGGGGCGCGAGAGCATCCGGCTACTGTTCTCGCCGGTCTTTCGCCAGACGCCGCCGCCCTGGAACGCCACGCGTTCCCCGTCGAGTTCGTAGACGATCCGCCCGAGGGAGTCGTTGAGCAACACGTCGACATCGTCGCCCGTCGTCTGGTTGACGAGCGTGATCTTCACCCTGCCCATGCCGGGCTGGACCTCCGTCGTGCCGCTGCCCCCGCTGCCGACGACCACCTGCTCCGTGTTGTTCGTGCCGAGCGCGACGCGGTTCGCCTTCGCGTTCACCTGCGCGAGGTCGTTCTCGGCGCTCTGTATGTCGGCCTGCTGTTGCCCGTCGTCGAGCGCGACCGACCCCACGAGCACGACGGTCGCCGCGCCCACGAAGGTCAGCCCGACGAGGAGCACGATCGCGAGGACGCTCGACTGCGCGCGGTCGGCACGACCGTCCGCAGCGGCGCTGTCCCCTCCCGCCGTCGACGAGTTCGTGGTCCGGTCAGTCATAGTATGTGGGGCCCCCGCAGTTACACCGCTCTTCTGATAGGAAAGGTTCGCGACAGTCTTAAGGGTTGCTACGGGCGGGAACACTAAAGCCCCCGCCGGACCGAACGGCGGTATGGCTCGGAGATCCGTCCTGTTCAGCCCCGGCGACGAACCGGCGATGCTCCGGAAGGCGGGCGACACGTCGGCCGACGTGGTCGCGTTCGACCTCGAGGACGCCGTCGCCCCGGAGCGGAAAGCCGACGCCCGGGAGTCGGTGCGCTCGGTGCTTGCCGACCCGTCGTTCGATCCGGCGGCGGAGGTGTGTGTCCGCGTCAACCCCGTCGGCGTCGCCGCCGCGGCGGACGTCGAGGCCGTGTTCTCGGACGACGCGGCCGCGGCGACCGTCGACAGCGTCATGCTCCCGAAGGTCGGCGACGCCGACGACGTGCGGACGCTGTGGCGACTCCTCGGCGAGCGCGACCTGTCGGTGCCGGTGCTCGCGCTCGTCGAGTCGGCCGCGGGCGTGTTGCACGCGGAAGCGATCGCCGAGGCCGCCCCGACCGACGCGCTCGTGTTCGGGGCCGAGGACCTCGCGGCCGACCTCGGCGCGACCCGGACCGACGAGGGGACCGAGGTGCTGTACGCCCGCGAGCACGCGGTGCTCGCGGCCAGCGCGGCGGGCGTCGACGCCGTCGACACCGTGTTCACGGACATCGAGGACGTCGCCGGCCTCCGCGACGCGACGGCCTTTGCCACCGAACTGGGGTACGACGGCAAGATGGCGATCCATCCCGGGCAGGTCGACCCGATAAACGAGGCGTTCACGCCCGACGCGGAGCGGATCGAGTGGGCGCAGTCGGTGCTGGCGGCGAAGGAGCGCGCCGACGAGGAGGGGCGGGGCGTGTTCCGCGTCGACGGGGAGATGGTCGACGCCCCGCTGGTCGCACAGGCCGAGCGCGTCGTCGAGCGGGCGCGGGCGGCCGGCGAGCTATCCTAATACGCAGCACGTGTTCCTAATACTCTATGCATAAATTTACAGCATAATAATACACTTCCGTGAAGGTTTTCGGTAGGATTTTTACCCGGAGTGACCGACCGTCCGCGTATGGCAGAGGAGGCGAACCCGTTCGAGAGCTTGCAACAGCAGGTCGACGAGGCCGCCGAGTATCTCGACATCGACGAGGGGGTGTTGACGCGGCTGAAACGACCCGAGCGCGTCCTCGAGACGAACCTCTCGGTCGAACTCGACGACGGCTCCGTCGAGGTGTTCAAGGCGTTCCGGTCGCAGTTCAACGGCGACCGTGGCCCGTACAAGGGCGGGATCCGCTACCACCCCGGCGTCAGCCGCGACGAGGTCAAGGCCCTCTCCGGGTGGATGGTGTACAAGTGCGCGACCGTCGGCATCCCGCTCGGCGGCGGCAAGGGCGGCATCGTCGTCGACCCCGCGGAGTACAGCGACGGCGAACTGGAGCGCCTGACGCGCTCGTTCGCCACCGAGTTGACCCCCATCATCGGCGAGGACAAGGACATCCCCGCGCCGGACGTCAACACCGGCCAGCGGGAGATGAACTGGATCAAGGACACCTACGAGACGCTTGAGGACACGACCGCGCCGGGCGTCATCACCGGCAAGGACATCTCCAGCGGCGGGAGCGCCGGGCGCGTCGAGGCGACCGGTCGGTCGACGGTGCTGGCCGCCCGCGAGGCATTCGACTACCTCGACAAGGACCTGGAGGGCGCGACCGTCGCCGTCCAGGGGTACGGCAACGCCGGCTGGGTCTCCGCGAAGCTGATAGACGAGATGGGCGCGACGGTCGTCGCCGTCTCCGACTCCAGCGGCGGCATCTACGCCCAGGACGGGCTCGACCCTGTCGCCACGAAGGACCACAAGCGCGAGACCGGCAGCGTCGTCGGCTACGGGGCCGCCGACGAGGAGATCACCAACGACGACCTGCTCACCCTCGACGTCGACCTGCTGATCCCCGCCGCGCTGGAAAACGCCATCGACGAGGACCTGGCCCGGGACGTCGACGCCGACGTCGTCTCGGAGGCCGCCAACGGCCCGATCACCCCCGACGGCGACGACGTGCTGGAGGACAAGGACGTGCTGGTCGTCCCGGACATCCTCGCGAACGCGGGCGGCGTCACCGTCTCGTACTTCGAGTGGGTGCAGAACCGCCAGCGGTTCTACTGGTCCGAGGAGAAGGTCAACGACGAACTCGAACGGCGGATCGTCTCCCAGTTCGACACCCTCACCGACGCCTTCGAGGAACACGACCTGCCGAGCTTCCGGGTCGCCGCCTACGTCGTCGCGATCCAGCGCGTGCTGGACGCGTACGAGCAGGCCGGCGACTGGCCATAGTTTCCCGCGTTCTCGGATACTCCCTCACCGCCACGAACTCCACCCGGTCTTTTTCGACGTCGTTCTGTGGGCCGTACCGCCGGTTCCGCGACCGGCGCGGCGATCGGTGCGGCGACCGGTTCGGTAACCACATCGGTCACGACCGAACCGGACCGGTCCGACGTTCCGGATCGCCGTCCTGTCGGGGAACCCCGCCAAGCGGTTAACCCGCTGCTCGTGGTCCGCCGTGTGGACGATGAGCGAATCGAGACAGCACATCGAGACGCTGGAGGGACTGTTCGAGTACCAGTTGGAGGGGATCTACGACGTGGAGACGACGCTCGTGAGCGAACTGGACGAGATGGCGATGGCGACGACCAACGACCACCTGCAGAGCGGTTTCAGCAAACACCGCGGGGAGACCGAGACCCACGTCGAGCGCGTCGAACGCGCCTTCCGCGAGTACGGGGTCGAACCGCGCCGGCGCAACGACGCGGTCGTCGACGCCCTGGCGAAGGAACGCCGGCAGTTCGCGGGGATGGTCCGGGACGACGACCTGAAGAACCTCCACCTCCTCGACGGGGCGATAAAGGCCGAGCGGCTGGAGATAAGCAGCTACGAGTCGGTGCTGACGGTCGCGAACAGGCTGGACCTCGACAGCGATGTGACGGACCCGCTGGAGGCGAACCTGGAGGAGGAGACCGAGACCCTGCGGAAGTTGGAGGGGCTCTCGTCGGGGTCCGAGATGACGTCGCTCTGGGACCGGCTGACGGGCGGCTGACCGCGGGCCGTCGCCCCCACGCATCCGCCCGGTCGGGCGAAAGCCGTCCTTACTGGCCGTTACGGGCCGTCGATCGGGGGAACGGGACGGATAACAAAGACCGG
This sequence comes from Halostella litorea, assembly GCF_004785955.1. Classification (NCBI taxonomy): domain Archaea; kingdom Methanobacteriati; phylum Methanobacteriota; class Halobacteria; order Halobacteriales; family Natronoarchaeaceae; genus Halostella; species Halostella litorea. Next base: position 456,599 of record NZ_ML214300.1, on the reverse strand, counting down.
AGCGCCCACACGAGTTGGCATGGCGACCCGCCGGTACGTCCAGCGGACCCGGGCGCGGATGCTCGCCGCGTCGCTCGGCAGGTACGGGCTCGTCGTGGCGTTCACCGGCGTCGAGACGCTCGCGCTCGTCGTCTGGTTGGCGTTCGTCGAGGACGCGGTGGTCGCCTCCCGGGGCGTCGCCGCCGGCTTCGCCGTCCTCGCGCTCGGACTGCTCCTGACGCGGTACCTGACGGTGATCGCGGTCAACGGGATCGACGGCGCGCGGCTTGCCGCGGCGGACGTGGCGGTCAGCGTCTCGGAGACGGCGCTGTGGGGCGCGTGGCTCGTCGTCGCCGAGTGGGTCGGCGGCCTCGGCGGGGTGCTCGGGGCCGGCGTCGTCCTCGCAGTCCTGCTGGTGCCACAGCACACCATCGCGGACAACGCGCTCCGCGGGTGCGGCCCGTTCTCGACCCTCGCCGACCTGCAGACGCTCGGGTTCAGCGTCGTGCAGGCGGGCGGCGCGACGCTGTGGCTCCTCGCGGCCCGGCGCGGCGACCTGGTGGCCCCGTTCCTGGCGGAGTTGGGGGTGGGAACCGTCGAGCCAGCGGTCGCCGGTGCCGCCGCGCTGGCGGCCGCGCTGCTGGTCACGCACGTCTGTGCGGTCGCGTTCGCGCGGCGGTAGAAAAGCGCTCGTGCCGGCCTACAGGCCGAGTTCGCGGCCGATGACGAGGTGCTGGATCTCGCTGGTCCCCTCGCCGATCTCCATCAGCTTGGCGTCGCGGTAGAACCGCTGGGGCGCGAAGTCGGTCGTGTAGCCGTAGCCGCCGAGCGTCTGGACCGCCTCCTCGGCGACCTCGCGGGCCGCCTCGCTGGCGTCCAGTTTGGCGAGCGCGCTCGCCTTCGTGACGGACTCGCCCCGGTCGTACTTCCAGGCGGCCTTGCGGGTGAGCAGCCGAGCGCGCTCGGTCTTGCGCTCCATCGCCACGACCTTGTCGCGGACGGCGTCGAACTTCGAGATGGGCTGACCGAACTGCTCGCGCTCCGTCGAGTACTCCTTCGCCGCCTCGTAGGCTCCCTGTGCCAGTCCGACGGAGAGCGCGGCGATGGAGATGCGGCCGCCGTCAAGGGTCTTTTTCGTCTGGTCCCAGCCGTCGCCTTCCTCGCCCAGCAGACGGTCCTCGGGGAGGCGCACGTCGTCGAGCTGGATCTCGCAGGTCGGCGAGGCGTTCAGCCCCATCTTGTCCCACACCGTCGTCACCTCGAACCCGTCGTCCTCGCGCGGGTCGACGATGAACGTGGAGATGCCGTCGTAGCCGGCGTCGGGGTCCGTGACGGCCTTCACGAGGACGCTGCCGGCCTCGCTGGCGTTGGTGATGAACTGCTTGGTGCCGTTCAGCACCCACTCGTCGCCGTCCCGCTCGGCGACGGTGTCCATGTCGCTGGCGTCGCTCCCGCTTTCCGGCTCCGTCAGCGCCCACCCGCCGACGTACTCGCCCTCGGCGAGCGGGCGGAGCCAGCGCTCCTTTTGCTCCTCGGTGCCGAACAGTTCGATGGGCTTGGTGGCGAGGCTGACGTGGGCGGCGTAGGAGAGGCCGACGGAGCCGGACACCCGGCCCAGTTCCTCGGTGACGAGCGAGTACATGAGCTGGTCGCCGCCGAGCCCGCCGTACTCCTCGGCGACGGGGACGCCCATCACGTCCAGGTCGGCGAGCTGGTCGAACACCTCCGCGGGGAACCGGTGTTCGTCCTCGATTTCCTGGGCGATGGGGGCGATCTCCGCCTCGCAGAACTCCCGGACGCTGTCCCGGATCATCCGGTGCTCGTCGGGCAGATCGAACTCCATACGCAATACTTGCCGAACCCGAAGATAAAACCATGGGAGATACGGCGGCGACCCGACCGGGGCCGCCGGCGGGCGGTGGAAGACTTCATCGACGCTACCGTATTCGGTACATAGCGACGTCGGTGCGGTACGTATCAACCCGACTTCTATATACGCCCAATATACAGTTTCATCACGTCGCCTGACACGTTTCGCCCGTGAGGCGACGAACCTTCCTCGCCACGCTCGCCGCCGCCTCCGCAGGCGGGACGGCCAGCGCGGCGCTCGATACGACGGCGTCCCGATACGCAACCACCATCGCCGACCTCGCGTTCGACTCGACCGGTTCGCTGCTGAACGGCAGCGAGCAACCGCTCACCGACGACTCGGTGGTCGCGGTGTGGGCCGAGGACGCGGCGTCGATATCCGACGCCGACGGCAACGGCGACGCGGTCAGCTACCCCGACGGCACGCCTATCCCGCTGGTCGGCGTCGACGGGTCGGTCGCCGGCTTCGGCACGATGCTGGTCGACGACGACCAGGACTTCGCGACCGGGAACGAGGAGTTCGTCCTGAACGTCTGGGACGACCTGGCCGGCAGCGGGACGGTGCTCTGGGACGAGGGCCACGGCCAGTTCTACGACCTCGCGTCGTTCGGGCAGTTCGAGTCCTACGCCGAGTCGAACGGCTACGACGTGCAGGCGACCGGCGACCTGACGGCCGACCTCGACGGGGCGAGCGCGGTCGTGATCACGTCGCCCTCCAACGCCTTCTCCGACGCTGAAATCGACGCGCTCACGTCGTTCGCCAGCGGCGGCGGGGCCGTCTTCCTCCACCACCAGTCCGACTTCGACAACTACGACGAGACGGCGAACATCAACGCCGTCGCCTCGGCGCTCGGCGTCCCCTTCCGGTTCAACGACGCGCAGGTCGTCGACGGGACGAACAACGCCGGCGTCGAGTACGTCCCCACGACCGGCCAGTTCAACGATAGCTTCCCGTACTTCGAGGACCGCGAGGGGATCGCGACGGGGCCGGGGCTCGACCCGAGCCAGCGCTACACCGTCGACGTCGTCTCGGTCGCCGACGGCGACACGTTCGACGTCGAGTTCGAGGACGGCACGCAGGAGACGGTCCGCGTGCTCGGGGTCGACACGCCGGAGTCGGCCAGCGCGGCGAGCGCGGAGCGCCCCGAGGAGTGGGAGGGACTGAGCTACGACGAGACGACGAGCGGCGTCCGTCCCGTCTCCGCGCTGTCGTTTTACTCCGGGACGAGCCTGATCGCCCCCGACGGGTCGCCCTACACCGACGGAGCGACGACGGCGGTGCTGGCCCCCGAGGGATCGACGATCAGCGACGCCGACGGCAACGGCGACGCCGTCAGCTACCCGGACGCCGACGTCCCGCTGGCCGCCGTCGACGGGAGCGTCGCGGCGGTCGGCTCCTTCCTCGTCAACAACGACGGTCTGGATTCGGACGGCTCGAACTTCGTCCTGAACGTCTGGGACGACCTGACCGGGGGCGACGCGACGGTCGCCTGGTACGACAACGGCCAGTTCGACGGCTTCGACAGCTTCTCGGACTTCGTGAGCAACGCCGAAGGGGCCGGCTACTCGGTCTCGGCGGTCGACTCGCTTGACGGCACCCTCTCCGACGTCGACCTCGTCGCCTGCAGCCAGCCACAGCAGCCCTCGGACGCCGAACTCGACGCGCTCGCGTCGTTCGTCGACGACGGCGGGGCCGTCTACGTGACGGGGAAGTCCGACTTCGATGACCACGACAAAACCGCGGCGTCGAACGCAATCCTCGAAGCGGCCGGCGCGCCGTTCCGGTTCAACGACGCGCAGGTCGTCGACGGGAGCGGGAACTTCCAGTTCGATACCTCGCGGTTCGACACCTCGTTCCCGTACTTCGGCGGGGGCGGCGGCTCCGACGTCGAGTACCCCTACCTCGTCGAGTGGGCCAACGAGGCGACGTCGTTCGCCGAGTCGGCGCTCTCCGGCGCGACCGTCGACATCTACTTCGACGAGAACGAGGGACTCACCGACCCGTACGGTCGCGTGCTCGCGTACGCCGACTACGACGCGTCCGGCGACGGCAACCGCGACACGACCTACAACGCCCGGCTGATCGAGGACGGGCTGGCCCGGTCGTACGGCTCGACGCTCGCGCGCCACGACGAGTTCTGGCAACTGGAGAACGCGGCTCGGACCGCGGGGCGCGGCCTCTGGGCCGAGAGCGACATCTCGAAAGCGGCCACGGTCCGCAACGGCCCCGTCGACGAACTCTTTTTCCCCGACGCCGCTGCGGTGGCGAGCGCGGACGGGTCGCTCGACGGCCGCGCGCCGGTCGCCGCGGGGGACGGCACCCCGCTGGTCGGCGTCGACGACGCCGCGAACGTCGCGCTCGTCGGCTCGCCGTTCGTCGACGAGAGCTACGAGGCCGCGGAGGGCTTCGCCGTCGACACCAGCGGCTACGGGAACTTCGCGTTCCTGTCGAACCTCATCGACCACCTCTCCGAGCGCTCGGGCGACGTGTTGATCGACGGCGGGCACGGCCAGTTCGGCGTCGACTACGCGCTCTCCGGCGAGGACGCCGCCTACTACCAGCGCTACCTGGAGGGCGTCGGCCTGAACCTCGAACAGGTCAACGATTCGTACGAGTCCCGGCTGGCCGACGCCCGGGCGGTCCTCGTCACGACGCCCGCGTCGGCGTTCGCCGCCGAGGACGTGACGACGCTCACCGAGTTCGCCGCCGACGGCGGGGCCGTGATCCTGCTCGGGAGCGCCGCCGCGCCGAGCGAGGCGACGGCCAACCTCGACGACCTGGCGTCGGGCCTCGGCACCGACCTCCGCCTCGGCGGCGGCGTCACGGACAGCGGTTCGAACGTCAACGGGGAGCCGTCGATCCCCGTCACCTCCAACTTCGATAGCTCCTTCGGCCTGTTCGACTCCTACGACCCGAGCACCGGCGGCGACGGCGGGTCGACGCCGACGCTGTCGGTGACGTTCCCCGAGAACGGGGGCGTCGGCGGGACCGTGCCCGCCGAGCTATCCCTGTCGAACGCGCCCGAGGGCCTCGCCGGGTTCGACGTGACGGTGACCGTCGACGACACCGGCGTCGCCGCCATTGAGGACGCGACCCTGGCCGACGCGTTCCGGGCCGACGTGAGCGAGGTGTCGGTCGCGGACGACGGCTCGTCGGTGACGCTGGCGGCCTCCGACATCGACGACCAGGTCGAGAGCGGCGCGAGCGACGTGGGACTGGCGACGCTCACCGTCGCGCTCAACGCCGAGGGGTCGACCGGCGTGACGCTGCAAACGGACGCGCTCGACGCTGACGGCGGCGCGGCCATCGATGCGGCGACCGACACCGGGACCGTGACGGTGTCGTCCGTCGGCCGCGTCGGCGACAACGACCTGCCGACGGACCCGGACGGCGACGGGAAGTACGAGGACCTGAACGGCAACGGCGAACTCGACTTCGACGACGTGGTCGTGTTCTTCGACCACCGCGACGACGACGCCGTCGCGAACAACCCCGGCGCGTTCGACTTCAACGGCAACGGACGGGTCGACTTCGACGACATCAACTCGCTCTTCGATGAGGTCTGAACGCTCGACCCGCCGCGGTAGTCGGCCCGCCCGGCGCTGGCTGGTCGTCGCGATGGCGCTCGGAGCGGTCGCCGCCGCGCTCGTCGCCCCGGTCGGGGCCGCGAGCGGCCCGACCGTCGTGGCCGACGACGCGACCGTCGAACGCGGCGAGCGGGCGACCGTCGGCGTCTCGCTGACGGGCACGCCGGACGGCGTCGCCGGGTTCGAGGTGATCGTCCGGGTCGCCGACGGCGACGCCGCGACGATCACGGGCGCGGAGACCGGCGACGCGTTCGGGTTCGGCGAGACCGAAGTCATCGACGGCGGCGACGCCGTCCGGATCAAGGCGGCCGACGTGAACGAGACCGTCGGTCCCGGGGACGGCGCGGTCGCGCTCGGGTCCGTCACCCTCCGCGGGGAGGACGTCGGCGACGCCGCCCTCTCCGTCCGGGTCAGCCGGATCGACGACGACGGGGGCGAGCGGGTCGCCCCCGACACGGAGTCCGGCACGCTCTCGGTCGAACGGGACGGCGAGCGCGGCGGCGACGACCCGACGTCGCCCTCGGACGGCCGGTCGTCGACCACGGACGCGCCGACGACCCCCACTACGGATCGGCCGACCGACGACGGACCGTCCACGACCGTCCCGGCGTCCCCGACCGACTCGGAGACTCCGACCGACGGGGCCGGGACCACCGAACCGACGACGACGGCGAGCACGTCCGCGACCGTCGCCGACGGCGGGACGACCGCCGAGACGGCGACCGGGACGGGCGACGGAACGGCCGACGGCGGCGGCGAGAGCGACGGCGGCGGCATGGACGGGTTCACCGCCCTCGTCGCGGTCGCGGCGGCGGTCGTCGCCCTCGCAACCCGGCGACGGTAGCCCGACCCGGCGGCCGTCCGCGGACATTTATGCCGGTGGGTCGCCTTCGAACCGCCATGGAAGTGCGCGACCTCGTCCGCGGGACCGTCGACTGGGAGGCCACGGAGGCGGTCGCCCGCGAGATCGCCACCCGCGCCGGTCGCGACGAGGTCCGCATCGAGTTCCTCGACGCCGACAACTGGCTGTCGACGCCCTGCGTCGTCGACGAGGAGTGGTTCGTGAAGATCGTCTCCAAGCAGAACGCCTTCGTCCACGCCGTGTTCACGACCGGGCGCAACCTCGGCGCGGTCACCAGCGGCCGCGAGGGGTTTTTCGACCACGTCGGCAGCCCCCTGGAGATGGCCCAGCGGGAACTCGCCGCGACCGAGCGCATGCGGGAGATCGGCGTCCGCGCGCCCGAGCCCGTCGAGGCGTTCGAGGTCGACGGCCTCGGCGTCCTCGTGCTGGAGTACCTGGAGGACTTCCGGACGTTCGACGACCTGGACGCCGCGGCGGCCCGCCGGCTGACGCCGGACCTCTTCGACAACCTGCGGCGCATGCACGACGACGGGCTGGCCCACGGCGACCTCCGCGGCGAGAACGTCCTCGTCAAGGACGACGAGGTGTACTTCATCGACGCCACGAGCGTCCGCGAGGACGGCATCGCCGACGCGCGGGCCTACGACCTGGCCTCGGCGCTGGCGACGCTCGAACCGACCCTCGGTACCCGGACGGTCGTCGAACTGGCGCTGGAGGCGTACTCGCCGGGCGACCTGCTCGCCGCCCGGGAGTTCCTCGACTTCGTCAACGTCCGCCCCGACCACGACTTCGACGCCGAGCGCCTGAAAGGGGAGATAGAGCGGGTGGCCGAGGCGAGCGGGTGAACGCCGCCCGTCGCCCGCCGACCGGCGTCCGGCGGCGCGGGGGTCGACCCGCGGCCGGTCACCCGGCGGCGGACTAGATGATTTTTTAATTGTGGCCCTTCCAATTTTTGCCAGGCATGAGTCACCAGACCGACGGCGGCACCTACCGCCACTACATCGCCGGCGAGTGGACCGACGGCGAGGGCACGGAGACGTTCGAGAGCACGAATCCCGCGACGGGCGACACGTTGGGCGAGTTCCGGCGGGGCACAGAAACCGACGTCGACCGGGCGATGGCCGCCGCCGACGACGCCTTCGAGGAGTGGCGCGAACTCTCCCGCATCGACCGCGCCGAGTACCTCTGGGACATCTACCACGAACTCCGCGACCGACACGACGAACTCGGCCAAATCGTCACCAAAGAATGCGGCAAGGAGATCAGTGAGGGCAAGGCCGACGTCACCGAGGCGTGGCACATGGTCGAGTGGGCCGCCGGCGACGCACGCCACCCCAAGGGCGACGTCGTCCCCAGCGAGATCCCCGAAAAGGACGCCTACATGCGCCGCAAGCCCCGCGGCGTCGTCGGCTGCATCACCCCCTGGAACTTCCCCGTCGCCATCCCCTTCTGGCACATGGCCGTTACCCTCGTCGAAGGAAACACGGTCGTCTGGAAGCCCGCCGAGCAGACCCCCTGGTGCGGTCAGGTCATCGCCGAAATGTTCGAGGACGCCGGCATCCCCGACGGCGTGTTCAACATGGTCCAGGGCTTCGGCGACGCCGGCAACGCCATCGTCCAGGACGACCGCACCGACACCGTCCTCTTTACCGGCTCCGCGGAGGTCGGCCACCAGATCGCTGATACCGTCGGCGGCACCCCCGGCAAACTCGCCGCCTGCGAAATGGGCGGCAAAAACGGCATCATCGTCACCGAACAGGCTGACCTCGACATCGCCGTCCATTCGGCCGTCATGTCCAGCTTCAAAACCACCGGTCAGCGCTGCGTCTCCTCCGAGCGCCTCATCGTCCACACGGACGTCTACGACGAGTTCAAGGAGCGCTTCGTCGAGATCGCCGAAGAGGTCGCCGTCGGCGATCCCCTCGACGAGGAGACGTTCATGGGACCGGCTATCGAACCCGACCACGTCGAGAAGATCCACAAATACAACGACCTCGCACAGCAGGAGGGCGCGAACGTGCTCGTCGACCGCGCCGAACTCGACGACGACGAAATTCCGGAGGGCCACGCGGAGGGCAACTGGGTTGGCCCGTTCGTCTACGAGGTCGACTACGACGAGGACCTGCGCTGCCTCAAAGAGGAGGTGTTCGGCCCCCACGTCGCCTTAGTCGAGTACGAGGGCGACATCGAGCGGGCGGTGGAGATCCACAACGACACGCCGTACGGCCTTGCTGGCGCGGTCATCAGCGAGGACTACCGCCAGATCAACTACTACCGCGACCACGCGGAAGTGGGACTGGCGTACGGTAACCTGCCGTGTATCGGTGCCGAAGTCCAGTTGCCGTTCGGCGGCGTCAAGAAGTCCGGCAACGGCTACCCGAGCGCCCGCGAAGTGATCGAGGCCGTCACCGAGCGCACCGCCTGGACGCTCAACAACTCCACCGACATCGAGATGGCCCAGGGCCTCTCTGCCGACATCACCACTCAGGACGACTGAGCGGCTATCTTCCCGTGGGCGGCCCTCGGTGCGGTCGGCGTCAGCGCGGTCGGCGGCCCACGGTCGAGTACGCTGTCGACCCGTACCGGTCGGCCGACTCGGGGAACCAACGCCGAAACCGCTGGACGAGACGCGGAGCCACCGCTCGGGCGAACTGGGTCGGAAAGGACGAGGACGGAAATACGGTCGGGACGCCCCGGACCGGAACCGCCCGGGCGGTTCCGGATGTGATGTGGACGCGGACGCGAGCGCGACGGGTTTTGCCAGCGCGACGTGAAAAGCGTCGGCCGCTGGCGTTCGTCGTTACGACGCGGAGACGAATAAAGCCACCGGGCGCGGCCCGGCCGCCCTACCGCCGGCGGTCCCGCAGCGCGGGGAACTCCTCGCGGACCGCCGCGACCGTCTCGGCGTCGACCTCAGCGGTGACCAGCGCGGCGTCGTCGTCGCTGCTCGACAGCGGCGTCCCCCACGGGTCGTAGACGGTCGAGCGGCCGAGCAGTTCCGCGTCGTCGAAGCGCCCGCTGCCGTTTATCGTGGCGACGTAGAACTGGTTCTCGACGGCGCGGGCCCGCGAGAGCGTCTGCCAGTGTTCGACCCGCGGGTAGGGCCAGGCCGACGGGACGAGCGCGAGCGTCACGTCCTCGGCGAACGCCCGGTACAGTTCGGGGAACCGGAGGTCGTAGCAGGTCGTGACGGCGACGGTGTGGCCGTCGAACTCGGCGGTCGGGACGCGCTCGCCGGGGACGAGTAGCTCGTTCTCCGCGGACTCGTAGCCGAACAGGTGGTGCTTGCGGTAGACGAGCCGGCGCTCGCCCGACCGGTCGAACAGGACGGCGGTGTTTGCCAGCCCCTCGTCGGCCGGCGTCGGCGCGCGCTCGGTCTCGCCCAGGTCCTCAACGATGCTCCCGGCGAGGACGCCGACCCCGTGTTCGGCGGCGGCGTCGGCCATCCGGGTCAGCGTCTCGCCGCCGAGCGGTTCGGCGCGCCGGTGGTACAGGTCGAACGCGAAGTAGCCGACGTTGAACACCTCGGGGAGCGCGACCAGGTCCGCGCCCGCCGCCGCGGCCGACGCGACGGCGCGCTCGGCCCGCTGGACGTTCCCCTCGACGTCGCCGGCCTCGATCCGGATCTGGGCCAGCGCGACCTTCACGCCTCGACCCCCAGGTCGGCCCGGAGCGACGCTTCGAGGTTGTCGAGTTCAGTGTCCAGGTTGCGCTTGAAGAAGCGCTCGACGCCGGGGAGGCGGCCGTCGACGACGAACGTGTTGTGCAGCTCGCAGCCGGTCTCGGTCTCGCGGATCTCGTGTTCGCCCGTGACCCGCATGACCTTCGACCGGCCGACGAACTTCACGAACCGCGGCGGGTCGCGCTCGACGTCCTCGGTCCGGACCGTCGCGGTCCTGTCGAGCAGCGGGACCGGCAGGTCGACGTGCCAGGTCGCCTCGGTGCCGTCCTCGCTCTCGAGTTCGAAGTCCGAGACGACGCTGATCGAGCGGGCGCGTTTCTCCGGGTCGGAGATGAACTCCCAGACGCGCTCCGGCGGCACGGCGAACTCGAACGTACGCTGGACCCGGACTGTCATGCTACGAACTCCGACCCGGGAGAGTAAAAGTCCGATGGAACGCCACCCACCGGGTAAACGCGTTGCCGCGGCGACGCGAGCGACTGGCGGCGGTGGCGGCCGCGGTTAGCTCCGCGTGACCTTCCACGTCGTCGAGCGTGCGCGGCCCCACTTCTCGATGTCGACCTCGTCGCTCTTCTCGGCGAGCCGGGGGAGACGGACGCCGACCTGTTTCGCCGAGAGCTCGATGGCGTCGGCGATGTTTTTGGCCCGGAAGTACTGCTCGCCCCGGGAGACGCTCTCGCTGAGGTACGCGAGGATGCGTCGTTCCTCCTCTGTGTAGTCAGTCATCGTCTTCGGGCGTGTATACGGCGCTGACACGTATAACCATTTCCGTGGACGGGGCGAGCTTACCAGTACACGTGGATGTACGCGACGGCCAGCGAGGCGAACAGCACGGCCGCCCCGAAGCCCCACGCGGCGGCCCGCCCGGGCGCGCCGAGGTACATCCCGACCGTGCCCGCCACGGCCAGCAGCGAGAACAGCATCGCGAACCCGATCCCCTTGTCCGACGCGACGGCGTCAGTTGCCATACCCCGTGATTCCCGCGGCGGGGACTTATATCGTTCGTGTCCCGGGCCGCCGCCAGCGCTAAGCCGGAGCCGACCGTTCCCCCGGCCGATGGACGGGCAACGCGTCAAGGCGGCACTGGTCGGCAGCAAGCTACGGATCGTCGCGACGGCGCTCGGCGCGCTGGTCGTCGCCGTCGGGGCGGCCGTCGCGCTCGGCGTCGTCGGCGTCCCGACCGTCGAGAGCGTCGACAACGAGTTCGGCGAGGTCAACGACACGACGACGGTCGTCGTCACCGACCTCACGGTGCACAACCCGAACCCCGTCGGAACCGGCTTCCTCGACGCCTCGGCGACGTACACGGTCCGGATGAACGACGTGCGGATGGCGGAAGGGGAGAAACGGAACCTGAACGTGCGGCCCGGCGAGAACGAGATCCGGCTGGAGACGTACATGGACAACCGGCGGATCCCCGACTGGTGGGTGAGCCACATCCGCAACGGCGAGCGGACCGAGGTGGCGATAGACGCCCGGATCCGGTCGGGAATCGTCGGGCGGAGCGTCCCGGTCGAGCAAACGCAGTCGATCAACACGAGCATGATAGCCCGGTTCAACTCGACGGAGACCCGGGAGATCGATGGCGACAGCCCGGTGCTGTCCGACCCGATGCTGTACGTCAACGAGACGCGCGGCTCGTGGGGCAACGTCACGGAGGCCGAGACGCCCGTAAACACCGCGTTCGTCGCGTACAACCCGAAGCGCGTCCCCTACACCGTCACGCAGATCCGCTACGAGATCACGATGAACGGCGTCACCGTCGGCGAGGGGACCAGCGACCGCGAGTACGTCATCGAGCCGGGGACGTCCGAGGAGATAGCGACCCGCACCGCGATCCAAAACGACCGGCTCGACGACTGGTGGGTCACCCACCTGCGGAACGACGAGCGGACCGAACTTCGTATCGAGTTCGCGGCGACGGTCGAGGCCGAGGACCCCACCTCGCTGACGGGCGAGACGGTGTCGCTCGACGTGCCGCTGAACGCCATCACCCACGAGGAGACCATCGAGACGGACATCCTCGGGAGCGAAAACGAAAGCGCGGCCTGACGCCGACAGAGTTTTGAGGGTGCCGTCACCATGTACGGCTACATGACACGGAGTACCCAGGCTCCTGATCGAGTTCTTCTCCGGCGATGAGGTAACGGTATCGACGACGCAGGGCGGCCAGTCGGTCGTAGTGCAGGTCGACGGCGACGAACACGAGCTAACCCGTAGCGACGCGGTTGCGCTGCGCGAGGCCATCAGCGACGCCGTGACCGAGACCCGGGAGTTCTTCCGGACGGCCGGCACGTACCGCGAGGACGGCTCCTACGAGGTGAGCCGCCGCGGCGCGGACTCGTCGGGCAACGCCAAGGTGTTCGACAGCTTCGACGCCGTGTGCCGCCTGTACGACCGCCTGCCCGGAACGTTCTCCGCGGACGACGTGGAGCACACGGGCATCACGGGGTCGCGAAAACACATGCTGGTCCGGCACTTCGCCGAACACCCCGCGTTCGACTGCGAGATCGAATCGCGGAGCCCGCTGACCGCGACCAAGGTCGGCGACGACGCGGAGCCGCCGGACGAGCGCGCCGAAGCCACAGGGCCGAGCGCGACGGCCGACTGACGCCGTCCCGCTCCCGGTTCGAACCACCCACAGCCGCGGAACCGACAGCCACGGATCCGCCGGCCGCCGTCCGCACTCAGTCGCGACGGCGCGCACGAAGCCGTCGCGCCGGCGGTGCGGCCGTTCTACTTGAGCCGTTCCTGGAGGAACGACGGGTGGGCGGCCGTCACGCCGTCGATGGCGAGGATGTCGTCGCTGATGATCGTCCCCAGTTCGTCGCCGTCGGCGGCCCGGACCTCGGCCATCAGCATGTGGTCGCCGCTGGAGGTAAACAGCGCCTCGACCGCCGGCAGGTCCTGCAGTTGCTGGGTCGCCTCGACGTAGCGCTCGCTCTCGACGTCGATGCCGACCATCGCGATGCTCTGGCTGGAGAGCTTCTTCGGGTCGACGTCGGCGGAGTAGCCGACGATGACGCCCTCCGACTCCAGTTTGTCGATGTACTTCCGGACGGTCGGTTTGGAGACCTCCGCCCGGTCCGCGATCTCCGCATACGAGGCCTGAGCGTCCTCCTCCAGAACGGAGAGAATACGGTCTTCCGTGGACTGCGTACTCATGGGAATATGTTTTGGTCCAACTGAAAAATATCTTTTGAACCCGAAAAGGGTCTGTGGGCGGACATCACTTCGGTGAAATAAAGGCAAGAAACGCGCGACAGCGGCGGGTCGCCGCGGTCACCCGGTCGCCGTCGGCGGGCGGCCGGGCGGTTCGTTCACTTGTGGCGCTCGAGCAGGTCCGCGCTGCGCTCCCACTCGTAGCTGTCGTCGAAGTACCGCTCGGCGAGGGGTTCCTCGGGCATCTCGCCGATGGCCTGCTTTTCCTCCTGGTAGGACGGGCGGTCCTCGTCGACGTAGTACCGGCCGGTGAGCACCGTACCCTCGTAGAGGAGGTCCTCGGTCTCGTGCATCATCTCGGCCGCCTCGCGACGGTCCGTCACGTCGTGGTCGTAGTCGTCGCTGTCCTGGATGTCGACGTACGGGACGTACTGCTTTGCGTCCTTGTTCCAGGTCGGACACTGCGTGAGGAAGTCGATGTGCGCGAAGCCGTCGTGTTCGATGGCCTCCGCGATGATCTCCTTTGCCTGGTTCGGGTTGACGGCGGCCGTCCGGGCGACGTAGGACGCGCCGGAGGTCAGGCTGAGCGACAGCGGTCGGATCGGCGACTTGGCGCTGCCCGAGGGCTGGGTCTTGGACTTGTGACCCTTCGGGCTGGTGGGCGAGGTCTGGCCCTTCGTCAGCCCGAAGATCTCGTTGTTGAACACGATGTAGGTCATGTCGTGGTTCTCCCGGGCGGTGTGCATGAAGTGGTTCCCGCCGATGCCGTAGCCGTCGCCGTCGCCGCCGGCGGCGATGACCTCGACGCCGGGGTTGGCGAGCTTGGCCGCGCGAGCCACGGGCAGCGAGCGACCGTGGATCGTGTGGAAGCCGTACGTGTCCAGGTAGCTGTTCAGCTTGCCCGAGCAGCCGATGCCCGTACAGACGAGCGTCTCGTCGGGCGTGCGGCCGACCTCCGGGAGCGCCTGCTTCAGCGCCTTCAGGACGCCGAAGTCGCCGCATCCCGGGCACCACGTCGGCTGCGGTTCGAGGCCGGGCGTGTACTCGTCTCGGTCGATCTCGCGGTCGTCACCGATCGCGTTGAATGCGCTCATTGTTTAGTCACCTGCTGCGGGTTCGATCCGGGTACCGGTCGCCAGGTCCTGGCCGCCCTCGTCGATCTGCGACTGGAAGCCCTGAACGATCTCGGCCGGCTCGAACGGGTTGCCGTTGTACTTGAGGAGGCTGGTCATCTTGTCGCCGTAGAGGCCCAGTTCCTTCTGGGTGAGCCCGCGGAACTGCGCCGTGGCGTTCATCTCGACGACGAGCGCCTCGTCGACGCTCTCGAGGAACTCGGTCATCTCGGCCTCGGGGTACGGCATCATGTCGCTGACGCCGACCGACTTGACGGAGTAGCCGGAGTCGTTCAGCCGGTCGACGGCCTCCTCGACCGCGCCCTGCTGGCTCCCCCAGGTGATGATCCCGTAGTCGGCGTCGTCGGGACCGTGGTACGTCTGCTGGGAGTCGTGTTCCTCGTTGAGTTCCTCCCGGATGGATTCGAGCTTCTGCATCCGTCGGTCCATCTGGAAGACGCGGTTCTCGGGGTCCTCGCTGATGTGGCCCGGCGGGTTGTGCTCGTTGCCGGTCGCGAGGTAGCGGCCGCCCTTCTGTCCGGGCAGGGAGCGCGGGCTGACGCCGTTGTCGGTCTCGTGCTGGAAGCGGTGGAACTTGCCCGAGGCGTCGTGGGCCGCCTCCGCGATCTCCTCCTCGGTCAGGACGCTGCCGGGGTCCGGGTTCGGCTCGCGGTCGAAGAAGCTCGCGTCGAGGTTCGTGTTCTCGCCGGAGAGCTTCTGGTCGAAGATGACGATGGCCGGGATCTGGTAGTCGTAGGCCATCTTGAACGCCATCCGCGTCTGGTCGTACGCCTCGGCGACGGTGCCGGGGGCGAAGACGACGCGGTTGGAGTCGCCCTGGCTGCTGTAGAGGACGTGTTCGAGGTCGCCCTGCTCGGGCTTGGTCGGCATCCCGGTCGAGGGGCCGGCCCGCATCGCCTCGACGAGGACGATCGGCGTCTCGGTCATCTCGGCGAGGCCCAGTGGCTCGCTCATCAGGGCGAAGCCGCCGCCGGAGGAGCCCGACATCGACTTCACGCCGGCGTGGCTCGCGCCGACCGCGAGCGCCGCCGCCGCGATCTCGTCCTCGACCTGCTCGGAGATGCCGCCGAACTTCGGCAGGTTCTGGGACATGATCGTGAACACGTCGGTCCACGGCGTCATGGGGTAGCCGGAGATGAACCGGCAGCCCTCGTCGAGCGCGCCGTAGGCGATCGCGTTCGACCCGGAGAGAAGCACCTGCTCCTCCTCGTGGTCGCCCGTGGGGACGCGCAGGTCGTGTTCGAACTCGTACTCGTCCTTGACGTGGTCGTAGGCGTCCTGCAGGATCTGGAGGTTCTGTTCGAGGATGTCGCCGCCCATGGCGTCCTCCATCAGGTCCTCGATGTGCTCCAGGTCCATGTCGAGCAGCGCCGCGGTGACGCCGACGCCGGCCGTGTTCCGCATGACCTCGCGGCCGTGTTCCTTGGCCATGCCGCGCAGGTCGATGTCGAACACGTGCCAGTCGTTCTCCTCGACGCGCTCCTGGAAGTCGGGGATCTCCTCCTCGGCGTCGAGGAGGCCGGCGTCGTACACGATGATACCACCCTCGCGGAGTTCGTCCAGGTTCTCCGTCAGCGGCTTCGTCTCCTCGTTGCCGTAGTAGGCGTTCTCCTGCGGGTTCCGTGCGAAGGAGTCGCCGAGCGCGAGCAGACAGTTGTAGCCGTCGCCGCGGGATTTCACCTCGTCTTCCGCGGCCCGGATCTCGACGTACGTGTGGCCGCCGCGGATGCGCGAGGGGTAGTGGCGATGCGTGAATACGTTCAGCCCCGAGCGCATCAGGGCCTTCGCGAAGTTCTGGCTCGTCGAGTCGATCCCGTCTCCGGAACCGCCAGCGATTCGCCAGATGAGTTCGTTGTCAGTCATAGTTGCAGGTCCCGGGCCCTGTGGGTGTGGGCCACGACTATTGCAACATTTGGCTACACCCGGACTAAAGCCTTTGCTATCCATTAACAAGGAACTATTGTGAGGAACCGCCGTACAGAGTAGTCGTCCCGTGGGCGACATAGTCGTACCGATCCCGGAACTGTCGACCGGCGAACGACGATACACGTCGCCGAATACTGACGGGGTAGTCAGCCGTCCCCGACGTCGAGACGAGACCTCGTCGGGAGGGGAACCACCGCCCGCCAGATACTATTATCACCCACCGGTTCGTTGGTCGGCCCAGAGATGGACGAACACGAATTCGACGAGATGGTCTCGTCGCTGACCCCCCACGAGTCGGCCGACGGGGTGACGACCTACCGCAACACGGTGAGCATCACCTGTCCCGCCTGCGACGAGCCGTTCGACGACCTGGTCGTCTGCGAGGACGAACTGAACAGCCTCGAACTCAGCATGCTGCTTGACCTCTGTGTGACGACCCACGAGGGCGACGTGTTGCTGTTCACGCACAAGCACTGAGCGGTCGACGGTCCTCTTCTCGCGGTCAGTCGGTCCCTCGCCGAACCGCCGGTTCCCCGGCCCGTTCGACTACCGAACCCGCTCGCGCACCTCGCGGACGATGGCGTCGACGTCGAACTCGTCGTCGGCCTTGTCGAACACCATCTCGCCGTCGACGTCGACGCGGAACACGCCGTGGTCGCCGGTGCGCAGCGTGACGGCGTCCAGTCGCTCCCCCAGCGAGGTCAGGAGCGCGTGCTGGACGTCCTCCGCGCGGTCGAGGAAGCCACAGGGGACGCAGTACTCTATCTCGACGTGTGTCATGCGCGGCGGTACGACCCGCCGACGGAAAACGGTGCCCGTCGCGGCTCCGGCAGGGGTGCCGGCTCCGGCCCGGTCGGCGTCCCGAACTACTCGTTGCCGGGGTACTCCGCGGCGAGGGCGTCGAGTTGCGGGTGGCGCTCGACGGAGTGGGGCGCGGTGAGCGGCGAGACGCTGACCCGCCCCTCGGCCACGGCGCGGCGGTCGGTCCCCTCGGGGTCCGGCACGTCGCCCTCGGCCATCCGCTCCCAGATCCGGTCGTGGAGGGTGACGACGCCGTCGTCGCGGGTGGCGTCCATGTCGTACACGTGCGACGGGCGCGTGACCTCCATCGGCGCGGGTTCCCCGTCGGGCATCGGGGCGTTCACGTTGAGGTAGTCGGCCGCCTCGAACACCCCCGCCCCGAGCGCCGCCTCGGCGAGGTGCGTGGTCGCGCGGACTGCCTCGGCGTAGTCCCCCGGGTCCGGTTCGAACTCCCCCCACGTGACGTCGCCGACCGGGACGTACAGCGACGCGGCGATGGCGGGGACGCCGAAGAAGGCCGCCTCGACGGCGGCGCTGACCGTGCCCGACCGTCCGAGGACGTACGCGCCGAGGTTCGCGCCGGTGTTACAGCCCGACACCACCAGATCCGGGTACGGGCCGAGCGACTGGAGGCCGGCGACGACGCAGTCGGCGGGCGTCCCCTCGACGGCGTAGCCGAGTTCGTGCTCGGTCACGCCGACCTCGTCCGACATCGCGCGGCCGACCGCGCTCTGGTCCGTCGCGGGGGCGACGCCGGTGACGTTGCCGACCTCCGACAGCGCGTCGTGGAGCGCGCGGAACCCGGGGCTGTCGATGCCGTCGTCGTTCGTCAGGAGTATCTCGGGCCGGTTGTCCATGCTCCCCGACTAGCAGGCCCGGACGAAAAGCCCACCGCTTGGCGTGGAACCTCCCCGCAAGCGCGGGGCTGGACGCTACGGGGGGACCCGGTCGACGGTCGTCTCCTCGTCGACGACGAGGTTGTACGCGCCCTCGTCGTCGTTCCACAGCGCCAGCGCGCCCTCGAACACGAGCAGGTCGCCGTAGTCGGCGGTCCCGAGGTCGGCGTTCAGCGCCGTCTCCCGGGTCAACACGGCGTAGTGGTCGACGGCCTCGCTCCCGTCGCCGACGCGGAACAGCGGGTTGGCGTCGCCGTCGCTCAGGTCGTGGCTGAGTTTGACGGCGACCAGGTCGATGCGGTTGGGGACGTGCCGGTCCATCTCCGCCATCTTCGCGAACCGGTCGGGGTCCGGCGAGAAGTCGTACCGGCGCTTCCCGTCGGGCCGGAGGACCGCGTAGGAGAACTGCACGTCGACGTTGACGAACTCGCCCGGCGAGGCGTCGGGACCCGTCGCGGCGTCGTCGAGGCGGCGCTGGAACGGCGGGACGGCGAGGTCGGGCTTCACCGTGAACGACCAGCCCTCGTCGCTCGGCTCCTCGCCGGGCCACAGCCGCACCGTCGGCGAGAACACGGTCGCCCGGTCGGTCAGCGAGCGCTCGACTTCGCGGAGCCCGATGCTCGTGTTCCGGTCGGCCGGCGCGAGGGCGACGAGCGACCCGTCCGCGGCCAGCGCGTCGAGGTAGCGCCGCGCGACGGCCGCGGGGTCGTCGAGTTCGGAGAGCACGTTGCCGAACAGCACCAGGTCGAACTCGCCGTCGGGGTCGAACGCCTCCGCCCGCTCGCGGTGGACGGTCGCGCGGAAGTTCCGCCCCGTCCCGTCGAGCAGGCGCTCCAGCACGTCGGCGGCGTCGCTCGGCTCGACGGCGTGGTACGCCACGCGCGCGTCGTCGGGCAGGAAATCGTGGAGGCCGAGCGCCGGGCCGCCGACGCCGGCACCGACGTCGAGCACGCGGAGCGTCCGGGGGAGCAGGCTCGCCTCGGCGAGTTCGGCGAGCACGTACTGGACGGCGGCGTAGTAGTCCGGCAGGTGGTATATCGCGTAGCCCAGCGCCGCCGTCTCGTCGTACTCGACGGGGTGTTGCCGGAAGTAGGCGTCCTTCAGCCGCCGGATCGTCTCCCGGAGCTCGTCGCCGCTCTCGCCGGCGTGCCAGTCCGCCCCGTGGCGCTCGACGAGCAGGTCCTCCAGCGTCCGGGCGTACCGCTCGGGGAACGCCTCGACGCCGTGGAACGGCGGCCGGACCGATCCCTCGTCGACCGGGACGAACGTCCCGTCCTCGCGCTCGACGAGGCCGAGGTCGAACGCCTCCTCGCGGAGGATCCGCCGGACGACCGCGGGGTGGGGCTGGCCGTCGACGTACTCGCTGACCTCTTCGGGGTCGACCGGCCGGACGTTGCGTAGGTACTTCGCGTTCGACCGCACCGCTTCGCGCCGGTCCGTCATCCGTCGCCCCCCGCCGCGTCGGCGGTCCCGCCCGCGGCCTCGTACAGCGCCGCGAACGCCTCGGCGTCGGCGTCGGCGATCCGCCGGGCGGCGTCCGCGACGGCCTCCGCCCCGTCGAACGTCTCCTGTATCTCGGCGTACACCCGCGGCTCGTTCCCGGTCACCTGCGACGCGAGGTCGGCCAGCCCGTCGTAGACGGGCGTCCGCAACCCCTCGGGCACGTCGTCGGCCGCGAGCGCGAACGCGAGGACGGCGGCGTGGGCGCCCGCCTGGACGGTCTCCATCGCCGCGTCGTGTTCCGTCGGCGTCGTCTCGTACACCTCGTTGCCGGCTGCGCGGACGTCGTCCAGTACGGCGTCCGTCACGGGCCCCGCGGCGTCCCTGACGACGGCGACACGCCCGGGCGCGCGCTCCGGCGCGAACATCGGGTGCAGACTCGCCCGCTCGGCGTCGGGCGCGTGTTCGGCCATCGCGGCGACCGACCCGGCCATGACGCCCGTCACGTCGAGGACGGCCCGGGTCGCCTTCGGGGCGTGCTCGGCGATCGCCGCCTCGCCGGCCGAGATCGGCACCGCGACACAGACCGCGTCGAACCGTCCGTCGGCGTCGAGCGGGACGCTCCGTCCGCCGACCGCAGTGGCCGCCGCGTCGGCCGCGTCGGGGTCGGCGTCGGCGAACGCGACGTCACCGTCGACGGTCCGGGCGAACCAGCGCCCCATCGCCCCCGCGCCGACGACCAGTGTCTCCATTGGGATGTGATAGGCCCGCACGGTCGTAAAAGGGGTTCGATCACCGCCCCGTCCCCTCGCCAGCTTTATGCGTTCGTGCGGGGTTCTGGACCGTATGCAACGTCGAACTATCGGGGTGCTGGTAGTCGTCGCCCTCGTCGCGGTGGCCGGCTGTTCGGGGCTGACGGGGTCGGACGACCCGACGGAGACGACCGGCGCGACCGACGCGACGACCGGGACCGACGCTGCCGCCGGCAACGGGACGTCGACCGGGAGCGGAACGACGACCGGGAACGGCGGGTCGGACGGGGGGCCGACGCTCGCCGACGTGGCGTATCCCGAGGGGGTGTCCGAAGGCGGGTTCGTCAACGCGAGCGCCGCGGCCCTCGGCCACGCGACCGCGCTGTCCGAGACCGGGTTCGCGGTGACGCTCTCGCAGGCGACGACCGAGGGCAACCAGTCCCGGAACCTGGACTACGAGGTCCGGAGCGACCCCGACGCCCAGCGGACCGCGGGGACGCTGAACGCCAGTTCGTACCGGAACCAGTGGTACGACAACGCCACGCACCGCCACGCCAGGACGTCGACCACCGACGGGGTGCAGGTCCAGGAGCGGCGGACCGACTTCTCGCGGACCCACCGGCAGGAGACGCTCGCGACGACCGTCCGGTCGGTCCTGACGAGCGGGAACTACTCGGCAGTCGAGACCGTCGAACGCAACGGCGAGACGGCCGTGCGGTACGAACTCGACGAGTACAACGCCAGCGCGAGCGAGGGCTTCGAGGCGGAGCAGGCCAGCGGCACCGTCGTCGTCGGCGAGTCCGGCATCATCTACGAGGCGACCCTCTCCGCGACGGGCACGACCGACGCCGGGGAGGCCTCGCTCGACCTCGCCTACGAGGTGACCGAGATCGGCGACGTCGAGGTAGAGCGGCCGGACTGGGTCGACGGGGCCTGACGCCGCTCACTCAACGACTAACTCCTTCTCGTAGTCGACGAGGTTCTCGTAGCCGTCCTCGGTGACGACCACGAAGTCCTCGATCCGGACGCCGCCGACCGCGGGGTCGTACAGCCCCGGCTCGACCGTCACCACGTTGCCGGGTTCGAGTTCGCCGCCGTTCGGGGCGGCGCTCGGGAGTTCGTGGACGTCGAGGCCGATCCCGTGGCCGGTGCCGTGGATGAACCCGGTCTCGGTCGTCTCGTCGCTCCGGAGGGTCGGGTAGCCCGCGTCCTCGTACACGTCACAGACCGCGTCGTGGACGTCCGCGCCCGTCGCGCCGGGCTCGATGGCGTCGAACGCCGCCTCCTGTGCCTCCAGGGTGACCTCGTAGTAGTCCCGGACGGCCTCGCTCGGCTCGCCCTTGACGAACGTCCGCGTCATGTCGGCGTGATAGTTGCTTGCCTTGTCGCGGGGGAAGATGTCGACGACGATCGTCTCGCCGGCCCGGAGCGGGCCGCTCCCGCGGTCGTGGGGGTCGGCGGCGTCGGCCCCGCAGGCGACGATGGTCTCGTCGAGCGCACAGCCGTGGCGCAGCAGCGTCACCTCTATCTCCTCGGTCACGCGCTCGCTGGTCAGGGGCTCGCCGTCGGACACGAGCGTGCCGTCCTCGACGTCGGCCGCTTCGATCAGCTCCTCGGCGGCCGCCATCGCGGCCTCGTTGGCGCGCTGTGCGGTCCGGATGTGGTCGACCTCCTCCTCGGTCTTGACCGCCCGGATCCCGGTGATCACGCCGTCGGTGTCCGGGACGACCGTGATGCCGAGTTCCCGGAGGGTGTCGGCGCGTGCGACGGGGAAGTCCTCGGGGACGGCGACCGACTCGACGCCGTGGTCCGCGAGGAAGGCGGCGAGCGTCCGGACGCTTCCCTCGTAGGAGCCGTACTCCTCGATCTTCTCGCGCCGCCCGTACTCCGCGATGCGGGAGACGGTGTCGGCACGGCTCTCGGAGGCCGCGCGGCCGTACTCCAGCCCCGAGACGAACAGGTGGGTCCCCTCGGGCGTGTACAGGGTCGTGAACGGGTCGGGCGCGCCGAAGCCGGCGAGGTAGAGCTGGTCGGACTCGCCATCGTCGGCGTAGATCAGGTAGCCGTCCGCGTCGACGTCCTCCAGGTGCGCGTCGAGGTCGGAGAGGTCCGGTTCCATGTGGAACCGTGCGAGTGCGCCCCACAAAACGTGCGCGGTTTCGGCGGCTCCGGCGCGGTCGGCGCTCGCCCGGCGGCCGCCCGCGCCAGCGCTGCCGCGTCCGGTAGCCTGATACCGGTGCGGGGGGACTGGCCCTCCATGGACGTCACCGTCTCCGAGTCGACCGTCGCGGGGAGCGCCCGCGCCCCGCCGTCGAAGAGCTACACCCACCGCGCCGTCCTCGCCGCCGGGTACGCCGACGAGGCGACGGTCCGGGACCCCCTCCTGAGCGCCGACACCCGCGCGACGGCCCGCGCCGTGGAGGCGTTCGGCGGGACCGTCGAGCGCCGCGACGGGGACCTCGCCGTGACGGGGTTCGGCGGCCGGCCCGCGGTACCCGACGACGTGATCGACTGCGCGAACAGCGGCACGACGATGCGGCTGGTCACCGCGGCCGCGGCGCTCGCCGACGGCGCGACGGTGCTCACCGGCGACGGCTCCCTCCGATCCCGGCCGCAGGGGCCGCTGCTCGACGCGGTCGAACAGCTAGGCGGCCGCGCCGAGAGCACCCGCCGGAACGGGCAGGCCCCGCTGGTCGTGGGCGGCCCGGTCGACGGCGGGGCCGTCTCGATCCCCGGCGACGTGTCCTCGCAGTACGTCACCGCGCTGCTGATGGCCGGCGCGGTCACCGACGAGGGGATCGCGGTCGACCTCGAAACGGAACTGAAGTCCGCGCCGTACGTCGACATCACCGTCGAGGTGCTCGCCGACTTCGGCGTCGACGCCGAGCGCACGGCCGACGGCTTCCGCGTCGCCGGCGGCCAGTCGTACGCCCCCGCGGACGGCGAGTACAGCGTGCCCGGCGACTTCTCCTCGATGTCGTACCTGCTGGCCGCCGGGGCGGTCGCCGCCGAGGACGGCCTCCGGGTCGAGGGCGCACGCCCGAGCGCGCAGGGCGACAGCGCCATCGTCGGCGTGCTGGAGGACATGGGCGCGTCGGTCGACTGGGACCGCGACGCGGGGGTCATCGACGTCGAGCGCTCCGCCCTCTCCGGCACCACGGTCGGCGTGGGCGACACCCCGGACCTGCTCCCGACGATCGCCGCACTCGGCGCGGTGGCGGACGGCGACACCCGCATCGTCGACTGCGAGCACGTCCGCTACAAGGAGACCGACCGCGTCAGCGCGATGGCCGAGGAACTGGGGAAACTCGGCGCGTCGGTGAGCGAAAAGCGCGACGAACTCGTCGTCCACGGCGGCGACTCCGACCTCGTCGGCGCGTCGGTGGACGGCCGGGCCGACCACCGCGTCGTCATGTCGCTCGCGGTCGCCGGCCTCGTCGCCGACGGGGAGACAACGATCCGCGGCGGCGAGCACGTCGACGTCTCGTTCCCAGACTTCTTCGACGTGCTGGACGGCCTCGGCGCGGCGGTGCGCCGGGACGGGGAGTGACCCCGGCGGAGTCCCGGCCGGCGACAGCGTGACAGCCCGGCCCACACGACCGGCAGTTACTTTTCCGGGTCTCCCCACCGCATCGACATGCTCCGCGAGTCGGTCGAGCGCCGCCTGCGCGAGGACCACGGTGAGGACGGCTACCTCTTCCCGGCCTACGAGGACTACTGCTTCGCGAACGTCCCGCACACGGTCGCCTCCCTGCTCGGGGTCGACACCGGACGGACTCTGCCCGCCGACGCGCTCGACGGCGTCGACACCGAGGGGATCGACACCGTCGTCGTCGCGCTCGTCGACGGGTTCGGGCTGGACGGATGGAAGCGGACCCGCGATGATCACGGGTTCCTCCGCCGCGTCACGGATCGGGGCGTCGTCACGCCGCTGACCTCCGTCTACCCCTCGGAGACGGCCGCGGCGATCACGACGTTCCACACCGGCGCCCTGCCCGCCGAACACGGCGTCGTCGGCTGGAACGTGTACGAGCCGACGGTCGACGAGGCGTTCGAGGCGCTCCCGTTCCGGACGAAGGCCGGCGACGAGCCGGCCGGCCTCACCCGCGGGGACGTGGCGGACGCCGAGCCGCTGTACCCGGACCTCGCCGCCGAGGGCGTCGAGTCGACGCTCGTCGACCCCCACGCGGCCAACCAGCCCGGCGTCCGGGAGCGGCCCTACGAGTCACTCGACGAGGTCGGCACCGAACTCCGCGACGCCGTCGAAACCGCCGACGCCCCGGCGTACGTGGCCACCTACGTCCCGCACGTCGACCACGCCGCCCACGCCGACGGAACGAACTCCGCGACCTACGACGGGACGGTCGGGGCGGTGTTCGATCAACTCGAAGCCGGACTGGTGGATGGGCTCGACGACGCGGCCGCCGAGAACACCCTCCTCGTCGTCACCGCCGACCACGGCCACGTCGACACCGACCCCGAGCGAAACGTCGACCTCTCGGCGGCGGATGGCGTCGGCGACTCGCTCCGCCAGCACGCCGACGGCAGCCTGATCCGGTTCTCCGGGAGCCCGCGGAACGCCCACCTCCAGCTTCGCCCCGACCGCGTCGAGCGCGTCCGGGACGAACTGCTCGCCGGACTCGACGCCCGCGCGTTCACCCGCGAGGAAGCGCTCGCCCGCGACCTGTTCGGCGACGTCGACCCGTCCGAGACGTTCCGCCGCCGCTGTGGCGACCTGGTCCTGACCCACCGCGACCTGGGCACCTGGTGGGGCGACGCCGAGGCCGAGGAACTCGACCTCGTCGGGATGCACGGCGGCCTCCACCCCCACGAGATGCTCGTCCCGTTCGCGGCCGTCCGGCTCTCGGAGCTCCATGACTGAGACCGACGGCCTCCTCGACCGCGTATCGAGCACGCTCGACGCGACGGCGACGGGCGCGACGGAACTCCACGGCGGGATGGTCGGGACGGTGTACCGCGTCGAGTTCGCGGACCGGCAGCCGGTCGCCGCGAAGGTCGACGACGCGCCGCTCGGCGTCGAGGCCGCGATGCTCCAGTATCTCGCCCGCGAGTCGCCGCTGCCCGTACCGACCGTCCACCACGTCGAGCCCGGGCTGCTCGTGCTGGAGTACGTCGACGGCGACGGCAGGTTCGACGAGCGCGCGGAGCGCGATCTGGCGCGCCACGTCGCCGCCCTCCACGACGTGTCGGCCGACGCCTACGGGTTCCCGTTCGACACGCTCTCGGGGCCGTATGCCCAGTCGAACCCGTGGACTGACTCGTGGATCGAGTTCTTCCGGGAGCGACGGGTGCTCCCGTTCGCGAACGCCGCGAGGGACGAGGGGAGCCTGCCCGTCGCCGAGTACGACCGGGTGCTGGCGTTCGCCGACGCGCTCGACGACCTGCTCGTCGAGCCCTCCGCGCCGTCGCTTCTCCACGGGGATGTCCACCCCGGAAACGTGGTCGTCGAGAGCGGCGAGGTCGATGCCGTTCTCGACCCCGCCATCTACTTCGGCCACGACGAGGTCGACCTCGCGTACGTCGCCCGACTGGACTCGGTCGGCGACCCGTTCTTCGACGAGTACCGCCGACACCGGGACGTGTCGGACGCCTTCTTCGACGTGCGCCGGGACGTGTACGTCGCGTTTCACGCGCTGGAGAACGTCCGGTTTTTCGGGGCGGACCCGCTCCCGAACCTCCGGGACGCGCTCGACCGACTGGGGTTCTGAACCCGCGGCGTCGACCCCGTCCCTGCCGACTCCGCGACCGCGCCGACCGCCCGTTCTTGCGCGTATTGCAACACCTAAATGCCCGGCGACCCCACCGGTGAGTAATGAACGGCAACAGCTTCGGTCGCCTCTTTCAGGTGACCACCTTCGGCGAGAGCCACGGCGAGGCGATGGGCGTCACCGTCAGTGGCTGCCCCGCCGGCCTCGAACTCTCCGAGGACGACATCCAGGCCGACCTGGACCGGCGCAAGCCCGGCCAGTCGATGATCTCGACCAGCCGCGGCGAACCGGACGCCGTCTCCATCAAAAGCGGCCTCCAGGACGGTTACACGACCGGGACGCCGATCGGGATGGTGATCCAGAACAAGGACGCCCGTTCGGGCAAGTACGAACCCTTTATCACCGCGCCGCGGCCGTCCCACGGCGACTTCACGTACTCCGCGAAGTTCGGCACGCGCAACTGGGGCGGCGGCGGCCGCTCCTCGGCCCGCGAAACCGTCAACTGGGTCGCCGCCGGCGCGGTCGCCAAGAAACTGCTCGCCCGCGAGGGCGTCGAACTCAAGGCCCACGTCAACCAGATCGGGGACATCGAAGCCCCTGAGGTCTCCTTCGAGGAGATCAAGGAACACTCCGAGGAGAACGACGTTCGCTGTGCCCACCCGGAGACCGCCGAGCGGATGCAGGAACGCATCGAGGAGTATCAGGAAGCGGGCGACTCAATCGGCGGCAGCATCTACTTCGAGGCCCGCGGCGTCCCTCGCGGCCTCGGCGCGCCCCGGTTCGACTCGCTGGAAGCCCGCCTCGGGCAGGCCATGCTCTCCGTCCCCGCGACGACCGCCTTCGAGTTCGGCCTCGGCCGCGAGGCCCGCGAGTACACCGGCTACGAGCGCAATGACCACTGGGAGTTCGACGAGGACGGCGACCCGGTTCCCGCCGAGAACGACCACGGCGGGCTTCAGGGCGGCATCACCACCGGCGAACCGATCTACGGCGAGGTCACCCTGCACGCCCCCACCTCGATCCCCAAGTCCCAACAGACGGTCGACTGGGAGACCGGCGAGGAGAAGGAGGAGCAGGTCATCGGCCGCCATGACCCGGTGCTCCCGCCCCGCGGCGTGCCCGTCGTCGAGGCCATGTTTGCCCTGACGCTCGTCGACTTCATGCTGCTCGGCGGGCGGATCAACCCCGACCGCGTCGACGGCGACGCCGGCGAGTACGACACCGAGTACCACCCGAGCAGCCCGCGGAACGAGTAACCTACCGGCGTATCAGGCGGACCGCTACGAGGAGGATCACTACCCCCATCGCGGCGACGATGGCGTAGTCCAGCGGGGTGTGTTCCTCGTTTGCCTCTATTCGCTCCTCGACTGACTCGTTCTCGTAGTGGTACGTCCGGTTTCGGCTCCACCGCGGTTCGATGGGCTCGTACGACCGGTTGTACACCTCCGTGTCGCCGTCGACGCGCCCCACGAACTCGCGTTGGTCGAACCCCTCCTCACCTTCGGAGAGATTGTCCGCGTACAGGCGGACTTCACCCGCGACCAAGGTGTCGGGGTCTTCTTTGATGGGAACTAGAACCGTCTTGTTCCCTTGGGGGGCTGCAGTAGACCCACCGCGTCGGCTGTAGGTGGTTTCACGGGTATTAACCATTAAATTGGTTCCATAAATTTGTCTCGCCGGATTCTCAACTGCGACTTTTACAACTGTCGTGTTTTGATCATATTCTTCTCCGTCTCCCGTCGTGACTTCGACGTTCGTTATCCGTGGTGACGGTACCTCGGGTGAGTTAGAGGGATCGTACTTGCGCGTGAAGTTGAACTGTGCGGAGCCCTCGTACGTGTAGAACTCCACGGAATGATTATCCCGCATAACGTCGATGCTATTGGAGACGTCCCAGGAATCCTCCCAGGATTCGTTTGTAGAAAGGTTGAGGGTGTGTATCTGGTGTTGGTAACCATCAACGTCCACCCCAAAAGAGGATTCATGATGGAACTGGGTTGGATTGTGTGCGGACACACGTACGCGGTTACGGTCGCTATCGAACTGTACTGTATAGTTCACACCGAGTCCGGACGTTACGTTTTCAGACTCATTGACTGATATTGGTGGAGTAGCACCAGTACTCAGTCCAGTAACAGAACCAACGCTGGCAACGGCCACTACTAATACCGTGACAGCAACCGCCTGACGAAATCTGTTCATCCCTCACACCTCGAATAATAGCCGCCTCTCGCACACGAGTCCTCCGTTCTCGACTGTAAGTCTTCGATCATCGCTTCGGTAGACACCAAGCCGCTTCCGCTGTAGTCACGGGACAACTCGCCGATGTGCTCCCGTCGAGTTTCGTTCCCGTTTATCTGTTCGATGACCTGCACGCTCTCACCAGTCACCGTTCCACGCGTTTCGATGACGCGGTCGGGGTTCTCGTACTCCTCGACGGTCACCTCGCGAGTGTCGACCTGCTTGCTCAGGATCCATCGCTTCGACTGTCGCTCCCCTGCAAGCCGGTAATCCTCGCTGTTGCCCATTTCCTCGGCGATTCCTCGGTTCGTAAGGGTATCGTACGTCCGCCACTCGTACTTCGCCGGCTGTCTCTGTACCCGCCGTGATGCTTCGTACACTTCGACGTCTACCGTTTCCTCCGTTCGGATTCGATACTTGTACTGCCGTTCGTACTGGGCAGGCGAAACGCGGACCTGCCGGCTCGCTACTCGGCTATGTGAGTGGCTTCTGGGAATGCTGCTCCAGTAGGAGTGTTTGGTCCGCACCGTGTACGTCTCCTCCTTTTCGACCGTGTAGGTAACCGTCTTCATTCCGTCACCGTTCATGTTTGGAACCGGTCTCGTTCGTGTTTCAGTCACCGTTCGTGTCCGCTCCTCCGTCTCGTAGTAGACGTACTTTCGCTCGGTCCGGTACTCGGGGGGAGCCGTCTGTACCCGCCGCGTTTCGCCGGTGAACTCACCGGACCCACCCCGATCGCTGCGCCACTCGGTTTCGGTCTCCGTACGCGTTTCCTGACGGACGTATCTACCACCAGCCTTCCAGTCGTCGTTGCGGTCGATGAACCGATCACGGCCTAGTTTGTGCCGGAACGCCTTCGTCTCCTCCTCGTACTCCGCTTTCTGCACCTGTACTCGCTTCTCCACCACGTACTCGGTCCCCTGTCTGTCCGTCCTGTTGAGCTGGTAGCCGGCGTCCAGTAACTCGTCGCGGCGTTGGGCCGTCATTACTCTCCGTTGCGTCCGTTCCGGTATCTCAACCACGTACGACCGGTTCTCCACGGTGACGTTCGTCCACCGGGTCTGGGGCGGTGCGAAGATCTTGCTGTCGGTAGTTAGTGAAGTCGACTTCCGCGTCGTCTCCGGATTGGCCCGGTTGAAAAACGTCACCGTCGGTGCCGGCTGGTCGTCCGCAAAGGCGGCCGCATCCACCTCAACTGTCGCGACGTACTGTTCGCCGCTTTGGTTGATGTTTGGACTGATTCTTTCTTTCCGTTCCTCTATGTAGTGCTTCTTTAGATCGACCACATGAGCTCTGCTAGACGTAGTTACTCCGATATGGTGGTGTTCATGGAAGGTGTTCTTCGTGAAATCGAATCGGTCAGTATACACTTTGAACCGAATCGAATCCGTCAAGTTATACGCCCCTCCGGATATCTCCCGCGAATCCCTGATATCCGGCGTGTAGTAATCTTGGAACGAGTGAGAGATTTTCCGTTCTAATTGATATCCATCGACTACTGTGAGATTTGCAAACCTGAATGAATCAAATTTCCCTATGCCTACCTTTTCCGTTTCAGATGCGCCCTGTCTCCAGAAGTATTCCAAACGCGTTCCATCCGGATCGAATGAATCCCGAGCATCTACCACCATCCCGTCATTCCGGATATCCCGGAAATCTCCACCGTGGATGATGTCTATCCGGATCTCCGGGGGACTGGGTGTTACCCTGAACAACGCAGATTTCCCAGAGCCGACCGAATCTACTTTATCACCTTTCTCTGCATGCAGTCTTGTAGTTACCTTATAGGAGTCTGGAACATCGCCTGCCCAGTACGTATGTACAGTTAACGTTCCTGTATGGTGATCATATTCTTTATGACGCGTTAGGTCACCGGAATCCACGGGTCTAGTATCATCGGACAACGAGCCAGTTTCAACCGACACCGCATCCGGTCCGAGACCGTCCAGATCTACCTCGGTCACGTGATGGGCGGCGTACCGCTCCGCGTCGATCCGCTCGTGGTAGGAGTCAACGGGGCCGTTGACGAACTCAGCCCTGACGATCTCGGGTTCGGCTTTCGGGACGACGGACCGAGTGACTTCGGACCGTTGCCCCCGGGCATCGATGGCGGTTACGGTGACGTTGCTGTCCGTACCGGCCGAAACGTCGCCGACCAGAAAACCGAGTTCCCGCTCGTCTATCGGACGGCTCTTCATACGGTCCCCCGCGGTCCACTCCTCGACGGTCCGCCCGTCGACGGCGACACGGAGCCGCCGGAGGTTACCGACCGCATCGGTGGCGGAGACGGCCCCCGAAATCGTGCTCCCGTTGTCGAGTCGGTCGAACTCCGCGACCGGTCGAGGGTCGACGAAGACGTCGTTCGTCCCGTCGTCGAACGTCACGGTTCGTTCCCGACCGTCAGTGTAGTTGACCACCGCGACGAGTTCGTGGCTGCCGGGGTCCCAGTCGACGACGCGTCTGGGTCCGGTCCCGGCCGGGGATCCGTCCCGATACCAACGGACTCCGACGACCTCGTCGGACGGGCGAGCCGTGTCGACGACGTACCGCTCCCGGAACGGTTCCGTCCCCGTGACCGTCTGTTCGCCACGGAGCGCCGGATCGAGGGTCGGTTGGTCATCGTCGTCGGGCGGTGCGGTGCCGTCGGACGGGGGCGAGGGGTCGGCGACGGGCGGGAGCGGACGCTCGACGGTAACCCTCACGCTGTCGGTCCGCCGTTGCTCGTCGGTCCCGACCGCGACCGCCTCGACCGTGTGGTCTCCGGAACTGTTGAAATTTCGCGACAGCGAGACGGAGTCGTGTCCGGACCGGACGGCCGTCTCCTCGGCCGTCGTGCCGTCGACCCGCCAGACGACGCGGTCGAGTGGGGCACCGCCGCGCCGAACGTCGGCGGTGTACGTGGCGGTCGAGTCGGCCTCGACATCCGTCGTCCCGGTGAGCGTGACTCGGGGCGGATCGCCCGACGTGACGTTCACGTACAGCGTGTCGTTGCTGGTCGCGCCGTCGTCGTCCGTCACCGTGACGCGGACGGCGTACGTCCCTTCGGCGGTCGGTCGGAACTCGGTACGCCCGCAGGTCGGACAGGCGGGCGAAACGGTGCTCCCGTTCGGCGCGGTGATCCGCCACCCGTACGCGGTGACGGTCCCGTCGGGGTCGCGCGACCCAGTCGCGTCGAGCAACACGGTCGACCCCAGCGACACAGTCTGGTCCAGTCCCGCGTCGGCCAGCGGCGGCGCGTTGTCGGCCGAGACGCCGGCCACGGGGCCGCTCAAGGCGGCCGAAACCACGAGTACAGCGATTGCCAGTTCCTTCATTCGTTCCGCAATTAGTTACGCGGAGTAATCCGTTAAAAATGTTCTGAGTTTCGAGAATACTTCTATCCGAGAAAGGGATCTAACAGTGCGAAAGGACGGCGGTACCGTCGCGGACGGTTCGACTAGCGCTCCGACTCGATCCGGTGGAAGATCTCGACCTCGTAACCGTCCGGGTCCTCGACGAACGCGGCTCTGGCGTTCGCCGCGTCGATCGTGAGCGGTCCCTTGAGAACCTCGCAGTCGGTCCGGTCGACGAGGCGGTCGAGCGTCGCGTCGGCGTCGTCGACGAGGACCGCGAGGTGAGCGATCCCGTCGGGGGTTACCTCGTCGTCGCCCTCCGGGTCGTGGACGAACTGGATCTCCGTGTCGAACTCGTCGCCTGTGACGTAGTAGTTGTGGACGCCGTCGTCGGTGTGGAAGTCCCAGGCGCGTTCCAGGCCGAGGCCGTCCTCGTAGAACTCCTTCGTCGCCTCCAGGTCCGACACCCGCACCGCGGCGTGTTGTATCTCCATGGGATCGGATCGTCCGGCCGGGTGATAAGTCGTTCCGTGGCGGTACCGCGGCCGCTACTCGGGGTCGCCCGACACCGCGTCGACGGCCGCCTCGGTCCGGAGTATCGTGGCGAACTCCCCTGAGAGATGCGCGAGCGCCGTTCGGTGGACCGTCTCCGGGTCGAACGCTTCGCCGTCCAACGACCGGTCGAACGTCGCCGACGCGTCCCCGACGAGCGCGACGTCGAACCCGCGGTTCTCGGCCATCCGCGTCGTCGTCGACACGCAGTGGTCCGTCGTCAGCCCACAGACGACGAGCGTTTCGGAGCCGCGCTCGCGGAGCCACGATTCGAGGTCGGTGTCGACGAACGCGCCGTTGACGCGCTTGACGAACTCGGCCTCGCCGTCCCGCGGTTCGAGCCCGTCCTTGAAACGGAAGCCGGGTTCGCTGCGGCGGAGCGGTGACGTCGCCTCCGTCGAGTCGTGGCGGACGTGGACGACGGGCAGGTCGTGTTCGCGCCAGGCGGCGAGCAGTCGCTCGGCGCGGCGTTCGGCGTCGGGGTTGTTGCGCTCGCCCCACCCCGGCTCGTCGAACCCGCGCTGGAAGTCGACGAGCAGGAGGACCGGCGTCCCGTCGAGGTCGACCGTCATCAGTCGGCGCTCCCCGCCGGGAGGGAGTCGTCGGGGCGGTCGGCGTCGAGCAGCAGGCCGGACTTCGGATGCTCCCGCGTGACGGCGATCGGACACTCGTCGGGGGCCTGGTCCCCGTCCGACGACAGCATGTACTGGGGCCACTCGCGGTCGCCGTCCACGCCCCAGTCGCCGAGGTCGGCGTGCGGGCAGACTCCGTCGTAGTCCTCGAGGCGGTCCTGGATCGCGTCCCTGGCCTGCTGGCCGGCCTCGGTGTCTGCGGTCACGCCGAGGTCCTCGAACAGCGCCCGCGGCTGGAACGTGATCTCCAGCCCGACCGGGCAGTACCGGCTCTTACGCGTCCCGTAGAACGGCGCGCGGCAGGTCGGGAACGTCGGCTCGCCGGCGAAGGAGAACTCCCAGTAGGGGTCGTCCGGGTCCGTGGGGATGTCCTCGGGCCACGGCTTCGGGTCGTGCACGTGGAGGAACTGGAGGATGTGCCAGAGGCGCTCGTGGTACTCGGCCTCCGACAGTTCCCGCTCGGGCGGCCTGAAGAAGGTGACCAGCGACGCGTTGCCGCGCCGGTCGCGGTACCCGTCGAGATACCGCCGGAGCGTTCGCCCGAGGTCAAGCAGCGCGTCCTTGTCGGTCATCGACGGTACCGCCGTGTACAGCGGGTCGCCGTTCTCGACGGACTCGACCCCGAAGTAGCAGGGGAACGGCGAGCCGTTTCGCTCGCCCAGCAGCCCGTCGCGAAAGGAGTGCCAGTGTTCGGCGACCCAGTCGGGAGCCGCGCCGGTTTCGACGCGGTCCGCGACGGTCGACTGGTCCACGAGCCCGCCGACGATGCGGTCGCTCATGGGCGAAATCCCGGCTTCCGGGCGTTTCTATCCATCGGTTCCGGCGTCGTCACCCGCCGCGCCGACCCCGTCGCCGACGCGGAGCGTGCCGCCGTCGACGATCCGACAGCGCAGGCCGCCGCGGTGGACCAGCGCCTCGCGGACGCCCTGCTTTTCGAGGTGGCGCTCCAGGTACGAACACGGCTCGCACAGTTCGGTCCCGCGACACACCACGTCGCCGACCCGGAACTGACGGTCGACGAAATGGTTGAGCCGCACGCCCTCGGTGGTGACGTTCCGGCGGTGGACGCCGGGCGCGAGTTCGATCCCGTAGTCCCGTTCGACGGCCGCGAGCGCCTCGCCCTCGATGAGCGTCAGGTCGCCACCGTCGCGGTTCGCGAACGTCCCCTCCGCGTCGAAGTACCGGTCCCCGCGGAGGCCCGAGTCGGCGACCGCCTCGACTTCCTCGACCGGTTCCGGCTCCGCACCCTGCTCCGGGGCGACGTGAATCGCTCGAACGCGACCTTCCATGCGGGGGTCGTCGTACTGGCTCGTAATAACACCCCCCGGTCCTCGGGCGCGTCGGCAGCGTTCAGAACTCCGCGGCGACGGCCTCGAACTCGGCCCGCGTGTTCAGGTTCTTGAACGTCCGCAGCGGGGCGTGCCGTTCGACCTCCGCGCGGTCCACGACCACGTGGTCGAGTTCGAGCACCGCCTCGACCACCTTGCGCTCGCCCCGCGCCAGCGTGCGCTCGCAGGCGTCGGCCATCGCCGCCGTCCGGTAGACGGCCTGCGTCGGCTGGAACCACTCGTCCGGCTTCGGGACCGCCGCGTCGCGGCCGGCGGCCCGGGAAAAGAGGTAGTCGATCAGGTCCGGAGAGACGAACGGCATGTCGCAGGCGACGACGGCGGCGTACTCGGCCTCGGCCGCGCGCAGGCCCGTCGCGATGCCGGCCATCGGTCCCCGGTCCGGCGTCTCGTCGAGGGCGAGCGTCGGGTCGAACGCGCCGTCGGCGAACGCGGCCGCGACCGCCTCCGCCTGGTCGTCACGGCAGTTGACGACGAGTTCATCGACGACCCCGCCGATCCGGTCCGCGACGCGGCGGACCATCGGCGTCCCCGCGAGGTCGGCGACCGCCTTGTCCTCGTCGCCGAACCGGGCCGAGCGGCCGCCGGCGATGATGACTCCTGCCCGCATACGTCGCCGTTTGCGCCTGTCACGGAAGTACTCCGGTGGTACGACTGCGCTGATCGGTAAGTGTAGATGAGATACTGGCGTGAACTACGTCGTTTGTTTGTCGCAGTCTATTTCCGGGATCGGGTTCCGAATGATTGCAATGTCGTAGGCGTTCTCGTAGGCGACTCGACCACCGACACTCTCCGGCCCGAGGAAGCTGTGGCCTGCGTTCTCGCTTCCGATGAAGATAGCGGATGTATCGAGGTCACGGGCGAGGCGACGAATGCGGCTCGAAATCGTTCCGGATGTCGCATATCTATCCACAGTGATATGTTTAAACTCCGCCTCAGGAGCGATCTGTGCTACCTGCTGGCGCAATCGGGAGACGATTAGCTCCTTGTCGAACTCCTCCTCGTCCGTAAGCCAGCCATTCTCTCGTGCGTATCCCGCGTTTCGGTCCGGAATAACCGTGACAGCGAGCAGGTCATCCTGGTAGAGGCCGGATGCACGTAACCCGTGTAGAAGAGCTGATTTCGAAAGTGTTGACCCATCGAACGGTACGATAACGACCATGGGGTACGAAATATCATCGAGATATAAATGTCGCATGGTTTAGAAGGGGAAATTGTAGTCCAACTTCGGATCGCTGGATATGACCGTGGTCGATTGTTTGAGATGCCTACCTACTGAACAGAACGTCAGTGAAAATCGCCTAAAAATCGTCGGAGGCTATGAACTCAGCCGGGCACGTCCTCGTCCTTTGCTGCGCAGTCAGTCGAACAATCGTCACGGCGGTGAGAAGCGGATGGACTCGCCGGGATTTGAACCCGGGGCCTCTCCCATGCCAAGGGAGTGATCTACCACTGATCTACGAGCCCTCGAACGCAATAGAGGATAGCGCGGCAGGTATTGATAAAACCGTCGGATCGCCCGCCGTACGGCAGGGAGTCGCAGGACGGTACGCCCCCGGGCCGGAGTAGAAACCCTTTAGTCCGCCAGCGCGGAAGGACCGGTGGGAACAGCACGACCGCAAATCCGACGCGTCGTCGCGGCTTTCGCGGCGGCTTGGGATTGCGGTAGTGCAGGCGCGTTGCGCCGAGACTACAGCGGTCTGTGCGGTTCCTATCCTCAACTATGGCACGAATGCACACCCGACGCCGCGGCTCGTCCGGTTCGGACAAGCCGGCGGCGGACGAACCGCCGGAGTGGAGTGACGTCGACGACGAGGCGATCGAAGCCCGCGTCGTCGAACTGGCAGAGCAGGGTCACGACCCGAGTCAGATCGGGATGAAACTGCGTGACGAGGGCGTGAAGGGCACGCCGATCCCGGACGTCAAGCTGGCGACCGGGAAGAAGGTCACGGAGATCTTGGAGGAGAACGATGCGGACTCCGACCTGCCTGAGGACCTGCGGAACCTCATGGAGCGCGCAGTGCGGCTGCGCGAGCACATGGAGGAGAACCCCCAGGACCACCAGAACAAGCGCGCGCTGCAAAACACCGAGTCGAAGGTTCGCCGCCTCGCGGACTACTACCGCGGCGACGAGCTCGACGAGGACTTCACGTACTCGTACGACGACGCGAAGGAACGCCTCGAATAGATGTCCACGACGGGTCGAACCGCAACCGCCGCGCCCGACGCACTCGCCGCGACGCTCCGCGAGGCCCCGTTCGTTCGGGTCCTCGCGGCCGCGGACGGCGACAGCGTCGCGGCCGCCGGCGTCGTCGCACGAGCGCTCGACTGCCCGTTCCAGGTCAGCGTGACCCGGACCGCGGCCGAGCGCGAGCGCCGCGCCGCCACCGCCGAGCAGCCACGCGACGCGGCCGCGACGCTGGTCGTCGGCGACGACGCCGACGGCCCGGCGATCGCGGGACGCGAGACGCCCGCCAGCGTCACCGCTGTCGACGTCGCCCGTGAACTGGGCGCGTCGGCCGACCCGGTGCTCGCGCTGGCCGGCGTCGCCGCGGCTGGCGGCGTCCCCGGAGCGGGCGAGAGCGCGAGCGTCCTCGCGGCCGCGGAGGAGCGGGGCCTGGTCGAGCGCCGACCGGGCGTCGCCGTTCCCGTCGCGGACCTCGCGGACGGCCTCGCGCACACGACGCTCGCACACGCCGACTTCTCCGGCGACCCGACGGCCGCCGGCGCGGCGCTCGCCGAACTCGACCTGCCGGCCGACCTCGACGACGGGGCCTACAGCACCGTCGCCTCGCTCGTCGCGCTGTCGGCCAGCGGCGGCGAGCGGGCGACACCCCGCGCGGCCGAGGCGGTCGAGCGGGCGCTTCGCCCGTACGCAACGCCCGAATCGCCGTTCGCCACCGTCAGCGGCTACGCCGACGTGCTGGCGACGACCGCGGAGGCAGCGCCCGGCACCGCCGTCGCGGCGGCGCTGGGCCACGACGTCCGCGACGCCGCGCTCGACGCGTGGCGCGACGCCGCCGAGCGCGCTCACCGCGCGCTCCGCGAGGCGACGACCGGCCGGTACGACGGCCTGTTCGTCGCCCGCCACGACGCCGCGCCGGTCGCCACGACCGCGCGGCTGCTCCAGGACTTCCGGTCGCCGGAGCCGGTCGCGCTGGTCGTCGGCGACGGCGAGGCGGCCGCGGCGGCCGTCGAGGACCGCGGCGTCGGCGCGGCGATGCGGGCCGGCGCGGACGCGGTCGGCGGCGAGGCCGGCGGCGACGCCCGCACCGGCTACGTGCGGTTCGACTCGGATCAGGACGACGGGGCGGCGAGCCCCGAAACCAAGGAGTTCATCGCGGCGTTCAGGGAGGCGCTATGAGACGCGCGACGATTCGCACGGAACTCGACCGGCCCGCCCTCGTGGCCGCGGCGGTCACCCCCGACAACACGTCGGAGATGACCACCCGCGTCGAGGGCGACGCCGTCGTCACGCGTATCGAACGCGAGACGACCGGCGGGCTCCGGTCGACCGTCGACGACTACGTCGTCAACGTCGACGTCGCCACCCGGGTAGCACAGGCAGCCGACCAGTTCACCAACACACAATCATGAGCGAACGATCAGTCTCCAAGCAGAAACAGGAGAAGCGGTGGTACACCGTCCACGCCCCGGAGCAGTTCGACCGGGAGGAGCTCGGTGACACCCCCGCGGACGAACCCGAGAAAGTACAGGGCAGAACCATCGAGACGACGCTCGGCGACCTCACGTCGGACGCCGGCGAGAACAACACCAAGCTGACGTTCAAGATCACGGACGTCGGCAGCGACGCGGCCTACACCGAGTTCATCAAACATGAACTCACGCGGGACTACCTGCGCAGCCTCGTGCGCCGCGGGGCCTCGAAGATCGAGGCCAACATCACGGTACTGACGACCGACGACTACCGCGTTCAGGTCCAGCCCGTCGCCTTCACGACCAAGAAGGCCGACGCGAGCCAGGAGAAGGCGATCCGCCGGACGATGATCGACCTGGTCAACGAGGCCGCCGACGAGCGCTCGTTCGAGCAGCTCGTCGACAGCATCGTCGAGGGCCGCCTCTCCAGCGCCATCTACGGCGAGGCCAAGACCATCTACCCGCTGCGCCGCGTCGAGGTCCAGAAGACGACCCTCGAAGCGCGTCCGGAGGAGGTCGCCGCCGAGGAGGAGACGGCGGTCGACGTCGAGGACGAGGACGTCGAAGTCTAACGCCCCGGATCCGTTTCGTTTTCCGCTGTCGTAACGGGGCCCGTCAGGTGAAGTAGTCGATGTTGATTATCGTGACGCGGACGTAGACGTCGATAGTGTCCCCACTGTCCGGCTCGCAGGTGAACGTCCGCTCGTTGCCCGTCCCGCTCACGTCCCAGTCGTCCTCGAAGTAGTCGCTCCACGCCTCGGGTTTGTCCGACTCGACGGTGACGCTGACGTTCTCGACGGTCGCGTTGTTCTTCGTCCCGGTGCGGTTCTCCGGATAGCGCAAGCCCGACGATTTCCCGGACTCGGCGCGGATCTGTGCCGTCCCGTCGGCGCTCAGCGCGCCGCCCGATGTCTGGACCTCGACGACCGACACCATCGCGTACGACTCGCCGCACCGGTACTCCGGTTCCGACAGCATGATTGCGCGGCCGTCGCCGTCCTGCCGGAAGACGGCCCCGTTCTCGTACGATATCTGTGTTCCCTCGTACTCGTAGACGAACGACCCGACGGACCGGTTCGTCAGGCTGTTTTTCGACCCGTTCGACAGGTTCCAGGTCGGCGAGTGGACCGTGACGTCCGTTTCGTTCTCGACGGAGAGCGTCCCGCCGGAGAGGCGTAGCTCCCCCGAGCGGGCCTCGACGTGGGTCGATTCGATGTCGCCGATGTTGTCCGACAGCGCAACGAACGCGCGCTCGGCGTTGCGCTTTTGCTCGTTCTCCTGATAGTCGGTCAGGGTCGAGTAGCCGAACGTGTAGGTGATCCCGACGCTCGTGATGATGAGCGAGAACACGATGACGAACGCGATCATGTCGCTCACCCCGCGGTCCGTCCCTCTCATGGCTGGCTCTCGATCGTTATTGTCGGGGTGCTCCCCGTGGAGTCGTACACGATCCGAATGTCACCGCCGCTGGCGGATCCGGGGTCGACCTTGCTCGGGTCGACGTCGACCGGAACGACCCGGTCGTCCGAGAGCATCGACGTCGACAGCACCAGGCAGGCGTCCGTCGTCGAGTCGTCGATCAGGGGGCCGCTACAGTCGGGCCCCGTTCTGAGCCGCACCGTGTACGTCGCGCCGCTCACCCTGCTGGGATGGGTGGTGTCGACCGTGATCCGCTCGTCGCCCCCCGGCGTGGCCGCCCGGTCGAGGCTCGATATCTCGGCCGAGACCCGGTCGCCGATCGTGTCGAGTTGGTCCCGCGCGGTACTCCGTTGCTGGTTGTCCAGCACGTTCCCGGCCGTGATGAGCAGCCCCGACAGCAGGATCGTCACGATCCCCGTCGCGAGGACGTGCGTGACCGCGACGGAGACGGCGCGGTCGTCGCCGCGGAAACTGGTCATGGGCCCTCCCGGACCGTGACGGTCCGATTGCCCTCGTACGTGACCGTGCCGGTTTCGAAGGTGAGATCGAGGTTCGCCTCCTTGACAAGGAGGGTAGCGTACGGTGAAGACGACCCGTCGCGGTCGTGGTAGACGGGTTGACTGGCGATCCCGCTCCCGGAAGCCAGGAAGGTGTAGTTGCCTTCCACACGGTCCGGGTTCTGGAAGTGCACCGTGTACGGTGCCTTGAGGTCGTCGAGAGCATAGAAATCACAACCGCTCTTGTTCACTGATGACCCTGTCGAAAGGTTCACCCAGGCTTTCTCATTGTAATCCCCCACGGAACATGTTTCTACATTTCCCGAATAGTTACTCGTGATTTCCATCTCGTTGGATGGGTTCTTTTCGAATCTAACCTCTATTCGGTCGCTGCTGTTCTCCAGCAGGACCGTGAAGTTCTCGGTCCCTGGTCCGGTGTCGCTCAACTGGTTGACGACCATCTGGGCTCTGAAGTCGGTCACGTTCCGTTCGCTGTTTACCGGGCTCCAGTCGCCGGTTCCGCCCGCCCGCTGGAACTCCGTTTCGGTGTGTGTGATCCGCGTCTGAAACGTGCTTTCGCTCTCGTCGAACTCGACGTCGACGTACTTCGTTCCGGATTCGGCGTGTGTCTCGGCGAGCAAGCGGCTGTACGTCCCGGACACGTTCGCCTCGACGTTCGACGTGAGTTCGCCGTTGGAGACCGTCCCGTTCTCGACCCTGCGGATCAGTTCCGGGACCTCCCGCTCGACCTGCTGTTGAAACTCCGTCGCCTCCTCGACCTCATCGACGGAGCCGCGGGCGGCGATGTTCTCGGTGAAAAGCACCGTGTTGAACACGACGACCAACCCGAGGACGATAAAGGCGATGGCGATGCTGCCGACGAGCACCAACTGTGCGCGGTCCCGGCCGCAGCGGCGATCGCTTACCATACGACCAGTCGCACCTCCGCGACGGTGTAGACCGGGCTACCGGGAGCGGTATCCGGGACGGGGAAGTCGTCGGGGTTGCTCACCTCGTCGTCGTAGATTGTCACCGTCTCGGACGCGACGACGGCGCTGTCGGAGGGGACGCCGCGGTACACCATGTTCTTGACGGCGCTGTTCACCCCCGTGTTCGTCGTCTTGTTGGACACGCTCCGGAACTCGACGATGACGTTGTACACCCGGCCGCGCCGGGAGAACGTCCCGTTCAGCGTCTCCCCGAAGTCCCCCGGCGGGTTCGACGGGGCGTAGCCGGTCGACGGTTCGCCGTTGTACCCGTCCTCGGACACGTTCAGGACCTGCTCTTTCAGCGTCCCCTTGTTCCGTTGCTGTGCGAGCACGTCCTCGGCCTCGCGCTCTATCCCGGACTGGACGTCGCGGTCCACCGTCCCCGACGTCGTCGGGGTGATGATGACCGACTGGAGCGCGAACAGCACGGCCGTCAGTATCAGCATCGAGCCGATGAAGCCCTCCAGCGTGAACGCCTGTCCGCGGTCGTCTTCGTGCATGTTACCACACCCTCACTACCAGCCGGCAGGTCGGTGTACAGACGTCGCTCGAGGGGTCATCGAAGCTGATCACGCGGCTGCTGCTCGCGGAGACCTGGTCGTCGTACGCGTCGCCGCGCTTCAGGCGGGTGCTACCGATCTCACGGATGACGGACCCGTTCTGGGTGCGCACCGTCACGTTGACCCGTGCGGTGGTCGGCAGTTTGTACTGTTCTCGGAGATCGTCGCCGTCGCCGCCGGCGTCGAAGAACGACCGGGTGGCGACTGGATCCAGCGTCCCCGGTTTCCCGTCGACCGAGAAGTCCTCCACGACCGTCGCGGCGATCCGGTCGGCCCGGGAC
This sequence comes from Halostella litorea, assembly GCF_004785955.1. Taxonomy (NCBI): domain Archaea; kingdom Methanobacteriati; phylum Methanobacteriota; class Halobacteria; order Halobacteriales; family Natronoarchaeaceae; genus Halostella; species Halostella litorea. The sequence goes on along the minus strand of NZ_ML214300.1, from coordinate 415,274 downwards.
TCGTCGCTGCCGCCGGTGTCGGAGTCGAACGGCGTGAATATCGTCGGGATGAACGCGAACAGGAACGCGGTCGTCAGCAGGAAGATGCTGATCCCAACCGCGAAGTCCTGGGTGGTCTGCCCGCGGCCCCCGAGCCTCATCCTACCACCGTCCACACCGCCAGGGCGATGGTCTGGAGGACGATGACGAACTTCAGCCCGCCCATCAGGTCCGCCTCGCGCATGTAGCCGCTGATCATGCCCGAGAGGATCGCCTGCATGGTCACCGCGTGGAAGAACAGCAGCGACAGCTGGTCGGTGTCGACCCCCTCGCTGAGGCTCGCGGCACCGGCACCGCCTCCGCCGCCACCGGCCCCGGCCCCGGCGGCCGCGCCGCCGCCGGAACTCGCCTGCCCGCCGAGCCCGGCCATCACGTCGAGGAACTGGGTCTTGAGGATTGCCATCACCGCAAGCAGCGTCAGATACGTCATGATGATGATGACCATCTGCATCCGGGTCCGGGACTTTCGCTCCCGCATGATGTCGTCCTGGTTCTCGCTGGCTTGGGCGGCCGTCGACAGCACGTCGGTGATCTGGCTGGAGGCCTCCTGGGACTTGCTGATCAGCTTGACCGTCCGGGCCAGCCGCGGCAGGTGGTACTTGTTGTTGAACTCGACCAGCGCGGCCCGGAGGCTCATTCCGTAGTTCACCTTGGCGTGGATCTGCTCGAACTCGTGGGCGAGTTTCCCGGACGTGGTGTTCGCGACCGTCTGGAACGACTCCAGGAGGGTCAACCCCGTGTCGTTCGCGCTCGATAGCTTCCGGAGGTTGTCGGAGATGTCGGACGTGATCGCGCTCCGCGAGCGGATGTTCCACTCGCGGAAGATGGTAAGCGGCGTCAACACGACGTACGTCGGCATGTACACGTAGATGAACGTCCCCCACACCGGTTGGTTCATCAATCCGTCGATCGACGTGGGTGCGGAGCCCGAGGCGACCGCAGTCACGAGGATCACCAGGGCGGCCGGCACCGTCAGTGCGAGCGTGTACAGCGGGTTGTCGCGGAAGAAGATGTGCGGCCGCTGGAGCACCTTCTTCGTCTCGTGGGTCCCCTCCTTGTTCTTGATGCGGTCGAACACGCTGTGTTCGCCGGTGAAGGCCTCGATCAGACCCAGGTCAAGCAGGCCGCCGTCCCGGGCGTTCTTCAGCCGCTCGCTGCTGCCGGACGGTTCGAGGTAGCCGTCGCCGACCTCGTCCTGCTTCACCGTCGACACCATCACCAGAAAGCCGACGCCGGTGATAGGGATCAGCCCGTAGACGGTCGCGTACAGCATCTGGTCCCGCGCCTGCCCCATGATGCCCATGATGACGAGGATGATGATGAGCAACAGCGGGAACAGCGACAGCGTCATGTACATCTCGCCGAACAGCTCCAGGGTCTCCAGGGTCATCTCCTGTTGCTGCTTCGCCGTCCGCATGTGCTTGTCCTTCTTCTCGTCGAGGAACGACTGCATGTCACCGCCGCTGCTGACGATCGAGAGCATGTCCGTGAGGAACTGGCTCAGTTCGTCGCTCGGCGTCTCCATCGACTGCGTGCGCAGCGCGGTCCGGTAGTCGGTGTCGAAGTACTCGGTCTCCTGGACGATGTTCTTGAACTCGTAGGCCACCTCGCCGTACGTGTCCTCGGCTTCGGCCATCGCCTCCAGGATCTCCAGTTGGTTCAGGCCGCCGACCGACAGCGCGTACATGAAGGAGACGGCGTCGGGCAGCAGCATGTTGATCTCGCGCTTGCGGGACGACGCCCGGGAGTACGGCACCGCGACGAACGCGCCAAAGCCCATCCCGAAGCCGATCGTGCCGAGGACGAGCCCGGTGACGCCGATGAGCGCCGGTATCTTCAGCGTCTGGACGATCGTCAGCAGCGTCTCGTTGGGGATCCGCGCGCCGAGGAGCAGTCCGACCTCGACGACGCCCGTCGCGAACAGCACGTAGCCGAGCAGCGTACCGATCAGCCAGAGGAACCCGCCGGCAAGCACGCCGATACCGAGCGCGCGGGAGAGGTACATCTCCACGGGGTCGGTCATCCGCGCCTGCGCGAGTTTCGTCTCGACCCCGCTGACGAAGTTACTGTTCTCGTCGAACAGCGTGGTGTACAGCGGGTAGAACGCGTCGCCGAGCGGGTCGTCGCTCGTGCCGAACCCGCCGTCCCCGCCCGACCTCGTGTCCAGGCTCATTCCTCGTCACCGCCCGTTTCGCCGCCGAAGATCGAGTCGTCGTCCTCGTCGGCGTCGTCCGGACTGAATATCGACTCCCCGTCGCTCTCGCCGAAGATCGACTCCCCGTCGTCCTCGAACAGCGAGCCGTCGCCCCCGTCGTCGCTCTCGTCGAAGACCGGTCCCTCGTCACCGCCGCCACCGCCGTCGTCGTCCCCGAAGATCGAGTCCCCACCTTCGTCCCCGTCGCCACCGAAGATCGAATCGCCGTCGTCCTCGGAACCATCGTCGTCGCCGAAGATCGAGTCCCCGCTGCCACCGCCGAACATCGACCCGCCGTCGCCGCCGTCGTCGCTGTGGTCGGCGTCCCCGGAGCCGTCCTCGTCGTCGAATATCGACTCGCCGTCGGCTCCGAACGGCGACGCGTCGCCGCCCTCGTCGCCGGGCGTATCGGGGTCGTCCGTGGTCGCCCCGTCGTCCGACTGGCTGGTCGCCGACCCGTCATCTGGTTGGTCGGTCGCCGTCTCGTCGGCCGGTTGGTCGGTCACTGGCCCGTCGTCCGGCTGTTCGGTCGCTACCCCGTCACCCGGCCCGTCGGCGCTTCCGCCGCCGGTACCGGTTTCGGTTCCGTCGGGGGCCTTCTCGGCGGCGTCCGTGCGGTCGCTCGGCCCGGCGTCGTCGGACGCCGGCTCAGCGGGCGACGACCCGCCGTCCGAGGGGTCGCTGAACACGACGCCCTCGTCCGAATCGCCGTCGCCGGGCGCGCCGTCCGCCGGGGCGGGCGACGCGTCGACTCCCGTCCCGTCGTCCGTGGGGTCGCTGAACGTGGCGTCCGTCCCGTCGTCCGCCGGTTCGCTGTCCGCCGGTTCGGCCTCCGTGTCGGCCACCGGTGCTTCGGTGCCCGCGTCCGCGTCGGCGGGCGGCGTCGCCGCGTCCGCCTCGGCGCTCGATGCGTCCGCCTCGGGGCCGGTTTCCTCGTCGGCCGCCGCGAGGGCGGGGAGTTCGTCGTCGCTCGACCCGTCCCCGTCGTCGGGGTCCCCCGCTTCGATAGCCGGCCGGTCGCCGTCCGCCGGTTCGGCGTCGTCCGGCTCCGCGGCGGCGTCGGCCGTCTCGCCGTCCGACTCGTCCGCGAAACCGTCGTCGCTGAGCCACTCCGGCCCCTCGTCCCCGACCGCCTCGTCGTCGTCGGCATCCGTGCCGAAGGTGAAGTCGTCCTCGTCGCCAAGCCCGAAGTCGGCGTCGGCGTCGCCGAGGTCGCCGCCGAACTCGAACTCGTCCGCGTCGGCGCTGTCGGCCGTGATCGTCGGCTCCTCCTCGCCGCTGACGCCCGACAGCGCGCTGCCGAGGCCGCTCGGCACCTTCCCGCGGAACTCCTCGAAGATGCGCCCCTCGGCGCGTTCGAGGATGTCGGTCGCCTCGTTGTATATCTCGTCGCCGGCGTCGGGACGCGGGACCAGCGCCTCCTTCTCCGGGTCGACGTCGATCAGCACGGACTCCATCTCGCGGAGGTCCTCCAGGCTCTCCTCCAGTTGCTCGTTTGCGATCAGCGTGAGGATCGTCTCCGGGTCGTTGATGAACGCCTGGACCGTCGCGGCGACCTTCGTGTACTCGTTGAGGCCGTTCTTGATGAGATAGGCGAGGATCACCCGGCGCTTGAACAGTTCGTCGTCCAGTTTGTCGCGGCTCCACCCGCGGTCGAACTGGATCTCGTCCAGCGTGTTCGAGTCCCCCATCTTCAGGAACTCGTCGGTCTCGGCCTGCCACTGGTAGACGTCCTGGACGTTGATCTCGTCGTTCTCCGCGTCGTAGTGGTTGATCTCGGTCAGGGACTTGTTCCGGCGGACCTTGTTGCCCTGCACCCGCGTCTGGGTCTGGATGGAGACCAGGTCCAGCGCCGTGAACATCGTCTTCGAGACGTTGATCGGGTCGGTCGTGAACCGCTTGAGCACCTCGCCCACGGAGTCGGCGTGGAACGTGGTGTAGGTGGTGTGGCCGGTTGACATGACCTGGAACAGCGTCCGGCCCTCCTCCCCGCGGATCTCGCCCATGACGATGTAGTCCGGGCGCTGGCGGAGCGCGGCCTCCAGCAGGTCGAACTCGTCGACGTCACCCTGGCTGTCGTCGGAGAAGGACGGGCGGGTGACGGAGGCGATCCAGTTGCGCTGTGGCAGTTCCACCTCGCGGGTGTCCTCGATGGAGACGATCTTCGTGTTCGACGGGATGAAAAGCGAGATGGCGTTCAGGCTCGTCGTCTTCCCGGACGCAGTACCGCCCGCGAAGATCAGGCTCTTGTGGTTCTCGATGCAGAGCCAGAGGAACGCCATCTCGTCCAGCGAGAACGTGTTCCAGTTGATGAGGTCGACCGGCGTGAACGGCACGTCCTTGAACTGGCGGATTGTGTAGTTCGTCCCGTGGTCGGACACCTCGCGCCCGAGGGTGAGCTGCGACCGCGACCCGTCCGGCAGCGTCGCGTCGACCTGCGGCCGCCGCTTGCTGATACCCTTCCCGGACCGCTGGGCGAGCTTGACGACGAAGTCGTCGAGTTCCTCTTCGCCGTGGTAGATGTTGGAGATGATCTGCTCGTAGTCGGTGTGGTAGACGAACACCGGCGAGTGGTAGCCGTTACAGGAGATGTCCTCGACGTTGATGTCGTGTTTGATCGGGTCGATCCGCTCGTACCCGATGAAGTCCCGTTTGAGCAGGTACAGCAGCTTCTCGACCTGATACTCGTTCAGCCTGTCCGGGTCGTCCGCCAGGATCGCCGGCTCGGGGCGGACGGCGATGCCGTCGAGGCCGCCCTCGGTCTCGTTGCTGGCGGCCGCTTCGCCCATGCCGACGAGTTCCTTGATCTGGTCGACGAACGAGCCGCCGTCGCCGCTTGCCGGCTCGTCGAACAGGTCGTAGCGTTCGAGCAGCCGGCGGGTCTCCTTCTCGATGACCGCCTTCCGACCCTCCTCGCCGCCCTCGACGGTGACCTCCTCGTCGGCGTACTTGATCGCGGTCCGGAGCTTGCCGGTGAGAAACTCCTGGAGGTCCTCCTCGATCTCGGTCAGGTACGGCTCGACCGCGTAGTACTTCTTCTCGTTTTCCTTCTCGGAGTGAAACAGGATGACGAAGGAGTAGGGCTTGTTGACCCAGTACCGGTCCTCCTCGCGGAAGTGGGACTTCTTTTTCTGTGGCACCTCCTTCTCCAGGTCGTAGCGGTTCGCGACCGTCGTGTGGCCCTCCTGCGTGCTGAAGAAGTCGTCCTCGGCCTCGGGTTCGAGCCGGACGTTGACCGTCCGCTCCTCGACGAGGTCGTGCAGCTCGTCGGCGAAGTCCTGGCCCTGGCTCAACAGCCCCTCTATCTCCTCGGGGTCGTGGCCAAGCGCCTCCTCGCGGTCGAACTCGACGACCTCGCCGTCGGCGTCCCGCGGGAGGTCGCCGTCTTCCTCGTAGTAGAAGTCCCACTTGTAGTGTTCCCACCAGTACTCGTCCTTGACGACCGGCGTGGACCGGATGTCCTCCTTGAAGTCGGTCCAGAGCCGCTTGGCCGGCGGGGCGGCCTCCTCGGTGATCCGCTCGGCCAGGTCGTCGGGGTGAAACCCGAGGTATTCCTCGGGCTCGAACTCGACGCCGTCCCAGTCGTCGCCGGTCGGCGGGCCGACCTGCTCGTCCTCCTTGCTGTCGAGGCCGAGCGAGCCGCCGGAGTCGGTCGTCGCGTTCGTCGGGTAGACGCTGCTCACCTCGTGGCCGTACCCGTACTCCTCCATGAAGTCGGCCCACGTGTACTCCCCGACCGCGACGCGGGGGCCGGCGTCGGCCTCGCCGCCGCCCGTCTCGTCGGGCCGCTCCTCCTCGTCCTGGCGGGCCGTCGACCCGTCCCCCTCCTCGGACCCCCCCGGATCGGATGCCGACTCGTCCACCTCCCCCTCGAGTTGACTCGGATCCGACTTGTCGGCGTCGTCGATAGCCATTGGATACTCACTCTGGGCGACTAGTCAAAAAACCTTTTACCAGTTATCATATCCGATAATTTAGACGGAACGCCGGACGGGAGTTCACCCGGACGGACCGGGTCGGATAGGGGACGATTGAAGATGTCTCCGGTCCACAATGACGGCCGTCTGCTCGGGCTGAACCGGCGCGTGCCCGGCCGGCTGAATCCCGCGCCGCTTACACGGCTCACTGACGTTCGCCGGTGAGTGGGCGTGGCCGGGATTCGCATCCCACGCCTCGCGGTCGCTCACGTCCGTTCGCAACGCGCAACGGACGTGGTGGGAGTGAGCGAACGCTTTGCGTTCGCGAGCTACGCCACGGCCTGAGGAGCGCAGCGACGAACGGACGTGGCGGGATTCGAACCCACGCTCTGGAGGTTAGGAACCTCCCGCCCTGATCCACTAGGCCACACGTCCGCCGGAAGAAAAACCAGTCGCGTTACTGCGTGGTCTCGGTATCGGTGTCGGTGTCCTCGCTCGTCACGGGTTCGGTGTCGACGAAGTCGCTGTCGTCGGTGCCGACGTCGTCGGCGGTGTCGGACGTCGAGTCCCCGGACGTACTTCCATCTCGCATCTCCTCGAGTTCCTGTTCGACCTCCTCGCGGCCCTTCTGGAACTCGCCCATCGCCTCGCCGGTCGACCGCGCCAGCTTCGGGATCTTGTTCGCCCCGAACAGCAGCACGGCGATCAGGAGGATAACGACGAGTTCGGGCCCGCCGGGCAGCCCCCCGACGAACGCCGGTGCGGTTACAAGTGCCATCTCTACCCGGTGCTTACCCGCTGGCAATTATAGTCTTTTTGCTCGGGAAGCCCGTCGAGCGGACTGATAGGTCCGAAATAGGAGACGTGTCGGTCGGAAAAGCGAAATTCACTTCCACGTGGTGTCGGAACGGTCGGACGCTATGGTCGAAACCGGCGACGACGCACCCGACTTCACCGCACCGCTCGCGAACGGCGACGTCGACGAGTTCACCCTCTCGGCGGCGCTCGACGACGGCCCCGTCGTGCTCGCTTTCTTCCCCGGCGCGTTCACCAGCGTCTGCACCGACGAGATGTGCACGTTCCGCGACCAGCTTTCCGAGTTCGAGACGGTCGGCGCGGACGTGTACGGCGTCAGCGTCGACTCCCCGTTCGCGCTCAACGAGTTCCGCGAGCAGAACGGCCTGAACTTCGGGCTCGTCAGCGACATCGACAAGGAGATCATCGACGCCTACGACGTGCGCATGGACTTCGCCGACCTCGGCGTCCGCGGCGTCGCCAAGCGCGCCGTGTTCGTGGTCAACACCGACGGCGCGGTCGCCTACAAGTGGGTCAGCGACGACCCCGGCGTCGAGCCGGATTACGCCGAGGTCGCGGCCGCGGCCGAGGACGCGGCCTGAGCGCGGGACGCCGCGGGCCGGCCCGCGTTGCCGGTGCCCTTTTGCCGCCGCTCGACGAACGGCGACCGTATGGCCGACTCAGCGAGCGACGGAAACGGTCGCACGTACGCCCCCGAGGCCGACCACGCCTTCCCCGACGACAGGCTCAACGCGGTTCTGTCGTTCCTCGACGACGACCCCGAGGTGCAGGTGTACCTCGACGCACAGAACGTCAACCCCGTCAAGCGGAAGGGGTACAACGACCACGGGGCGAAACACATCAGCATCGTCCGCAACCGCGCGCTCTGCCTCTACGACCTGCTGAAGGAGGCGGGCGTCGCGTTCAACGGCGCGGCCGACCAGGGGCTGGAGGAGCGCGACGAGTCGGTCATCGTCGCGCTCGCCGCCACGCTGCACGACATCGGCCACGTCGTCCACCGCGACCGCCACGCGTACTACTCCATCCCGCTCGCGGCGGACATCCTCGACCGCATCCTCCCGGAGTTCTACGACGCCGCGGACGCCGTCCGGATGAAAGGCGAGGTGCTCCATGCCATCCTCTGTCACCACACCTCGGAGGACCCGCTCACCACCGAGGCGGGCGTCATCCGCGTCGCCGACGCGCTGGACATGGAGCGGGGCCGGTCGCGGATGCCCTACGAGATGGGCGGCCGCGGCATCAACACCCTCTCCAGCCGGGCGATCCGCAGCGTCTCGCTCCAGCGCGGCGACGAGCGTCCGGTGCTCGTCGAGATCGAGATGACCAACGCGGCGGGCGTCTACCAGGTCGACAACCTCCTGAAGGCGAAGCTCCGGGGGTCCGGACTGGAGGACGACGTCCGGATCGTCGCGGTAAACACCAAGGACGAGGGCGACCAACTGGTCGAGCGGATCGAGCTCTGAGCGCCGGAAGCAGTTCCGCGTCGATATTGTTACTTGGTACCACAACACATATAGCGGTCGGTGGCGTACGACACGCCATGACGCCAACGAAAGTTCGTGAACGTCTCGCGGAGGCCGACGGGGCGGTCGACCCGGAGGAGTACGTCTCCGCGCTCCAGTACGTCCGCGGGGACCCGGACACCCGGGGGGATCGGTAAGTCACCGTTAGCCGGCGACAACCCGCGCGAACGCGAGAAACGGTCGACTCCTTTTACCCGGTCAGCGGCGTCGTTGCGAGCGGGGAAACACTATGGCAGACTCACCGAACAGAGACACGACCGGCGAGACCGCCGGAACGACAGACACGCGAACGGCCGAGGACCGCCCCGGCGACGCCCGAACGACCGACCTGAGCGGGTCGAAACTGCTGGCCGGACTCGCGTCGCTCATCGGGCTCTGGGTCGTTATCGCCCCGTTCATCTACGGGGACGTATCCGGGGACACGCTCGACGCGCTCGGCTGGAACAACGTGATCGTGGGCGCGGCGATATTCCTCGTCGCGGGCTACAACTACTACCGGATGTCGAAGGGGCTGAACGTGAGCGAGGCCGCGGCCGGCCTCGTCGCCCTGCTTGGCCTCTGGCTCGTCGTCGCGCCGTTCGTCGCCTTCGACACGACTTTCGAGTTGCTGTCGAGCACGGCGATCAGCGGGCTGGTCGTGGCGGCGATCGGTGCGTACAACGCCTACAAGGGGCGGCAGGCGAGCGACCGCCGGACGACCGCGCGGACGACCTGACGACCCGACTCGCCCGCCGATCCGCGCCCCGGTGGCTCAGTCCGCGGGCTGGTCGCTCGTCGGCGACCACGCCTCGTCGACGCGGTGCGCCGCCAGGTGATACTGCGTGGCGACGGCGGCGAACGCGACGAGCGCGAGGGCGAACAGCCCCGGGTACAGCGCGGGGACGCCGTGGACGAGGCTGTTCGCGAGCTGTGCGACGGCGACGAGCACCGGGAGGACGGAGTACGTGAACGCGCGGCCGGGGTCGGCGCGGACGAACGCTAACAGTTCGGAGCCGGACATAGTAAGCGTCTCTTTCCGAGGGTTGGCGACGGTCACTATGAACCTTCTCATCGCGTAAGCGTCCGTTTCGCGAGGCGTCTACAGGTAGCCGTCGACGAGCAGGTCGAGCCGCTCGCGCGTCTCGTCGGGGACCGCCTCGGCGGGCGTGTTGAGCGTGCCCTCGAGCGCCGACCCGCAGTCGCAGTCGCGCTCGTCGGGGAGCGTTCGGACGGCGTGCTCCACGATGGCCTTGATCGCCTCCTCGTTGGCCGCGGCGTTCTCCAGCACCTCCGCGAGGCGGTCGTCGGTCTCGCCCTTCCAGACGCCCCAGTCGGTGACGCCCGTGATCGTCGCGTAGCACAGTTCGGCCTCGCGGGCGAGTTTCGCCTCGGGGATCGTCGTCATCCCGATGACGTCCCACCCCTGGGCCTTGTAGAACTCGCTCTCGGCCTTCGTGGAGTACTGCGGGCCCTCGATGCAGACGTACGTCCCGCCCTGCTCGACGTCGGCGTCGGCCGCCTCGCCCGACTCGACGAGGTGGTCGGCCATGTGCGGGCAGTACGGCTCCGCGAACTCCATGTGTGACACCAGGCCGTCGCCGAAGAACGTCGGTTCGCGGTGCTTCGTGCGGTCGAACGTCTGGTCCGGGACGACCAAGGTCTGTGGCGGCAGGTCCTCGCGCAGGCTGCCGACCGCGTTGCTCGACAGCACGCGCTCGACGCCGACCTGCTTCAGCGCGTGGATGTTGGCGCGGTACGGCACCTCCGTCGGCGAGAACTGGTGGTTCCGGCCGTGCCGGGGCAGGAACGCGACCTCCTCGCCGGCGAGTTCGCCGACCGTGACCGGGGCGCTCGGGTCGCCGAATGGCGTCGTCACGTCCTCCTCGCGCACGTTCTCCAGCGGGAGCGCGTCGTAGATGCCGGAACCGCCCATGAAGCCTATCATGGGGGCGACTGCGGGCCGTGCGGTCTTAAAAGGGGATCACTGCCGGGCCGCGGGGCGCCTACTGGCCGGCGACGTCAGTCGTCCGTGAGCGTCCACGCGCCGTCCTCGCCCGCTATCACGCCGCGGCGCTCCATCTCGGACAGCACCTCGTCGAGGCGGTCGGGCTGGGCGATCTCCATCTCGATACGCTGGACGTCGTGGTACTCCGCGAGGTAGTGGCGCACGTCCTCGCGGTCGAACCGCTCGGCGTCGGCCTTCTCCATGACGCCGGCGGTCAGGTCTATCATGTCCTCGATGAAGTTCCACGGGTAGACGACCCACGTCCACTGCTCCAGGCGCTCGCCGACGTGGTCCGGTTCGAACTCGCTGGTCTGGAGCAACTGGAGCGTCGCCGTGCGGACCTGGCCGGGGTCGCGCTCGTTGACGTACTCGTAGGCGCGCTTGATCGACCCGCCGGTGTCGGCGATGTCGTCGATGATGAGCACGTCCTTGCCCTCGACGCTCCCCTCGGGCATCGGGTAGCGGACCTGCGGCTCGTCGGCCTTCTGGGCGGTGCCGACGTAGTGTTCCATCTTCAGGCTGGTCAGGTCGTCCAGCCCGAGGAAGTCACAGATGCAACGTCCCGCGAACCACCCGCCGCGGGCCAGCGCCACGATCACGTCCGGCTCGAACTCGTCCTCGCGGACCTCCCTGCTCACGTCGCGACAGAGCCCGTAGATGTACTCCCAGTTGGTGATCGTACAGTCGAAGTCCTCCGGCAGGTCGCTCATGGGGACGTGTCGCGCGCGTCGGCACTTAACCGTTTCATCTCCCCGCGGTCCCCGCCGTCGCCGGCCGCGTGGGAAGACCCCTCGAACGCGCGCCAGATTCATGCCGCGGGCGGGCGACTGGACGGGCATGGACACCGTTCGTGCGCTGCAGGTCGACGCGTTCACCGACGAGCCGCTGACGGGCAACGCGGCCGGGGTCGTCCCCGACGCCGCGGGGCTGACCGAGGCGCAGATGCTCGCGGTCGCCCGCGAACTCGCGGTGAGCGAGACGGCGTTTCTCCTCCCGAGCGACGACGCCGACCGCGCGGTCAGGTACTTCACGCCGACCCAGGAGGTCGACCTCTGCGGGCACGCGACGGTCGCGTCCCACGCTCACCTCCGCGCCGACGGCGTGATCGACGCCGGCACGCACACGCTGGAGACGGCGGTCGGCGTGCTCGACATCGAGGTGACCGACGAGGGAACCGTCTGGATGACCCAGGACGCCCCGACCGTCCGGCCGGTCGACGTCGCCTACGACCGGCTCGCGGACGCGCTGGGCGTGCCCGTCGGCGCGCTGCAGGACGTGGGCGCGGACCTGCCGACCGCCGTCGCCTCGACCGGACTGCCGTTCCTCGTGGTCCCGGTGAACTTCCTCCAGCACGTCGGCGACGCCGACCCGGACATGGCCGCGGTCGAGGCGGTCTGTGACGAGTACGACGCGACGGGGGTCTACATGTTCACGTTCGACGCGCTGTCGGCCGACGCGACGCTGCACGCCCGGATGTTCGCGCCCGGGGCGGGCGTCCCCGAGGACCCGGTCACCGGCACGGCCAGCGGCGCGGCCGGCGCGTACCTCCGCGAGGTGGCCGCGTTCGACGGCGACCTCCCCGAGGAGATGCTGTTCGAACAGGGTCACTTCGTCGACCGCCCCGGACACGTCCGGGTGCGCGTCGACGACGAGGTGTGCGTCGGCGGCGAGGCGGCCACGGCGCTGGACGGGACGCTGTCGATACCGCCGGCCGACGAGGACGAGATACTGGAGGCGTAGCGCCCGCCGGGGGAGCCGGCGACGCTACAGTTCGGCTCCGCAGTTCATGCAGAAGGAGACGTCCTCCTTGTTCGGGTAGCCGCAGTCTGGACAGGCGACGCCGTCGGGCGTGTCCTCTGCCCCGGCGTCGTCCGCGCCCGTGTCGTCGTCGGGGACCGACGCGGCCGCCGTCGATTCGTCGGACCGCGATGCGGCCGCAGCCGAATCGTCGGACTCCGCGTCCGCGCTCGCCCGCTGGTCGTCCGCCTCCTCGGAGGGGGCCGTCCCGGTGCGGGCCGCCCCCTCGTCGCCCGCGGTCGGGGTGCCGGTGCGCGTCCCCGCGTCGGGCGTCGACTCGCTCTCGTCGCCGCCGGCCTCCGCGGTCGTGTCTCGCCCGGTGCCGGGGCGGCCCGGTTCGTCACGCCGGCCCGCGGCCGTCCCGGTGGTCGTCGGGTCGTCGGTCGGAGCGGCGGACTCGTCGGCCGGCCCGGCCGTGTCCCGCCCCGTCGCCCGCGATGCGCCGGCGGTCGCGGCCGGCCGCGGATCGGGGTCGGTCGGCTCCCGTGCCGGCGCGGCAGCGGGCGCACCGTCCGTCTCGGTCGCGTCGTCGACGGCCGACGCCAGCGTCCAGTAGAACCCGATCGACTTCCCGACCTGCCAGACGAGCACGCCGACGACGACCGACCCGGCCGCGAGCGGGACGTTCGCCGCCGCCTCGGCCTCCTGTTGCTGTGCGGGGTAGTTGTTGATGAGGATGTCTATCGTCTCGCCGAGCCCCGCGGAGAACCCGTACGCGGTGATTCCCATGCCGACGATGAACGACAGCGTCGCGATGCCCCGGTAGTACGCGGCCCACCGAACCGCTCGTTTCGCTTCCATACTCCCTGTGACAGTATTCATCAGTTAAAGCATCTTTGGCGACGGCGTCGCGGGCGGCCTCGACCCCGTCTTGTACTCGGATCCGAGTTGGAATTTTTCACCCACGTTCGCAAAGTACTTTGGCACAGTCGTGGACTCTCCGGGTACAGCATGCCAGTACTGTCTCTGGAGGCGATCGGGGCGGGCGACGTCGACACCGTCGGCGGCAAGGGCGCGTCGCTCGGCGAACTGACGGGCGCGGGGCTCCCCGTCCCGCCGGGGTTCGTGGTCACTGCGGGCACTTATCGGACGTTCATCGAGGAGGCCGGGATCGACGAGGAACTGTTCGAGGCGGTCGACGTGGACGTGGAGGACTCGGCCGCGCTCTCGGCGGCGGCCGACCGCGCACAGGAACTGATCCTGAACGCCGCGTTCCCCGACTCCCTCCGGTCGGAGGTTCTCCAGGCCTACGACGGGCTCGGTGACGGCGAGGCGTTCGTCGCCGTCCGCTCCTCGGCGACCGCCGAGGACCTCCCGGACGCGAGTTTCGCCGGCCAGCAGGAGACGTTCCTCAACGTCACCGGCGAGGCGCTGCTGGAGCGCATCCGCGAGTGCTGGGCGTCGCTTTTCACCCAGCGTGCGATCTACTACCGGCAGAAGCAGGGCTTCGACCACTCCGCGGTGAACATTGCCGTGGTCGTCCAGCGGATGGTCGACGCCGAGAAGAGCGGCGTCATGTTCACCAGCCACCCCTCGACCGGCGACCCGCGCATGATAATCGAGTCCGCGTGGGGGCTCGGCGAGGCGGTCGTCTCCGGTTCCGTGTCGCCCGACAACTACGTCGTCGACAGGGAGAGCGAGGCCGTCGAGGAGGTCACCGTCGCCGAGAAGAAGGTGATGCACGTCCGCGACGACGAGACGGGCGAGACCGTCGAGCGCGCGGTGCCCGACGACCGCCGCGAGCAGCGGGTGCTCTCGGACGAGGAACTCGACCGCCTCCGGGAGATCGGCGAGCGCGTCGAGGGCCACTACGGCACCCCGCAGGACGTGGAGTGGGCAATCTACGACGGCGAGGTGTACATGCTCCAGTCCCGGCCGATCACCACCATCGACGACGGCGAGATCGGCGAGACCGACGGCTCCCGGATGGACGATCCCGTCGGGTCCGCCTCCGAGGCGCAGGCGACCGACGGGAGCGGCGTCGTCGAGGGCAAGAGCGACGACGATGGGGCGGACGCCGGCGGCGTCCTCGTCCAGGGGCTCGGGTCCAGTCCCGGCACGGCCACCGGCGCGGTCCGGATCGTCGGCAAGCTGGACGAACTGGACAAGGTCGGCGAGGGCGACATCATCGTCACCGAGATGACGACGCCGGACATGGTGCCGGCGATGAAGCGGGCCGACGGCATCGTCACCGACGAGGGCGGGATGACGAGCCACGCCGCCATCGTCTCCCGGGAACTCGGCGTGCCGGCGGTCGTCGGCGCCGGCAACGCGACGACGGTGCTGTCGGACGGCCAGCAGGTGACCCTCGACGGCGACAAGGGGGCGGTCCGCGAGGGCCGCGACACGTCCGAGCCCGAGCGCGAGCCGATCGAGGACGCCCGCCCGGAGACCCCCGTCAAGCCCATGACCGCGACGGAGGTCAAGGTGAACGTCTCCATCCCGGAGGCCGCCGAGCGCGCCGCGGCGACCGGGGCCGACGGCGTCGGGCTGCTCCGGATCGAGCACATGATCCTCTCGCTCGGGAAGACCCCGAAGAAGTACGTCGCCGACAACGGCGAGCGCGCCTACGTCGACGAGATCGTCGACGGCGTGCAGACGGTCGCCGACGAGTTCTACCCGCGGCCCGTCCGCGTGCGGACGCTTGACGCCCCGACCGACGAGTTCCGCGAACTGGAGGGCGGCGAGGACGAACCGGAGGAGCACAACCCGATGCTCGGCTACCGGGGCATCCGCCGCAGCCTCGACACGCCGGACGTGTTCGCGCACGAACTGGCGGCGTTCCGGCGGCTGTACGAGATGGGGTACGACAACATCGAGATCATGTTCCCCCTCGTCAACGACGCCGAGGACGTGCTCCGCACGAAGCGCCTGATGGAGGAGGCCGGGATCGACCCCGACAAGCGGCGGTGGGGCGTGATGATCGAGACGCCCGCCTCCGCGCTCGGCGTCGATCGGATGGCCGAGGCCGGCATCGACTTCGCCAGCTTCGGCACGAACGACCTCACCCAGTACACGCTGGCGGTCGACCGCAACAACGGCAACGTCGCCGACCGGTTCGACGAACTCCACCCCGCCGTGCTCGAACTCATCGGCAAGACCATCGAGACGTGCCGCGAACACGACGTCGACACGAGCATCTGCGGGCAGGCCGGCTCGAAGCCGGAGATGGTCCGATTCCTCGTCGACGAGGGCGTCAGCTCCATCTCCGCGAACATCGACGCCGTACGGGACGTGCAACACGAGGTCAAGCGCGTCGAGCAGAAGCTGATGCTGGAGTCGGTGCGGTAACCGACCGCGGCGACGGGGCACGCGGTGTCCCCGCGGCGGGTGGCTGGCGCGACCGGTCGCCGGCGGCGTGGTGCAACACCTGCCCCGACCGAAAGGGCAACCGATAAACCGGCGTCGGTGATACGCTACGGCATGCGAGCCGAGCCGCAGGACTTCGGCCGGGTGCTCTCCTCGATGTGTACCGAGCCGCATCCGGCCGCCCGTGAGGCCGCCGAGCGCTTCCTGGCGACGAACCCCGGCGACCCCGGGACGTACGAGACGGTCGCCCGTCTGGAGGAGCGCGTCGTCGACGACCTCGGGGTGATCGCCGGGCTGGACGACCCCGCCGGCTACGTCGCCAGCGGCGGCACCGAGGCGAACATCCAGGCCGTGCGGGCGGCCCGGAACCTCGCCGCCACCGACGACCCGAACGTCGTCGCCCCCGAGAGCGTCCACTTCTCGTTCCGGAAGGCCGCGGGCGTGCTCGACGTCGAACTCCGACTCGCGCCGCTCGGCGACGACTACCGGGCCGACGTCGACGCGGTCCGCGAACTGGCCGACGGCGACACGGCGCTGGTCGTCGGCGTCGCCGGCACGACCGAGTACGGCCGGGTCGACCCGGTCCCGGAACTCGGGGCCGTCGCCCGGGACCACGACGCCCTGTTCCACGTCGACGCGGCGTGGGGCGGCTTCTTCCTCCCGTTTACCGACCGCGCGTGGAGCTTCGCGGACGCGCCCGTCGACACGATGACGATAGACCCCCACAAGGTCGGGCGGGCGGCGATCCCCGCGGGCGGTTTCCTCGCCCGCGACGAATCGCTGCTCGACGCGCTTGCCGTCGATACGCCGTACCTGGAGTCGACCGGGCAGGCCACCCTGACGGGGACCCGTAGCGGCGCGGGCGTCGCCAGCGCGGCGGCCGCGATGGACGAACTGTGGCCCGACGGCTACCGCGAGGGGTACGAGCGGGCGATGGCCGACGCGGAGTGGCTGGCCGACGCGCTCGCCGACCGGGGGTACGACGTGGTCGACCCGACGCTGCCCCTCGTCGCCGCGGACGTGCCCGAACCGGAGTTCGCCGCCCTCCGCGATGAGGGGTGGCGGATATCCCGGACCGGGAGCGGCGAACTCCGCGTCGTCTGCATGCCCCACGTCACCCGGGAGGCCCTGGAGTCGTTCGTCGCGGATGTCGACGCGGTTCGGCGGCGACGAAACGTCAACACTTAGGGTGCTACGTACGAGGGGTCGACCGTGACTGGACTGGTCCCCACGGCGTCCCCCGCCGGCGCGACCGCGGTCCCCGCGGCCGGCATCGCCTCCGAACTGTTCGGCCCGGACTTCAGCGCGTTCAGGGCCGCCGTCGAGACCGCGACCGGCGTGAGCGGGCTGGTTCTGATCCTCGTCTACTCGTTTCTCATCGCGTTCGTGCTCCCGCTGCCCAGCGAGATCGTGCTCATCCCCGGCTACGCGGGGATGGGGCTCATGGTGCCCGACGCCGTCGAGTTCGGGCTGCTCATCTTCATCAGCGGCGTCGGCAAGGCCGCGGGGAGCGTCCTCGCCTTCCACCTCGGGCAGGAGGCCAAGCAGTCCGGGCCGGTGATCCGGTTCCTCCGGAACTCCCGGTTCGACGTGGTGTCGTGGTCGGAGAAGCGGACGGTCGAACTCGCCCGCGAGTACGGCTACGCGGGGCTGGCGCTGGCGCTCTGTGTCCCCGGCTTCCCCGACACCATCTCGATCTACGCCTTCGCCGTGCTCGAACGCGACTACTACCGCTTCGCGCTGGCCACGTTCGCCGGGAGCGTCGGCCGCCTGCTCGTCACGATGGGCGGTATCGGCGTCGGCACCTCCGTCCTCGGGCTGTGACCGGCGGTCCAGACGGGCGGACGCCGTCCGTCCTGCCCCCGCGCTCCAAAGCGCTTATTCCGCCGCTGGGCCAACCGGCGGGCGTGTTCCGAACGGCCCGCCGTCGGCCTCGTTCCATGCCTCCGTAGCGGGGACGCCGGGTGGACCGCCGCGCTCGGGCCGGTCATGCGGCCGCCGCGCGGCGCGCAAACCCGCGACCGCGACCGCACCGCCCGCGTAGCGACGCCGTCACCGATACCCATGCACACGACCGAGATCGGCGGGTTTTACACCCGCACCGGAGAGAGGGCATAGTATGAGTCACGAGCAGTTCCCAACGGACGACCCCGCGGTGGTGACCTGCGGGCTGCCGTACGCCAACGGCGACCTGCACATCGGTCACCTGCGGACGTACGTCGGGGGCGACGCGTTCGCGCGCTCCCTCGAAAAGCTCGGCCAGGAGACCGCGCTCGTCAGCGGCTCGGACATGCACGGCACGCCGATCGTCGTCAACGCCGAGCAGGAGGGCGTCGACCCCGAGTCGTTCGCGCTCGACTGGCACGAGCAGTACGCCGAGACGTTCCCCAAGTTCGCCATCGACTTCGACAACTACGGCCACACCCACGACGAGACGAACACCGAGTTGACCCTCGACATCGTCGAGAAGCTCGACGAGGAAGGGTACGTGTACGAGAAGGAGATCAAGGTCGCCTGGGACCCCGAGGAGGACCAGCCCCTCCCGGACCGGTACGTCGAGGGGACCTGCCCGTACTGCGGCGCGACGGCCCGCGGCGACGAGTGCGACGAGGGCTGTGGCCGCCACCTCGAACCGGGCGAGATAGAGGACCCGACGAGCACGATCACCGGCAACCCGGCGGAGTACCGGGACCGGACCCACAAGTTCTTCCGCGTCTCGGAGCTGTCCGACTACCTCTCCGGGTTCCTCGACCGGCTGGAGGGCACGGACAACGCCCGCAACCAGCCCCGCCAGTGGATCGAGGACGGCCTCCAGGACTGGTGTATCACCCGCGACCTGGACTGGGGGATCGACTACCCGGGCGACGACGACCTCGTCCTGTACGTCTGGGTCGACGCGCCCATCGAGTACGTCGCCTCGACCAAGCAGTACAGTGACCGCGTCGGGGCCGACGAGTACGACTGGGAGGAGGTCTGGCAGGAGTCGGGCGAGATCGTCCACGTGATCGGCCGCGACATCATCCAGCACCACACCATCTTCTGGCCGGCGATGCTCCGCGTCGCCGAGTACCAGGAGCCCCGCGCGGTCATGGCGAGCGGCTTCATGACGCTGAACGGCGACGGCTTCTCCACCTCCCGGAACCGCGCGGTGTGGGCCCGTGAGTATCTCGACGAGGGGTTCCACGAGGACCTCCTGCGGTACTACCTCGCCACGAACGGCGGGTTCCAGCAGGACGTCGACTTCTCTTGGGAGAAGTTCCGGGACCGGGTCAACGGCGAACTCGTCGGCACCGTCGGCAACTTCTGGTACCGGAGCATGCTGTTTGCCCACCGGAACTACGGCGGCACGCCCGACGCCGACCTCTCCGGGGAGGTCCGCGACCGCATCGAGGACGCCGTCGACGAGTTCGGCGCGGCCGTCAACGACTACTCGCCGCGGGAGGCGAGCGAGGCCGCCGTCGACCTGGCGCGCTTTGGCAACGAGTACATCCAGCGCAACGAGCCCTGGAAGCTCGTCGACGACGCGCCCGACGAGGCGGCCCAGGTGATCCGCGACTGCGTCCAGGTCGCCAAGGCCGTCGGCCTCCTCATGCAGCCGTTCACGCCCAGCAAGGCTGAGGCGCTCTGGGACCAGCTCGGCGAGGACGGCGACGTCGGCGAGGCCACCGTCGAGGCCGCGCTCGAACCGCCGGCCGACGAGTTCGCGGAGCCCGCGGAGCTGTTCGAGTCCATCGAGGACGAGCGGGTCGACGAACTGAACGAGAAGCTCGAAGCTCGCGTGGAGGCGGCGACCGAAAGCGACGAGGGGGAGGCCGCCGAAGGCGACGACATGAGCGACGACGACGCCGAGGTCGAACCGCTGGCCGACGAGCGCATCGGCTTCGAGGAGTTCCAGGAACTGGACATGCGCGTCGGCCGCATCGAAAGCGCCGAGGGTATCGACGGGGCGGACGAACTCGTCCGTCTGGAGGTCGACGTGGGGACGGAGACCCGCCAGATCGTCGCCGGGCTGAAACAGCTCCACGACGTCGACGCCCTGCCCGGGACGAAGGTGGTCGTCCTCGTCAACCTGGAGAAGGCGGAGCTGTTCGGGGTCGAGAGCAACGGCATGGTGCTTGCCGCCGGCGACCAAGCCGACCTGCTCACGACCCACGAGGACGCCGAACCGGGCACGACGATCCGGTAGGTCGGGGAACGCGACCGCCGCCGGCCCCGACGAGCGCTCAGATGTCGTCGACCAGGTCGGCGAACTTCTCCGTTTCCTCGATGGGGATCGTCTCGGTCCGGAGGCCGTGGCGGCCGATCGCGAGCGCCGTCCGGTAGGCGGCGTCGCGGTCCGCCGCGTCTATCGTGACGAGGAAGTCGTACTCGCCGAGCGCCGCGTACGACTCAGCGAGTTCGACGTCGCGCTCCCCTATCTCGGTCCGGATCTCCCCCCACAGCGTCGCGAGGTCCTGGACGTTCTGGAACTCCGCGTCGTCGACGGTGACGAGGACGGCGAACTGCGGCATGTCCGCCCTGCAACGGCGACCGGCAAAACGGTTCGCCCGACGGCGCGGGCGGAACACCGTGCTTTTTGGCGCGGACAGGCGTACCGAAACGCATGCGAAACGCGAAGATCGTCTGTACCCTCGGCCCGGCCTCCGAGACCCGGTCTACGATCCGTGAACTGGCCGACGCGGGGATGTCCGTCGCGCGCCTGAACGCGAGCCACGGCTCGCGGGAGGACCGCGCGTCGGTCATCGACCGCATCCGGCAGGTCGACGACGCGACCGCGGACCCCCTCGCCGCGATGGTCGACCTGCAGGGCCCGGAGATCCGCACCGCGCCGCTCGACGACGCGATCCACCTCGCCGAGGACACCGAGGTGCGCTTCGTCGAGGGGGACCACGCGACCCCCGAGGAGGTCGGCCTCTCCCTGCCCATCCAGGGCGTCGGCGAGGGCGACCGTATCCTGCTCGACGACGGGCGGATCCAGACGACCGTGCTGCGGACGGAGGGCGACGCCGTCATCGCGCGCGTCGACGACGGCGGCGAACTCCCCGGCCGGAAGGGCGTCAACATCCCCGGCGTCGACCTGGACCTCGATGTCGTCACCGAAAACGACCGGAAGGACCTCGAACTGGCGGCCGAGAAGAACGCCGACTTCGTCGCCGCCTCGTTCGTCCGCGACGCCGAGGACGTGTACGAGGTGAGCGAGGTCCTGGAGGAACTGAACGCCGACATCCCGATCATCGCGAAGATAGAGCGGGCCGGCGCGGTCGAGAACTTGGAGGAGATCGTCGACGCGGCCTACGGCGTCATGGTCGCCCGGGGCGACCTCGGCGTGGAGTGCCCGATGGAGGACGTGCCGATGATCCAGAAGCGCATCATCCGGACCTGCCGGAACGCGGGCGTCCCGGTGATCACGGCGACCGAGATGCTTGACTCGATGGTCCACGAGCGGCGGCCGACCCGCGCGGAGGCCTCCGACGTCGCCAACGCCGTCCTCGACGGCACCGACGGCGTGATGCTCTCCGGCGAGACGGCGATCGGCGACCACCCCGTCCGCGTCGTCGAGGCGATGGACCGCATCGTCCGGCAGGTCGAGCGAAGCGAGGAGTACGCCGAGGTGCGCGAGCAACGCGTCCCGACCGCCGCCGACGCCCGCACCGACGCGCTGGCGCGGTCGGCGCGCTACCTCGCGCGTGACATCGGCGCGAGCGCCATCGTCGCGGCCAGCGAGTCCGGCTACACCGCGCTCAAGACCGCGAAGTTCCGCCCGGGCGTCCCGGTCGTCGCGTCGACGCCGAACGACCGCGTCCGCCGGCAACTCGCGCTGTCGTGGGGCGTCAACCCACAGTACGCGCCCCTCGTCGACGAGGGCGCGGACGCCGTCATCGAGAACGCCGTCGGCTCGGCGCTGTCGGCGGGCGTCGCCGAGAGCGGGGACACCGTCGTCGTCCTCTCGGGGATGATGACCGAACTGGAGGGCGCGAGCACGACCAACATGCTGAAGGTCCACGTCGCGGCCGAGACGCTCGTGACGGGCCGGAGCGTCGTCGGCGGGCGCGTCGCCGGGCCGGTCGCCCACTCCGCTGACGGCGACCTCTCCGAGGTGCCCGAGGGCGCGATCCTCTCGCTCGGCGAGGGCTTCGACGGCGAGTTCGACGGCGACGCCGCGAAGCTCGGCGGCATCGTCGACGCCGCGCCCGGGATGACCGGCTACCCGGCGATGGTGGCCCGGGAACTCGGCATCCCGATGATAAGCGCCGCGTCGCTGTCGGTCGACGACGGGACGCTCGTGACGCTGGACGCCGAGCGCGGCGTCGTCTACGAGGGCGACGTCGAGGCGGCCCAGGCCGACCGGCCGCGCTGAGACGGCCGCCGACCCGACCGGCGGATTTTTGCGTTCCCGTGACCGACTACCCCTATGGTCGACGACCGCGCTTCGGAGCGCGACGACGGGGACGGGTCGCCCGAGCCCGGCGAACGAGCGCCGGACGGCGAGGACCGGATGAATGCGGCCCCCGACGATGACGAGTGGCGGTTCGGGGTGGACGAGGTCAGCGAGGACGGCGTCGTCGACGACCGCGACCCGATCGAACCGGAGGCGGTGTCGCTGGAAAACGCCGCCTTCGTGCTGTTGGGCGCGCTCGTCACGCTCGGGGTCATCGCCCGCGTGGTGATGGTGTTCGCCCCCTGACCGGCGACGCCGCATGTCGACGGCGCCCGCGCCGCCTGCAAAAATGTTAATCAGTCACGAGCCATACCACCCCACATGGCTCTCACGCTACTGCAGCTCCTCGGCGACGGGGGCAGCCTCCCGCTGCTCCTGACGGTCGCCGGGTTCGCCCTCGTCATCCTCGAGGCGTTCGCCCCGGGCGCTCACTTCATCGTTCTCGGCGTTGCCCTGCTCGTCGCGGGGTTGCTCGGGCTCGCGCTGGGGAGCCTCGCGACGCCGCTCGTGCTCGCGGGGCTGGTGTTCGGCGTCGGCGCGGTGACGCTTTTCGTCTACCGGGAGTTCGACTTCTACGGCGGGAAGGAGGCCGGCCGGACCAGCGACTCGGACTCGCTGTCGGGCAAGGTCGGCCGCGTCACCGCGCGCGTCACCGAGACCGGCGGCGAGGTGAAACTGCAGGACGCCGGCTTCAACCCCTACTACCAGGCCCGGAGCCTTGACGGGGAGATCGCGGAGGGCGAGGAGGTGATCGTCGTCGACCCCGGCGGCGGCAACGTCGTCACCGTCCAGTCGCTGGAAGCCGACCACCGCGACGACATCGACCGGGAACTCGCCCGTGAGCGGTCGGACCCCGCCGAGCGAACCGCGCCGGACGGGAACGGCCAGGACGCGGCCGACGCCGACGGCGATACCGGCACGGTGGACGACACGGCGACGGACGCGGCGGGGGACGACACGAACACGGACACCGAGACCGAGCCGACGGGCTGACCACGACCGCACACACGGGAACGCTTTTTACATCAGTGCCCCAAGGGAAGGTTATGTGGTATCACACCATCCTCCAGGTGACACCGACGTTGACGGTCGTGGCGTTGCTGTTCCTGGTACTTGCCGTCGTGACCGTGTACAGCATGGTCGAGATCGTCGACGCGACCGAGAAGCGCGCGTTGACGGTGTTCGGCGAGTACCGGAAACTGCTCGAACCGGGTATCAACATCGTCCCGCCGTTCGTCAGCAACACGCACCGCTTCGACATGCGGACCCAGACCCTGGACGTTCCCCGCCAGGAAGCGATCACGCGCGACAACTCCCCGGTGACGGCCGACGCCGTCGTCTACATCAAAGTGATGGACGCCAAGAAGGCGTTCCTCGAGGTCGAGAACTACAAGCGCGCCGTCTCGAACCTCGCACAGACGACGCTGCGTGCCGTCCTGGGCGACATGGAACTCGACGACACGCTCAACAAACGCCAGCAGATCAACTCGAAGATCCGCATGGAACTCGACGAACCCACCGACGAGTGGGGGATCCGCGTCGAGAGCGTCGAGGTCCGCGAGGTCAACCCCTCGAAGGACGTCCAGCAGGCGATGGAGCAACAGACGTCCGCGGAGCGTCGCCGCCGCGCCATGATCCTCGAAGCGCAGGGTGAACGCCGCAGCGCCGTCGAGAAGGCCGAGGGTGACAAGCAGTCCAACATCATCCGCGCGCAGGGGGAGAAACAGAGCCAGATCCTCGAAGCGCAGGGTGACGCCATCTCCACGGTCCTGCGCGCGAAGTCCGCCGAGTCGATGGGCGAGCGCGCGGTCATCGACAAGGGAATGGAGACGCTGGAGGCCATCGGTCAGGGCGAGTCGACGACGTTCGTCCTGCCACAGGAGCTTTCCTCGATGCTCGGCCGGTACGGCAAGCACCTCACCGGCAGCGACGTGCGGGACAACGGCGACGACCTGAACAGCCTCGAGTTCGACTCCGAGACCCGGCAGATGCTCGGCCTCGACGACATCGACGAGATCCTCGGCCAGATCGACGAGGAGGCCCAGATGGACATCGAGGCGATGGAGCAGGAGGCCGAGGCGATAAAGCAGGGGGAGGATTCGGCCAACATCCGCGACCCCGACGAGGTCATCGAGGACATGGACGGGAACTTCAACGCCGACGGCGGCACGGACGGCGAGGCGCCTCCGGAGGGCGGCGACGCCGACGGCGAAACGAACTCCGACTAGCGAAGGGGTTTTAGGTTCCACCGCGTAACCCCACTCCAATGGACGGTCCCCGCGACGTCGACGAGAGCAAACGTGCGACGCTCCGGCGCTTCGCTGCCGTCGGAGCGGCGAGCCCGCTCACCCGGCTGCGGGACGGGGACGACGAGCCCGAGCAGGACAGCGACGCGCGCGACGCCATCTCGGGCTACGTGACGACGACGCCGGGCGCACACTTCTCGAAGCTCCGCGACGACCTGCAGCTCGGCACCGGCGAGACACAGCACCACCTCCGCCAGCTGGAGTCGGCCGGCGCGGTCGTGAGCCGGAAGGACGGCGACTACCGCCGCTTCTTCCCGGCCGGGCGGTTCTCCGGGTTCGAACAGGTCGCGCTGGGCTACCTGCGTCGGGAGACGCCCCGCGGGATGCTCGTCGAACTCCTCCGGGACCCCGACGCGACCGGCTCGGACCTGGCGGACGCACTCGACGTGTCGCGGCCGACGATCAGCAAGTACGCGGGCGAGCTAGAGGAGGTCGGACTGCTCTCCCGGGAGGACGGTTACGCGGTCGAGGAGCCCGAAACCGTGCTGACGCTGCTGGTTCGGTACGCCGACTCGTTCGGCCCGGACGCCGCCGCGCTCGCGGCGGACGCCGACGGGCTGATCCGGTTCGACCCCTGAGCTACGCGGTCACTTTCCACGTCGTGCTGGAGGAGTAGCCCCACTTCTCCACGTCGACGTCCGCGTCGCCGTTCTGGATCGCCGTCATGTTGGTGCCCACTTCCTTCGCGGTCATGTTCAGGTCCTCGCCGATGAGCCGCGACTTGAAGTAGGTCTTCGTGTCGGCGTTCTCGCGGAGGTAGTCGAGGATGCGCTCCTGCTTGTCGGTGAGGTCGGGGGCGGTCGACGTTGCTGTGGTGCTCATACTGGTAGGGAGGACCGAGACCACCTTAGGGGGTTTGGTACAGCAGGTTAATCCGTCGCTTCCTTGCGATTACCGGGGGCCGAGATCCGGTTCTCGGGCGGGTGGGTTTGCGGGTTGGTACGGCCGGGAAACGTCGGCTTACCGGCGGGGGCGGGGGTGGCCACCACGTGGGGCGGCCGGCGCGGTTGGCCGTCCGCCGGTCGGACCGGGACCGCATCCAGAAAATTCTTACACGCGCGGTTTCGATGACCACCAATGAGTCCCCCGGCGGTCGAGGTCAGCGTCGTCCTCCCCGCGTACAACGAGGAGGCGACGATCCGAGATACGGTCGAGACGACCCTTTCCACCCTCGCGGCGTTCCTGCCGGCGGGAAGCTTCGAGGTGCTCGTCGCCGAGGACGGCTGCGAGGACCGCACGCCGGAGATAGCCGACGAACTCGCCGCCGCCGACGAGCGCGTGCGCCACGTCCACAGCGACGAGCGCCTCGGCCGCGGCGGCGCGCTGGAGCGCGCGTTCGCGGCCGCCCACGGCGACACGCTCGTCTACTTCGACACGGACATGGCGACGGACATGCGCCACCTGGAGGAACTCGTCGAGAGCGTCCGCTCCGGCGAGTACGACGTGGCGACGGGGTCGCGCTGGATCGAGGGCCGCGAGGCCGATCGCCCGGCCAAACGCGGCGTGCCGAGCCGGGGGTTCAACGCCCTCGTGCGCCTGTTCCTGCGCTCGTCGCTGCGCGACCACCAGTGCGGATTCAAGGCGTTCGACCGCGAGGCGCTGGAGACGCTGCTGGACGACGTCGACGACGACCACTGGTTCTGGGACACGGAGGTGCTCGTCCGCGCCCAGCGGGCGGGCTACCGCGTCAAGGAGTTCCCGGTCGACTGGACGCCGAAGGGCGACACGAAGGTCGACCTCGTCCGCGACGTGTTCGGCATGGGGTCGGCGATCCTCCGCACCTGGTGGCAGGTCGCCGTCTCCCCGCGGATCGACCGCCGGGTCACGCTGGGCGCGGGCACGCTGCTCGTCGTCGTCGCGCTGGCGCTGATGACGCAGTACCTCGACCCCCAACGCGTCGTCGACAGCATGGCCGGGGCCGACCGGGGGCTGGTCGCGCTCTCCGGGCTGATCTACCTGCTCTCCTGGCCGCTGCGGGGCGCGCGCTACCGCGACATCCTCGCGGAACTCGGGTACGACGAGCGGGTGGGCTTTCTCACCGGCGCGGTGTTCATCAGCCAGACCGGCAACCTCGTGTTCCCCGCCCGGGCCGGCGACGCCGTCCGGGCGTACGTCGTCAAGGCGCGGCGGTCGATCCCGTACCCGACGGGCTTCGCATCGCTGGCGATAGAGCGCGTCTTCGACCTGCTGACGATAGCCGCACTCGCCGGGGCGGTGTTCCTCGGCCTCGCGGCGACCGGCGGGACCGCGGGCCTGGAGTCGGCGCTGTTCGGGAGCGGCCGCGAGGCGGGCCAGAGCGGGCGCTATGCGGTCACCGTCGCCGCGGGGGTCGGCGCCGCCGCCATCGCCGCGGTGGCGCTCATCGTCGCCACGGCCCGCTCCGACCGGAACTTCGTCCGCGAGGGCGTCACGCGGCTCAGCTCGGACAGCTACGCCGAGTACGTCGCGGGCGTCGTCGAGCAGTTCGCCGGCGACGTGCAGGCCGTCGCCGGGGACGGCCGGGCCTTCGCCCGGGTCGGCGCGAGCAGCCTCCTCATCTGGGCGCTGGACGTGGTGACCGCCATCGTCGTGCTGGTCGCCTTCGACGGCGTCGACCTGGCGCTCCCGACGCTGCTCGCGGTGGGCTTCTTCGCGGTCAGCGTCGGCAACCTCGCGAAGGTGCTGCCGCTGTCGCCGGGCGGCGTCGGCCTCTACGAGGGCGCGTTCACGGCGCTGGTCGTCGGCCTCACGCCGGTCGGCTGGAGCGTCGCGCTCGCCGCCGCCATCGTCGACCACGCCGTGAAAAACGTCGTCACGGTCGTCGGGGGCGTCGTCTCGATGCTCCTGCTAAACGTCTCGCTGACCACGGCCGTCGAGGAGAGCGCCGACGCGCGCGAGACGGCCGCGGTCGATACGGACTAGTACAGGTCGGCGACGAACGGGCCCAGCGCCCCGGCGACCGCGCTCGAAAGCGCCGCTTCGCGGTCGACCGCCCCGTCGGTGAGCGCCCCCGCCGCGCCGCCCTCGCGCGCCACGCCCTCCCTGTCCAACACGTCGTCCATCACCGGGCCGAGTTCCTCGCCGGCGTCGACGCGCGCCGCGATGTCATCGGGTAGGCGGAGGCTCGGCCCGCCGCCGCGACCCGTCCGATCGCCGTCGGTGACCGCGGCCCACATGATCAGGAAGCGGCCGCCGACGCCCGAAAGCGTCGCCACGCCGCCCTCGATGCCCACCCCGAGGTCGAACTCCCCGGCGGCGAGCGCTCGCCGCGCGCGGTTCTCCGCGCCCTCGACGGTCTCGGCGCGTCCCCGCGGCTGTTCGCTCACGCCCGACTCGACCGGGACCGCTTCGACCGTCGCGTCCCGCCCCGCGAGCGCGCGCTCGGTGGCCGTCGCCTTCACCGGGTTGCCGCTGCCGACTCCGACTCGCATGGCCGCCGGTTCGAACCCGGGGGCAAGAAAGCTGGCGCTCGCCCGATCAGGTATCCGTATTGAATCTTTCTCCCCGCGGGTGCGAGACCGGCCAGCGTCGGCCGTTTTCGCCGGGATCGGATTCCCGGACCGAAGAATATAAATGCTGCGCTGACGGATAACGAAGGTAAGGAACCATCTCCGGGATTTTTCCGAGCGATCACCCGGGCAGCTTCCGCCCTCTCGTACAATGACCGAGAACACACGAACGCGCGTACGCAGCTCAGAGGACGAACGCGAGACCGAGCAGACGGACGAAACGCTCTCCTGTCCCGAATGCGGTGGCCAGCTCGTCAACGACGAGGAACACGGCGAGACGGTCTGTCAGGACTGCGGGCTCGTCGTCGAGGAGGACTCCGTCGACCGCGGCCCCGAGTGGCGGGCCTTCGACGCACAGGAGAAAAACCAGAAGAGCCGCGTCGGCGCGCCCACGACGAACACGATGCACGACAAGGGCCTGTCGACGAACATCGACTGGCGCAACAAGGACGCCTACGGCAACTCGCTTGGCTCCCGCCAGCGCGAGAAGATGCAGCGCCTGCGCAAGTGGAACGAGCGCTTCCGCACCCGCGACAGCAAGGAGCGCAACCTGAAGCAGGCGCTGGGCGAGATCGACCGGATGGCCTCCGCGCTCGGCCTCCCCGAGAACGTTCGGGAGACCGCCAGCGTCATCTACCGCCGCGCGCTAGAGGAGGACCTCCTGCCCGGCCGCTCCATCGAGGGCGTCTCGACGGCCTGCGTCTACGCCGCCGCCCGCCAGGCCGGCGTGCCGCGCAGCCTCGACGAGATATCCGAGGTGAGCCGCGTCGAGAAAAACGAGGTCGCCCGGACGTACCGCTACGTCGTCCGCGAACTAGGCCTCGAGGTCCAGCCCGCCGACCCCGAGAGCTACGTGCCCCGCTTTGCCTCCGGGCTCGGCCTCTCGGACGAGGCCGAACACCGCGCGCGCAAGCTCCTGCAGAACGCCAAGGAGAAGGGCGTCCACAGCGGGAAGTCGCCGGTCGGCCTCGCCGCCGCCGCCGTCTACGCCGCGGCCTTGCTCACCAACGAGAAGACGACTCAGGCCGCGGTCAGCGAGGTGGCCGACATCAGCGAGGTCACCATCCGCAACCGCTACCACGAACTGCTGGAAGCCGAGGAGAGCCTCGGCCTGGCGTAACCGTTCTCCGCGAGTCGGCTTCCGACTGGCTCGTTCGGCCCGTTGACATCGCGCTAGCCGGCGGTAACAGTCCTCACTCTTCGCCGTCGCCGGTCAGGAACCCGTAGCCGAGGAGCGCCGCGAGCACCACGACGCCGACCGTGGTCTCGGTGGCGTACCGGAGCCCGATCCCGACCAGGAGGGCGCAGTTCACGGCCAGCAACACGAGGGCGGCGTCGAGGCGCGTTCGCAGGGCAGCGTCGCTCATCCGGGTTTCATGTGGTACGAGCTGGAAAAATAGCTACCGGTCGGCCGCCCGTCGAGGCGGCGGACCGCCGTTTCGGCTGTGTCCGGCCGGGCGTTTTAACTGACACACCGTAGAAGAGGGAAGAATGGCGCAGAAAGTTCTGCTGGACGTCGATCCGGGGACGGACGACGCTCTCCTGCTGGCGATGCTGCTCGAAGCCGACGACTGGGACGTGGTGGGGATCACCACCGTCGCCGGCAACGCGACAGTCGGGAAGACCACGCACAACGCCCTCTCGATACTGGAGTTCCTGGACCGGACGGACGTGCCGGTCGCGCGGGGCGCACACCGGCCGCTCGTCGACGAACACGAGGACGCGGAGTGGGTCCACGGGCCGGACGGCATCCGCGGCGACCTCCCGGAGCCGAGCGCGGAACCGGTGGAGGCGGAGGCCTCGGACTTCATGCTGGAGACCGCACGCGAGTACGGCGAGGATCTCACTGTCGCCGCCGTCGGGCCGCTGACGAACGTCGCGGTGGCGCTGGCCCGGGACCCGACCTTCGCCGACCGGGTCGGCGACCTCTACTTCATGGGCGGCGCGGCGCTGACCAGCGGCAACGCGACGCCCGCCGCGGAGTTCAACGCGCTCGCCGACCCCATTGCGGCCAGCCGGGTCGTGCAGGACGCGACCCCGAAGATGGTCGGCCTCGGCGTCACGGAGCCGGCGATCATCCGGGAGGAGACGGTCGAGCGGTGGCGTTCATCCGCCGAGCCGCTGGCGACCGTCGGCGAGTGGTGCAATTACCCGGACAAGCTCAAACACGACGGCGGCTACTCCGTGCCCGACGCCGTCGTCGGCGCGCACATGATCGGCGACGTGCTGGAGTTCGAGGACCTCCCGCTGGCGGTCGACACGTCCCACGGGCCGAGCCGCGGCGCGACCATCGCCGACACCCGCGACGAGGCCGAGAACAAGGAGCCGCCGAACGCCGCCGTGGCGACCGCGGTAGACGTCGAGGCGTACCGCGAAGTCGTCTCCGACCTCGTCGAGTCGCTCTGAGCGCCGAGCGGGTCGCTCGCCGGCCCCGGCGGCTCAGACGACGCGGTTGTGTAGCTCCTCGCCGTCGGCGATCCGGCCGGCGTTCTCCCGGACCAGTTCGGCCACGTTGCCCGCGTAGTCCCGCGTCGCCCCCGCGGTGTGGGGCGTGACGATCACCTCGTCCATCCCCCACAGCGGCGAGTTCTCGGGCAGGGGCTCCTCCTCGAACACGTCGAGCGCCGCGCCCGCGATCCGGTCGGCCTCCAGCGCGGCGACCAGCGCGTCCTGGTCGACCACGTCGCCGCGGGCGACGTTCAGGAGGTACGCGTCGTCGCGCATCGCGTCGAGTTCCGCCTCGCCGATCATCCCCTCGGTCTCGTCGGTCAGCGGCACCGCGAGCGCGACGAAGCGGGCGTCCGCGATGGCGTCCCGGTACTCGTCGCTGGGGTACACCTCGCCGACGCCCGGCACGTCCTCGGGCGTTCGCTTGACGCCGGTCACGTCCATCCCGAGGCCGGCCGCGCGGTCGGCGATGCCCCGGCCCAGCGCGCCGAGGCCGACGACGCATATCGACTCGCCGGCGACGGTGAACGGTTCGTGCCACTCGGGGCGGTCCCACGCCCGGCGCTGCTGGGCGGCGACGGCGTCGTGCAGCCGGCGGGCGAACGCGAGCACGTAGCTCGCCACCGTCTCGCCGACGCTGTCGTAGTGGACGCCCGTGCTGTTGGTCAGCGCGACGTCCCGCGCCTCGAACTCCGCAAGCGGGAAGCGGTCGTAGCCGGCCTGTATCGAGTGGACCCAGTCGGCGGTTTCGAGGTAGTCGCCGCGGTGGGCGAACGTGACGACGGCGTCGCATTCCGCGAGGTCGCCGGGGTCCTCGCCGACGGTGACCTCGACGCCCACGTCCGACAGTTCGGCGGCGAGCCTGTCCGGCGGGAAGATGACGCTGACGGAGTCGTCGATTCCGAGGCGACGGAGTTGCATGGCCACCCATTCGCGGATATCGGGGTTCAATCTTGCGCCGAAGGGCGACGCTGCCGAGAAACGGTCGCTACGCGTCGGACGGTGGCTCGGGTGAAGGCCTCGTCACAAGGGGCTCGGAGGGGGTAACTGTCTTCATCGCCACCGGGCGACGGTTGCGGGTGCAGGTACAAAAGCGTCCGCAACCGCGGCGGCGGTGGGTCGGCGGGCTGCCCTCCGTCACAGCCGCTTCCGCATGCAGGTCGCGGCGTTGGGGCACAGGTCCGCGAACTCGGTCGTCCCCGCGATGGCCGGTGGGACGCCGTCCCGGTCGACCGCCTCGTAGCCCCGCCGGCGGAAGAAGTCGGCCGCGGTCGTCGTCAGCAGGAACAGCGTCCCGACCCCGGCGTCGCGCGCCCGCGCCTCCAGCGCGTCGCACAGCGCCCGACCGTACCCCTGCCCGCGGTGGGGCTCCGGGACGACGACCGACCGGAGGAGCCCGTTCGAGCCGTGGACTTCGACGCCGCCGACGCCGACGAGCGCGCCGTCGGCGCGGGCGACGTGGAAACACTCCGGCTTCGTCCGCACGTCCCCGCTCGGGAGCCCGTTCGCCGCCAGCAGGGATTCGACGCGCGCGAGGTCGTCCCCGTCGGCGTCCCGGAGCGTGATCGATGGGTCGGTCATCGTCGGTCAGCAGGTCTCGTCGGCGGGGGGTCGCCGGATCGTGATCCGCGCCGTGTCGCCCACGTCGAAGGCGATCCGCCGGCAGTTCCGGAGGCACCGGACCAGCCTGTGGGCGCTCCGCACGACGGCGGCCGCGCCGACGAGCGCGGCCAGCAGGGCCGTTCCGGCCAACGGGTTGGCACCGAACCAGAGCAGGAACGGCACCGCGGCGATCAGGCCATAGCTGCCGGCGACGTCCCGCCAGGTCGGTTGTTCTACGAGCGGACGGTCTCGGGGGTCGAGTGGTGGTCGAAACATGGTGGGGTTCAGTCGTCTGCTGGTTTCTCCGCGGCTATTCGCGCCGACGCGACGTACTCGCTCAGGTCGCGGTCGGGGTCCCATTCGCGGACGAACGCCTCGCTCTCGGCCTTCGGCTCGACGGCCACGTCGGCGAAGCCGGCGTCGGCGAGCATCGCCTCCAGTTCCGGCACCGTCGCCGCGCCGGCGACGCAGGCGGCGACCGACGTCGGGTCGTCGCGCAGGTCGGCCGGGACGTCGGCGGTCATGACGACGTCCGAGACGGCCAGGCGGCCGCCCGGTCGGAGCACGCGGTACGCCTCGCGGAACACCTGCGGCTTGTCCGGCGAGAGGTTGATCACGCAGTTCGAGAGGATCACGTCGACGCTCCCGTCGGCGACCGGGAGGTGTTCGATCTCGCCGAGCCTGAACTCGACGTTGCCGGCGTCGTTTTCGGCGACGTTCTCGCGGGCCGTCTCGACCATCTCGGGGGTCATGTCGACGCCGACGACGCGGCCGTCCTCGCCGACCTCCCGGGCCGCGAGGAAGCAGTCGAACCCCCCGCCGGAGCCGAGGTCGAGGACGGTCTCGCCCGCCTCGAGGCCGGCGATAGCGGTCGGGTTGCCACAGCCGAGGCCCAGATTCGCGTCCCCGTCGACGGCGTCGACGTCGTCGGCCCCGTAGCCCACCGCGCGCGACCGCGCGGCGGCGTCGCGCGGGCCGTCGTCACCCCCGCCGCCGGTCGACGCCGCTCCGTCGCCGCAACACGTCGACCCCTCTTCGGCGATGCTGGCGTAGCGCTCGCGGACGGCCGACCGCTGCTCCGCGGCGGAGAGGCCGTCGCCGCCCGCGTCGGCGGAACCGCCGTCACTCATCATCGACCGACCTCGTGTCGTCGAGGACGCGGAGCAGGCGCTCCGCCCGGGGCGTCGGCGTGTAGTACCGCCAGCGCCCCTCCTTTCGCCGCTCGACCAGCCCGGCGCTGAACAGCCGCGAGAGCGCCTGGCTCACCGCGCCCTGGCTGACGCCGAGCGCGGGCTCTATCTCGCAGACGCAGACGCCGTCGTCGTCGCCCTCGGCGATGACCCGGAGCGCCTCGTACCGCGTGTCGTTCCCGAGCGTCGCGAGCACGTCCACGTCGGCGGCCACCGCCGACTCGGGGAGGGAGTGCGCGTGCGGCCCCGAACAGCAGCCCGCGGACTGCTGGTCCTGTCCCTCGGCCGCCCGGCCCTCGGATCGCTGTTGCGTCATTTTAGCTCGTGCTAATATTAGACTGTGCTAATATAAGGTTTCGTATAAGCGATCGGAGAGGAATGCGTCGCTGGCGGGGTGGTCAGGCAGCAAGGACGCGGAAAGTCGCCGCTACGCCGCGAAAATGCCCGCGTACTGGAGCGTCTGCGGGTTACTCGTCCGCGCGCTCGGCCAGTTCCCGCAGTTCCTCGGCGACGTCGGCCACGTCGTCGGGCGACAGCGCGCCGCGCTCGGTGACGACGGCCTCGACCAGGTCCGGCGGCGTCACGTCGAACGTGGGGTTGCGCACGTCGACCGGCGCGTCGCCGTCGTACACCGCCGCGCGGTCGCCCGACTCCAGGGGCACCTCCTCGTCGGTCGCTACCTTGTCGCTGGCGGCGGCGGCGTACAGCGGGACGCCCTCCCGCGCCGCGGCGAGCGCGACGGCGCGGGTGCCGGTCTTGTTCACGACGCTTCCGTCGGGCAGGACGGTGTCCGCGCCGACGAGGACGGCGTCGACGTCCGCCGTCGCCAGCACGTGCGCGGCCGCGGCGTCCGTGTGGAGCGTCACGCTCGTCCCGTCGGCCAGCGTCTCGGCGACGCCGACGCCCTCGTTCCCGGGGCGGGACTCCGCGACGAACAGCGCGGCGGGCGGCCCCTCGCGCAGCGCCGCGAGGACGGTGCCCGAGCGGGAGAGCGTCAGCGCGTGCTCGCCGCGGACGCGGTCGGCGGCGGCGCTCGCGGCCCCCTCGTCGGCCCGGATGGCGCGGTCGATACCGCCGTCGGCGCTGGCCTCGACGCCGGCCGGCGTCCCGTCGGCCTCGGCGACGGCGCGGTTGACGCGGTTGTGGAGCGCGGCCATGCTCGGCCGGGCGCGGCGCAGGCGGGCCGCCAGGTCCCGGAGTTCGGCGTCGTCGGCCGCGCCCTCGTCGGCGACCACGGCGGCGCGGTCGCGCAGGACCTCCAGCGCACGCACCGAGAGGTACGCCGACCCGTGTTCGTCGTCCGCCGCGACCGAGCGCACCGTCGGCGCGACGACCTCGTACGCCCGCCACGCGCCCGGCCCGGCGTCGCGCCGGAGCAGTTCCGTCGGCGTCGCCCACGCCGTCTCCGCGGGGTCGCCGGGGAGCGCCGCCGAGTCGACCGACCGGTCCGCGCAGTCGAACAGGAAGGGGCGGACCGACTCGCCCCCGGCGTCGACGGCACGGCCGCTCCGCACGAGCGTCGCGTCGCCCGCGGCGCGCTCCGCGAGGGCGGTGGCCACCGCTTCCGGGTCGTCGCCGGCCGGCGCGCGCGGCACGTCCCACTCGGCGGACTCCGCGGTCGGCCCGTCACCGGTCTCGGGGTCGTCGCCGCGTCGACACAGCAGTACCTCGCCGTCGTTCCGGAGGAAACACGCGAACGCGTCGGGCATACGCCGGCGTACTCGCGCCACCGGGAACTTCTTTCGGGGTTCGGGC
Source organism: Halostella litorea (assembly GCF_004785955.1). Classification (NCBI taxonomy): domain Archaea; kingdom Methanobacteriati; phylum Methanobacteriota; class Halobacteria; order Halobacteriales; family Natronoarchaeaceae; genus Halostella; species Halostella litorea. The sequence goes on along the minus strand of NZ_ML214300.1, from coordinate 380,467 downwards.
CGAAGTGCGAACATGCCCGAAGTAGCCGTCGTCAGCGACACGCACGTGCCGACGCGGGCCGATACGATCCCGGAGTGGGTCCGCGAGCGGATGGGGGCGGCCGACCACGTCGTCCACGCGGGCGACTTCGACTCGGCGGAGGCGTACGACGAGGTGGCGGCCCTGGCGGCCGACCTCACCGCCGTCGCCGGGAACATGGACCCGGTCACCCTCGACCTGCCGGACGTTGCGACCGTCGAACTCGGCGGCGCGACGTTCGTCGTCGTCCACGGTACCGGGGCGGTGCGGAACTACCGCGAGCGCGTCGCCGGCATCGTCGCCGACGAGGCCGAGAGCGCGGCGGCCGCGCCGCCGGTGGTCGGGGTCGCGGGGCACACCCACCGGGTCATGGACGAGCGCGTCGAGGCGAACGGGCGGACGGTCCGCCTGCTCAACCCCGGCAGCGCGACGGGTGCCGACCCGGCGAGCGAGGCGACGATGCTGACCGTCGCGGTCGACGACGGCGAGGTGGACGCGACCGTGCGCCGCCCCTGACGCGGGGGCGTTCGCCGCTCCTCCCGCCGCGCGCCGTCGCCGACGCCGGGGGTACCTGCCAGCATCCGCGCGCTTTTTACCGCGACGGGCCGAGGCACCGCCATGGAAGTGTTCGCTGTCCCGGGACTCCCGGAGGTGCGGCGGGGCGACGACCTCGCCGCGCTGATCGAGGACCGGATGGACGTCCGGGACGACGACGTGGTCGTGGTCGCAAGCACCGTCGTCTCGAAGGCGGAGGGCCGGGCCGCCGACCTGTCGGCGTTCCCGGCCGGCGACCGCGCCGAGGCTATCGCCGAGCGCCTGGCGTCGATCACCGGCGAGGAGAAGGACCCGCGCTTCGCACAGGCCGTCATCGAGGAGAGCGAGGCGCTGCTCACGGAGGCCCCGTTCCTGCTCGCGAAGACGCGCTTCGGCCACGTCGGCGTCAACGCGGGGATCGACCGGTCGAACGTGCCCGACGCGGACCTGCTCTTGCTCCCCGAGGACCCCGACGCGAGCGCCGAGCGGATCCGGGCGAACCTCTCGGCCGACGCCGCGGTCGTCGTCACCGACACCAGCGGGCGGCCGTTCCGTCACGGGCAGCGCGGCGTCGCCGTCGGCTACGCCGGGATGCCGGCCAGCCGCGACTGGCGCGGCGAGACCGACCGCGACGGCCACGAACTGGAGGCCACCGTCGAGTCGGTCGTCGACGAACTGGCCGCGGCGGCCAACCTCGTCACCGGCGAGGGCGACGGCGGCAAACCCGTCGCGGTCGTCCGGGACTGGGAGTTCGGCGACCACGGCGGCAGCGACGAACTGTTCCGCGACCGCGAGGCGGACCTCGTGCGCCAGGCGCTGGAGGCGTGGGAGTACGAGCCGTGATCGGGATCGAACTCACCCCCGAGCACTCGCTCGACCGCGTCGCGGACCTGGCGGCGCGCGCCGAGGCCGCGGGGTTCGAGGCCGTGCTGGCGAGTTGTCACTACAACAACCGCGACCCGTTCGTCGCGCTGTCGCGGATCGCCGCCGCCACCGACGACGTGGCGGTCGGCCCCGCCGCGGCGAACCCGTACGACACCCACCCCGTGAAGCTGGCGTCAGCGGTCGCCACCGTCGACGAGGTCAGCGACGGCCGCGGCGTGTTCGGGGTCGCGGCCGGCGACCGGTCGACGCTCGCGAACCTCGGCTACGACTCCGACCGGCCGCTCCGGCGCGTGCTGGAGGCGTTCAAGGTCGCACAGCGGCTCTGGGACGGGGAGACCGTCACCCACGACGGAACGTTCGAGGCGACCGACGCCGCGCTGAACTACGACGCCGGCGACATCCCCGTCTACGTCGGCGCGCAGGGGCCACACATGGTCCGGATGAGCGCGAAACACGCCGACGGCGTCCTGCTGAACGCCTCCCACCCGGACGACTTCGCGTGGGCGGCCGAGCGCGTCGAGGAGGGGCTGGCCGAGCGCCCGGCCGACCGCGGCGAGTTCGACTTCACGGCGTACGCGAGCGTCAGCGTCGCCGAGGACGAGGCGGCGGCCCGGGAGGCCGCCCGCCCGCCGGTCGCGTTCATCGCCGGCGGCGCGGCCCCGCCGGTGTTGCAGCGCCACGGGATCGACGAGGAACTGGCCGGCGATATCGGCGCGTCGATCGAGGCCGGCGAGTTCCGCGAGGCGTTCGCGGCGGTGACGCCCGCGATGATAGACGCGTTCTCGGTCGCCGGGACGGAGGAGTCGGTAGCCGAGCGGCTGGCGGAGATACTGGAGTACGCCGACGGCGTCGTCGTCGGCGCGCCGCTGGGGCCGGAGTTAGAGACCGCCGTCAGCCTTGCCGGGGCGGCGCTCGACCGAGCGACTCGGGGATGATCAGGTCGACGACCGCGCCCGCCGTGAGGTAGGCGAGGGCGGCGGACGGGGCGACGACGAACAGCGCGCCGACCGCGACCAAGGCCGCGGAGAGCGGGTCCGACGTCGCGACGTCGCTGAACAGCGAGACCATCGTGGAGAGGTTCTCGACGATCGAAACCATGCCCGACCGTTCGGAACGGCCCTACTTGTGTGGTTCGGCTTCCCGCACCTCTAAGAGCGCCCGGGCCGAACCGCGTCCCGTGACCGAGGACGCTTCCCTGACCGACTTCGCGGACGGCACGGAGTCGGGCGACGCGGACCCGGCCGACCCGGCGAGCGACGCGACGGCGGACGACGCGAACCCGGACGGAGCGGAGGCCGGCGACGTGGAGGCCGACGACCCCACCGACGAGCCGGCTCCCGCCACTTCGACCTACGGCTGGTCCCCCGACGGCGAACCCTGTCCCGAGTGCGGGCGGACCGTCGAGCGCCGCTGGCGCGACGGCGACCGGCTCGTCTGTGCCGACTGCAAGGCGTGGTAATGTCGACCGGGCCGAACAGCAACGTTACAAGCCTCGCCGCGCTAGAGAACGACACCACACCGGGCGGTCCCCCGTGTCCGACGCGCCGCCCGCCGCCACCACCATGACCGACACACACGGACCGGAGACGGCAGGACCGTCGAACCGGGAGGCCGACCCGACCCCGCTCTCGGTCGACGCCGCCGCCCGTGCGGGCAACGCGATCATCGACAACGTCAAGGAGGTGATCGTCGGGCACCACGACGAGATCGAGCACGTCCTCACCGCCGTCCTCGCCGACGGCCACGTGCTGGTCGAGGACGTGCCCGGCGTCGGCAAGACGATGCTCGCCCGGGCGCTGTCGCGCTCCATCGACTGCTCGTTCAGCCGGGTACAGTTCACGCCGGACCTCCTGCCCTCCGACATCACCGGCGTCAACGTGTTCAACCAGAAGACCCGCGAGTTCGAGTTCCAGCCCGGCCCCGTCTTCGCCAACTTCGTCCTCGGCGACGAGATAAACCGCGCGCCGCCGAAGGCCCAGAGCGCGCTGCTTGAGGCGATGGCCGAGCGCCAGGTCACCGTCGACGGCGACACCCGCCCGCTCCCCGACCCCTTCACCGTCGTCGCCACGCAAAACACCGTCGAGGGCGGCCGGACGTACGAACTGCCGATGGCGGAGGTCGACCGCTTCACGAAGAAGATCCACCTCGGCTACCCGGACCAGGACGAGGAGGCGCGGATGCTCGACCGCGTCGTCGGCGGCCACCCGATAGAGGAACTGGAGGCCGTCACCGACGTCGAGACGGTCCGCCGGGCGCGGGCGACGGCGTCGGCCGTGACGGTCAGCGAACCGGTCCGGGCGTACGCGAGCCGGATCGCCGGCTACACCCGCGACCACGCGAGCCTCGGCGTGAGCCCGCGCGGCTCCATCGCCCTCCTGCGCTCGGCGCAGGCCCGGGCCGTGCTCGCCGGCCGGGACTACGTGGTGCCGGACGACGTGCAAGCCGAAGCGCCGACCGTCCTCGCCCACCGGATCCGGACGGCCGACGGCGACCCGGACGCCGGCGCTCGCGTCGTCCGGGAGGCGCTGGAGTCCGTCCCGGTCGAATGATGCTCACGCGACGCGGCTGGGGGCTGCTCGGGGTCGTCGTCGGCTGCCTGGCGATGGCGACGGCGTACGGCGCGCGCTCGCTCAACGCCGTCATGGTGCCCGGACTGATCGCGCTGGTCGCCGCCGTCGTTCAGGTCGCCCGGGCCGACAGGCCGTCGGTGACCCGCGGCGTCCCCGCGGACGGCTTCGTCGGCGAGCGCCGGACGGTTACGGTCGACGTGGCCGCCGACGCGGCCGCCGCCGGCGTCGTCACCGACCGCCTCGACGCGGGCCTCGGCGGCGGGACGGTCACCCGCGAGACGACGGTCGGCGGGACCGTCTCCTACGACGTGACGCTCGAAGCGCGCGGCGAGCACCGCCTCGGCCCCGCCTCGGTCGCCGTCACCGACGTGCTCGGGCTGGCGCGGCGGGCCTTCGACTACCGCGACACGGACACCCTGCTCGCGTACCCGCCGGTGTACGGGCTGACCCGCGGGTCGCTCCCGTACGGTGCCGCCGCGACGGCCGGCGGCCGCGAGGAGTTCGACCACCTCCGGGAGTACGACCGCGGCGATTCGACCGGCGACGTCCACTGGAAGTCGAGCGCGAAGCGGCCGGACGACGAGTTGCTCGTCCGGGAGTTCGTCGGGGACGAACCCGACGCCGTCAGCGTCGTCGCCGAGACGGCGGACGACGCCCGGCCGCAGGCGGACGCGATGGCGACGGCCGCGGCGAGCGTCTCGCTCGGCCTGCTCGACCGCGGGGTGCCGGTCGCGGTCGACGCCCCCGCGGGGAACGTCCCGGCGGGCGACGGCCCCGACCACCGGACCGCGGTCCTCTCGCTGCTGGCCCGGACCGGTCCGGGGTCTGTCCCGGCCGACCGGCGGCGGGACGCCGACGTCGTCGTCACCGCGACCGACGGCGGCGTCGACGTCGCGTTCGCCGACCGCCGGACGACGTTCGACGCCCTCGTCGCCGGGGAGCCGACGGAACGCGCCGCCGAGGCGGAGGTGACGCCGTGAGCGCCCGTACCGCCGCCTCGGCCGTCGAGGGGTCGGGGCGGGGGTACCGCCTGCTCGCGCTCGGGGGCGTCGCCGCGCTCACCGCGTCGTACGTCGCCGTGTTGCACGACCTGGCGACGATAGTCGGCGACAGCAGCCTCCTCCTGCCGGTCGTCGCCGGGTCGGCGCTGCTGGGGGCCGCGGTCGCCCGGTCGCTCGGGGAGCGGGCGGCGGCGACGCTCGCGGCGTGTCTCGGGGCCGTGGGCTACGGCTACTACCTCCTCGTGACGCCGGGGGGGCTGGAGGTCCTCCTGAACGCGACCGACCGGATCATCTCCGACGTCGTGGCGCTGCTGACGGGGTACTCCGTGCTCCGGCTGACGATGGCCGACGTGTGGTCGCTCGGCTTCGCGCCGGCCCCCGTCTTCCTCTCGTGGTACTTCGCCGTCAGGCGGCGGTACGTCCCCGCCGTCGCGGCCGGCGGGGCCGCCCTCCTCGTCCTCGTCCTGACCGGCGACGCCGGGATCGAGATCACGCTGCTGGGGGTGCTCGGCGGCGTCGCCGCGGTCGGCTTCGGCGAACTCGACCGCCGCGGCGGGAGCGTCGAACAGGCGGACGTCGTCGTCGTGCTCGTCGTGGCGATGGCCGTCGCCTCGCTGTGGGTCCCGGCGGTCGGCGGCGACGGGAGCAAGCCGCTGTTCCTGGTGCCCGGCGGCGGGAGCGCGGCGGCGGGCGGCGGGCTGGCCGAGGCGACCGACCGCATGACGATACAGGGCGAGACCGAGCTGTCGCCGACGGTCCGGTTCACCGTCGAGAGCGAGCGCGCCGAGTACTGGCGGGTCGCCACGTACGACCGCTACACCGGCGACGGCTGGATCCGGTCGGGCAAGTCCGAGCCGTACGACGGACAGCTCCTCGAACCGCCCGGGCCGACGCGGACGGTCGAGCAGCGCGTCACCGTCGAGTCGCCGATGCGGGCGATGCCGGCCGCCGCCAGCCCGGTCGCCGTGCGCGGCGACGCCGCCGGCGACGCGCTCGTCACCGACCACGGCGGGCTCGCGACCGGCGGCCGGCTGGCGCCCGGCGCGACGTACACCGTCGAGAGCGAGGTGCTCACGACGACGCCCGGGGAGCTGCGCCGCGCGGGCACCGAGTACCCCGACTACGTCCGGCAGCGCGACTACACCCAGCTGCCGGACGACACGCCCGCCCGGCTCGGCGAGCGGACCGCGGAGATAGCGGGGGACGAGACGAACCCCTACGACAAGGCGGTCGCCATCGAGGAGTACCTGGAGGCGAACAAGGAGTACTCGCTGGACGTCGACCGGCCGGACGGCAACGTCGCCGACGCGTTCCTCTTCGAGATGGACGCCGGCTACTGCACGTACTACGCGACGACGATGACCGCAATGCTGCGGTCGCAGGGTATCCCCGCCCGGATGGTCACGGGCTACACGCCCGGGCAGGACGTCGGCAACGACACGTACGTCGTCCGCGGGGTCGACGCCCACGCCTGGGTCGAGGTGTACTTCCCGGACAACGGCTGGGTGCGGTTCGACCCGACGCCGAGCGGCGACCGGTCCGACTCGGAGACCGAGACGGTCCAGGAGGCCCGCGAGGACGGCGCCGACGGCGTCGACACCGACGAGAGCGCCGGGGAGCCGCTGGTCGAGACGACCACAGCGCCCGACGACCCGGGGCTGACGAACGGGTCCCAGCCCGGGGAGCGGGGGACCGTCGACCGCCGGGCGAACATGCCCGAACTGCCCGAGGGAACGGTAAACGGCACGCTCGCCGCGACGGACGCCCCCAACACGACGGCCGGCGGCTCGTCGCCGTCGAACGACGCGGGCGGCGGCGACGCCGGACCGTCGTCCCCGGACCTGCCGTCCCCCGAGACGGTCGCCTGGGCGCTGTTCGTCGGGGTCGGCCTCGTCGCTGGGGCACACCGCGCCGGCGTGACGGGCCGGGCGTACGGCGCCCTGCGGCTCCACTGGCAGGGCGACGCGGACACGCCGGCCGCCGACGCGGAGCGCGCCGGGGAGCGCCTCGACGCGCTGCTCGCGCGCGAGTACCGCCCCCGTCGCCCCGGCGAGACGCCGCGGGAGTACGTCGAGTCGCTGTCGCTTGCCGGCCTCGACGACCGGGCGCACCGGGTCGCCCGGATCCGCGAACGCGCCCGCTACGGCGACGGCGTCTCCCGCGAGGAGGCCGACGAAGCCATCAAACTGGTCGACGACCTCGTCGCCGAGCGGACGCCGCTGCTCGGAAGGATCCGGCGGCTACCGTAGGCGCTGGCGGTCTCGCAACTACGCGCGGGAGAACGGCGTCAGTCGGCGTCGCCGGCGTCGGGCGGATGTCGGAACAGCCCGTCGACCATGGCGAGCAGTCCGACCGCCGCGCCGGCGACGAGGGTCACGCGTGGCGAGAGCGAGAGCAGGCGACCGACGACCAGCGCACAGACCATCGCCGCCGGAATGACCGCAAGCAGGATGTCGTAGCGCGATACCGGGAGCGACCGCGTGGCCGCGAACGTTCGTCCGTCACGTTTCACGCTCATCTCACTCTCACCTCCAGCGGATCGTACGACGGATTTCCACTAAAATCTTATCCCCGTGCAGTTCAGCCAACACACTCGGAACCGCCCTGTCGATAACACCGTGGTTCTTTTTGCCCAATGCAGATTATCCTCATAACTTATAGACCGAGCTTTCGGGCCGACGCTGGCGATCCGCGAGGCGGCGACGGCCCGCGTGCGGCCGGCCCGGGACCGCTCAGCGCAGGTCGCCGTAGTGTTCGCCGAGATACGACTCGATGCGGTCGCTCTCGGTTACGACCTCGCCGCGGTCGTGGTCGACGAGCACCGGGATGGTGTCCTCGCCGGCGACCGCCCGCAGTTCCGCGTGGACTTGTTCGTTGAGCACGGCCGGATTCTCGCCCGGGCGGCGCGGGTTGTGTGCGACGTAGGAGAGCCCCAGATCGGTGAGTTTCTCCCGAACCGTTTCGCTGTGCGGACAGCCCTCGGCCTGGTACAGTTCGAGCATCGACCGCGTGTCCACGCGCCGGCGGAAAAGCGGCGTGCCCGCCGCGCCACCAATCGGCCAACCTTGCAGCCAGAAACGGCCTTTTGTCCGTCCGGCCCCTAAAACGGGTAGTCCGACGACCGCACGCTCGGGTTAGCCGAAAGCGGACTAAGAACGGGCCGAAGTTAGCCAACTTGGGCAAAAGGTACTTGAATAGCGCAACCGTTACCCGAGGTGAAGGTCAAACGGCTTTCCATCATGCAAGGACAATCGCAACAGCAGGCGTACGACCGCGGGATCACTATCTTCTCGCCGGACGGCCGCCTGTACCAGGTGGAGTACGCCCGCGAGGCGGTCAAGCGCGGGACGGCAAGCATCGGCGTACGGACGAGCGAGGGCGTCGTCCTCGCGGTGGACAAACAGCTCCGCTCGGAGCTGATGGAGCCAAACAGCATCGAGAAACTGCACAAGGCCGACGACCACGTCGGCATCGCCAGCGCGGGCCACGTCGCCGACGCGCGCCAGTTGATCGACTTCGCGCGCCAGCAGGCGCAGGTCGAGCAGATCCGCTACGGCGAGCCGGTCGGCGTCGAGACGCTGACCAAGCGCGTCACGGACCACATCCAGCAGTACACCCAGACGGGCGGCGCGCGCCCGTTCGGCGTCGCGCTGCTGATCGCCGGCGTCGACGACGGCCAGCCGCGCCTGTTCGAGACCGACCCCAGCGGCACGCCCAACGAGTGGAAGGCGCTGGCCGTCGGCCGCGACCGCGGCGAGATCCAGGAGTACCTGGAGGACAACTACGAGGAGGAGGCCGACCTCGACGCCGGCATCGACCTCGCGCTTGAGGCGCTTGGCTCCGTGGCCGACGACGGCTTCGAGCCCAGCGGCGTCGGCGTCGCGACGGTCGACGTCGAGACCGAGCAGTACGACGAACTCGACGAGGACCGCGTCGAATCGCACCTCGCTGAACTCGACCTCCTGACGGAGGAGTAACCATGCACGACGATTTCACTACCGACGGCATCGACGGCGGACGGCCCGGACCGACCGACCCCGAAGTCGGGCAGATCCCGACGAACGACCTGTCCGCGGAGGACCTGGACAACGTAAACAAGACGGGGACGACGACGGTCGGCCTGGTCACCGCGGACGGCGTGGTGATCGCGACGGACATGCGCGCCAGTCTGGGCGGGCGGTTCGTCTCGAACAAGAACGTCCAGAAGGTCGAACAGATCCACGACACCGCGGCGCTGACGCTGGTCGGCTCGGTCGGCGGTGCGCAGTCGTTCATCAAGAGCCTGCGGGCTGAGGCGAACCTCTACGAGGCGCGCCGTGGCGAGTCGATGAGCATCAACGCGCTGGCGACGCTGGCGGGCAACTTCGCCCGTGGCGGTCCGTTCTTCGCGATCAACCCCATCCTGGGGGGCGTCGACGAGGAAGGCCACCACGTCTACAGCATCGACCCCGCCGGCGGCGTCATGGCCGACGACTACACCGTCACCGGCTCTGGCATGCAACTGGCCTACGGCGTCCTCGAACAGGAGTACGAAGAGGGCCTCTCGAACGAGGAAGCCAAGACCGTCGCCGCCCGCGCCGTCAAGAGCGCCGCCGAGCGCGACACCGGCTCGGGCAACGGCGTGTTCCTCGCCGAAATCACCGACGAGGGCGTCGACATCCACGGCCACTCCGACTTCGACGAAGTCATCTGAGTTCCTCGACGTCCACGTCCTCGCGCTCGCCGCAGTGATGTGCGAACGCGCGCAACTCCTCCTCGGTGAGGTCGCTGTACGCGCCCCGCACGATCTTCTCGACGGTCTCGTCGACGGAGGCGGTCGTCCGCTCCACGTCGAACGTCGCGCTGACCGCGGTCGCGCCACACTTGCGCTCGGCGCGGTGGACCGCCTCCACGAACGTCGCCCGGCGCGAGCGGTCGCCGTCGCCGACGCCGAGATAGAGGAGGGCGATCGCGTCCACCAGCGCGTCGTCGAGGTCGTCGTCCGCGAACACCCGCTCGCGGTCCCGCGACTCCAGTTCCTCGAACAGCAGGGCGAAGTCGAGCACCGCGTTTCTGAGCCGCCGCCGGATCCGGTACCGGGCGTCGTAGGCTGACTGTTCGCTCCGGAGCGTCGCCTCCCCGCGGAGGTACGCCCTGTCGGCCGGCGTGAGTACGCCGCGGTCGCGGCTATCGTCGTCTGACATAGTCTGAAACTGGCTAATCGATTTCGAGTTCACGCCCGTATCAGCAAAAACGTTGGGGCACGGCCGGGACGGCCGTCGCCGACAAGTCCGCCGCGGTGCGTCCCGACGGCCGATCCGGCCGGCGCGTGAACGTTATTACTAACCGGTTCGTAAGCTCGACTGTATGCCCCGAACCGTGACCGAACTCTCCGGGTGGGAACAGAACACGGAAATGAGCCTCATCGGGTACCTGCTCGGGGCGGGGACGGCGCTGCTGATGCTGCCCCTGCTCCCTTTCCTCGCCGTGCTGTGGGTGTTCGACCGCCTGTTCGGCGGTGACCGCACCGGGCGGGCCGCCGACAGTGTCGACTACCGCCCGGACTAGGGCTGACCGAACGGTTAGATGGGCCGCAGATTCGCCGGCGTTCCGCCGGCGGCCGCGCGGCCCCGGGCAGTTCCGCGACGCACCCCCGACGGAACCGGTGTCCGAGTTCGTTCTCCGCGCCGCAGTCCGGGCGGGCGACGGCGTCGGTCGCCGCGACGACGGGTTCCGCGAGCGTTAGAACGATTGTTTCTCGGCTCGAAGCGCCCGTATGAGCGAGTCGTGGGACGCGTCATCGATGCCGGACCAGTCCGGGAAGACCGTGGTCGTCACCGGCGCGAACAGCGGCGTCGGCCTCGAAGCGACGCGGGCGTTCGCCCGGAAGGGCGCACACGTCGTCATGGCCTGCCGGAGCGTCGAGCGCGGCGAGGCGGCGAAGGCGGAGGTCCGCGAGGACGTGCCCGCGGCGTCGCTGACCGTCGGCGAACTCGACCTCGGCGACCTGGGATCGGTGCGGTCGTTCGCCGAGTGGTTCGGCGGGCGGGACCTCCCGCTGCACGTCCTCTGTAACAACGCCGGCGTGATGGCGATCCCGCGGCGCGAGACAGCCGACGGGTTCGAGCAGCAGTTCGGCGTCAACCACCTCGGCCACTTCGCGCTGACCGGGCTGCTCCTCCCGCACCTCCGGGAGACGTCGGGGGAGACCCGGGTGGTCACCCAGAGCAGCGGCGTCCACGAGCGGGGCCGGATCGACTTCGACGACCTGCACGGCGAGGCGTCGTACGACAAGTGGGACGCCTACGCACAGAGCAAGCTCGCCAACGTGCTGTTCGCGTACGAACTCGACCGCCGGCTCGGCGGCGACGCCGACAGCGCCGACGTGCGCAGCGTCGCCTGCCACCCCGGCTACGCCGACACGAACCTCCAGCGGCGCGGCCCGGAGATGGCGGGCTCGCGGATCCGCCTGTGGCTGATGAAGGCGGCGAACGCCGTCCTCGCGCAGTCGCCCGAGGACGGCGCGCTCCCGATGCTGTACGCCGCCACCGCGCCGGACGTCGACGGCGGCGACTACGTCGGCCCGGGCGGCCTCATGAACATGCGCGGCCCTCCGGAGAAACAGCGGTCCAGCGACCGGTCGTACGACGAGTCGACCGCGCGCCGCCTCTGGGAGGTCTCGCGCGAGGCGACCGGCGTCACGTACGCGCTCAGCGCGCCGTCGTGAGCCGGGACCGGCCGTCCAGTTACGCCGTCGTGCCCTCGACGAGCCGTTTCAGCTGTTCCGGCGGGACTGCGCCGCGCGCGGCGTGTTCCTTGTAAACGAACGTCGGGACGCCCGTGACCCCCTGCCGCCGCGCCGCGTCGAACAGTTCGCCGACCGTCTCCCGGAGCCGGTCGTCGGAGATAGCCGACCGGACCTCGTCGGGGTCGACCCCGGCGTCGTCGGCCAGTTCAGCGAGGACGTCCACGTCGCCGATGTCCCGCTCGTCCTGCCAGAGCGCGTCGAATATCGCCCAGTCGAACGTCAGCCACGTCCCCTGCGGGTAGTGTTCCTTCACGTAGTACGAGGCGACCTGCGCGTCCAGCGAGTCCACATCGGTGGCCATCTCCGTCGCCATCTCGACGCCGTACTGCTCCTGCAGGCGCTCGACGTTCCGTCGGGCCTCCGCGTAGTAGTCCTCGTCCTTGCCGTTGTCGACCGAGCTATCGATCTCCCCGTCGGGGCCGCGCTCGCCGGCACGGAGGTCGAACGGGTGCCAGTCGACCGCGATGTCGCCGTCCCGCCCCTCGCGGTACTGCTCCAGCGACTTGCGCCCGAGGTAACAGAACGGGCAGACGTAGTCGGAGTAGACGGTGACGACTTCGGCGTCCTGCGCGTCGCTCATTGTGCCCCGACGTAGCCGGCGGCGACACAAGAGCGCGTCCCGGGTGTGAGCGGCGGGCGCATCACCGCCGCCGCGGCTCGGTCGCGGCCGGTGGGGCGTGTTCCTCGACCGTTCCGACGAGTTCCTCGGCCCCGACGAACCCGTCGGCGTGGCGGGCGACCTCCTCGCCGTCGGCGAACAGGACGAGCGTCGGGACGCTGCGCACGTCGTACTCGTCGACGAGGGCGAGGTCGGTTCGCGGGTTGCACGTGGCCACGACGGCGTCGGTCGCGCGGGCGACGGTGCCGACGACGGGCTCGACGGCCTGACACAGCGTACAGCCCTTCGTGTAGAAGTCCACGAGGACGAGGTCGTGCTCGGCGAGGAGCGCGTCGAGTTCGTCCCCGGTGTCGACGCTGACGGGCGTGTCGAACTCGCCATCGGCCGGCGCGGCGGTGTCGGTCATCACCGACCGTAGGCGACGCGACCCTTTTCCGGTTTCGGGGGCGTGCGGTGGCCGCGCACGGCGGCGGTCCCGGGGGCCGCCGGCCCCGGCCGACCGCTCGAACCGGCCGCGGTTCCGAGAGGTATATCCCCACGGAGGCACGGCGATCCGCCATGGACCCGGCGCTGGGACCCCCCGAAAAGATGGCCGAGCGGGTCGAGGACCTGACGCCGATGATGCGCCAGTACCACGACCTCTGTGCGCGCTACGACGACTCGCTCGTCCTGTTTCAGGTCGGGGACTTCTACGAGACGTTCTGCGAGGCCGCCGAGACGACCGCCCGCCTGCTGGAGATCACCCTCACCGAGCGCGAGGACAGCACCGGCACCTACGCGATGTCCGGCATCCCGATCGACAACGCGGAGTCGTACATCGAGACGCTGCTGGACGCGGGCTACCGCGTCGCCGTCGCCGACCAGGTGCAGGACCCGTCGGAGACCACCGGCGTCGTCGACCGCGCGGTCACCCGCATCGTCACGCCCGGCACGATAACCGAGGACGAACTGCTGGAGACCGACGACAACAACTTCGTCGCCTGCCTGACGGAGTCGGTCGACGGCGAGCGGTACGGCCTCGCCCTGCTCGACGTGTCGACCGGCGACTTCTACGTCACCGGGGCCGACTCGACCGCGACGGTCGCCGACGAGGTGAGCCGCTTCGCCCCGCCGGAGGCCATCGTCGGCCCGAACGTCCGGACCGGCGCGGCGGAGGCGTTCGACGCGGACTGCATGGTGACGCCGTACGACGAGGCTGCCTTCGGTGGCGACGCCGCCCGCGAGACGGTCGCCGACTACTTCGGGTCGCCGGACCGCCTGCTGGCCTCGGACGCGGAGATCCGGGCCTGCGGCGCGCTGCTCGCGTACGCCGAGTACGCGCGCGGCGGGCAGAATGGCCGCCTCGATTACCTCAACCACCTGACGCGGTACGACCCGCGGGAGTACATGCTCATGGACGCCGTGGCCCTGCGCAGCCTCGAACTGTTCGAGCGCCGCGGCGTCCACGGCGCGGAGGGGGCGACGCTGGTCGACGTGCTGGACGAGACGGCGAGCGCCGTCGGCAGCCGGAAGCTGAAGGACTGGCTCCGCCGGCCGCTGATCGAGCGCGACCGGATCGAGGCGCGCCACGACGCCGTCGGCGAACTCACTGAGCGGGTCCGGACCCGCGAGGCGCTCCACGAGCGCCTGCGGGACGTGTACGACGTCGAGCGCCTCGTCGGCCGGATCTCCCGCGGCCGGGCGAACGCGCGGGACCTGCGCTCCCTGAAGGAGACGCTGGACGCGATCCCGGACCTGAAGGAACGCCTCGCGGACGCCGACTGCGAGCCCCTCCGCGAACTCCGCGAGGAGATGGACGAACTCGACGACGTTCGCACCCTGATCGGCGACGCGATCCGGGCGAACCCGCCCGCAGAGATCACGGAGGGCGAGCTGATCCGCGAGGGGTACGACGACGAACTCGACGACCTGCGCGAGACCGAGCGCTCGGGGAAGGCGTGGGTCGACGACCTGGAGGAAGGCGAGCGCGAGCGCACCGGCATCGACTCGCTGAAGGTCGGCCACAACTCGGTGCACGGCTACTACATCGAGGTGACCGACGCCAACCTCGACCGCGTCCCGGACGACTACACGCGCCGGCAGACGCTGAAGAACGCCGAGCGGTACTACACGCCCGAACTGAAGGAGCGCGAGGACGAGATCATCCGCGCCGAGCAGCGCGCCGACGAACTGGAGTACGAACTGTTCACCGAGGTGCGCAGCGACGTGGCCGCCGAGTCCGAGCGGATCCAGCGGCTCGCGGACGCCGTCGCCGAACTCGACGCGCTCGTCTCGCTCGCCGAGGTGGCCGCGCGGTACGGCTACGTCCGCCCCGAACTGGCCGACGACCGGATCCGGATCGAGGCCGGCCGGCACCCCGTCGTCGAGCGCACCCAGGAGTCGTTCGTCCCGAACGACGCCGCCTTCGACCGCGAGTCGCGCGTCGCGGTCGTCACCGGCCCGAACATGAGCGGCAAGTCGACGTACATGCGCCAGGTGGCGCTGATCGCCGTGCTCGCGCAGGTCGGGAGCTTCGTCCCGGCCGAGTCGGCAGAGCTCCGGATCGTCGACCGCGTGTTCACCCGCGTCGGCGCGAGCGACGACATCGCGGGCGGCCAGTCCACGTTCATGGTCGAGATGACCGAACTGTCGGAGATACTCCGCGCCGCCACGCCGGACTCGCTGGTGCTTCTGGACGAGGTGGGCCGCGGCACGAGCACGACCGACGGCTACGCCATCGCGCGGGCGGTCACGGAGTACCTCCACGACGAGGTCGGCGCGACGACGCTGTTCGCCACCCACCACCACGACCTGACCGAGGTTGCCGCGGACCTGCCCGGCGCGTTCAACCGCCACTTCGCCGCCGAGCGCGTGGGGGACGGCGACGCCACGGACGGAGCCGACGACCGCGAGGTGACGTTCAGCCACGAGATACGGCCGGGGGCGGCGACGGCCTCCTACGGCGCCGAGGTCGCCAGCATGGCCGGCGTGCCGGGCGATGTCGTGGACCGGGCGCGGGACCTACTCGACGACGCGGCGGACGCGGCGAGCGGTCGCGGCGCGGGCACGGCCGATCCGGACCCGACGGACGCCCGTGGCCGACCTACAGACTTGCCGCAGGTCGACGCGGGCGAGGGTCGACCCGCCGTCGCGACCGACGGCGACCCGGATGTGCCGCTGTCGGTCGCCGAGCGCCTGCGCGCGACCAGCATCGCCGACACGACGCCGATGGAGGCACTGCGGCTGCTCGACGAACTCCAGCGCGAACTGGAGTAGCCGCCCGGGGGGACGGGGGCGCCACTGTGCCGTCCGACAGCCACTTGACCCCGCCGCCCTGACAGAACCCCGTGAATCCCGACGACGTGGCCCGAGAACTCACCGGCACGGTCGCGGGCGGCCTCGGCGTCGACCCCGACTACGCCCGGGGGAGCGTCCCCTGCGCGCGGTGTCGGCCGGACGACGGCTCCGACGACGGCGCGGACGGACTGCTCACCGCCGACGACGAGGTCACCGTCGCGTTCCGCCGCTACGAGGGCCACACCTGGGAACCCGTCGGCGTCTACTGCCGCCGTCACGGCGTCGACGCCGTCGTGGACGCGATGCCGACGCTCGCCGAGGACCAGGCCGTCGTCGCCGCGGTGCTGGAGCCGACCGGGTACCGCGACCCGCTCGACGGTCACCACCCGAACGCGCTCTCGCTGGGCGGCTTGGAAGTGCTCGACGTCAGCCCCGCCGAGGAGGGGTACTGATACGGACTATTGTATTTCGGGGACTGTCCCGTAACTGGCACATGCCAGCACGAGGTTGGGACTGCTGGTATCACTCCGTTGGGAAGTCCATGGGGCGTAAAACGGCGATTATATTACTGAATACTCCTGTTGACATCAATCATCAGATAACATTCTCAGACTCACTCTATAGCAATTCCCTCTATGGACGATAGTTGGACGATACTCCGAGTCCATACGGACCTCATTTAACGTGCTGAAGATTTCGAGTATTCCCGATGAATACTCCGGTTCTTCCACATATGTGTCGGAGTGTACGATCGTATCCAATTTCTCATCGACAGCATCTGTAGTGTTCCTCTCATCGAAGTTCACGTCAACCGACTCGTTGTTACAGTCGGTTTCCGTGGCATTCATTTTTATCTCCCCATCGTTGACTCGGTCTCCGAACGTCCTCTCGGTCTCATTGGCTCGGTCCCCAAACACACAACCCGAGAGCCCAACTACACCGATCGAACAGGTAGCCAAGACGGTTCTGCGGTACATATGAACAGGACGCAGTTTGAGTGGTATATGCTTTCTCTCAGCTAGGGCTGGCGTTTTTACTACCCATTCGGTTCTGAACTCAACAACCCACTGACTCCGGTAGCGGACTGGTTGGTTAGTACAGCTAGTAGACGGGACCCCCAGACGGGCAGACGGTTATGGCGGCGATAGCGCGACGAACTCGAGGCCCTTCTTCTCCAGCAGCCGCTCCGCTCTCTGCGTCACGGAGGGCGCGATCAGCAGCCCGCGGACGCTCGCGTCGGCGTGGAGCGAGCGCTCCAGCGCCCCGACGTAGCGGTCGAGTTGGCCGACAGCGTCCGGGCCGACGCGGCGGCGCTTGAGTTCGACGACGACGGTCCGGCCGGCGGCGTCCTCGCCGTAGATGTCGACCGCGCCGGCGGGCGTCTCGCGCTCGGTCGCCAGCGGCGTGAAGCCGTCCTCGACGAGCGACGGGTCGGCGAGGATCCGCTGGCGCAGGTCCTCCTCGGTCCCCTCGACGGCCAGATCGTGGCCGTCGGTCAGGTCGAACGCCGACACCTGGTCGACGCGCTCGAACGTGACGACCAGCTCCTCGTCGGGCGACGAGCGGACGCTCCGGACCCGGAGGTCGCCGGCGTCCGTAAGCGACGGCTCGTGCGTACAGCCCGGCGGCTGCCAGTTGACGGGTTTCTGTCCCTCGTCGGTGTGGACGAGGATGGTGCCGTCGGGCTTGAGCATGACGTGGCGGTCGCCGGGGCCGAGCTGGCTGGCGGCGCGGCCGTCGTAGTCGACGGTACACCGGCCGAACAGGGTGACGAGCGCGCCGGCCGCCACGCCGTCCTCGACGGTCGACAGCGCCTCCTCGGCGCTCGGGTTCCGGAGCGTCACGTCCGTGGAGCGTCGGCCGCTTGCGGTCACTACCACGGGGTAGGGCGCGGGCGACCAAAAGCGGCCCGCGTTCGGGCTACGCCACCGGGATCACCTCCCGGCGGTCGCCGACCCGGCGCTGGACGCGGTCGGCGAGGTAGGCCACGGCCTCGTCGCGGGTGAGCGCGCCGCGGGCGGTCAGGTCGGCGACGACTCCCTTCGTGGCGCGGAACCAGCGCCGGAGCCGCGGGCCGCCGTACGGACCGCCGTCCGGGTCGGCGGCGACGAGCGCGCCGGCGGTCACGTCCGGCGCGACGCCGGGCAGCCCGAACCACAGCGGCAGGTACGCCGTCACGTCGTAGTCCGGCGCGACAACGAACAGCGCCTCGTGTTCGCGCGGGTTGACGGCGGCAACCACGTCGTCGAAGTCCAGGCCGACGGCGGTCGGTCGGGTCTCGACCGGCCGGGAGCCGGCTTCGGGCGGGAGTTCCGCGGGCGGGGTCGGGCTCCTGCCGGTCCAGGCGGCACCGGGGCCGCCGAACGGCGTCCGTGCGGTGATGCGGCGGGCCAGCGAGAGGTCCGCCCCGCCCCAGCGCGAGCGGTGGAGGTCGTAGTCGCCGTCGGGGCGTTCGTAGGCGACGAGGGCGCGGTGGGCCACGGACCCCGAGGTGGGCGCGTCCCCGTACTTAAACCTGAACCGCCCCGGCGGCGGGACGGAAGCCCCGGCACCGCGCGCCGACCAGCATCCCTTTGTCGCCGCCGACCCCACCGCCGGTATGGCCGACGCCGGGAAGGTCGACCGCGAGTTCTTCGAGGAGTACATCTACCCGCGCCTCGGCGCGGACCGGGCGGACGTCGCGCTCGGCCCGCGCCACGGCGTCGACTTCGGCGTGATCGACGCCGACGGGACGGCCGTCGTGACCGCGACTGACCCCCTCTCGATCCTGCCCGGCCTCGGGTGGGAGCGCGCCGCCCGGTTCGCGCTGGGGGTCGTGCTCGCGGACGTTGCCGTCTCCGGCCTCGCGCCGTCGCATCTCTCGGTCGCCTTCCACCTCCCGCCGGGGATGGCCGACGAGTCGTTCGCCGCCGTCTGGGGCGCGATGGACGACGCACTCGCGGAACTGGGCACCGCCGTCGTCACGGGCCACACCGCGCGGTACGCGGGCTGTTCGTTCCCCTGGGTCGGCGGCGCGACGGCGATGGCGGTGGGCGACCACGACGCAGTCGTGCGCCCGGACGGCGCGCGGCCGGGCGACCGCCTGCTCGTGACGACCGGCGCGGGCGTCGAGGCCGCCAGCCTGTTCGCCTCGCTGTATCCCGATCAGATCCCGGCCGACAAGGCGGCGCTGGACGCCGCGGCCGCGCGGCTCCCCGGCGTCGAACACGTCCGGGGGGCCGTCGCCGCGGCCGCCGCCGGGCCCGTGACCGCGATGCACGACGCGACGGAGGGCGGCCTCCACGGCGCGCTCCACGAACTCGCGGGCGCGGCGGGCGTCGGGGTCGAGTTCGAGCGCGACGCCGTGCCGCTCCCCGACGACGTGCGGGCGGTCGCGGACGCGCTGGACTTCGATCCGTGGCGCGCGACGAGTTCCGGCACGCTGCTGGTGACGGCCCCGCCGGACGCCGCCGACCGGGTCCTCGACGCGCTCCGGGGCGAGGGGCTGACGGCCGCGGACGTCGGGCGGATCACGGACGGCGAGAGCGTCGTCGCCGACGGCGAGCGCGTGCCCGAGCCGGACGGCGACTCCTCGTGGCCCGTGTACGAGCGGCTGGCGGGGGAGTAGGCGGGACCAGGCCTGGCGGACCGAGCGCCCGCACCGATCCCACCACCGCTTTGTACTACCAAGTAATACCACGGCGTATGCGAACACCAGCACCGACGGAGCGACCGGTCGCGATGACGGTGGCGGGGAGCGACTCGGGCGGCGGCGCGGGCGTACAGGCCGACGTAAAGGCGATGGAGGCGGCGGGCGCGTTCGGGACTAGCGTCGTGACGGCGGTCACCGCCCAGCACACGCGCGGCGTCGAGAGCACCCACGTCCTCCCCGTCGAGGAGGTGGCGGCGCAGTACGACGCCGTCGTCGGCGACTTCGACGTGGGCGCGCTCAAGACGGGGATGCTCGCGACCGCGCCGGTCGTCGAGGCCGTCACGGAGCGCGTCGCCGACACCGACGCGCCCGCCGTCGTCGACCCCGTGATGGTCGCGGCCTCCGGCGACCGCCTGCTGGCCGCGGAGGCCGAGCGGGCGTACGAGGACCTCGTGGCCGAGGCCGCGCTAGTGACGCCGAACGCCGACGAGGCGGCCGTCCTGACGGGGATCGACCCGGACGACGAGACCGGGCAGGCGGCCGCCGCCGAGGAACTGCGCGACCTCGGGGCCGACGCCGCGCTCGTGACGGGCGGCCACGTCGGCGACGGGCGGGTCCGGGACGTGCTCGCCACCGCCGACGGCGTCGAGACGTTCGAGGGGCAACGCGTCGACACCGACGCGACCCACGGCACCGGCTGTACGCTCTCGGCCGCGACGGCGGCGCGGCTCGCGGCCGGCGATTCGACTCCTGAAGCGGTCGAACACGCCGTCTCACTCGTCGAACGGGCGGTCCGGTACCACAACGACGTCGGCGAGGGGCCGGGCGCGGTCGACGGCCTCGCCGCGCTGCGCGAGCGGGCCGACCGCCAGCCCACCGCGGCGGCCGTCTCCGAGGTCGTCGGCGCGTTCGTCGAGGCCGACGTGCGCCGGCTGGTGCCGGAGGTCGGGATGAACGTCGTCGCCGCGACGCCGCGCGCGGAGGCCGTCGAGGAGACGGCGGCGGTCGAGGGGCGGATCGCCCGCACGCTCGACGGCGTCGCGCCGAACCGCGGCGTCCGCTTCGGCGCGTCGAGCCACGTCGCGCGGTTCCTGCTCGCCGCCCGCGAGTTCGACCCCGACCTGCGATTCGCGGTCAACTGCCGGTTCGACGACGCCGTGGCCGACGCGCTGTCGGCCCTGGACTGGACGGTGGCGGCGTACGACCGGAGCGAGGAGCCGCCGGACTTGAAAGCGAGCGAGGGGAGCACGATGGGCTGGGGGACCCGGCGGGCGTTCGAGTCGGTTCCGGACGTGCCCGTGGCGGTCGTCGACAGCGGCGAGGTCGGCAAGGAGGCGATGGCGAAACTGGTCGCGCCCGACGCCGGCACGCTGGTCGACCGCGTGCTGGCGCTGGACCGGGCGGTCGGGGACTGAGCCGCGGACGGGCCGCACGCTCACTCGTTCCGGCGGTCGCCGGGGCGGAGCGCGGCGACCCAGTCGACGGCCGCTTCCACCGTCCACCCGGCCCAGCGCGCCTCGGCGGCGGCCCAGAGGACCAGCGTGACCGCGAGCGCGACCACCGCGCCGAGTTCCGGATACCCGAACCAGCCCGGCAGCAGGCCGAACAGCGCGTCCGCGACGCCGTCCGGCACGACCCAGGCGACGCCGGCACCCACTGCGTCGGCGACCCGCCCGCCGGCGTCGAACAGCGGCACCCCCTCGCGGTCGGTCGCCGCGGCAGCGTAACCGAGCCCGACCGAGAGCAGGAGGCCGAACACGACGGTCGCGAACCCCGCCCGGGAGACCGTCCGTCTCGGTGGCACGGTCGGCCACTACGACGACCCGGGGGAATATAGCCTGCGGAAACCCGCAGGGTTTTAGCCCGCGACGGCCCTGAAAGCGAGATATGACAGAGGCGACGGGGATCGTCGGGGAGTTCCTCTCCCTGAAGGAGGGGACCGACGCCGACCTGCTGGCGATGCAGTGTGGCGACTTCTACGAGTTCTTCGCCGACGACGCCGAGACGGTCAGCGACGAGCTGGACCTGAAGGTGTCCCAGAAGTCGTCCCACGGCTCGTCGTACCCGATGGCCGGCGTGCCGCTCGACGACCTGACGCCGTACCTGAAGGCGCTCGTCGAGCGCGGCTACCGCGTCGCCGTCGCCGACCAGTACGAGACCGACTCGGGCCACGCCCGCGAGATAACGCGGGTCGTCACGCCCGGGACGCTGCTGGAGACGACCGACGCCGACGCGCGCTACCTCGCGAGCGTCGTCGCGGACGACGACGGCTACGGCCTCGCCTTCGCCGACGTGACGACCGGGCGCTTCCGCGTCACCGCGGTCGACGGCGACGACGCGACCGGCGAGGCGCTGACCGAACTGTACCGCTTCGACCCCGTCGAACTGCTGCCCGGGCCGGAGGCGCGGAACGACGACGGCTTCCTCGACGCCGTCCGCGAGCGGGTCGACGCCGCCGTGACGCTGCACGACGCCGCCGCGTTCGCGCCGGGCCGGGCGCGCCACCGGACCCGCGAGCAGTTCGGCGACGAGACGCTCGACAGCGTCGGCGTCGCCACGGACGGCCCCGCCGTGCGGGCCGCGGGGGCGGCCCTCGACTACGTCGAGGAGACCGGGACGGGCGTGCTGGCGTCGATGACGCGGCTCCAGCCGTACCGCGGCGACGACCACGTCGAGGTCGACGCGACGACCCAGCGCAACCTCGAACTCACCGAGACGATGCAGGGCGAGCGCTCGGGGTCGCTGTTCGACACGGTCGACCACACCGTCACCAGCCCCGGCGGCCGCCTGCTAAAGGAGTGGCTCCAGCGCCCCCGCCGCTCCGTCGAGACGCTGGAGCGCCGCCAGGAGAGCGTCGCCGCGCTGGCCCGCGCCGTGATGGCCCGGGAGGGGCTGCGCGAGTCACTGTCGGCCGCGGCGGACCTCGAACGGCTGGCCTCCCGCGCGAGCTCCGGCAGCGCCGACGCGACGGACCTGCTCAAGGTCCGGGACACGCTCGCCCTGCTCCCGGACCTCGTCGACGCCGTCGAGAACGACCCCCAGCTGTCCGCGTCGCCCCTGACCGAAATCGTCACCCGCCCGGACCGGGCGGCCGCGGCCGACCTGCGGACGACGCTTTCCGACGCGCTCGCAGAGGACCCGCCGTCGACCGTGACCCAGGGCGGGCTGCTGACGCGGGGGTACGACGACGAACTCGACGAGGTGATCGAGCGCCACGAGGCGCTCCGGGAGTGGTTCGACACGCTGGAGGAGCGCGTCAAAGCCGAGACTGGCCTGACCCACGTCACCGTCGACCGCAACAAGACCGACGGCTACTACGTGCAGGTCGGCAAGAGCGAGGCCGACGACGTGCCCGACCGCTTCGAGAACGTGAAGACGCTGAAGAACTCCGAGCGGTTCGTCACCGACGAACTGGCCGAGAGGGAACGCGAGATCCTCCGGCTGGAGGAGCGCCGCGGCGAACTGGAGTACGAGCTGTTCCAGGAACTGCGCGCCGAGGTGGCCGAGGCGGCCGAACTCCTGCAGGACGTGGGCCGGACCGTGGCGACGGTCGACGTCCTCGCGGCGCTTGCGACCCACGCCGTCAACAACGACTGGACGCGGCCCGAGCTCCACCGCGGCGACGACCTGCACATCGAGGGCGGCCGCCACCCCGTCGTCGAGCAGACCACCGAGTTCGTCCCGAACGACGCCGCGCTCGACGCCGAGCGCCGCTTCCTCGTGGTGACGGGGCCGAACATGAGCGGCAAGTCGACGTACATGCGCCAGGTGGCGCTCATCACCCTGCTCGCGCAGGTCGGGAGCTTCGTCCCGGCCCGCGAGGCGTCGGTCGGCGTCGTCGACGGCATCTACACCCGCGTCGGCGCGCTGGACGAACTGGCCCAGGGCCGCTCGACGTTCATGGTCGAGATGCAGGAGTTATCGAACATCCTCCACTCCGCCAGCGAGGACTCACTGGTCATCCTGGACGAGGTCGGCCGCGGCACCGCGACGTACGACGGTATCTCCATCGCGTGGGCCGCGACGGAGTACCTGCACAACGAGGTCCGCGCCAAGACGCTGTTCGCGACCCACTACCACGAACTGACGACGCTCGCGGACCACCTGTCGGGCGTCGCCAACGTCCACGTCGCGGCCGACGAGACCGACGGCGACGTCACCTTCCTCCGGACGATCCGCGACGGCCCGACGGACCGCTCGTACGGCGTCCACGTCGCGGATCTGGCCGGCGTCCCCGGCCCGGTCGTCGACCGCTCGCGCGAGGTGCTCGACCGCCTGCGCGAGGAGAAGGCCATCGAGGCGAAAGGCGGTGGAAGCGGCGACGGCGGCACGAAGCAGGTCGTCTTCGACGTGGGGAGCGGCGAACTCCGCGCGGCGGAGGGGGGCGACGACGCGGGCGGCCGCGAATCCGCGCCGGGTGCGTCCCGGAGCGCGGACGCCGCGGCCGACGGCGGCGACCCGGCGGAATCCGTCGACCCCGAGGCCGAGCGCGTGCTGTCGGCCCTCGAGGACCTGAACGTCGACGAGACGCCGCCCGTGGAGCTGATGGCGAAGGTTCAGGAGTGGCAGAAGAGGCTGGACGAGTGAGCGTCTCGCCGACGCTCAGACCGACTCGACGGCGTCGACGAGTTCGTCGTAGTCCGGTTCGTTCGTCGGGTCGTCGGCTGCCCAGCCGTACGCCACGGTGCCGTCGCCGTCGAGCACGTACACCGCGCGGTTCGCCACGCCGTACAGCCCCAGGTCCGGCAGGTCCATCTCCAGGTCGTACGCCCGGATCGCGTCGCCGGCCATGTCGCTCACGAGGTCGAATTCGATGCCGTGCTCCTCGCGGAACGCGCCCTGCGAGAACGCCGAGTCGGCGCTGACGCCGAGCACGGTCGCGCCGGCGTCCTCGAAGCGGTCGAGGTGGTCCTGCAGCGCGACCATCTCGTTCGTGCACGGCGGCGTGAACGCGCCGGGGAAGAAGGCCAGGACGACGGGGCCGTCGCCGAAGTAGTCGTCCAGGTCGAACGGTTCGTGGTCGCTCGTGCCGACCGTCGCTGTGAACGACGGTGCGGCGTCACCCTCGGAGAGCATCGTGTCGATACAGGGCCTCGGAGCGTATAAAGCCACTCGCGAACGGCCCTCCCGGCGTTCGCGGTCGGTCCACGGGCGGGCCGACGGTCAGGCGACCCGCCCCTCGGCGTAGCCGTAAGCGACCGCCCCGACGACTAGCAGGAGACCGTATCCCCAGATCGCCCCGCGTACCGCGGGGGGCACGTCGACGGCACCCGTCGCGTCGAGCACCACGTCCGCCGGGAGCCCGAAGACGACGAAGAGCAGCAGGAGTCCCGAGACGACGCGGCTCGCCCGGCGCTCGACCGCTGCCTCGCGCTCGTCGATCAGCCGGACGCCGGTGCGCCGCCAAACGGCGAGGTAGCCGAGCACTCCGAGGTAGTACGCGCCGACGCCGGCGAACAGGAGGGGGTCGGAGACGCTCGCCGGCGCGAACACCGCCGCGACCGTCGCGACGAGGAACCCGGCCACGCCGAGCCCCAGCGCCCGGTTCATCCGCTCCCGGTGTCGCTCGCGCTCCTCGATGGGGTGATGGGTGGACATCGTGTGTAAAGCTCCTTTTACAGTAAAGCTTGCTTTACACCAGTTATTAAAGCTACCGGTAAACGCCCCGGCGCGTCACCGCTCCGGCGGGGCCACGAGCGAGTACAGGGCGAGCGTCGCGGCAACCGCCGCCGCGGCCAGCGCCGCCAGCGCGATGAGCGGCAGGTCCGCGGGCGGCAGGCCGTACAGGGCGATGGCCGTTCCCGCGGCGACCGCGCCGACGGCGACGCTGCCCGCGGCGTGGACCGCCGTCCGGAGCGCCGTCTCCCGGCCGTCGCCCGCGCGCTCGCCGACGACGGCCGCCGTCGACGCGCCGTCCCAGGCCAGGACAGCGAGCGCGACCGTCACCGGCGCGTGCCACGGGCCGACCGGCGAGAGGACGCTCCGGCCGACCGCGGCGAGGACCAGCAGCGAAGCGCCGGCCGCCCTGAAGCCGCCCTTCCACCGGTCGACGACCGGGACGAGGCCGAGCGACAGCGCGAGCACGCCGGCGAGCGCGGCGACGAGCGGCGCGCGTCCGGCCGGCGGGCCGGGCAACACGGCGGCGAGTCCGACGGCGAGACAGGCCACCGCGCCGCCGCAGGCGCTCGTCAGGACGCCGACGGCCCGGTGCCGACGACGGCCGAGGACGGGCGCGACGACGGTCCCGGCCGCGCCGACCGCCGCGACGCCGACGACCGACCGGCCGAGCGGGCCGGGGGCGACGAGCGCCGCGGCGGCGAGCGCGAAGCAAAGCGACAGCGCGCTCCCGGCCCGCGCCGGGCGACCGCGGAACGAGACGGGCGACGGCGTCACGGCGACCCCCCCAGCCCGGCGCGGGCAAACGCCGCGGCGAGCGGTTCGGCCGGGTCCCAGTCCGCCACTGGGATCCCCGCGTTGCGAAGCGCCGCGATCCGGGCGTCGCGCTCGACGCGGGCGACGCGGCCGCCGGCCGTCGCGGCCGTTGTCACGTCCGGGCTGACGACCGTCACGTCCCGCCCGGCGGCGGCCAGTCGCCGGGCCGTCCCAGCCACGTACTCGCCGACCAGCGGCGCGAACCAGACGGCGTGTGCGTCCTGCGGGAGCGCGGCCAGCAACCCCTCGCGGTCGCCGGGCGCGCCGGGCGTCGGCGGGCGGGCCGGCGGCTTCGCCACTGCGTGCTCGTCGAGCGTCGCGCCGACGCCGCGCTCCGTGAGGGGGCGGCCGGACGGGGGGATCCACTCGAACGACTCCCCGACGACGGCGAGGCCGACCCGGTCGCCGCGGTCGAGGGCGGCCTCGCCGACGGCCCGTGCCGCGTCGGCCGCGTAGGCGACCGCGTGGGGTTCCCCCGCCCCGGCGGAGCGGAACGCACACGGGCGGGCGTCCAGACAGAGGACGAGCGTCGCGGCGCGCTGGGCGGGCGACTCCACGGTCGTCAGCTTCCGGTCGCGGGCGTAGCGCCGCCAGTCGATCCGTCCCGGCGAGTCGCCCGGTCGGTACTCCCGGACCCGGGCGAACTCGACGCCGGCGTCGAACGACGCCGCGTCGCCCCGGCCGGGGTAGCGCCCGGCCCGCGACGGCACCCCGCCCTCGGGGGCCGACGGCGGACACGCCAGTTCGGTCGCGCCGGCGTCGTCCCCGGCGACGGAAAGCGTCGCCTCGTGGCCGCCGCTCACGTCCCGGACCGTCACGTCGGCCGGGTCGAACGCGTGCGTGCCCCGTTTCGCCACCACGTCGTACCGGACCGTCGTCGACTCGCCCGGCCGGAGCGCGGCGGCCCCGCGGGGCGACCCCTCGACCACGACGAGGTGGTCGGGGACGCCGTCGGCGAACTCGACGGCCGGCAGGACCGACCGCCCGTCGTTCGTGAGCGTCGCCTCGACGGTCACCCGGTCGCCGTGGTCGGGCGACGCCGGCGTCGCCGTCCGCGTGAGCGACAGCGAGACGGCCGGCGGACGGGACAGCCACGGGTAGGCGGCGTAGGCTGCGGGGACGGCCGCCGCCAGCAGCACGCCCGCGTCGCCGAGATACACGCCGGCCGCGACGAGCACCGCCGCCGCGGGGACCGCGGGTCGCCAGCGACCGGTCCGGCGGAACTCGGTCACGCCGACTCACCGGCCGACGGCCGGTCCGGGTCGAGTTCGCGGACGGCGGCGCGGGCTCCCCGGCCGAACGCGTACGACGACGAGACGCGGTACAGCGGCCGCAGGTGGCGCGGCGGGGCAACGTCGCCGAGGAAGGCGGCGGCGACCGGGTCGTCGGTCCAGCGCCCCGACTCGACGGCGGTCAGCGCCGCCTCGCGGGAGCAGCCCTCGGCCGCCATCGTCGTCCTGACGGCCGTCTCGCGGAGCCGTTCGCGGACCGCGCGGCGGTCGGCCCCGTACAGCCCCGGCGCCAACCCAAGCCCGCCCGCGGCGCTGTCGAGGGACGACCCCGGATACGGCGTCGCCGTGGCCTCCTCGGGCGGGCGCGTCGACCCGTCGTCCTCCAGCGCCGGCAGCCACGACAGCGTCGCCAGCAGCGCGCCGAGCGTGATCCCGACCGTCGCGAACGCCGCCGCGACGAGCGAGCCCGGGTCCGCGGCGTCGGCAAGCGGGCGGCCCAGCGCGTCGGGGCCGGCCAGCGCTGCGACGGCCGCCACGGCGGCGAGCAGCGCGGCGACGGCGAGCAGTCCCCGCCGGGCGAGCGCCACGGGGTCGAACTCAGCCGTCGACGGCATCGTCCCCCCGATCCCCTCCCCGCTCTTCCGCCCGGTCCGATGCCGCTGCGTCCGCCGACCCCGTCTCCGACGGCCCCTCGGCATCCGTCGCCGTCTCGCCGTCCCCCGCCAGCCGGCGGCGGAGCGTCTCGGCCCGCGCCGCGCGCTCGTCGGTCACGGGGCGGCCGCCGTACCTGACCGCCCGGAACAGCGACACGGCGCGGTCCACGGCCGCCGCGGGCAGGCCCGAGTCGACGCCCGCCCGCTCCCACTCGGCGGGCGTCCGGGACGCCGGCCTGGCGGCGTCGGCCCGCGACACCAGTTCGACCCAGGCCGCCTCGACGGCGTTCGACGGGTCGCCCGGCGACCAGTCCGACCGCCCGTCACCCGACGCGGGCGACCGGGAGCGCGACCGCACGGAGCGGGTCGCGGCGACGACGCCGTCGCGGTACCGCACCGCCAGCGCGACGACGGCGAGCAGCGCCACCGCCCCGAGGAGCGCCGGCAGGTTGGCCGCCAGCCAGCGGAGGGCGACGGGCAGGAACGACGGCGCGCCCCCGCCGCCCAGTTCCACGTGGATGCCGAAGACGGCGAGCACGCGTGTCAACAGCAGCAACAGGAGGCCGTACAGCGATCCGCCCCCGCCACCGCCGCGACCGGACCGCGGCGAGTCCAGCGCGGGGGCTATCGAGGCTTCCACGGCGGTCGCCGCGGCGGCCACTGACCCGACCGCAAGGGCCAGGGCGACCCCGGCCACGGTGCGAGTGGAGGGCATCACTACCCGGTTCGCGGGACGAACAAAAAAGCCCGCCGGACTACCGGAACCGCCGCAGCAGCCGCCGCAGCGGGCCGCCGGCGTCGACGCCGACCTCGCGGGCGACGGCGTCCAGTTCCTCGTCGTCGAACTGCTCCTGTGCGCGGGCCTCGACGAGCCAGTCCTCCCACTCGGGTTCGGAGAGCGTCCCCGTCGCCCGGCCGTCCTCGCCCCACTGGTCGGCGAGTTGCTCGCGGTCGTCGAAGGGGATGTCCATCTCCCCGCCGCCCCAGTACAGCGGCGAGAGGTAGAAGGCGGCGGCGTCGTCCCCCGGGACGAACCGGTACGGGTAGCCGCCGAAGAGGAACACGTCCTCGGGCGTCACCGTCTCGCCGTTCGGAAGCTCCAGCGTCTCCATCGCGCGGCGCTACGGCGTCCGTCCTGATGACCGTTCCGGCGGGGGGCGGTCGGCCGACGGCGGGGGCTGTCCGACCGCGGGGGTTTTGTGTCGGGACTCCGATGCGACGGTATGGCTCTCTGGGACGCCCTCAGGCGGCGGTTCGTGGCGGGGCTGCTCCTCGTCGCGCCGCTCGTCGTCACGCTGTACGTCGTCACCACGCTCGTCCGCTGGAGCCTCGTGGTGATAGACCCGGTCGTCGCCGGGACGCGCCTCACCCAGTACACGGGCAACGACCAACTCGCCGCGCAGGTGCTGGCGGTCGTCCTGATACTCGGGGCGCTCGTCGCGCTGGGCTCGCTCGCCGGCCGCACCGTCGGGAGCCGCCTGTTCGGCAACGTCGGGCGAGTGGTCAACTTCGTCCCGCTCGTCAACACCATCTACTCCAGCGTCCGGCAGGTCGCCAGCGCACTCGTCGAGCGCGACAGCCGGTACGACAGCGTCGTGCTGGTCGAGTACCCGCGCGACGGCATCTACGCGCTCGGCTTCGTCACCGGCGAGAGCCCCGAGCCGGTGCTTTCGGCGACGGACGAGCGGGCGTACAACGTGTTCCTCCCCAACAGCCCGAACCCGACCGGCGGCCGGCTGGCCCTGGTCCCCGAGGACCAGATCACCGAGATAGACATGAGCGTCCGCGAGGGGCTCCGTCAGGTCGTGACGACCGGGATGGGCCCCGAGGAGGAACCGATCGCCGACGTTCCGGTCACGAACGCGCCGTCGGGGGCCGACGCCGAGTCCGACCCGGACGTGGACGCGAGTCGGCCGGACCGATAGCCCGCCACCCCCCGCCGACCTGCTGGCCCGCGGTCACAGCGCGTACGCCAGCCGCTCGCCCGTCTCTAGCCCGTTCCGCAGCGCCGCGTGGAGCCGCCCCTCGCCGGCGACCCAGTCGCCGACGACGTGGAGGTCGTGGGCGGCGGCGTCGTCGATCGGCCCGGGTCGGACGCCCGCCTCGGGCAGTGCGTAGCGCCACCCCTGGTGGTCCGTCCAGTCCGGCTCCGCGAGGCGGTCGTCGCCGACGACGTCGGCCGTCATCGCGGCCAGGTCCGCGACGTTCCCCTCGGGCGGGTCGTCGTAGCGCTCGACCGACCACTCGTGGCTCGCCTGCACGACCAGCAGCGACTCGCCGTCCGGCACGTGGCCGGGCTTGCACTCCTCGCGGGCGATCCAGCCGACCGCGTGGTCCTTGCCGGGGTTGACCAGCGCGTAGTACGGCCGGTCGAGTTCGAAGGGGTAGTGCAACACCGCGGTCCAGATGGTCCGGTAGTCGACGGCCGCGGCGGCGGCGGCGAGGTGGTCGCGAGCAGGGTCGTCCCAGTCGGCGTCCCGGAACAGGTCCGCGGTCTGGGGCGCCGGCGGGTTCAACACCAGCGCGTCGAACGGCCCCCACTCGCCCCCGTCGGCGTCGACCAGCCGCCAGTCGTCGCCGTCGCGGACGACGCGCTCGACCCGCGTCCGGCGATGGACCGTCGCGTCCGTCGCGCCGAACAGCCGCTTCGCGACCTGCGTCAGCCCCGAGCGGTACGTCCACTTGCGCTCGTCGTCGTCGCGGCCCTCGCTCACCGCGCCGTCCGCATCGAACGTCCACACCGGTTCGGCGACGTCGACGAGGCCCTCGTCGTCCAGCGCCCCGGTCAGCAGGTCGACGACGCGCTCGTCGTCGTCTTTTACGTAGTTCGCGCCGTAGTCGTACGTCACGTCGCCCCGGCGGCGCGTCGCGGCGCGGCCGCAGACGCCGCCGGACTTCTCCAGGACGGTCACGTCGGCTTCGGGCACCGTCGCGTCGACGACGTGCGTCGCCGCGGCGGCGGCCGCCCCCGCGCCGACGACTCCAACGCGTGGCATACTCGGACTAGGGACGAACTCGGCAAAGTTGCACCGGTCGCGGCACCGGCGAAAGGCTTTCCCCGCTCATACGTGTCGGGTGGCCCATGGTGTCCTCCAAGCTTCGCTCGTCGTACGCGGCCGCGGACCGCTGGCTCCGCGACCACGTGGTCGCGTGGTGGCTGCTGCTCGCGCTCGTCCCCGGCGGAACGTACGCGGCCGCGGAACTGCTGCTGAGCGACGGATCGTCACACCGTGCGCTGATCCTCGGCGTCGTCTTCGGCGCGACGTTCGCCACGGTGACCGTCGTCGCGCAGCGGTGGCGGGGGTAACGTGCTTTCAGCAGATAGTGTACGTCATCTCCAGTCCGCTCTCACCTCTGGTCGTGACGTAATAATCCCCGAGACAGCCGCTGAGAGACTTGTTGACGGAGGCCGACTGCCCGTCGCTACTGGTTGCGGTCACGTTCACCGTGCTCGGATACGAAACCGATTCATTGACGATGCCAGCGACCTGCTCCCTGGAGTCGGGCTCGATGGAGTGGGTCCGGTTGTACACCATCTTCTCACCTCGCTGGACCGTGATCCGGAGCGTTTGCGAGGCGTTCCGTTCGTTCTCCACCGTGATACCGTGTTCGTGGTCCCCGTTTTCGACGACCACTAGCGGACCGGATTCGGCTGGCCGCGGGGACTGACTTGCACAGCCGGCTACAGTCATGAGGGAGACGACCAGAACGATCCGAAGGAGGCGGGCGTCCATACTCGGCGATGAGTCGCCCGCGGTAAGTGTTTTGTCCAAACCCGAATTCCCTGCACAATACGGATCCGCCGACGGATCCAATACTGCCGTCCCGCACGTTCAAGTGCCGCCGGTCGGATCCTCAGCCAATGACTCCCGCGAACCAGCGACCGGAGGCGGATCGACGGTGAGCGAGACGGAGATACGCGAACTCGACGAGTCGACGGTCCAGCGGATCGCGGCCGGCGAGGTGGTCGAGCGCCCCGCCAGCGCGGTGAAGGAACTGGTCGAGAACAGCCTCGACGCCGACGCCTCGCGGGTCGACGTGGAGGTCGAGCGCGGCGGCATCGACGGCATCGTCGTGAGCGACGACGGGGTCGGGATGACCGAGGCGGACGTCCGCGCGGCCGTCCGGGAGCACACCACGAGCAAGATCGACGGGCTGGCCGACCTCGAATCCGGGCTGACGACGCTCGGCTTCCGGGGCGAGGCGCTCCACACCATCGGCGCGGTGTCGCGGCTGACGATCACCACGAAGCCCCGCGACGCCGACGACGCGGCGACGGAACTGCGCTACGAGGGCGGCGAGGTGACCGACGTGTCGCCCGCGGGGCGGCCGCCGGGGACGACCGTCGCGGTGGACGACCTGTTCTACAACACGCCGGCCCGACGGAAGTACCTCAAGACCGAGGCGACGGAGTTCGCCCACGTCAACCGCGTCGTCACGCGGTACGCGCTGGCGAACCCGGACGTCGCGGTGTCGCTGACCCACGACGGCCGCGAGACGTTCTCGACGACCGGGCGGGGGGACCTCCGCTCGGCCGTCCTCTCGGTGTACGGCCGCGAGGTCGCCGAGGCGATGATCGAGGTGCCGGGCGACGACCTCCCCGCCGGCCCGCTCGACGGCGTCTCGGGCTACGTCAGCCACCCCGAGACGAACCGATCCGGCCGGGAGTACGTCTCGACGTTCGTCAACGGCCGGTACGTCACCGCCGACGCGGTCCGCGAGGCCGTGCTGGAGGCCTACGGCGGCCAGCTCGCCGCCGACCGCTACCCCTTCGTCGTGCTCTTTCTCGACGTGCCGCCGGCGTCCGTCGACGTGAACGTCCACCCCCGCAAGATGGAAGCGCGGTTCGACGACGAGGCCGGCCTGCGCCGGCAGGTCGAGGGCGCCGTCGAGGACGCGCTGCTCGACCACGGCCTCGTCCGGTCGAGCGCGCCGCGGGGCCGCTCCGCGCCGGACGAGACGTCGGTACGGCCGGACGACGGCGCGGCTGCGGAGTCGGAGCGCGACGGGAACGAGGCCGCGGATGGCGTACAGACGGACGCCGGCGACGCCGACAACGGGCACACGGCCCGCGCCGACGCGGCCGCCGTGGATACCCCGGACGGTGCGGTCGCGCCGGACGAGTCAGACCCGGCGGGGGCGGACGCGGGCGGAACCCGGCCCGGCGGGACCGGATCGACCGTCGCGAGCGAACCGACCGGGTCGTCGGACGCAGCGTCTACGGGGTCGGTCGACGCGAACGCTTCCGGCGAAACGACCGGTTCGGACGCCGCCGCCGAGGCCGAAACGTCCGGTACGTCGCCGCGGACGGACGCGTCGCGGGCCGCCGACCGGGACGACGACACCCCCGAGTCGGGCGGCGGCCGCGACGGAGCCGAACCGACTGCCGCCGCGGACGCCGCCGACAAGTTCGACGGGCCGACCGAGCAGCGGACGCTGACCGGCGGCTCCGTCGACCGGACCCGGGAGTACGACAGCCTCCCGGCGATGCGCGTGCTCGGGCAGTTCCGGGACACGTACGTCGTCGCCGAGACCGACGAGGGGCTGGCGCTGGTCGACCAGCACGCGGCCGACGAGCGGGTGAACTACGAGCGACTGCGCGAGGCGTTCGCGGGCGACACGACTGCGCAGTCGCTGGCCGAACCGGTCGCGGTCGAACTGACGGCCGGGGAGGCGGCGCTGTTCGATGACTACGCCGACGCGCTCGCGAGCCTCGGGTTCTACGCGGACCGCGCCGGCGACCGGGCCGTCGAGGTGACGACGGTCCCCGCGGTGTTCGACGAGACGCTCGACCCCGAGGACCTGCGCGACGTACTCGCGTCGTTCGTCGAGACGGCCGAGGACGCGTCAGGCCGGGAGACGGTCGAGTCGCTGGCCGACGAGTTCATCGCCGACCTGGCCTGCTACCCCTCGGTGACGGGCAACACGTCGCTTTCGGAGGGCGCGGTGACGGACCTGCTCGCGGCGCTCGACGGCTGCGAGAACCCCTACGCCTGCCCGCACGGCCGCCCCGTGGTGATCGAACTCGACGACGACGAACTGACCGACCGGTTCGAGCGGGACTACCCCGGCCACGGCGGCCGGCGGTCCGGCTGATCGATCGGGGGGACTTATACCGGCCCCGTCCGTTTGCGGGGGTATGTACCAGCCGATCGAACGCCAGCGGGTCGCCGCCCTCCGGCCGATCGGGGTGATCCCATGAGCGATCTCGTGACCTTCGGCGAGACGATGCTCCGGCTCTCGCCGCCCGGCAACGAGCGACTGGAGACGACCGACGAACTGGAGTTCCGCGCCGCCGGCGCGGAGAGCAACGTCGCCATCGCCGCCGAGCGCCTCGGCGCGGTGTCGACGTGGATGTCGAAGCTTCCCGACTCCCCGCTCGGGCGGCGCGTCGACAACGGCCTGCGCGGCTACGGCATCGACACCGAGGTCGTCTGGTCCGAGGACGGCCGGCAGGGGACCTACTACCTCGAACACGCCGGCAAGCCCCGCGGGACGAACGTCATCTACGACCGCGAGAACGCCGCGGTCACGACTGCCTCGGCCGAGGAGTTCGACCTGAGCGTCGTCCGGGACGCCCGAGCGTTCTACACGAGCGGGATCACGCCGGCGCTGTCGGACACGCTGCGGGACACGACGGCGAACCTCCTGCAGGTCGCCAAGAAGGCGGGGACGACGACGGCGTTCGACCTGAACTACCGCTCGAAGCTCTGGTCCCCCGAGGAGGCCCGGGGGACGGTGACGAAGCTGTTCCAGCTGGTCGACGTCCTCGTGATCCCGTTCCGGGACGCCCAGCGGGTGCTGGACTACGACGGCGACGCCCCGGAACTCGCCCACCATCTTGCCTCGGAGTACGAGTTCCAGACCGTCCTCGTCACGCAGGGCGAGCACGGCTCGCTGGCCTGGCACGACAACGTCGTCCACGACCAGGACACCTACGAGGCCGACACCGTCGACGCCATCGGCACGGGCGACGCGTTCGTCGGCGCGTTCCTCGGGCGGCGGCTCTCCGGCGACGACGTGCCCCAGGCCCTGGAGTACGCCGCCGCGACCGCGTCGCTCAAGCGCACTATCCCGGGCGACGTCGCCGCCGTGACCAAGGCGGAGGTCGAGTCCGTCGTCGGCGACAAGCTCCACCGCATCTCGCGGTAGCGGTCGGTCGGCGGGCACACACGTCGCCCGAACCCCTAAGCCGCCGGCGGACGCAGGTCCCCACATGCCACACGTCGCCATCATCGGAGCCTACGGCAGCGCCGGCGTCCCGGTCGCGGGCGAACTCGCCGACGCCCCCGACGTGGAACTGACGCTGGTCGACGACGGCGACCCCGGCGGCGGCCTCTGTATCCTCCGTGGCTGCATGCCCTCCAAGGAGGTCATCTCGGCGGGCGCACACCGCTTCCAGGCGCGCCACGACCGCCGCCTGACCGGCGACCTCCCCGAGATAGACCTCGAACGCGTGGTGGCGACGAAAGACGACCACGTGCTCGGCTTCGCGGAGCACCGGCGGGCCGCGGTCCACGACCTGGCCGAGCGCGACGACGTGGAGTTCCTGCACGATACCGCCCGGTTCGTCGACGACCACACGCTCGCCGTCGGCGACCGGACCGTCGAGGCCGACTACGTCGTGATCGCCACCGGCTCGACGGTCAACGTCCCCGACGTCGACGGGATCGGCGACGTGGAGTACATGACCAGCGCCGACGTGCTCGACGCGACGAGCCTCCCCGACAGCGGCGTCGTGATGGGCTTCGGTTACGTCGGCCTCGAACTCGTCCCGTACCTCGCGGAGGCCGGGACGGAACTGACCGTGATCGAACACGACGAGCGGCCGCTCGACGAGGCCGACCCCGAGTACGGCGACGAACTGCTCGACCTCTACGAGGACAACTGGGACGTGGATATCCGCACCGAAACGCGGGAGAGGCGGCTGGAGCCGACCGACGACGGCGGCGTCCGCCTCCACGTCGACCGCGACGGCGAGTCCGAGGCCGTCGAGGCCGAGGAACTGTTCCTCTTCACCGGCCGGCGGCCGAACCTCGACGGCCTCGGGATCGAACACACCGCGCTCGAACCGGGGTCGGGCTGGGTCGCGGACACGATGCAGGCCCGCGACGACGAGCGGACGTTCGTCGTCGGCGACGTGAACGGGCGCGAGCCGATCCTCCACGTCGCCAAGGAGCAGGGGATACGGGCCGCCGAGAACGTCCTCGCCCACGCCCGCGGCGAGGCGCTGGAGCCCTACGAGAACGTCCACCACCACGTCGTCTTCTCGGGGCTCGGCGTCTACCCCTACGTCCGCGTCGGCTACTCCGTGGACGCCGCAAGGCGCCGGGACGTCGACCACGTCGCCGTCACCCGCGCGGCCAGCGACGACGGCGTGTTCAAGTCGAAGGACGTACCCGAGGGCCGGGCGACGCTGGTCGTCGACCCCGACGACGGCACCGTGCTCGGCTATCAGGGCCTGCACTACCACGCGGACGTGATGGCGAAGACGATGCAACTCGCCGTCGAGATGGAACTCGACGTACGCGATATCCCCGACCGCGCCTACCACCCCACGACGCCCGAGATCATCGACGGGCTAGTCCGCGATGCGGCCGAGCGGGTCGGGGAGTAGGTCGGCCCGCGTTCCGTCCCGTTACCGGGACTCGGACTCGCTTCCCTCGCGCTCGACCTCGATCCGCTGCGGTTCGCGGTCGCTCCCGCCGCCGCCGTCGTCGCCGAGGAACTTCGACCGCAGGTCCTCCGTGAACGACTGCACCTGGTCCTTGAGCGTCTTGACCTCCTCCTCGAACTCCTCGACCGACCGCTCGACGTAGTACACCCGCTGGGCGGGGATCCGCCGGACGGTGTCGCTGTCCGACCGCGAGGGACCGGCGTCGTCGTCCGCCGCCTCCGCCTCCTCGTCGACCTTGACGATCCAGTGGTCCTGGAAGTACGCGATGTGGTCGTTGTCGACCGTCCGCTCGACGGCGTCGCCGTCCGGTCCCTCGTACACGATGGTCGCCTCACCCAGGTCGTCGATCCGCTCGGTTTCGTCCTCTATCATGGGCCGACGTAGGACGCGGAGACGGGTAGACCTAGGCAACTGTGTGGCCGCGGTCATGTCACCGACGCCGGCAACTCGGCGTACCCCCGAACCGGCCCCGACCGAGGGCTATATAGCTCGGCCACCAGACTTATTTAGGAAATTTTATTTTTACTCCGAAGATACAATTTGCAGTAACTTTATGACTAATAAGATATACAGGTACGAACGAACTCATGCGGTGGATGATCCGCCGCGGGGGGCAGCTAAACATGGGAAAGGGAATCATCGGATTCATCGGCGTCACAGGGCTCGTAATAACGCTTGTGGCCGCGGGCTACGTCGCCCGCGGCCCGCTGACCGGCGGGACGCTCCCGCCGCGGCTCCACCTCATCGGCGCGGGAGCGTGGTTCGTCGTCGGCCTGATCACGTTCGCCTGGGGCATGAAGAAGTTCACCGCGAGTGCCGACCGCCCCGAACCGGACCGGGGCCGTCTGCGGATGTACAAGCGCTGAAACGGCCGTAACGGACTCTTACTCCCCGCTCGCCGACCGTTCCTCCCACGCCTCCGCCAGCGTCCGCTGGACCGTCTCGTGGCCCACCGCTTCCGCCAGCGTCTCGAAGCCGGCCCGCTCGGCCCGGTCGCCCGCGTCGGCAACGAGCCGCGAGACGATGAACTCCGGCGTCGAGCGCCCGACCGTGCCGAAGCGTGGCTGGTAGTCGACCTCCAGTTTCAGGTCCGGCGTCAGCCCCTCCGCGAAGATGCCGTCTGTGCGGGCCGCCTCGGGCAGCGGTTCGAGGTCGTCCGCGAGGTGGGTGACGAACGTGCCGAGCGCGCCCTCGTCGACCGCCAGTCGGACCAGCCCGTGCAGGAGGTCCGCGGCGCTGCCCGGCTCCGTTATCGCCTCGAACTCGTCGACCAGCGTCAGCGTCCGGTCGGACTCCGTCAGCGGCGGGACGATGGAGCGCAGCGTCGATTCGAGCACGCCGGCGTTGAAGCTGGCGTGCCGCCGGTGGAACACGACGGCGTCGAACGTCGCCACCTCGGCGCGCTCGGCCGGCACGGGCAGCCCCATCGCCGCGAGCAGGACGACCTGACACACCGTCTCCAAAAGCGTCGTCTTCCCGCCGCTGTTCGCGCCGGTCAGCACCGAAATGCGCTCGTCGCCGGGGACGCCCACGTCGGCGGCCGCCGCGCCCGTCCTCCGCGAGGCGGGGGTCACGTCGGCCGCGGACACGCCGTGCTCGCCGAGCGCGTACGTGACCGGCTGGACCGACTCGCCGCCGGCCGACAGCGTCAGGTTCCGCGCGCCGACGACCGCGACGCCGTCGTCGACGAACGTCGGCCGCGTCAGGTCGTGGGCCGCCGCGAACCGCGCCAGCGAGAGGTGGAAGGCGATGTCGTCGACCGCCGCGACCGCCACGTCGACGTCCTCGCGGGCCGCGGCGACCTCGCCGCGCAGGTCGCGGGCCACGGCGCGCTCGCGCTCGTCGACCGCGGTCCGCAGGTCGTCGGTTAGCTCCCGGAGCGTGCGGGCGACGAAGTCCGTCGCGTCCGCCGCGTCGGCCGGCATCGCGTCCCGCACGCGGTCGACGGTGACGTCCGCCTCGCCGGCGACGTGGTCGAGGAACGACTGGCGGAACGCCTCGGTGCCGCGCACGTCGCCGTCCCTGACGGCCTCCACCACGCCGACGGCGTCGGCCGCCAGCGACTCGGCGGCCGCCAGCGACGCCCGCAGGCCGTCGAGTTCCTCGTCGGCCCCCTCCCGGACCCGGCCGTCGTCCAGCGCGGCCAGCGCGTCGGCGGCGTCGGCCAGCGCCTCGGGGTCCACGTCAGCGATCGGCGCGAACGGCCCCTCGGTGACGCCCGCCTCGCGCAGCGTCAGCGCCGCCTCGACCGCGGGGCGCTCGCCGCCGCCCGTCTCGTCGTACGCCTCGAACGCGTCGAGGACGGTCTCGCGGGTCCCCTCGTCGAGCGCCGTCCACGCCTCGCGCGCCGAGAGCACGGCGTCCAGCCGCTCGACCCGCGTCTCGTGGGACGCGGTCGGCGTCAGCACCTGGATCCGGTCGGCCGCGTCGCGGGTGACCGCGTGCTCCCGAGCCAGGTCGAGCAGTTCCTTGTACACCTCGCGGGCGTCGCCCGTCGCCAGGACGTCCATCCCCGCCTCGCCGTTCGCCCGGCGCAGGATGCGCGTCGCCCGGCCGCGGCTCAGCCCCGCCGTCGTGAGCGTCCGGACGTCCGCCGACTCGATCGCCTCGACGGCCGCCTCGACGCCGAGTTCCTCGGTCAGCAGTTCCCGGGTCTTCGGCCCGACACCCCAGTACTCCTCAAGTCGCATGGGTGGGAGTGGCGAGGCGGCCGCCTTAGTCGGTGCGGTCGCCGGCGATTCGGACGGGACCCGCGGGCGTGGTCTCCGCGGCCCATGCGGCGGTGGGTTTTTCGTGTCACGTGTTGTCAGCCCTCGTATGCGCGCCGTCGTACTACAGGACCACGGGGAACCGCTCGCCGTCGAGGACGTGGAGCGCCCGGAGGCCGGGCCGGACCAGGTCGTCGTCGAGACCGAGGCCTGCGGGGTGTGCCGGAGCGACTGGCACGCCTGGCAGGGCGACTGGGAGTGGGTCGGCGCACAGGCCCGGCCGGGGCAGGTGCTCGGCCACGAACCGGCCGGCGTCGTGAGCGAGGTCGGCGAGGACGTCGAAACCCTCCGCGAGGGCGACCGCGTGGCCGTCCCGTTCGCGCTGGCGGACGGCACCTGCCCGCACTGCCGACGCGGGCACGCGAACGTCTGCGAGACGGTGCTGCCGCTGGGCTTTACGAGCGTCGCGCCCGGCGCGTTCGCCGAGGCGTTCCCGGTGCGGGCCGCCGACTACAACGCCGTCCGCCTCCCGGACGGCGTCGACGCGGTCGACATGGCCGGACTGGGCTGTCGTTTTGCCACGGCGTTCCACGGCCTCGCCCACCGCGCCGACCTCACGGCGGGCGACTGGGTCGCCGTCCACGGCTGCGGCGGCGTCGGCCTCTCGGCGGTCCACGTCGCGGACGCGCTCGGCGCGAACGTCGTCGCGGTCGACATCGAGGACGAGAAACTCGACGCCGCGGCGGACCTCGGTGCCGACGAGACGCTGAACGCCGCCGACGCCGACAGTGTCGGGGCGGAGACGAAGGCGCTCGCGGGCGGCGGCGCGGCCGTCGCCGTCGACGCGCTCGGCGTCGCGGAGACCTGCCGAAACGCGCTCGCCAGCCTCGGCAGCCGCGGCCAGCACCTCCAGATCGGCCTGACGACCGGCGAGGAGGGCGGGGAGATCCCGCTGCCGACCGACGAGATGGTGATGAAGGAGGTCGACTTCCTGGGCTCTTTCGGGATGCCGCCGACAAGCTACGACGAGATATTCCGGATGGTCGAGCGCGGGAAACTGAACCCCGGCGCGATCGTCTCGGAGACGATCGGGCTGGGCGACGTCCCCGACCGGATCGCTGCGATGAGCGAGTTCGACACGGTCGGCATCCCCGTCGTGACGGAGTTCTGAGGGCGCGCGTTCGCCCTACGCGTACGTCGCCTCGATGAACTCCAGGATGCGCTCGGATTCGCCCATCGTCACGCCGTACTCCTCGTCGACGAGGACCGGCACCGAGCGCTGGTTCGACACGCGGGCCACCTCATCGCGCTCGGAGTGGAGCCCCTCGACCCAGACGCTCTCGTAGTCGACCCCCAGTTCCTGCAGGCGCTCGTGGACCTTCTCGCAGTACGGGCAACCGTCGAGTTCGTACAGCGTGATGTCGCTCATGGGCACACGTTCGGCCGTCGCGGCAAAAAAGGCGCGGGCCGCGGCCGGCCACACCGGGACCGCCGGTTACTCCCCGGACCCGGCCGACCCGGTGTCCTCGAGCCGCCGTTCGTACTTGTCGAGGGACTCCGCCAGCGCCGCCCCGGCGTCGACGTCTAGCGAGTCGGCGAGCGCCAGCAGCGCGAACAGCGCGTCGCCCAGTTCGTCCGTCGCCACGTCGACTTCGTCGGGGGCGTCGCCGTAGCCGGTCGACTCGTTGATCTCTTTCGCCAGTTCGCCGACCTCCGATTCGAGGTCGAGGACCCGGTAGGCGGGGTCGGCGTCCAACTCGTGTGCCGCGACGAACTCGGCGACGCGTCGCTGGTCGTCCATACCGCGTCGGCTCGGTCCGGCGACGAAAGCGTTTCGGTGGCGTGAGTGGGAGTGACAGTCACACGACCATAACCGACTTCCTCCGGCATCGCCCCGTGCCGATATGGACGACATCACGGCGGTGCTCGCTGCGGCGTTCCCCGACCGGTCGGTCGCCGAGACGATCCCCACGGGGCCGTCGTGGAACCCGGCGACGCGAACGGTCGGCGTGCGGTTCACCGACGGACGGCGGGCGTTCCTGAAAGCCATGACCGACGGCAACGGGAGCCGAGTCGCGCGGGAGCGGGCGGTCATCGAATTCGTCGGCGCGAGATGCGACGTGCGCGTGCCGACGGTGCTCGCCAGCAACCCTGAAGGGGAAGTTCCGTACCTCGCGACCGCCCCGATCCCCGGCGAGAGCGTCGTGGCAGCGTGGCACGACTGGACCGATGCGGAGCGGGCCACTGCGGCGAGGCAGGTCGGCCGCGCGCTGGCGGGCGTCCACGCGGCGACGTTCGACGGGCACGGCCACGTCGACGGCGGCGACGCGGAGGGCCTGACCGTCGAGTCGAAGCCCTGGACCGACGTGCTCGTCGACACGATCGAGACCCTCCGGGAACTCTCGCCGTCGGACCGGTTCGACCACCGCTTCGACGACGTGGTCGCCGCCGTCGAGGCGAACCGTGACGTCTTGGACGACGTGCCGGCCACGCTGCTCCACGGCGATCCCGCGAAGCCGAACTGCATCAGGGGCGACGACGACGTGGCGCTGCTCGACTGGGAGAACGCCCACGTCGGCGACCCGGCGCGTGACCTGTACCGGGCCCGGGCACAGCAGCTGGACGGGATACGAACCGCGGCTGCCGACCGGCTCGTCGAGGCGCTGCACGAGGGGTACCGGGAACGGGCGGGGGCGCTCCCGGCGGGGTTCGCGGAGCGTCGACCGGTGTATCGAGCCGTCAGGTTCCTCGGGACCGCGGGGTTCGTCGACCGGACCGCGGAGTACGTCGACGAATCGGCCGACGAGTTCGCGGAGTGGGTCGACGCGGAACTGGGCCGGCGGCTCGGCGAGTTGTGAACGCTCAGAGCCCGCCGCCCGCGACGGACAGCGTTTTGCCCGTCCTGTCCCTACGGACGGCAACATGATGGTCACGACGCACGCGTTCGTCGGCCTCGCGCTGGCGAGCGCGGTCGCGGTCGCCGCGCCCGACCTCGCCGTGCCCGCGGCGGTCGGCGGCGCGGCGGGCGGGCTCTTCCCCGACCTCGACATCGTCGGCAAGCACCGGAAGACGCTCCACTTCCCGGTGTACTACAGCCTGGCGGCCGTGCCCGCGGTCGCGGTCGCGGTCGCCGCGCCCGGGCCGGCGACCGTCGCCGGCGCGCTCTTCCTCGTCGCCGCGGCGGTCCACTCGGTCAGCGACGCCGGCGGGGGCGGCCTGGAACTGAAGCCGTGGGAGGGGACCTCCGAGCGCGCGGTGTACGTCCACGCAACGGGAACGTGGGTCCGGCCCCGGCACTGGATCCGCTACGACGGGTCGCCGGAGGACTTCGTGCTCGGCGCGGTCGTCGCCGTCCCGGCGCTCGTGGTCTTCGACGGTCCCATCCGGTCGGCCGTCGTCGCCGCGCTGGTCGCGTCGCTTGCCTACACCGTCGTCCGCAAGCGGATCGTCGAGTACGCGCCGGAGTGGATGAAGTAGTCCCGGGGCGACCGTCGCCGCGGTCAGTCGAACCGGTACTCGTCGAACCGGCGGACGGCGTAGGCGACGGAGGCGAACGGCGCGGCGGCGAGCACGACCAGCGCCGCGGTCGCGGCCAGTTCCAGCGGCCCCGCCGTGACGGTCACGCGCGGCAGCAGGAACGAGAGCACGACCGCGAGCAGTTCGGCGATACCGTCGACGAACACCGTCCCCGCCGCGAGGGCGGCCGCGGCGAGCGCCGCGGTGTAGGCCAGGAACGCCCGCTTGCTGGGCATCACCGCCTCCCTGCTGCCGACGACCGTCACCGACCCGTAGCGCGGGAACAGCGTGCCGACGCCGGTCGCGAGCAGCGGCGTCAACACCGAGAGGACGGCGGCGGCCGCGACGAGCGCGGCGACGCGGCCGAGCGCGAGCGGGCTGGCGACGCCGACGACGGCGGTCAGCAGCGTGACCAGCGGCGCGACGGCGACGACGGCGACGACGACGTGCCCCGTGACGAACTGCCGCCCGGAGACGGGCGTCGTCAGCGTGCCGGGCAGCACCGCCCCCTGGTCGCCGAACAGGTTCAGCGTGACGGGGATCCCGGCGACCCAGCCGCCGTACCCGGCCACGACGTACGGGAGCGACGGCGGAACCTGGCCCTGTTCGATCGCCGTCTGCGCGAGGGGGATCGCGCCGAACAGGGGGTAGGCGACGTACGCGAGCTTTATCGGCGCACGGACCGCCCGCTTGACGGCCGTCGTGGCGACGGCGCGGGTCGGCCGGGAGAGCCGGGAGGACGGGAGCGGGAGGGAGACGTCGGGGAGGAAGCGGCCCAGTCCGCCGTCGGCGTCCGCCCCGTCGTCGTCGCCGGACGACGCGCTCACCGGGTCCGAGAACCAGTGGCGGGCGGCGATCCGAACGGTCCCCGCGAACACGGGCACCGTGGCCGCGAGGACGAGCACCGGCCCGGCGACGGCCCGGAGGGGCGAGCCCGTGACGCCCGGCGTCCCGAGCAACAGCAGGTCGCCGAGCCACCCGACCGGCGTGCGGGCGAGGGGGTCGAGCAACAGCGCGCCGAGTTCGTTGATGCCGCCGGTAAACACCAGCGCGAAGTAGCCGAGGAAGGCGAGCCCGAAGAGGACCTGCCGGTGTCGTGCGAGGACCTCGTGGCGCGTCACGACCTGCCGGACCGCGAGGCCGACGGCGTACCCGGTCGCCACGGCGAGGCCGCCGAGCAACAACACGACCGGCGCGATGGCCAGCAACGGCGCGGGCGTCCGGGCGCCGTAGGCGAAGCTCCCGGCGAACAGGCCGAGCGGCGGGAGCGTCCAGAGGAGCACGAACGCGAGTTCGGAGAGGACCATCCCGCCGACGGCGTCCGCGGTCGGTACGGTCGTCAGCAGGCCGTCGGCCTCGGGGACGGTGCCGCGCTTGCCGACGGCGCGGGCGGCGACGAGGGCCGCGAGGCCGACGCCGACGAGTCCGACCGCGCCCCGGACCGTCGGCCCGACGTCGAAGCCGGCGAGCGCGCCGCCCGCACGGAGCGACTGCCCCGCGCGGTAGAGGAGGTACGTCGCGACGGCGACGAACAGCGCGACGAACAGGCCGGAGAGC
The DNA here is from genome assembly GCF_004785955.1 of Halostella litorea. NCBI lineage: Archaea > Methanobacteriati > Methanobacteriota > Halobacteria > Halobacteriales > Natronoarchaeaceae > Halostella > Halostella litorea. Next base: position 336,371 of record NZ_ML214300.1, on the reverse strand, counting down.
GCTGTTATCGCCAGCCGCGTGCGGTCGGCGACGAACGAGCGGAGCGCCCGCCTGACCTCGACCCGCGCGACGAGGGCGCTGCGGCGCGGCGACGGCAGGAGCTTCATCGGCGCACCACCTCGGCGGGCGCTCGCGGCGGACCGATGCGGGGGAGGGTCGCGGCCGCGTCTCGGGGAACCAGTCCGGACATGTCTCCGGGTTTCATCCCGGACGTGATAAATGACTGGGGAGACCGGGACGCCGGCGCGTACCGGGCGGCCGCATTGAAAACGCTGAAACCGTTCGCCCCCAAGGAACTGATATGTCACTCGTCGACGCGGCGATACGGACGACGCATCTGCTGTTCGCGGCGCTGTGGGTCGGAAGCGTACTGTTCGTCACCCTCGCCGTGCTCCCGGCGGCGCGGGACGGCCACCTGAACGCCGACCCGCTGGAGCGGATCGTCGGCAGCCTGACCACCATCTCGCGGGCCAGCGCGGCGGTCCTGTTCCTGACCGGCGGCCACATGGCGGCCAACGGCTACCCGGGCCGGAACCTGCTGGAGACGACGAACGGCAACCTCGTCCTCGCGATGCTCGCCCTCTGGCTCGTGCTGGCCGGCCTCGTCGAGGTCGGGAGCTCGAAACTGACCGACGAACTTCAGATGAAGAAGGTTCGCGCGCCGGCCTCGCAGTACCTCGTGCTGTTCCGGGCCGCCTCCGTCGTCGGCCTCCTCCTGCTCGTCGACGCCGGGCTCATCTCGACCAACGCGCTCCTGTAGGATCGGTTACACGGCCGCGGCCTGGTGCAGTCCCGCGGTTTTCTCGTCCCCAAAATACAAATACGATAGTTACAACTCCCCGGTATGAATCGCAAGACGGGGGACCTGATCCTGTCGCTGCTCGTGGTCGCGGCGACGGCCGCGCTGGGACTGGTACGGCGTCGAAACAGCGGCGATGACCCGACGGCAAGCGTCGCCGCGCGGGTCGTCGACGACCCGCCGCCCGGCGCGGACGTGCTCGCCGACGACGACCGGTTTCTCGACCGCGTTCCGGGGGTCGGCACCGCGGTCCGGCGCGCGGCGGCGAACGACGTCCGCGAGGAGTGGGCCGCCGTCGACGTGAGCGGCCGGGACGCGCTGGCGCTCGTCGACGTGGTCCAGGAGGACCTCCCGTACCACGTCGCGCCGGCGGCCGCCGACCACGAGAGCGGCGTCTACGTCGAACACGACGACGCCACGGTCGTCGTGACCGCCGTGGGCTGGGAGCGGCTTCGGAACCGGCGGTACTGACCGCGCGATGCCGACGGTCCCGGAACGGCCCGCCGCCGGCCCGCCGGCGGTCGCGCCCGCGTCGGTACGGCCCCGGTCGCGGCACGGTACCCCACGGATCTGAAACTTTTTGGCGGTGCCCCCGAGAGGCTTGGCACATGCGGGAGACGCTCGCGGAGTGGCGGCCGGCCGTCGACAGCGCCATCGAGCGCGTGCTGCCGCGCCAGATCGACGAGGACTACCTCACGGACTACTTCGGGCCGGCGTCCCACCGGTACGACCCGGAGAGCCTACAACACGCCCTCGTCGACCCGGTGTGGGACCTGCTCGACCGGGGCGGCAAGCGCTGGCGGCCCGTCGTCTTCCTCACGCTCGTCGAGGCGTTCGGCGAGGACCCCGAGGCGTACCTACCCTACGCCGCCATCCCCGAGATACTCCACACCGGCACGATCATCGTCGACGACGTCGAGGACGAGGCGGCGATGCGTCGCGGCGGGCCCGCCCTCCACCACGTGTACGGCGAGGACGTGGCGCTCAACGCCGGGAACGCGATGTACTTCCTGCCGCTGAAGATCGTCACCCACGACCCGGGGAACCTCTCGGCCGAGCAGCGGCTGGCGGCCTACGAGATGCTGATGACCGAACTGAACCGCACCCACCTCGGGCAGGGGATGGACATCTACTGGCACAACCAGCGCACGGTCGAGACGAGCGTCGACGAGTACCTGGAGATGTGCGCGTGCAAGACCGGCTGCCTCGGCCGGATCGTCGCGCGCCTCGCGGCCATCGTCACCGGCCAGCCCGAACGCGTCGAGCGCCGCGTCGCCCGGTACGCCGAGGAGATGTCCGTCGCCTTCCAGATCGGCGACGATATCCTCGACGTGGAGCACTCGCTGGACCGCGCGGGGGCGTTCGGCAAGGAGTTCGGCAACGACGTCCGCGAGGGCAAGAAGACGCTGCTGGTCATCCACGCCGTCCGCGAGGCCGCCCCGGAGGAGGCCGAGCGCCTCCAGTCGATCCTCGCCGCCGACGAGAACACCGACGCGGAGGTCGAGGAGGCGCTGTCGATCCTCGAACAGACGGGCAGCGTCGCGTTCGCCCGGGAGCGGGCGGCCGCCCTCGCGGCGAGCGCCCGGGACCACCTCACCGAACTCGACCTCGAACCCGAGGCGGCGACGACCCTGGCCGATTTCACCGAGTTCGTCGTCGAGCGGGACCGGTAGGCCGGCGGCGAAACCAAAGTATTCAGTACGGGCCGCTTCCTAGCCCCCGGTATGGCGATAGACGACGCGAACGCTTCGGTGTCCCGTCGCGGCTTTCTCAAGGCCGGTGCCGGCGCGACCGCCGCCGTCGGGGCGACGGGGACCGCGGCGGCACAGGAGGGCAACGAGAGCGACGGTGGCGGCGGTGGCGGCGGGAGCGAAACCGTCGCGCTGACCGGCGACAACGTGTACGACCCCGAGGAACTGTACATCGCCCCGGGGACCACGGTGACGTTCGACTGGACCTCCGACGGCCACAACATCATCGTCGACAGCAAGCCCGGGGACTCCGACTGGGAGGGCCACGAACCCATCGAGAACGAGGGGTTCACCCACGAGCACACCTTCGAGGTGCTCGGCGACTACGAGTACTACTGCTCGCCCCACCAGTCGCTGGGCATGGAAGCGGTCATCCACGTCACCGAGGGCGGCCAGAACCCCAACGCCGGCGGCGGCGGTGGCGGTCCGACCCTCCCCGACAGCGCGATGACGATGGGCGTCGCCACGATGGCGGCGCTGGTCTCGACGCTCGCGCTCGCGTTCTTCTTCATCAAGTACGGCGGCGACTACGAGATGCCGGAGTAGCCGGAACGATAGGTTTTCGGCGCGCGGTTGTCAACCGTTCGGTCGAATGTACATCATCGTCGTCGGCGCGGGCAGCATCGGGATCCCGCTCATCGACGTCGCCACGACCGACGAGAACGAGGTCGTGGTGGTCGAGCGAAACGAGGCCAAAGCCGACCGGGCCGCCCGCGAGTACGACTGTCTCGTCCTGAACGACGACGCCACGGAGATGGCGACGCTGGAGGACGCCGGGATCGACCGCGCGGACGCGCTCATCAGCACGACCGACCAGGACGCCACCAACATCATGGTGTGCCTGCTCGCGAAGGAACGGGAGGTGCCGGCGATCGTGTCGGTGGTCCACAACCCCGAGCACATGAACCTGTTCCGCCGGATCGGCGTCAACACGATGGAGAACCCCCAAAGCCTCATCGCGGAGTACCTCTATCGGGCGGTCAAGCGCCCCTCGATCAAGGACTACATGCGCGTCGGCGACACCGCGGAGGTGTTCGAGATCACGGTCGACGAGGACGCGCCCATCGCGAACAAGACCCTGATCGAGGCCGACGAGGAGGGACTGCTCCCTCACGGCGTCCTCGTCGTCGCCATCGAGCGCAACGGCGAGGCCGACCCGATCACGCCACAGGGGGGGACGGAGATCCACGGCGGGGACATGCTGACCGTCTACTCCCAGGAGGGCGCCACCCCGTCGGTGACGGACGCGTTCGGCCACTACGAGGACCACGACTTCGCGTAGATGACCCGACACCGCACGCGGGTCCCGGCGGCGCTCGCCACCATCGCCCGCGACGTGGGGTCGCTGCTGCTGGTCGAGGCGGCGCTGATGACGCTGACCGTCGCCGTCGCGCTCGGCTTCCGCGAGTTCCACGCGGCGCTCGCGTTCCTGCTCGCCGGCGGGATCACCGCCGGCGTCGGCGGCGCGGCGCGCCTGCGCTTCGCGGACGCGCCCGACCCCCGGATGAAACACGGGATGGTGATCGCCGCCTCCGGGTGGTTCGCCGTGGCGCTGTTCGGCTCGCTGGGGTTTTTCCTGACGGCTTCCCTGACCCCCGACGGGGTCGCCGCGGGCTACGTGCCTGCGGGGGCGTCGTACTCCGAGTCTAGCCTGCGGTACTTCGAACACCCGCTCCACGCGCTGTTCGAGAGCATGAGCGGGTGGACCGGGAGCGGCCTGACGATGGCGGTCCACGAGCCGTCGCTGCCCCACGCCCTCCAGTGGTGGCGCTCGCTCATCCAGTGGGTCGGCGGCGTCGGCGTCATCGTGCTCACGGTGTCCATCCTCTCCCGGCCCGGCAGCGGGAGCTACGCCCTCTACCGGAGCGAGACGCGCGAGGAGAAGATCCATCCGAGCGTCGTCAGCACGGTTCGGACCGTCTGGAAGATATTCGTCGCCTACTCCGTCCTCGCGGTCGTCGCGCTGTTCGCGGCGATCCACTGGACGCAGGACCTCTCGCTGTTCGACGCGGCCTGGCAGGCGCTCAACCACGCGATGACCGGGCTGTCGACCGGCGGGTTCAGCGTGACCGACAACTCGATCGCGACCTACGACTCGCCGCTGATCGAGACGGTCCTGCTCCCGATCATGGCGCTCGGGGCGATCGCCTTCCCGATCCACTACGGCGTGTTGAACGGCCGCGACCCGCGCCTGCTGGTCTCGGACCTCCAGACGCGCTGGCTGTTCGTGCTGTTCGCCGTCGGCGTGGTCGGCCTCTCGGCCCAGAACGCCCTCGTGGACCCGGTCGCCGCGACGGCGTTCGACGGGTCGACCGACGCCGTACGCGACTCGACGTTCCAGTGGATCAGCGCGCTCAGTTGTACCGGCTTCCAGTCGGCCCCGATCGGCGAGTGGAGCCCCGGCGGCAAACTCCTCGTCAGCGTCGCCATGGTGATCGGCGGCGCGGCCGGGTCGACCGTCGGCGGGATCAAGATCGTCCGGGCCTACACCGTTGCCCGGGGGATCAGGTGGCAGTTCTCGCGGGTGTTCCTGCCGAAGTCCGCCGTCGTCAACGCCCGCATCGGCGACCGCGTCCTCGACCGCGGCGAGATGGCCCGGGAGTTCAGCGAGGCGGCCATCGTGACGATCCTCTGGGTGATCCTGCTGGTCGCGAGCAGCCTCGTCCTGGTCAACGCCTCCGGGGCCGACTACGCGAGCGCGCTGTTCGAGGTGGCGAGCGCCCAGGGCAACGTCGGCCTCTCGGCGGGGATCACCGGGCCGGAGATGCCCGCCGTCGCGGAGGGGATGTTCGTCCTCAACATGTGGGTCGGCCGCCTGGAGATCATTCCGGTGCTGGTGTTGGCCCGGTCGGTCCTCTACGGGCTGGAGCCCTAGCTCCGCCAGTAGCCGGAGGTCAACAGGACCAGCACGGGGATGATCTCCAGCCTTCCGACCCACATCAGCCCGACCATCAGTAGCTTCGACGTCGCCGGGAAGTCGAGGTAACTCCCCATGGGGCCGACCATGCCGAGCCCCGGCCCGATGTTCCCGAGCGTCGCGGCCGACGCGGTCACCGCCTCGATCACCGCGAGGTCGAGCCCAACCCGAGCGGCGTCGACCGCCAGCAGGAGCGCGCCGACCAGGAACAGGGCGAAGTACAGCAGCGTGAACGCGTAGATCCCCCGCAGGGCGCGTTCGTCGAGCGCGCGGCCCCCGAGGCGGACCGGCCGCACGGCCTCCGGGTGGACCGTGGTGAACAGTTCCCGCCGGATCGACTTGACGATCACCAGCCAGCGGACGATCTTGATCCCCCCGCCGGTCGACCCCGCGCTGCCGCCGATGAACATGGCGAACACGAGGACGTACTGCGCCGGTCCGCTCCAGACCTCGAAGTCCATGCTCGCGTAGCCGGTCGTCGTGACGATGGAGACGGCCTGGAAGGTGGCGTGCCGGAGCGACGCTTCGAGGTCCCCGGCGACGGGGAACGGGTTCCCCTGCCCGACTAGGTTCGGCCCGACGAACAGCAGGGCCGCACCGACCGCCGAGACGACGCCGATCGCGCCGGCGTAGGTTCGGAACTCGCTGTCGCCGAAGAGGTTCGAGGTCTCGCCGCGCAGGACGTGCCAGAACAGCGCGAAGTTGGTCCCGGCGGCGACCATGAACGGGATGATGACCCACTGGACGACCGCGGAGAACGCCTCGATGCTGCGGGCCTCGGGCGAGAACCCGCCGGTCGGCATCGTCGTCAGCGGGTGCGCGACGGCGTTGTAGAACGTCATCTCCGGCGCGTAGCCGGCGAGGTGCAGGCCGTACAGCAGGAAGAACTCGACGACGGTGAACCCGAGGTAGACGAGCCACAGCACCCGCGCAGTCTCGGCGATCCGCGGCGTGAGCTTCTCGATGCCGGGGCCGGGCGCTTCGGCGTCCATCAGCTGTGCGCCCCCGACCGACAGTTCCGGGAGGATGGCGACGGCGAGGACGACGATCCCCATCCCGCCGAGCCACTGGGTCTGCTGTCGCCACAGCAACAGCGCCCGGGAGTGGGTGTCGAAGGAGATGTCGGCCATCACGGTCGCCCCGGTCGTCGTGAAGCCGCTCATGCTCTCGAACAGCGCGGCCGTGGGGACGGCGACGCTCCCCTCGCCGGCGATCAGGTAGGGGACGGCCCCGACGACGGCGACGGCCAGCCACGTCAGCCCGACCATGAGAAATCCCTCGCGCGCGCCAAGGTCGGGGTCCGCGTCGAGCCGCTCCATCGCCGTTCCGAGCGCCACCGCGACCAGTATCGACGCGCCGAACGTGACGAGGCCGTCGCCGTACCAGACCGCGGTCGCGAGCGGGAGCAACAGCGCCACGGCGAGGTACTTCACGACCGTCCCGACGAGGCTGACGCTCGCCCGCCAGTCGACGCGGATGTTCATAACAGGCTCGCCACCTCGTCGAGCACCTCCGCCTCGACGAAGACGATGACGTGGTCGCCCTGATGGACGACGGTGTCGCCCCGCGGCGTGACGAACTCGCCGTCGCGGGTGATCGCGCCGACGACGACCCCCTCCGGGAACTCGGCGGCCGCTTCGCGGATCGTGGCGTCCCGGAGGACGCTCTCCTCGTCGACCTCGACCTCCAGCACCTCCGCCCGGTCGCCCTCGATGATCGCGACGTTCTCAGTCCCCTCCTCGTGGGTGAACCGCGTGATCTCCTCGGCGGTCACCTCGCGGGGGTTGACCGCGACGTCGACGCCGACGGCCTCGAACAGGTCGACGTACTCGCCGGTGTTGACCACGGCGACCGTCCGCGCACAGCCGATCCGGCTGGCCAGAAGCGACACGAGCAGGTTCTTCTCGTCGCTGTCGAGCGTCGCCACGACGAGGTCGGCCTCGTCGACGTGCTCGCGGTCGAGGAACTCCCTGTCGGTCGCGTCGCTCTCAAGCACGACCGTCCCGGGGAGGTCCTCCGCGAGTTCGCGCGCCCGGTCGGGGTCGTGCTCGACGAGTCGCGGCGCGACGCCCCGCTCCTCGAACAGGCGGGCGGTCTGATACCCGATCTCGCCGCCGCCGACGATGACCACCTCGTTCGCCTCGTGGAGCGTCGTGTTCGGCGTCAGCGAGGCGGCGAACCCGCGGACGCTCTCGGGGCTGCCGATGACGACGACCCGGTCGCCGGCCTCGATGACCGTGTCGCCGGTCGGGATCGTCACGTCGTCGTCCCGCAGGATGGCGGCGAACGTGAGCGACTCGAAGCGGTCGGCCTCCTTGACCGTCTGGTCCGCAATGGGGCTGTCGGGGTCGATCCCGAACTCCGCCATCCGGACCGTGCCGTCGGCGAACGTGTCGACGTCCTGCGCGCCGGGGAGTCCGGCGATGCGGACGATGCTCTCGGCGGTCTGGAGGTTGACGCTGACCATGAAGTCGACGCCGAACACCCCCTTCGACCGCTCCCAGGTGCGCAGCAGCGACGTCTTCTTCACCCGGGCGATGGTGAACACGTCGCCCAGCGTCTTCGCCGTCGCGCAGGCGACGATGTTCGTCTCGTCGATGTCGGTGCTCGCGATGAGCATGTCGGCGTCGGTGACCCGGACCTCCTCCAGCGTTTCGAGCGACGTGCCGTCGCCCTCGACGGCGAGCACGTCAAGGTCGTACGTCAGCGACTCGACCCGCTCGGGGTCCTGGTCGACGACGACCACGTCGTGGGACTCCGAGAGGCTCGCCGCGATGCTCGACCCGACTTCGCCCGCGCCGATCACGATTACGCGCACGGAACAACCCTCCGGAGCATTTGCCGAATCGTGTCGGGGCGGCACTAAGTGGTTTTCTATCCGTCGGGCGCGGTGTGTATCTCCAGGTCGACGGGACGTGGCTCCCCCTCCAGGTCGGCGACGATCCGCTCGACTATCTCCTCGGCCTCCGCGCGGATCTTCGGTTTCACCTTGTCGACCACCCAGTCGAAGGAGACGAACCGCGGCAGTCCGATCCCGCCGCGCGCCGAGTCGACGTCGAAGCGGATCCGGAGGTAGACCCGGCTCGCAGTTTCCGCGTCGGGCGGCGCTTCGTCGGCCGCCGCCTCGACGACCCACGCCCCCGCGGCGTCGATGTCTTTCACCAGTTCCCAGTCGATCCGCTCGGGGCGCTGGGCCGCGACGACGCGGGACCGCGCGGTGTAGCTGAGCTTCCACCAGGCGAACTCCAGGTCGTACTCGGTCCCCGGCGATCCGTCGCCGTGGCGGCGCACCTCGCGGAGGTGCTCGGAGTAGTTCGCGTACCGCGGGAAGTCGACGAGGAACTCGTACACCTCCTCGGGCGGGAGGTGGATCAGCGTGCTCAGTTCGACGGTGTCCACGGGCTCCGTTACGACGCTCGCGCCGTAAGGGTTTGCGTCGGTTCGACGTCGCTCGGCCCGCGGTTCGTGGGTGAGCACCCGGATCCCGACGGACCCGCCGGGATCCGCATCCTACTTGGCCGCCGGGGGCGGACGACCACGTATGGACCGAGACGTGCTGATCGTCGGCGGCGGCGTCGCCGGGCTGTCGGCGGGCCTGTTCACCGCCCGCGCCGGCCTCGACACGCTTGTCGTCTCCGAGGGCGAGTCGATCCTCGAACGCAACGCGCACCTGGAGAACTATCCCGGCTTCCCGGCGGGGGTCGACGCCCGCCTCCTGCTGCGGATGACCCGCGACCAGGCCGAGCGCGCGGGCGTCGCGTTCGCCGACGGCCGCGTGACCGACCTCTCCCCCGCGGACGACGGCGAGGGCTTCGCCGTCGCGACGGCCGGCGGCGACCGGTACCCGGCCGAGCGCGTGGTGGCGGCCTCGTGGTCGGACGCCTCCTACCTGCGCGACATCGACGTGGGCGTGGTCGACCGGGGGAGCAAGGCCTACGCCGACGTCGAGGAGGGCGGCCGAACCGACGTCGACGGCGTGTACGCCGCCGGCCGCCTCGCGGACGAGCCCCATCAGGCGGTCGTCTGTGCCGGCCACGGCGCGAAGGTCGGCCTGGCGGTGGTCCACGACTCCGAGGCGAACTTCTACCACGACTGGGTCGCCCCGGAGGGCTATTTCACCGGCCGCGACCGCGACGTGCCGCCGGCCTGCGAGGAGATAGACGACGCCGAACGCCGCGAACGGGAGCGCGAGAGCCGCGAACTGCTCCGGGAGTACCTCGCCGAACCGCTCGACGACGAGCCGACGATGCACCCGAGCGTCGCCGACGACGAGTAGCCGGTCCGAGCCCTGACGTTTTAACCCCCGGCGCGCCCAACCGGGAGCCGATGCTCTCGGGAGTCAACGTCGCGCTGGGGGTCACCGGCTCCATCGCGGCGGTCAAGACCGTCGAACTCGCCCACGAGCTCCGCCGCCGCGGGGCCGCGGTCCGCGCCGTGATGACCGACAGCGCGCGCGGGATCGTCCACCCGTGGGCCGTCGAGTTCGCCACCGGGAACGACGTCGTCACAGAGGTCACCGGCGACGTGGAACACGTCGCGCTCTGTGGCCGCGAGGGGTGGGCCGACGTGTTGCTCGTCGCGCCGGCGACGGCCAACACCGTCGGCAAGATGGCCGCCGCGATAGACGACACGCCGGTCACCACCTGCGCGACGACGGCGCTTGGCGCGGACGTGCCGGTCGTCGTCGCGCCGGCGATGCACGAGCCGATGTACGACCATCCCGGCGTGCTGGACGCCATCGACCGCGTCGAGTCGTGGGGCGTCGACTTCGTGGACCCGCGCATCGAGGAGGGGAAGGCGAAGATAGCGACCGAGGACGCCATCGCGCTCGCCGCCGCGCGGGCCGCCGGCGACGACGCGCTGGCCGGCGAGCGCGTGGTCGTGACGGCCGGCGCGACCGCGGAGGCGATCGACCCGGTGCGCGTGCTGACGAACCGCTCGTCGGGTCGGACCGGGCGCGCGGTCGCCCGCGCCTGCTACGCCCGCGGCGCGGACGTGACGCTCGTCCACGCGGCGGTCGGTCCGCACGGCCCCGCGGCGGCGGGCGTCGAGGGCGACCTGTCGTACGCCGACGTCCGCGAGGTCGAGCGCACCGCGGACCTGCTCGACGCGACGCTCGCCGCCGCCGAGGACGCCGACGCCCTCGTCTCCGCGGCGGCCGTCGCCGACTACACCGTCGAGCCCCGCGACGAGAAGATCCGCTCGGGCGGGACGCTCTCGCTCGACTTCGAGCCGACGCCGAAGGTCATCGACGAGGTCCGGGACGTGAACCCCGACCTCCCCATCGTCGGGTTCAAAGCCGAGACGGGCGGCGACGACGACGCGATGGTCGACGCCGCGCGAAAGACGCTCGACCGCGCCGACCTGTCGTTCGTCGTCGCCAACGACGCGAGCGTGATGGGCGCGGACGACACGCGGGCGCTCGTCGTCCGCGCGGACGACGCGTCGGCGTTCGAGGGCAGTAAGGCCAGCTTAGGCGCGCGCGTCGCCGACGAACTGGTGACGGAACTGACCTAACGGCGGCGGAGCGGGGGCGAGCATACGCCGCCTCCGGCGGCGTTTCACCGGACGCGGCCGGCGGCCGCGTCCGGCCTTTTTTGATCGACATTTTTTGGCCGAGCGGTCGCGCTCCGCGCGACCCGAGGCGAAAAAAGGTCGTTAGACGTACCGCGAGTGTGGCACCGGCGAGTTCCCCTCGAAGCCGGTGTCGCGCCCGAAGACGCGGAGGCGACCGTCGCCGACGAGGGCGCCGAGCCAGTCGTAGGAGAGGTGGTCGTAGTCGCGGCGGTGGGCCGGGCGGTCCTCCTGGGCGAACCGCTCGGCGGCGGAGTGGGGGACCCAGCGGACGACGACGCCGCGGGGGGTCAACTCCAGCACCTCGAACCCCTCGAACTCGCGGCCGGAGTGGTCGTCCCAGTACCAGAAGTCCCCCTCGCGGACCCGGAAGCCGCGGTCGGCCCGCGCGTCGGGGTGGGGGCGGTCGTAGCTGACGGAGACGGCCGTGGCGAGTCGGAAGTCCTCCGCAAACGTTGCGTCGTGTGGTTCGGCGATCGTTACGGCGACCATGTGTTCGCTAAGCCGGAGTTACCACCCGACGGCTTTAGGCGATCTTGCGACCTGCCTGCCCGGTACTTACCAGTTGCTCGCGCCCGGCGGAACGCCGTCGGGCGACGCCCGTCCTCGGCCGTGTACCGCCGAGCGGGCCGGTAAGGCCGGCTTACCGATCTCGGCGGCCGCGGCGCGGCGGTCGCGGCCGGGCAACGCCCGCGCGGCAGATATAAAAATAGTTTTCCATCGGGTCGGTAAGGGTACAACGAGTAGCGACCATGCAACCGAGACAGACCAGTCGGGCGGTCGACGCGGGGGACGGATGACCGAGGAGCCGAGCGCTCGGATACTGGTTCCGGTCGGGAAGTCGATCACGCTCCGGAACACGGTGGCGTACGCGGTTCGGCAGGCCGCCGAGCGGGCCGCCGCCGGCGAGGCCGCGACCGTGCACTTCGTCTACCCGGTCACCGGCCGCGTCGCCGACCCGGCCGAACTCGACGAGCCCGAGTCCCTTCTCGACCGCGTGGAGGTGTGGGCGCGCGAGGACCTCGGCGACGACGCCCCCAACGTCGACATCGAGACGGCGGTGTGGGCGAGCGACGCGTACCTCTTCAGCCCGGTCGACTACGCCCGGGCGCTGCTGGAGTACGCGGAGGAACAGGGGCTCGACCGGATCATCGTCGACCCCGAGTACGCGCCGGCGGGGAGCGCCCCGATGGTCCGGCCGCTGGAGTACGAACTGTCGCGGTCGGACCTGACCATCGAGGAAGCGCCCGTCGACCGGCCGACGCGCCGGACCCGGCTCGTACGGGGCGGCGGGCTGGCGAAGTTCGCGACCGTCTTCGGCGCGTCGTTTCTCTTCTACAACGTGTTGGGCGGCTTCGCGGGGGGGCTTGACTACGCGACGGGCGCGGTGAGCGCGCTCGTCACCGCGGTCATCCTCTCGCGGATCTCCCTGAAGGAACCGCCGGGCTGGCAGAGCCCGCGGCGGCTGGCGCGGTTTCTGGTGTACGCTCCGTATCTGCTGTGGGAGATCGCGAAGGCGAACGTCTCGCTGGCATACGTCATCCTCCACCCGCGGCTCCCGATCGACCCGTCGATGGAGGAGTTCGAGGCGGCCGTCTGGGGCGACATGCCCGTGACGACGCTGGCGAACAGCATCACGCTGACGCCGGGCACGCTGACGGTTGACGTCTCCCGGCGGGAGTTCCACGTCCACACGCTCACGCGGTCCGCCCGGAAGGACCTCCTGGCCGGCGCGCTGGAGCGTGCGGTGCGGTTCGTCTTCTACGGGCGACAGGCGGCGGCGATCGCCAGCCCGAAGGAGCGCGGCGAGGGGGTGAGCGACGAGTGAGCGCGGTGACCGGCCTTGTCGGCGACGTGCTCGTCGCCGCCGCGGGAGCCATCGCCACGCTCACCGCCGTCGTCCTCTACCGCGTCGCCCGGGGGCCGACGATGCAGGACCGGGTGATCGCCGTCAACGTCATCGGGTCGAACACGGTCGTCATCATCGCCCTGCTGGCGGCGGCGTTCGGCGAACCCGGGTTCCTCGACGTGGCGCTCATCTACGCCCTGCTGAACTTCCTGATGAGCATCGCCATCTCCAAGTTCACGGTCGAGCGAGGGGGTATCATATGACGCCGACCGAGATTGCCGTCGTCGCCCTCGCGGCCGGCGGGGTCTTTTTCACCCTCGTCGCGGTGGTCGGCCTGCTGCGGCTGCCGGACCTGTACACCCGGGCCCACGCCGCCTCGAAGAGCGACACGCTCGGCGCGGTGCTCGCGCTCGGCGCGGCGGCGCTCTCCTTCGGGGCCGGCGTCCCGACGGTCAAGATCGTGTTGTTGCTCCTGTTCATGTTCATCACGAACCCGACGGCCGCCCACGCGATCACCCGGGCGGCGTACGACCAGGGGATCGAACCGTGGACCGCCGACGAGGAGGGTGAGCGCTGATGGTGTCGGTACTGGAACTCGCGACGCTCGCCGCGGTGCTCGTGACGGCCGTGACGGCCGCGCTCCTGCGGGACGTGCTCGGCGCGATCATCGCCTTCGCCGCGTACAGCCTCACCGTCTCCATCCTGTGGGTGTTCCTGCAGGCGCCCGACGTGGCGCTGACGGAGGCGGCGGTCGGCGCGGGCGTGATGACGATACTGTTCCTGCTCACCATCGTCCGGACGGTCCGGCCGCCGACCGACCACCTGTTCGAGTCGGTCGGCTGGCGCGGCGTCGCGGCGGGCGGCGCGCTGACGTCCCTGCTGCTCGTCACCGTCCCCTCCCTGCCGGCCATCGGGAGCGAGTCGTCCGTGACGACCGGCGAGGTGACGGGGTACTACCTCGAACACGCCTACGCAGACACGCACATCGAGAACGTCGTGACGGCGGTGCTGGCGGCCTACCGCGGCTTCGACACGCTCGGCGAGGCCGTGGTCGTGTTCGCCGCGGGTGTCGCCGTCCTCGTCGTCCTGCGACAGGAGGAGTTCGTATGAGCTACGAAGACCAGCCCGCATACGTCGAGAGTACGATCATCATGACTACCGTCAGGGTCGTCGCGCCGTTCGTCCTGACGCTTGGCCTGTTCGTCATGTTCCACGGGGCGGAGTCGGCCGGCGGCGGGTTCCAGGGCGGCGTCGTCGTCGGCTCCGTCATCCTGATGCTCGCGTTCGCGTTCGGGATCGAGGCCGTCAGGGAGTGGTTGAACCCCGCGATGGTCCTCGGCGTCGTCGGCCTCGGCGTGGTGACGTTCGCCGCCATCGGGTTCGGCTCGGTGGCGCTCGGCGGCGCGTTCCTCGAGTACGGCGAGTACGGCCCGCCCGGCCTCGTGAAGTACGGCATCGAACTCGTCGAACTCGGCATCGGCGCGATAGTGACGGGCGTCATCGTCGGCCTGTTTTTCCTCGTCGCCGGCGGCTTCGACGCTAACGACGGGGAGGAGGGGTCGGCATGACCGAGGCCGGACTGTTCGACCTGCTGGTGACGCGCTACAACTACGTCGCCGTCGCCCTGCTGTTGGGGATCGGCGTGTACATGATGATAGAGAACGCCAACCTCGTGAAGAAGGTCATCGGGATGAACGTGTTCCAGACCGGCATCTTCCTGTTTTTCATCACCTCGGCGTACGTCGAGGGCGGGGCCCCGCCGCTGGTCCACCACGGCGGGGAGGCCGGCGAGTACGTCAGCCCGCTGCCCCACGTGCTCATCCTGACGGCCATCGTCGTCGGCGTGAGCCTCACCGCGGTGGCGCTCGCGCTCATCGTCCGGATCTACGCGGAGTACGGCACGTTAGACGAGAACGTGCTCCGGGAGGTGCGCGCCGATGAGTGACCTGCCGGCGCTGCTCGTCGCGGTCCCCATCGTCGCCGGGGTCATCGCGCTCGTCACCGGGCAGTGGCGCGCGCGGGCCGCCTGGGCCGTCGCGCTGGTCGCCGCCGCCGCGCAGGTCGGGATGGCCGGCCTGCTCGCGGCGACGGTGTTCCGCGACGGCACGGTGTCGTACGAGGTGGGGAGCTTCGCCGCCCCGTACGGCATCGAACTCGTCGTCGACGGGCTGTCGGCGTCGGTCGCCGTCCTGGTGGCCGTCGTCGCGCTCGGCGTGCTCGTCTACTCGCGGGTCGCCGGGCCGCACACGCCCGCGTTCCACACGGAGTACCTCCTGCTGGTCGCCGGGCTCTCCGGGATGAGCATCACCGGCGACGTGTTCAACCTGTACGTGTTCCTGGAGATCACCGGGCTGACCGCGTACGCGCTGGTCGCCTCGGGCGACTCCGGGCGGGCCGCGGTCGGGGCGCTGAAGTACCTGATCGTCGGCACCGTCGGCGCGTCGCTGTACCTGCTCGGCATCGGCTACGCCTTCGTCGCCACCGGCACGCTGAACATGGCAGACATGTCGACGAAGCTCGCGGAGGTGGGGTACGCGGACCCGCTCGTCCTCACCGCGTTCGGGCTGATCGTGACCGGGCTGGCGGTCAAGTCGGCCATCTTCCCGCTGCACACCTGGCAGCCCGAGGCGTACGCCGGCGCGCCCGACAGCGTCAGCGCCTTCGTCGCCGCGCTGGTGTCGACGGTGTCGGCGTACGCCATCGCGCGGCTGATCGTCTCCGTGTTCACCGTCGACTTCCTCCGGGAGGTCCCGATGGCGCGGGAGTTCGTCGTCGCGCTCGCCGGCGTCAGCGTCGTCGCCGGGAGCGCCCTCGCGGTCATGCAAAGCGAGGTAAAGCGGATGCTGGCGTACTCGTCGGTGTCCCAGTTCGGCCTCGTCGTCGCCGCGTTCGCGATGGCGACCGAGTCGGCGTTCGTCGGCGGCGCGATCCACCTGCTCGGCCACGCCGTCATGAAGGGCGGCCTGTTCCTGGCCGCGGGGGCCATCGCCGCGGCGACCGGCGCGCGGCGTGTCTCCGAGTACCGCGGGCTGGCCGGCAGGCGGCCGGTGCTGGCCGGCTCCTTCGCCGTCCTCGCGCTGTCGATGGTCGGCGTCCCGCCGGCGGTCGGCTTCGTCGGCAAGTGGTACATCGCGCTGGCCGCCGTAGAGGCCGAGGCGTGGCCCATCGCGGTCGTCATCCTGGCGAGCACGCTGCTGACGCTCGCGTACTTCGCCCGGGTGATAGAGCGGATGTACTTCGCCGCCGCCCCGGCGGCGGCCGCGGCCGAGGGGGCCGCCGAACCGACGCCCGACGCGGCGGTCGCCGACGGCGCGGGCGGGCCGCTCTCGGGCCGCCGGTCGCCGCGGTCCGACGGCGGCGACGCCGAGGGGTCGGCCGCGCTCACCCCCGGGATCGTCGCGCTGGTCGCGCTGGTCGCCGTCCTGTCGGTCGCGCTCGGCCTCGTCGCGACCGAGTACGCACAGGTGTTAGAACAGACCCTCCCCCCACTCCTCTCACCATGACAGACTCACTCAGACCGCTCGCCGCGGTTCTCGCGGCCGCGCTCCCCATCGTCGCCATCGTCGCGTCGCACCGCCGGCCGAACGTCCGCGAGGGCTGGTCCGTCGCGGCCGCCCTCGCCACCTTCGGTGTCGTCGCGAGCATGGTCCCGGGGGTGCTCGACGGCGCCGTCTACGTCACGAACCTCGGGACGTTCGTGTTCGGCGTCGAGTTCGCGCTGCGGGCCGACGCGCTGGGCGTCCTCTTTGCCCTGCTCGCGAGCTTCCTGTGGGTCGTCACGACGTTCTACAGCGTCGGCTACATGCGCGGGCTGGACGAGCACGCCCAGACGCGGTACTTCGCCTCCTTCGCCGCCAGCGTGGCGGCCGCGGTCGGCGTCGCGTTCGGGTCGAACCTGCTCGTGCTGTTCGTGTTCTACGAACTGCTGACGGTCGCGACGTACCCGCTGGTCACCCACGACGAGGATGCCGAGGCCCGCGCCGCCGGCCGGAAGTACCTCACGTACACGTTCGGCGGCGGCGTCGCGGTGCTCGCCGGCACCGTCCTCGTCTACTGGCTGACCGGCACCGTCGCGTTCTCGCCGGGCGGCATCGAGGGGCTGGCGTCGGCCAACGAGACGTACGCCCGCGCCACCTTCGCCCTGCTGGCGGGCGGCTTCGGCGTCAAGGCGGCGCTGATGCCGATGCACTCCTGGCTCCCGGACGCGATGGTCGCGCCGACGCCCGTCTCCGGCCTGCTGCACGCGGTCGCGGTCGTCAAGAGCGGCGTCTTCGGTCTCGCGCGCGTCGTCCTCGACGTGTTCGGGCCGGAGACGGTCGCGGACCTGGGCGTCGGCGTCGTGCTGGCCGCCGTGGCCGCGTTCACGCTGCTTGTCGCGAGCGTCATCGCGCTCCGGCAGGACAACCTGAAGCGCCGGCTCGCCTACTCGACGGTGAGCCAGCTCTCCTACATCGTGCTCGGCCTCGGCGTCGGCGCGTACGACGCCTCGGGGCTGGCGCTGACGGGCGGCCTGCTCCATATCCCCGCCCACGCGTTCATGAAGCTCACCCTGTTCTTCTGTGCGGGCGCGATCCACGTCGAGACCCACACCGACGACATCAGCGACATGGCCGGGATCGGCAGACGGATGCCGCTGACGATGGCGGCGTTCGGCGTCGCCAGCCTCGGGATGGCCGGCATCCCGCTGCTCGCCGGCTTCGTCAGCAAGTGGTACCTCCTGCTCGGCAGCGTCGGCGCCGGCTACCCGGTGTTCGCGGTCGCGCTGCTCGTCTCCGGCGTGTTGAACATCGCGTACTTCTGGCCGGTCGTCTACCAGGCGTTCTTCCAGACGGCCGACGACTCGGACGCAAAGCCCGTCATCGAGAACCCGTTCGGCGGCCACCCGGCCGGCGGCGGTGCCAGCCCCGGCGAGGCGCGCGCCGACGGGGGACGGCCGGCCGACGACGGCGACGCGGACGGTGGCGCGGACGAGGGCGAGTACGCCGTCGACCGCAACCCGAGCGACCACATCGACGACGCGGGTGCGGACGGGACGGTCACCGACGCGGCGGACGACCACCACAGCTACGAGGACCACGCCGATGAGGGCCCCGCGCACCACGACGCCCACGGGGACCACGACCACCACGGCGGCCCGCCGGCCGGCGGCTGGGACCGCCGCGGCTTCGGCGAGGAGAGCACGTGGTTCATGCTCGGCCCCATCTCGACGGCGGCGCTGGGCGCGGTACTGCTCGGCGTCGTCCCGCACGCGGCCGTGTTCCTGCGGATCGTCGACCTCGTCGTGACGGGGGTGATGGGCTGATGGTCGAGTTCGCGTTCACGGCCGTCCCGCCCGCGGTGCCGGTACTGGCCGTCGCGCTGTTGCTCCCGCTGCTTTCGCGGCGCGTGGGCCACGCGCTCGGCGCGCTGACCGCGGCGGCCGTCATGGCGTGGTCGTACCTCGTGCCCGCGGGCGCGCACCTGAGCGACGTCGCGTTCCTCGGGTTCGACGCGGTGCTTTTCAACGTCGACCCGTTCTCGCGGCTGATGGGGACCATCTTCGGCCTCATCGGCGCCGCCGCCGTCGTCTACTCGTACTACAGCGGCGCGGAGAACATCCAGACGGCGTACGCACTGACCTACGTCGGCTCCAGCCTCGGGGCCGTGTTCGCCGGCGACTGGCTCACGCTCATCTTCTTCTGGGAGCTGATGGCCGTCACCAGCACGCTGCTCGTGTGGCACCACGGCGGCGAGGCGGTGCGGGCCGGCTTCCGCTACGCCCTGCTGCACGGCATCGGCGGGAGCCTGCTGATGGCCGCCATCGTCTGGCACTACGTCGAGGTGGGGACGTTCCTCTTCGCCTCGGTGCCGGGCGGTCCGGCGACTGCGGGCATCACCGCCGGCCTGCCCGCCGCGATGGCGGCGCTGGGCATCGGCATCAACGTCGGCTTCATCGGGCTGCACGCCTGGCTGCCGGACACGTACCCGCGCCCCCACGTCGCGGCGAGCGTGTTCCTCTGCGTGTACACCACCAAGACCGGCGTGTACGGCATGTACCGCGCGTTCCCGGAGGGACACGTCTGGATCGCCTACATGGGCGGCGCGATGGCCGTCTTCGGCGCGCTGTTCGCGCTGTTCCAGAACGACATGCGCCGCCTGCTCTCCTACCACATCCAGTCGCAGGTCGGCTACATGGTCGCCGGCGTCGGCATCGGCGGCGCGCTCGCCCAGGCCGGCGCGTTCGCCCACGTGTTCAACCACATCCTCTACAAGGGCCTGCTGTTCATGACCGCCGGCGTCGTCGTCTACCGCACCGGCCGGGAGAACCTGATGAAACTCGGCGGCCTATCCCGGCAGATGCCGATCACCGCGACAGCCTTCACCGTCGCGGCGCTGTCTATCGCCGGTTTCCCCGGGTTCAACGGCTTCGTCAGCAAGGGGATCGTCATCTCGGCGAGCCACTACGACTTCCACGGCGTCGTCCACTTCGGGGGGCACACCGGCCTCGGCTGGCTCCTGCTCATCGGGGGCGTCGGCACGTTCATGTCGTTCATCAAATTCGGCTACTACGCCTTCTTCCACGGCGAGTACGACGGGGACGTGGCCGACGCCAACGCCGGGCAGAGCGTCGCGATGGTCGCCGTCGCCGCGCTATGCGTCGTCTTCGGCCTGGTTCCGGGGGCGCTGTTCGGCCTCCTGCCGTTCGACGTGACCGACGGCGCGGTCGTCTCGCACGTCTACCACACGTACACCGTCTCCCACATCGCCGAGGGGGTCGCCCTCGCGGCCGCCGGCCTCGTCGGGTTCTTCGCGACGAAGAAGCCGCTGTCGAAGCTCGGGCGCGTCCCGGACGTCGACGCCGTCTACGCGCCGCTGTCGTTCTACGGCACCCGCGGCCTCGTCCGCGGCGTCACCGAGACGTACGCGGCCGTCGACCGCGCCGCCGTCGCCGTCGCGACCGCCGCGATGGCGACCGCGCGGGACCCGCGCCGCCTCACCGGCCGCCTCCCTGCGGACACGACCGAGATCGGACTCGACGCCGAGGAGGGCCACGTCCCGATGGACACGACCGTCGGCACCAGCGTCCTGATCCTCACGCTCGTCGCCGCGCTGGCGCTGGTCGTGCTGTTCGCGTAGCGCGGCGGACTGCGCGGGCGGCCGCCGACCGCGTTCGGCGGAGTTTATCAACGTCGGGCCACCACGGACAACCATGTTCGACGAGTTCGAGGGCGAGGACGGCGACCCGTTCGACGGGGAGGACGACTCGCCCGAGGAGGCGCTCGGCCCGGACGTCCCCGGCGTCGAGGGACCCGACGCGCCGTCCGTCGACGGGCCGGAGACGCCCGCCGTGGAGATCCCCTCGGTCGACACCTCGTCGGATGACGTGCCCGGCGACCTGATGGCCGCGTTCTGGACGCTCGTCGTCCTCGCCAACGGCGCGGTGCTGGCGTTCAGCCTCGGCCTCATGTTCATCGGCTTCCGCGGGAACTGGGACCTGGGTGGTCGGCTCGTCATCGCGAGCGGCCTGATCGCCGTGCTCGGGTGGCGGATTCACCGCCGGTACGAGCGGCGGAACTAACGCGGACAGGACGTTTATTTTGTGGATCTCACACGACGAGTATCGTTTATATAGGTGGGGAGACTGGTCGGGAGTATGGGACGTTCGACGCCCGGGCCGAGGCCGCCGTCCGGTCGCCGACGTCGCGAAACCACACATGGCAAGCGTGACCAGTGACGGCACGGACACCGGGAGCGACGGGGCGGAAGCGGCGGATCCACTCTCGAAGACGGATATCTTCGACGTCCTCCGGAACCAGCGGCGACGCTTCGTGCTGCAGTATCTCAAGCGCCACGAGACGCCGGTCGAACTCGGCGACCTCGCCACGCAAGTCGCCGCCTGGGAGTACGACACCACGCCGGACGGCGTGACCTCCGCGCAGCGAAAGCGGGTGTACACGACACTGCAACAGACCCACCTCCCGCGGATGGACGAGGTCGGGATCGTCGCCTACGACGCCGACGAGGGCACCATAGAGCGCACCGACGCGACGGCAGACCTCACCGTCTACCTAGAGATCGTGCCCGGCAACGAGTTCGCGTGGCGGGAGCTGTACCTCTCGCTCGGCGCGGTCAGCCTCGCGCTGGTCGCCGCGCTGTGGGGCGACGTGTACCCCCTGACCGTCCTGTCCGACCTCGTCTGGGCGACGCTCATCGCGGCCGTCGTGACGGTGTCGGCGGTCGCCCACGTCTACCACGAGCGCCACATGCGGCTGGGCCAGCAGGAGGCCCCGCCCGAACTGGACTACGATGCGGACGACTAGCACCGCGGGCGAACATCCAGTATCTTTTTCCCGGCGGCCGAGTAGCCCCGATATGGATCAGTTACGGCGGTCCCTGCTGGACGCCCCGATAATCGAGAAGGACGGGTACCACTACTTCGTACACCCCATCAGCGACGGCGTTCCGATGCTCGAACCGGGGCTGCTCCGCGAGATCGTCATCAAGCTCATCCGGAAGGCGGACTTGGAGGACGTGGACAAGATCGTCACGCCGGCGGCGATGGGCATCCACATCAGCACGGCCGTCTCGCTGATGACCGACATCCCGCTGGTCGTCATCCGCAAGCGCCAGTACGGGCTGGACGGCGAGGTCGCGCTGTTCCAGGAGACGGGCTACTCGGAGAGCGAGATGTACATCAACGACGTCGACGAGGGCGACCGCGTCCTCGTGCTCGACGACGTGCTCTCGACCGGCGGCACGCTCAAGGCGATCCTCGGCTCGCTGGAGGACATCGGCGCGGACGTCTGTGACACCGTCGCCGTCATCAAGAAGGCCGGCCCGAACGAACTCGACGACACCGACTACGACGTGAAGACGCTGATCAACGTGGACGTGCAGGACGGCGAGGTCGTCATCGTCGACGAACACGGCGACGGGTAGCCCCGTCCCTGTCGGACCGCCCCGTTCGGCCCGCTCCGCCGGCTGGCCGAGGGAGCCGGCAAGCGCGCTGCCGGGCGTGGCACTTACCTGTTTCTCGGTGGTAGTTGGCCCCATGACGTCCGTCCTGTTCGTCGTCAGCGAGGAGGGGTACTGGGGAGAGGAATGTGCGACGCCGTTCCGCGAACTCTCGGAGCGGGGCGTCGACATCGACGTCGCGACGCCGAGCGGCAACGAGCCGGTCGTCGACGACCGCTCGGTCGACCCCGACGAGGTCGGGGAGGAGACGGTCGACGCGGTGATGGAGGTCCACGAGGACGACCGGATGATACACCCGAAGCCGGTCGCCACCGCGGACGCCGACCCGTACGACGCCGTCGTGTTCCCCGGCGGCCACGGCACCGAGTGGGACGTGAACCAGGACCGCCACGCCCGCGCGCTGCTCCGCGATGCCGTCGCCGGCGACGACGGCGTCGCGCTGGTCGTCTGCCACGCGGTCGGCATCCTCGCGTTCACCCGAACCGAGGACGGCGAGTTCCTCGTCGACGGCCGCGACGTCACCGGCTTCCCGAACGAGTGGGAGGAGGGGATCGTCGACGAGCACGACAACATGCCCGACGGCCGGAAGCTGCCGTACTGGGTCGAGGACGAGGTGAAGGCCGCCGGCGCGAACTGGGACGCCGAACTCGACGCCGACGAGAGCGTCACGACGGACGGCGACCTGATCACCGCCCGCGGCCCCGGCTCCTCGCACGCCGCCGCGACCACGCTGATCGAACGGCTCGGCGTCACCGACGACTGACGTCGCCGGCCGCCCGGGCCGTGGCCGCCGCTCTGTGACTCGGTCGCACACCCCCGAAACGTTCTCGTGGCCGCCGCGCGACGCCGTGTCGTATGACGGATGATTCTCCTGTGCGCCCGGCGACCGAGAGCGACGCCGCTGCGATCCAGCGGGTCGCCCGCGACGCCTGGCACGCCGCCTACGACGCGGTGCTCGGGCCGGAGCGCGTCGACGAGACGGTCTCCTCGTGGTACGACCCGGAGCGGCTGGTCGAGGACGACGTCGAGCCCGACGACCGCCCGCTGTTCGTCGCCGAGGTCGATGGGGCGGTCGTCGGCTTCGCCGAGGCCGCACCCGACGGCGACGACGACGGGCTGGCCCACCTCTACCGCATCTACGTCGCGCCGGACCACTGGGGCGACGGGATCGGCGGGGCGCTGCTCGCCCGCGTCGAGTCGGTCCTCCGGGAGCGCGGGTTCGACCGGCTCCAGTTGTCGGTGATGGCGGAGAACGACGTCGGCGTCGGGTTCTACGAGTCGCACGGGTTCGACCGCGTCGCCGAGGCGCACAACGACCAGCTCGGCATCCGGGAGTACGAGTACCGCAAGGAACTGTAGGCCCGGCCGGCCGCGACCGACCGCCGCCGATCTGCCCCGTCGGGGCAACTCACTCCAGGGTCTGGACGTAGTCGACCTGCTTCGGCCGGAACCCCGTCTCGCGGTAGAACCGCCGCGCGCCCTCGTTTTCCCACTCGCAGGATACCTTGAGGTGGTCACAGCCCCGTTCGCGGGCCAGGTCCCGCACGCGCTCGACGACGGCGGACCCGTGGCCCCCGGCTCCTGTGGCCCTCGTCGATGGCGAGGTTCACGACGCGGAGGTACCGCGAGTACCGCCGGGAGGGGTGACGGCCCTCCCCGAGCGTGACGAAGCCGACGGTTTCGCCCCCGTGGACGACCAGGTAGTCGGTGACGTCCTCGTCGTCGAGGTGCGCGCGGAAGCCGTCCTCGGCAACTTCCCCGACGTCCGCGTCGGCGAGTTCGTTCAGTTCGTCGTACTCTTCCATCGATGTCGCCAGGTCGTCCCAGCGGGCGACGAGCGCGTCGAGGTCGTCCTCGGTGGCTTCGACCAGTTCCATACGGGAAGTGCCGGGCGGTCCCCCTTCAGGGTTCGCGGGGTGTGTCGGCGATTGTCACACAGGGTGGCCGAGAACTGGTAGAACCCGGACCACGTGCCGACACGAATGGCTTCCGAACTCGACGGTCGCTCGACGATAAAACGCCTCGCCGGAAGCGAGCTCGGCAAAAGTATAGCGGGAGGTAGATTTGAACCACGCCCGCTTCGCTCCCGTCGGTCGCTCAGCGGTCTACTTCAAATCCACTCCGTCCGATATTTGCCGAACTCAGCGGTCGCTCGACGATAAAACGTCTCGCTCGGAAGCGAGTTCGGCAAAAGTATAGCGGGAGGTAGATTTGAACTACCGGTCTGCGGGTTATGAGCCCGCCGGAATCTCCTGGCTATCCCATCCCGCTACATCTCCGTAACGCGGTTCGCTAGTTAAGGGTTGTGATTCGGTCGCCCTATGCGAGTTTTTACCGCCCGCCGTGGACCCGCCATGTGAACAGGCTCTCGGCGACGTAGTTCACGACCATCCCCGCCGCGATGCCGACGAGGTTCGCCGCGAGGAACCACAGGTCGACGCCGAACAGGCCGATCGTCACGTCGAAGTTGCGGTACACCTGCGAGAAGACGGCGGTGGCGACGAGCACGCCGCCGGCGCGGACGAGGTTCGACGTGAGGAAGCGCCGGAGAAGCGGCCCCGCGCCGGGCGCGCCCTCGTCGGCGAACGTCCAGCGCTCGTTGATGAGGAACATCACGACGATCGCCGTCTCCGCGCCGGCCAGTTTCGCGAGTTCCGGCCCGACGCCGAACTGGAGGAGGACCCCGAGGACGGCGTTGTCACACACCGCGCCGACGGCGCCGACGGAGGCGAACTGGCCGAATCGGACTCCGGAGGCGAGCGCGCGGAGCCGGTGGGACAGGGCGTCGCGCATCGTCACTCCCGGTCGACCGGGAACCGGTCGACGAGGGCGCTCGGCCCGTCACGGTCGCGGGACGCGATGCGGTTCGGCCCGGCGCGGAGCCGGCGGGCGCGGCGGCGCGAGCGGAAAAGCGCCCGGGCGAGTTCGCCGGCGGTGCCGAGCGGCGCGACGGTCGAGTCCGGCATGTCCCGCCAGACGACCGGCACCTCGGCGATCCTGAGGTCGAGTGCGGCGGCCATGGCGACGAGTTCCACGTCCCACGCGAAGCCGGGTTCGTAGAGGTGTTGTCGCACCTCGCGCCAGGCGTCGCGGGCGATGGCCTTCGCGCCGCACTGGAAGTCGTACAGGTCGACGCCGAGGAACCGGCGGGCGACCCAGGCGAACGCGTCGCCGAGGCGGCGGCGCGCCATGGTCTGGTGGCTCCGCACGTCGGCGTCGGGGTGGCGGCGCGAGCCGACGGCGAGGTCGGCGTCGCCGGCCCGGACCGGCGCGACCACGTCGGCCACCGACGCGGCCGGCGTGCTGCCGTCGGCGTCGGCGAACGCCAGCACGTCCGCGTCGAGGCGCTCGAACCCGCAGGTGATCGCGCCGCCCTTCCCGCGGCGGGCGTCGACTGCGTTCACCGTCGCCGGCAGGTCCGCCAGCGCGGCCCGCGTCTCGGCGGTCGGGTCGTCGAGTTCGACGCGGATCGCGACCGGGTCCAGCCGCTCGCGGAGGTCCCCGACGTACGTCCGGAGGGCGCTGACGTCCGGGCGGTAGGCGGGTATCACGACGCCGAGCGACGGTCCCATCTATCTACCGAAGGCGGCCGAGGGGAGTAAAATAGTTCGGAACCGCACGGTCCGGCCGAAAGCATATCGGCGGCCCGTGCGACCGTACGGACATGACGCGCGTAGCGCTCATCGCCCACGACGACGAGAAGCCGGAGATGATAGACCTCGTGTCCGACTACCGCGAGACGCTCGAACCGTTCGACCTGCTCGCCACCGGCACGACCGGCAAGCGCATCGTCGAGGAGACGGGCCTGGAGGTGGAGCGGAAGAACTCGGGGCCGCTCGGCGGCGACATGATGATTGGCGCGGAGGTCGCCGAGGAGCGCGTCGACGGCATCGTGTTCCTCCGGGACCCGCTGACGGCCCAGCCCCACGAGCCGGACATCTCCGCGCTGTTGCGGATCTGCGACGTGCACGACACGCCGCTGGCGACGACGCGCACCTCCGCGGAGTACGTGCTGGAGGGGCTCGCAGACGACCGATAGCGAGCGAACACCGTACTCCCGGACGGCGCGGGCGACGAGGAGAAAGCGTTTACACGGAGGGCTGCCTTTCCCGCCGTAGATGGACTACGCCGCCGCCCTCTCGTGGCTCGTCGCGTACGTCGCGCTCGGGGCGGTCGCCGCGAAGCCCTACGTCGGCGTCCGTCGCCGGCTGTCCTCGGGGGCGGCACTCGGCCTGACGCTGGCGGCGCTTCCCGCGGCCGCCGGCGCGTACTGGCTCGGTCTGACGCGGCTAGCGTGGCCGGCGATGCTCGCCGCGCTCGCCGTCGTCGCGGTCTGCGTCGCGGCGGCGCAGCTGACCGCCGCCGGCTACGGGTGGACGCGGTACGCGCTCCGGGCGGTCGTCGGCGTCGCGCTCGCGGCGGCGGTCGCGCTCCACTTCGGGGCGTGGCCGGACGTCGCCGCGGCCGCGTACTTCCGCCGCATGGAAGCCCACGAGGTCGCCGTCTGGTGGACGGCGTTCGTCAGCCTCGGCGCGCTCGCGCTGCCGCTCGCCGCCCTCGTCTTCGACCGCTTCGACGACCGCGGCGCGGGGGTAGCCCTGCCGCTCGCCCTCGCCGTCGTCGGCGTCGTCGGCTACTGGGTCGGCCACATCACGTTCGGCCCGGTCGCGCTCGCGGCGGGGCTGGCGGCCGTCGCCGCCGGAACCGGGATCGCGGTCCAGCGAGGCGTCCCCGTCGACCTGCGGGCGTACGGGGAGGTGGTCGTCGTCTTCTCGCTCGCGTTCGGCCTGCTCGTCGCGCTCCGGGGCGTGGACCCCGCGGTCACCCCCGGGGCCGGGGAGAAGTTCCTCGACTACGGCCTCCTGCGGTCGCTGCTCCGGGCGGAGGCGCTTCCCCCGGCGGACATGTGGTTCGCCGGCGAGCCGGTGCAGTACTACTACGGCGGCCACATGCTCGCGGCGCTGCTGACGGAGCTCACCGGGACGCCCGCCCGGTACGCGTACAACCTCGCGCTCGCCGGCGTGTACGGCACGCTCGCGGCCGCTGCGTACGGGGTCGCGAAGGCGGTTGCGGCCGACCGGGGCGGCACCGGGCGGACCGCGGGCGCCTTCGCGGCCGTCCTGGTCGCCGTCGCCAGCAACCTCTCGACGCCGCTGCGCCTGCTCGTCTACTACCTGCCCGAGTGGGCGGGGAGCCGGATCGCCGACCTCGCCAGCCTCGAGATCGCCCAGCGTCCGAGCGTCGCCGCGGGTCCCGACTCGTTCTACTACTGGCCGGCCTCGCGGGTGATCGACCGGCACGTGTCCGGCGGACAGCAGTGGCACTACATCACCGAGTTCCCCTTCTTCGCGTTCCGCAACGGCGACCTCCACGCCCACATGGTGAGCATGCCGTTCCTGCTGCTCGTCGCTGCGCTCCTGTTCCAGTACTGGCTGACGCCGGCCGACGAGCGCCGGCGGCGGCGGGCCCTCGTCTTCCTCACGGTGCCCGCGGTCGGCGGGCTCGTCGGCGTCATCAACACCTGGACGTTCCCCACGGTCGCCGGGCTGACGTGGCTCGCGCTGACGTTCGCGCCGGCGGACCCGGCGACGCTGTTCCCGCGGCGGGTCAGGGTGGCGGCCGAGCGGTTCGGGGACCGCTCCCGGCTCCACGCCGAGGCGGCGCGGACGGGGACGGCGCTCGTCGGCGGCGCGACCGTCGCCGCCCTCGGCGTCCTCCTCGCCGCCCCGTTTTTCCTCGGGACCGCGAGCGGGCGGAGCGTCGGGGTGCTCCCGCCGAACCGGAGCGGTGCGGCGGGGCTGCTGGTCGTCCACGGCGCGTTCCTCGCGGTCGCGTTCGCGTACCTGTTCTCGCGGGACGGCGTGCCCCGGGCGGCCCCGGGGCTGGTCGCCGTGGCGGCCGTCGCGCTGTACGTCGTCGCCGCGCCGTTTCGCTTCGCGGCCGTGGCTATCTTCGTCCCGCCCCTGGTCGTCGCCTGGCTCCTGCTCCGGGCCGGCCGCGGCGTCGGCTTCGAGACGGCGCTGCTCGTCGGCGTCCTCGGCCTCGTGACCGCGGTGGAGTTCGTCTACGTCGTCGAACGGGCCGGCCCCGGCCGGATGAACACCCTGTTCAAGGTGTACACGCAGGTGTGGGTGCTCTGGGGCGTCGCGGCCGCCGTCATGCTCGCCGACCGCGCGCCGCTCGGGGCGGCGCTCCGGGCCGCGTGGGGCCGGGCCGGGACCGCGTTCACGCCGGTCGAGCGGGCGCTCGGGCTGGACGCCGCCGGGGACGACGGTCGGCCTTCGCGGCGGGCCCGGACCGTCTCGGTGAGCGCTGGCGGCGCGGTCGCGTCGGTGGCCGCCGTCGGCCTGCTCGCGTCGCTGTCGCTGTACGGCGGCTTCGTCGCGACGAGCCAGTTCGAGAACGGGACGGACGACCCGACGCTCGACGCCACCGCGTACGTCGCCGAGCAGCATCCGGTCGAGGCGGAGGCGATCGCCTGGCTGGACCGGCGTGAGGGCCAGCCCCACATCGTCTCCGCGCCGGGCACGGAGATATACGACTGGGTGAACGCCCCGTCGAGCCTCACCGGGCTGCCGACGGTCGCCGGGTGGAACCACGAAGTCGGCTACCGCGGGCCGAAGCCGTACTACGAGCGGGTCGCGGACGTCGAGACGATCTACACCGGGTCGACCGAAGAGCGGGCGGCGCTGCTCCGGCAGTACGAGGTGACGTACATCTACATGGGGCCGACCGAACGCCTGCGCTACGGCGCGCGCGACCTGGACGACGACCCGGGCATCTCGGTCGAGAAGGAGTACCCCTTCGTCGTGATCTTCCGGGTCGACCGGTCGGAACTCGCCTAAACGGAGAGGTCGCCTTTCGCCTTCACGACGTCGAGCGCCTCGGCGTCGACCCGGTCCACGTCGAGCCAGTGGGGGATGTAGTCGCGCGTCTCGTAGGCCTCGCGCTCGTCCTCGGTCCCGACGATACACCAGAGCTGGACCTCCTCGGGGCCGTGCCAGTCACCGTTCCGGTTGATCTGGAAGACGACCTGCTCCTCGCCCTCGTAGTCGATGATGGCGTCCTTCCGGATGTCGGGGTCGCCCGAGACGATGAGTCGCTTCATGCCAGCGGCTTCGGAAGAGACGCAATTAAGCGCTTCGAAGGACGCGGTCGCGCCCCGACGCGCTGGTTTCCCCGGCCGGTCCCACCCGGCGGGGCCACCGCCCGCCCCGGCGACCGACGTGAACCAAACGGGTTTTAAACGACGGCGCGTAACTGCCCGTAAGGTAGATATCCATGGAGATGCCTCGACGCTTCAACACGTACTGTCCGCACTGCAACGAACACAACGAACACGAGGTCGAGAAGGTCCGCGGCGGCCGCTCGACCGGCATGAAGTGGGACGACCGCAAGCAGAAGGAGGGGTCGAAGGGTATCGGGAACCGCGGCCGGTTCTCGAAGGTGCCCGGCGGCGACAAGCCCACGAAGAAGACGGACCTCAAGTACCGCTGCGGCGACTGCGGGCAGGCTCACCTCCGCGAGGGATGGCGCGCCGGCCGACTCGAACTCACCGACTAAAACAATGGCAGGAAGCTTCCACACCGTCCGCTGTCCGGACTGCGAGAACGAACAGACCGTCTTCGAGAAGGCCTCGACCGAGGTGTCGTGTGCCGTCTGCGGGCACACGCTCGCTCGCCCCACGGGCGGGAAGGCCGACTACGAGGGCGAAGTCATAGAGACCGTCGAAGCACGATGAAGTTCAGCGGCTGGCCCGAGAACGGCGAACTCGTCGTCGGCAAGATAGACGAGATAGAGGACTTCGGCGTGTTCGTCGACCTGGAGGAGTACGAGGACAAGCGCGGCCTCATCCACATCAGCGAGGTCGCCAGCGGGTGGATCAAGAACGTCCGCGACCACGTGCGCGAGGGCCAGACCGTCGTCTGTAAAGTGCTCGACGTCGACCGCGACTCCCAGCAGATAGACCTCTCGCTGAAGGACGTCAACGACCACCAGCGCTCCGACAAGATCCAGGAGTGGAAAAACGAGCAGAAGGCCGACAACTGGATGGAACTGGCCTTCGGCGAGGACATCGACGACGAGACGTACGGCACGGTCGCCAACGAGTTGCTCTCGATCCACGGCAGCCTCTACGACGGCTTCGAGCAGGCCGCCATCCACGGCGAGGAGGCCCTCGAGGACGCCGACCTCGACGACGAGGAGATAGCGGCCATCGTCGAGACGGCCCGCGAGAACGTGTCGGTCCCCTACGTCAACGTGACCGGCTACGTCGACCTGGAGTGTCCCGACGGCGACGGCGTCGACGCCGTCAAGGAGGCGCTGCAGGCCGCCGAGGGCAACGGGGAAGTGCCCGAGGAGGTCGACCTCGAAGTGACCTACGTGGGCGCACCCGAGTACCGGATCCGGGTCCGCGCGCCCAACTACAAGACCGCGGAGGACCAGCTAGAGGAGAGCGCCGCCCGCGCCGCCGACCGGATCGCCGAGTTCGGCGGGGCCGGCGAGTTCCACCGCGACCGCCGCACCGACGAGGAATGATGGCGGTCGCCCGCACCGGTCACCGGTTATCGCCGGCCCCGGTGGGGGCGCTCGCCGGTGATCGGCGGGAGCAAACAGTATGAAATCCGATATCCGGGTGTGTTCGGCCTGGGACGACGAACACGACCGCCCGGTGTACACCCTCTCCGACTCCTGTCCCGACTGCGGCGCGGACGCCGTCAACTCCGCGCCGGCGCCGTTCGACCCCGAAGACCGGTACGGCGAGTACCGACGCGCTCTTAAGCGGCGCGCCCGCGAGTAAGGCGTATGGACGAACTCGACATCGAGACCGTCGCCGAGGCCGACCTGTCGGAGCCGGTGCTCGTCGAGGGCCTGCCCGGCGTCGGCCACGTCGGCAAGCTCGCGGCCGAGCACCTCGTGGAGGAGCTCGACAGCACCCTCGTCCGACGGGTGTACTCCGAGCACTTCCCGCCGCAGGTCGACATCGACGAGGAGGGCGTCGCCGCGCTGACCTGCGCCGAGTTCCACGCAGTCGAGGGCGGCGACCGGGACCTGCTCGTTCTCACCGGCGACCACCAGGCCCAGGACAACGTCGGCCACTACCGGCTCGCGTCCGCGTTCCTCGACGTGGCCGACGAGTTCGGCGCCGACGAGGTGTTCTCGCTGGGCGGCGTGCCGACCGGCGAACTCATCGAGGAGTACGACGTGCTCGGCGCGGCCGCCAACGGGTCGCTGGTCGAGGAACTGGAGGCGGTCGGCGTCGAGTTCCGCGAGGACGAGCCGGCCGGCGGCATCGTCGGCGTCAGCGGCCTCCTGCTCGGCCTCGGCCGGCGGCGGGAGTTCGACGCGGCCTGCCTGATGGGCGAGACGAGCGGCTACCTCGTCGACCCGAAGAGCGCCCGCGCGGTGCTGGAGACGCTGGAGGAACTGCTCGGTTTCGAACTCGACTACGAGTCCCTGGAGGAGCGCGCCGACGAGATGGAGGACGTCATCAACAAGATCCAGGAGATGGAACAGCAGCAGTCGATGGACGTCCCGACGGACGAGGACCTGCGGTACATCGGCTGAAGTTCCCGAAAGCGGCTGGTTTTCGCCGGTTCAGACCCCGATAGCCTGCCCGCCGAGTTCGAGGCTGAGCTGCGGGATCTGGTAGATGATCAGGTAGGCGGCGGCGAGTTCGACGGCCGTCACGACGACGGTCGCTATTTCGGAGTGTTTGCTGCTGACGGCGACGCCGACCGGCAGGCCGTACTCCTGGGAGTAGGGGTAAAACAGCGCGATGCCGCGCTTGCTCCCGGCGACGTCCAGCACGTAGTGGGTGAGAATGCCGATCCAGACGTACTCCAGGTTCCCGAAGTAGTAGGGGAAGGCGACGAACGCGCCGAGCACGAGGAAGTTGTGCAGCGTCTTGCGGTGCTTGCCGAAGGCGGTGTCGACGTCGGGGAACAGCGCGCCGAGGACGACCGGCACGCCGACCTCCGCGATGGTGATGAACGTCTGTTCGTCGCCGACCGGTTCCAGGAGATACCCCAACCCGATGGAGAGCAGTACGGCGTTGAGAACGTGTCCTCGTTTGTTCATATCGGTACTCCGAGGCTCGGACCGGACGGGCACAAGGCTTTCCCTTGGCGATGCGCTCGCCGGACGGTCGTCCCGCCGGCGAGTCCCGGTTCGGGGGCGGCGGCTACCCCTCCAGTTCGGCCAGGAGGTCGCCCAGCGCGCGGTCGACCGTCGCCTCCCGGACCGCGGCCCGGTCGCCGTCGAACTCGTGGCGGGTGGCGGTCGCGTACGACGTTTCAGTGCCCCACGCCCCGGCGTAGGCGATGCCGATGTAGACGGTGCCGACCGGGTGCTCCTCGGTGCCGCCCGTCGGCCCGGCGACGCCGGTCGTTGAGAGGCCCCACGTCACGTCCGCGTGGTCGCGGACCCCACGGGCCAGTTCGCGGGCCACCTGCGCGCTCACCGCGCCGCGCTCGTCCAGCGCCTCCCGGGAGACGCCGAGCAGGCGGCGCTTCAGGTCGTTGTCGTACGCCACGACCGTCCCGTGGTAGTAGTCGCTCGCCCCCGGGACCGCGGTGATCCGTCCGCCCACGAGGCCGCCGGTACAGGACTCAGCCGTGGCCACGGTGTGGCCGGCCTCGCGCAGGGCGTCGCCGAACCGCTCCGCGATAGCGTCGCTCATGGGCGGCGTGACATCCGGAAGCCAGTTAACCGTATGGCCCCGCCCCGACCAAAACCTACTCCTGCCCGCTGCCGGAACGTCCGGTATGGACTACGAGACGCCGCTGTTCTTCCGCGTGATGGAGTACGCGGCCGAGGCCGAGGACGGCGACCGGGAGTGGCCCGCGGTCGGCGACGCCGCCGCGGGCGAGGTGATCGATATGGTGTCGGGCAACCCCGACTGGGACCCGCCGGCGGCGCTCCGCGAGGGGCTACACGAGTACGCCGACCTGGGGGCCGACGCGTTCCAGTACCCGCCGAGCGAGGGGCTGGCGGGGCTGCGCGAGGAGATAGCGGCCCGCCGGAACGTCGACGCCGAACAGGTCGTCGTCACGAACGGCGCGGGCGAGGCGAACTACCTCGCGATGGCGGTCGGGCTGGAAGTCGCCGAGGGGTCCGAGGTGCTGCTCACCGACCCCGTCTACCCGTACTACCCGGGCAAGACGAACCTGCTCGACGGGGACGCGACGTTCGTCCCGACGGCGTCGGACGGCCGGATCGACCCCGCGGCCGTCCGTGAGCGGGCGAGCGACGAGACGGCGCTCATCGTCGCCAACTCGCCGAACAACCCCACCGGCGCGGTGTACGACGAGGCGACGGTCCGCGAACTCGTCGCGGTCGCCGAGGCACACGACGCGCTTCTGGTCTCCGACGAGGTGTACGACCACTTCGACTTCTCGGGGCGGTTCGAGAGCGCGCTGACGGTCGACTCGGACAGCCGGGTCGTGACGAACTCCTTCTCGAAGTCGATGGCGATCACGGGCCTCCGCGTCGGCTACGCGGTGTTCCCGCCGGAGCTGGTCCAGCGGGCGAAGACCCGCCACATGCTCGTCAACGTGGCGGGGAGCCGCCCGGCCCAGTACGCCGTGCTGAAGGCGCTGCGCGAGACGCCGTCGGAGTACTACGCGGAGAACCGCCGCCGGATGGCCGACCGGGTCGACACCTTCACCGACGCGCTGGACGAGACAGGTGCGGAGTACACCCGGCCTGACGGCGCGTTCTACGTCATGGCGCGGTTCGACGGGTTCCCCGGCACGCTGGAGAACGTCGAGCGCCTGATAGACGAGGCGGGCGTCGCCGGGATGCCCGGCGAGGCCTTCGGCACCAGCCGCGACGAGTGGATCCGGTTCGCGCTGGTGACGCCGCAGGTCGAGGCGGCGGCCGCCCGGCTGGCGGACTACTTCTAGACCGCCCCCGCCCGGGCCGCGGCGAGCGCGTCGGCGGCGTCCTCCGCGGCGTTCGCCACGTCGTCCAGCCCGACCGCAAGCTCCCGGACGACGAGCGCCTCGGCGTCGCTCCCGCCCTCGAAGGCGGCATCGATGAGGTCGTACTTGACGGCGTCGCAGTCGCGTTCGAGCCGGCGGACGGCCGCGAGCGACTCCCCGACTTCGTCGGCGTCGCCGCCGCCCGCCGAGAGCCACTCGCGGAACGCGGCGGCGAGGTGTCGCGTCGCGTCGTGTGCCGTCCAGGCGAGCTGTCGGAGGCCGGCGAGCGCGTCGTCCGACAGCGACGGCCGCATCACGGCGAGTTCCTTGGCGAACGTCTCGGCGTTCGAGACCACGTCGTCGGCCTCGCCGACGGCCTCGACGAGGTCGGCCGAGAAGAGATAGCCCGTCGAGAACGACGGCTCCGCGCCGGCGGTGACGGCCCGGCGGACCTCGCCCGCGAGGTCGTCGCAGTGGGATTCGAGCCGGGCCAGCCGGTCGACCGCGCGGTCGAACTCCGTGCCGTCCTCGCCGTAGGCGTCGACGAGCGTGCGCAGCAGGTCGGTCCCGTCGACGAGGGCGGTCAGGAACTCGTCGACCGCGTCCGCGAGGTCGTTCGGGTCGGTTTTGTCGGCGAGCATACCCCCGCCGACGGGGGCGACCACCGTCGTCGTTTATATGTGCCCACCGTACCGCTCCCGTGACAACAAGACCCACACCGTCCCCGTGCCCCGGCCGTGCCAACGCTTATGCCCCCGACCTCGGTCGTTGTACGCAATGGCTGACCCGCTCGTCTCGGGGCTGCTCGCGCTCGCCGTCGCGCTCGCGCTCGGCGGCCTCGGCCTCGCGTACCGGACGCACCGACGGCTCGACGCGGCCGCCGACGCCGGCCGCGTCGACGACATGGAATCGCGCCTCGCGGACGCCGAACGCGCGGCTGACGACGGTACCGCGGACGCCGTCGCCGAAACCCGCGCGGCGCTCGACGACCTCTCGGAGCGCGTCGACCGACTGGACGACCTGCCGGCCCGGATCGACGCCGTGGAGGAGCGGCTGGCCGCGGCCGAGGACGACGACACGGCGCAGCGCCTCGACGGACTGGACGGGGCCGTCGCGGACCTGCGGGACCGCGTGGTCGACCTCGACGAGCGCCTCGCGACCGACGACGCCGCGTCCGCCGACGAGGTGGCCGCGCTGACGGAGCGAGTCGACGAACTCGCGGCGGACGTGGAGGAGGCGGCGGCGTCGGTCGAAGCGGTCGAGGCGGACCTCGACGCGCTCGCCGGGGACGTGGGCGACGTCGGCGAGGACATGGCGCGCCTCGACGACGAAACCGCGGCGGTGCGGGCGGACCTCGCCGACCTGACCGACCGGGTGGACGCGGCGGACGGACAGATCGCCGGTCTGGCCGACGACGCCGACGACCGCGATGCCGCGGTCGAGCGTCTGGACGAGCGCCTCGACGCCGCGGAGAGCCGGTTGGCCGACGCCGAGTCCGACCTTGACGCCGTCGCAGCGGACGACGGGCCGACCGCCGCGTCGCTCGCACCCACGGTCGAGCGTGTCGCCGACGAGGTGACGGCGCTGGACGAGCGCGTGGCGGCCGTCGAGAGCGACGGGACGGACGACGCGGTCGCGGACCTGCGGGACCGCGTGGGCGCGCTCGCCGAGCGGGTCGACGACGTTGCGGACGTCGCGGCGGACGCCGCCGTCGCTGTGGACGGGTCGGACGCCGACGACGCCCCCGCGCCGGCGGTCGACCCGGAGCAGGTCGACCGCATGGAAAAGGAGGTGCTGGAGCTCCGGACCGAGGTGTCCGCGCTGGGCGAGCGTCTGGACGAGGTCGAGAGCCGCGTCGGCGGCGTTGACGCCGCTGCCGACGCACCGTCGGGCGACGACGAGGACGGCGGCGACCTGAACGAGCAGTTCGAGCAGTTGCTGGAGGAGAGCGACGACGACAACCCCCTCTCGGGGTCCGGCGGGCCGACGGTGACCCGCGAGTCCGACCTCGACGAGTAACCGACGGGTACACAAGCGTCCGCCGGCTACCCGGCCGTATGGATTCTATCGACGTCGAGGCCGTCGACGAGGTCGACGAGGAGCCCGTCGACCGGGCGGCCAGGTCGCTCGACCCGAGCGCCGAGTACGTTCTCTACGGCGGGAAAGGCGGCGTCGGCAAGACCACGATGGCCGCCGCGACGGGGCTGGCAAGCGCCGAGGGCGGCGCGACCACGCTCGTCGTCTCGACGGACCCGGCCCACTCGCTGTCGGACACCTTCGAGACCGACGTGCCGGCCCGCCCGGCGCGCATCCGCGACGAGGTGCCGCTGTACGCCGCCGAGATCGACCCGGACGCCGCCATCGAGGACGGCACCGCGGCGTTCGCGCAGGGGGAGGGCGCGATGGGCGGCCTCGGCGAACTGCTGGGCGGCGAGGGCGGGCCGATGGAGTCGCTGATGGGCGGCGCGATGCCCGGAGCCGACGAGGCCGCGGCGATGCAGACCCTGCTGGAGTACCTCGACGACGACCGGTTCGACCGCGTCGTCGTCGACACCGCGCCGACCGGCCACACGCTCCGCCTGCTGGAACTGCCCGACGTGATGGACACGATGGTCGGGCGGATGCTCGCGCTCCGCGAGCGGCTCGGCGGGATGATGGACGGGATCAAGGGCATGTTCGGCGGCGCGAGCGAGGAGGAGGTCGACCAGGGGATCGACGACCTGCGGCGGCTGAGCGACCGGATCGAGCGGTTGCGGGCGACGCTCCGGGACCCCGACCGCACCGACTTCCGCGTCGTGATGGTGCCCGAGGAGATGAGCGTCGTCGAGTCCGAGCGCCTGCTCGACCAGCTTCGGGAGTTCGAAATCCCCGTCGGCACCGTCGTCGTCAACAAGGTGATGGAGGACCTGGCGGACGTGACCGACGACGTCGACGCCGCGCGGTTCGTCTCGCCGAACCTGGAGGACTGCGAGTTCTGCCAGCGGCGCTGGGACGTCCAGCAGGACGCGCTGGCGGCCGCACAGGACGTGTTCCGCGGCCACGAGGTCCGGCGCGTCCCGCTGTTCGCCGACGAGGTGCGCGGCGAGGCGATGCTGCGGATCGTGGCAGCCTGCCTGGAGTAGCGCCCTACAGGCGACCCTCGGACTGGAGGAGCAGGTACCCGCGGTACCGGATCGTCGTCCTGGCGAACCCCTCCAGCGCCCTCGCCCCGTCGGGCACGCCGTCGGTAGCCTTCAGGAGCTCCCCGCCGTCCGAGAGACCCACGAACAGCCGGTCGCCCGCCGAGAGCGGCTCCGAGAGCTGTCGCTGCCCGCGCCCCCGGGCGTCGGACAGCGCGAGCCGGGACTCCGCCGGCACGTCGCCGCCGTTGACCATCTCCAGTTCGACGCCCCTGCCGTCGGACGTGGGCTGGACCGCGAAGCGAACGCCCTCCTCGCGCGCCGCGTCCGCCCAGTCCGGTTCCGCGACGGTCGTCTCCCCGACGCCCCCGACGGCCAGGGTCGCGTCGTGGCGGACGTCGTCTCCCTCCCGCGCGACGCTGATGTTGTAGACGACCTCGCGCACGTAGCCGGACTGGGAGACGGCGACCCGCGCCTCGAACGCCGCGACGCTGTCCCCGAACGCCAGCCCCAGCAGCGCGTCCTCGTCGGCGACGCCGGTCGACTCGTACGTCGCGGCGTACCCCTCGCCCGCCTCGACGACTTCCAGCGCTTCGCTCCACGCCGCCCCGCGTAGCAGCGCTTCGAACCGGCCCAGCTCCGCAAGCTCGCGCGGTCGGGGCGCCCGGTCGTCGATCCGGTAGCGCTCCTCGAACCCCGACTTCATCCGGACGTACGCGGCCGCTTCGCCGTCGGGGGACCAGAGCGACTCCGTCAGGTCCCCGTCGTCGGTCGTCCGCGCGACGCCGCCCTCGCCGATCTCGTTCGTCGCCGACTCCGTGTCGGCGAACTCGCTGAACTCCCGGGTGATCTCGCTCTCGACCGTCAGCGTCCCGGCGTCGGTGACGGTCGACTCGTGCGTCCCGAACAGCGTCCCGCCGTCGATGCCGTCGCGGGCCGCGCCGTCGGGGTACTCGAACTCCGCGAGCGTCGGTCCCGGCTTCTCGGTCGTCTTCGTCGCCGTCTCGGTCTCCGTCCCCGTCCCGGCGTCCGTCGCCGCGTCGGTGTCGGCGTCGGTCTCCGATCCTCCGCCGTCGGACCCGCCGCCGGTACACCCGGCGAGCGCGGCGCTCAACGCGGCGCCCGAGCCCAGGACGACGCGTCGCGAAATCATTCGATCGTTTAC
The DNA here is from genome assembly GCF_004785955.1 of Halostella litorea. Taxonomy (NCBI): domain Archaea; kingdom Methanobacteriati; phylum Methanobacteriota; class Halobacteria; order Halobacteriales; family Natronoarchaeaceae; genus Halostella; species Halostella litorea. The sequence goes on along the minus strand of NZ_ML214300.1, from coordinate 298,318 downwards.
CATGTGTCGATACTACCACTACAATGATACTATAAAAAGCCCCAGATTACTGCAAGTAGTGCGATGGGTATCGAAATCCAACAAATAACAAATATGCTATAACTTGGCCGATCGGGAGCGCGTCCGCCGCCGAAACGGGACCGTCACTCCACGACCAGCGCGCGCAGGTCGTTCAGGTTGGTGCCCGTCGCGCCCGTCCGGATCAGCGCGTCACGCGCCGCCAGGTACGGGTACGCGTCGTTGTCGGCCAGCGCGGCGCGGGCGGCGTCCGCGTCGTCGACCGTCGCGCCGTCGACGACCGCGCCCGCCGCGTCCGTCGCGCCGTCGATCCCGTCCGTGTCGACCGCGGCCACGGCGACTTCCGACCCCCCACCCGCCAGTTCCAGCGCGGCGCTCAGCGCGAACTCCTGGTTCGGGCCGCCCTCGCCGTCGCCGCGGACCGTCACCGTCGTCTCGCCGCCCGAGAGGACCACGGCCGGCGGCGAGACGGGGTCGCCGGTCGCACGCGCCTCCTCGGCGACCGCGACGTGGGTCTTCGCCGCCTCGCGGGCCTCGCCGCGCACCCGCGAGGAGAGCACGAGCGGGTCGTAGCCGCGCTCGGCGGCGGCGTCGCGGGCCGCGTCGATCGCCGTCCGGCCGTCCGCGACGACGTGGTTCGCGACGCGGTCGAAGGCGGGGTCGTCCGGCCCCGGCGTCTCCGCGAGTTCGCCCGCCGCGCCGCGTTCCAGGCGCTCGCGGGCGCTGGCCGGCGCGTCGACGCCGTACCGGTCCAGCACCGACAGGGCCTCGGCGAACGTCGTCCCGTCCGGCGCGGTCGGCCCGCTCGCGATCACGGACAGGTCGTTGCCGACCACGTCGCTGAGCACGAGCGAGACGACCGTCGCGGGGGCCGCCCGCCGGGCCAGCCGGCCGCCCTTCAGCGCCGACAGGTGCTTGCGGACGGCGTTTATGTCGCCGATATCCGCACCGCTGGCGAGCAGGCCGTCGGTGACCGCCCGGAGGTCGTCCAGCGACACGTCGCCGGCCGGCGCGGGCAGGAGCGCGCTCCCGCCGCCGGTGATAGCCGCGAGGACGAGCGTCCCCTCGCCCGCGTCGTCCGCGGCCGACAGCACCGCCCGCGCCCCCTCGACGCCGCGCTCGGTCGGGACGGGGTGGTCGCCCTCGCGGACGGTCACCCGCTCGGTCCCGGCGGGGTCGTCGGTCACCACGACGCCGCCGTCGATCCGGTCGCCGAGGACCGCCTCCAGCGCCGCGGCGACGTGGGCCGCCGCGTTGCCGCCCCCCAGCACGACGACCTCGTCGTACCCGTCGAGGTCGTACGACGCCTCGCCCCCGGCGGCGTCGCGTATCCGCAGCGTCCCGCCGTCGAGCGAGACGGCGTCCCGGACGACGGTCCGCGGGTGGCCGGCCTCGATCCCGGCCTCGACGCAGGCCAGCGCGACGTCGCGGGCGGGCGTCGTCGCGAGGGCGTCCCGGTTCTCGGTCATCACGACCGGACGCCGGCGATCTTCGACACCAGCCGGTAGGCGGCGTCGCGCCACTTCGCGGGGAGGATCCCGGCGTAGCTGAACAGCGTGGCGAACGGACCGACCGGGTACCGCGCCTCGGGTTCGGTCGAACTCGCCGCGTTCAGGACCACCTCCGCCACGCGGCGCGGCGGGACCGACGCCGGCCCGCCGCCGCCGATCGCCGCCGTATCGTCGAGTATCTTGTACAGCGAGGCGTACGCGTCCGTCCGCGGTAGGCCGTCGACCTCCTCCTCGACGCGCTCGGTGAACTTCGTCTCGACCGGCCCCGGTTCGACCAGCGCCACGTCCACGTCGAACTCGGCCACCTCGGCGCGGAGTGCGTCGCTCATCGCCTCCAGCGCGAACTTCGACCCGCAGTAGACGCCGCTCCCGGGGTAGGAGACCCGCCCCGCGAGGCTGGAGACGTTGACGATGGTGCCGTCGCCCTGCTCGCGCATGTGCGGGAGCACGGCCCGCGAGAGACGGTGCGGGCCGTACACGTTGACGTCGAACTGCCGGCGCACGTCCTCGACCGGGACGTCCTCGACCGGCCCCATCTGCGCGTAGCCGGCGTTGTTCACGAGGCAGTCGATCCGGCCGGTCTCCGCGACGACCTTCTCGACGACCGCGTCGACCTGGTCGTCGTCGGTCACGTCGAGCGCGGCCGTCTCGCAGCCGGCGTCGGCCAGGTCCTCGACGTCACCGACGTCCCGCGAGGTGGCGTACACCCGCCAGCCCTCGTCCAGGAACGCCTTCGCGGTCGCCCGCCCGATCCCCGACGAGCAGCCGGTGATGAGCACCGTCTTTCCGCACGCGCTCGACTCGTCACCGTCGTCCCACTCGTCCGCCTCGGCGTCGTCCGTTGCCGTGCTGGTCATGGTGGAGGTGTCGACCGCGGGACAGTAAAGCTAGCCGGTTCCGGCGGTGTGGGGGCCGGGGGTCACCCGAGTTCGGCCTTGACCTCGTCGGCGTACGCGTCGGCGAGCCGCGTCGGCTCCGGGAGCTTGTACTCCCCGCCCAGCCCCTCGACGAGGTCCGCCGCCGTCTCCGCGTCGACGCGGTGGCCGGGGCTGACGTACAGCGGGTTGATGGAGGTCGAACCCGAGTCGTACTGCCGGGACTGGACGGCGTACCCGATCACCGTGCCGTCCGGCGCGTCGACGTCCCCGTCGGCCTCGACAGCGACGCGCGCGCCCTCGGGCAAACCGTCGACCGACGACCGCGGGGTGCCACAGAGCAAGCTCTTGGCGACGCCGACGCTCGGCAGGTCCAGACAGACGCCGATGTGCGTGGCGAGGCCGGCCTGCCGGAAGTGGATCCGGCCGCTCCCGTCGAACAGCGCGAGGTCGGGCGTCGCGTCGAGTTCCTCGAACGCCGCGAGGATCGACCGCCCCTCGCGGAACGAGAGCAGGCCGGGGATGTAGGGGATCTCCAGGGGCGTCGCCGCGTGAGCGCGCTCTATCACCTCGCCGTCCCGCATCGCGACGACAGCGCTCACGGCCCGCTCGTCGAGGAACGCCTGGTCGACGCCGACGACGGTCGGCGGCGCCGCGCCCGGCGTCGAGAGCGGCCCCTCGGCGACCGTCGCCGGGTCGAAGGGGAGGTCGTTCTCGAAGGCGGCGGCGTCGGCGATGTCGCGCTGGAGCGCCTCCATCTCCCCGCGGGAGAGCGCCGCGTCGGGGACGAACTCGGGGCGGACCGGCGTCATCAGAACGGGCCGCGACCGCGGCCGGGACCCCCAGGGCCGCCCCCGCCGCCGAACCGCATCCGGTTGGGCGTGTTGACGCCCTTGTTCTTGACGTGCTGACCGTACGTCAGCCCGATGGCGAGGCCGACGAGGTGTGCGGCGTTGGCCACGTTCGCGCCGGCGATGCTCGGCCCGACGACGCCGAGGACGCTGATCACCGCGTAGAACCCGGTGATGACCCAGATGGGGACCGGGACGAGGAAGTACAGCAGGACGCGCATGTCGGGGTTGAGCACCGTCAGCACGCCCATGATAGCCAACCCGGCCCCGCTCGCGCCGACCACGCCGCCGCCGACGGCGCCGACGCCCTGGACGATCTGGAGGCCGACCTGTGCGAGGCCGGCGGCGATGCCGCTCCCCAGGAACAGCAGCGTGAAGTCCCGCGAGCCGACGTAGCGCTCGACGTGCTGGCCGAAGAAGTAGATCACGATGCTGTTGACCGCGATGTGGCCCAGCCCGCCGTGGGACAGCACCGACGTGAACCAGGTCCAGACGTACTCGGGGTGCTGGGGCGTCAACACGAAGATGCTGCGGTAGAGCTCGTACTCCTCGGTCCCCGGGATCCGGTATGCGAGGCCGAGGTACGCCTGTGTCACCTGCTGGAGGGCGAAGGTGACCCACATCAGGCCGAGGAAGACGAACGTCATGTTCCCCCGGACGTAGCCGAGCGGCCCGCCGACGCCCGTGTTCAGGCCCAGGCGGTCGGTGATCCCGCCGGACGAGCCGTCGTCGCGGACGCTGTCGTCGAAGCCGCTGTCGAAGACGCCGTCCGGGTCCCCCCAGTCCTCTAACCCCGGACAGGCGTGGTTCTCGGGGAGGCGGTGCTCGGCGCAGTACGTGCCACCGCAGTGCCGGCAGTTGTACGGCATGTTCTCTTCCTTGCCACACTGGTCGCACGTCGCCATTGACTCCCCCTTCGAGTGGCCCCCCAATGGGGCTTTTGGTCGGGGAGGCCGGGGCCGGCACGCGTCCGCCGCGGAACGCACCCGTCGAGGTTCCCCGGTCGGCGTTTACTGTACCTCGTGGGCGACGTTGTCCTCGGCGCGCCAGGTGTCGACCCGGCCGGTCACGTCGTAGGTAAGCGCCCCGACGCCGCCCAGCGAGAAGCTGATCCCGAGGTTCGTCGGCACTCCGCCGGGGTTCCAGCTGTGGACGTAGTCGGAGTAGACGTTCGCGTGCGTGCTGTCGTAGTCGTCGCGAACCTCTACGCGCAGGTCGAGCCACCCCTCGTTGTGGTTCGTGTCGGAGTCGCCGTGATTCTGCGTACTAACGTCGTCCGACGAACTGCCGTCGGGGCCGTCGACGCCCCCGTTGATGAGGTACGGCTTCACGTCGTTGAACTCGGCCCAGTAGCCGTACTGGTTGGTGTCGTGGGAGTTGGTCTGGTCGGAGTGGTTCGGGCTGTCCGGGATGAGACGGAAGGCGTTGTCGCTGAACGAGATGCTTACGCCGTCGTCCGGACCGGGACCGTCGACCAGGGTGTTCGAGTAGTCCAAGTCCCAGTAGAGGAAGGCGTAGAACTCCCCGTCGGTCTGGGTGTCGTACACGCCCAGATCCAGGGTCCCCGAGCCGTCCTCGGGGTCCTGGAGAAAGTCCTCCGTCGAGACGCCGTCCGAGCCGCCCCCGTCCCCGGAACCCATGATCGTCCGCGTGTGGCTGTACCCGACGCTGCGGTCGTCGAGTGCGTCGTGGGCCCGCTCGAGTTCCCCGTCCCGAAGCAACTCCTTCACCCGGTCGGGGATCCCCGGGCGCGTGGCGCTGGCCGCCGAGGCGACACCGCTGAGACCGATCGTCGTGGCGATACCGCTGGTCTTGATGAACTTGCGACGGAACATCGAATTAATATACAGTTTAGAAGAAGTTGTATTTTTATGTTGGTGAGATATTTGAAACCCCAGAGGACCGGATCCGTCTGCATTGGGGAGACTGCTGCGCCCGGCAACACGCGTCGACGGAACGCACCCGTCGGGACGCTTTTGCCGGTTGCGGTCCCACTGCCGGACGTGCAAGAGTACGAGCGAAAACAGCTCCTCGCGAAGGTCGAGCGCGAGGGGGCGACCGTGGGCGCGGCGATCCCCGACCGCATCACGGTCCAGGGCGAGGAGATCGACCTGCAGGAGTTCGTCTTCGAGATCAAGCGACGGGAGACGGTGCCGCCGGGGGAACGGGACCGGGTCGAGGAGGCGAAGAAGAACCTGCGCCGCGAGCGCCTCCAGCGCAAGCAGACGCTGGAGGCCGGCGAGGTGAGCTACGAGGAGGGCCAGGAACTCGTCCGGGCGATAATCGGGATCGAGCGCGCGCTCAACGCCCTGGAGAGCCTCTCGCCGACCGATATCGAACGCGAGGAGGAGGTCCAGGAGATGACCGACCGCAAGCGCTGGATGAACTTCCTCCAGAAGGCCCTGGGGAAGAAGGACGCGTCGACCGGGGGGCCGGGGCTATGAACGACGAGGTCGCCGACCGCTTCGAGGAGATGGCGGACCTGCTGGCGGCGAAGGGCGTCGAGTACAAGCCCCGGGCGTACCGCCGCGCCGCCGAGAACATCCGCGAGTACCCGCGGCCGATAGACGAGCGCGCGACTCAGGGGGCCGACGCCGTGCAGGCGATAGACGGCGTCGGCGAGGCGCTCGCCGACAAGGTCGTCGAGTACGCCGAGACGGGGAAGATAGCCGAACTGGCGGAGTTACGCGCTGAACTCCCCGTCGAGATGGACGCGCTGACCCGGGTCGAGGGGGTCGGCCCGAAGACCGTGGGGGACCTGTACGCGGCGCTCGGCATCCGGACGCTGGACGACCTCGAACGCGCCGCCCGCGAGGGGGAGATCCGGGAGGTGAAGGGGTTCGGCGCGAAGACAGAGGAGAACATCCTCGACAACGTCGACTTCGCCCGGCAGGCGACGAAACGCCAGCGCATCGGCGAGGCCCGCCCGCTCGCCGACGCGGCGCTCGCCCTGCTCGACGGGGTCGATGTGGTCGAGCGGGCCGAGGTCGCCGGCTCGCTGCGCCGCTGGCGGGAGACGATCGGCGACGTCGACGTACTCGCCGCCAGCGACGACGCCGGGGCGGTGGTCGACGCCTTCACCGACTGGGACCGCGCCGACGAGACCATCGAGGCCGGCGACATCAAGGCCAGCGTCCGCGCGGACGGGGTCCGCGTCGACCTCCGGGTGGTCGTCCCCGCGGAGTTCGGCAGCGCGCTCCAGTACTTCACCGGGAGCAAGGACCACAACGTCCGCCTCCGGAACTACGCCATCGACCACGACATGAAGCTGAACGAGTACGGCGCGTTCGACGTGAGCGAGGTGGGAAGCGCCGCTGGGAGTCCGACGGAGTCCGACGGGGACGGCGACGGACAGCGCGCCGGCGAGCGCGTCGCCGGGGAGACGGAGGCGGGGATGTACGAGGCGCTCGGGCTCCCCTGGATCCCGCCGGAACTGCGCGAGGACAACGGCGAGATAGCGGCCGCCGAGGCCGGCGAACTCCCCGACCTCCTCGTAGTCGAGGACATCCGGGGTGATCTCCACACCCACACGGACTGGTCCGACGGCGGCCACTCCATCGCCGCGATGGTCGAGGCCGCGGCCGAGCGGGGGTACGACTACCACTGCGTCACCGACCACGCGACCGGCCCGGGGATGGTCGGCGGCGTCGGCCTCTCGGACGCCGAACTCCGCGAACAGATCGACGCGGTGCGCGATGTCGCCGCCGACGCGCCCATCGACGTGTTCGCCGGCGTCGAGGCGAACGTCGACGCCGAGGGCGGGATCAGCGTCGGCGACGACGTGCTCGCGGAACTGGACCTCGTCGTCGCCTCGCCCCACAGCGCGCTCGACCAGTCGGAGGACGCCGCGACCGACCGCCTGGTCGCCGCCGTCGAGCACCACGAGGTCGACGTGCTCGGCCACCCGAGCGGCCGGATGATAAACCGCCGCAGCGGCCTGACGTTCGACGCCGGGGCCGTCGCCGAGGCGGCCGCGGCCGCGGGCACCGCGCTCGAAGTGAACAGCAACCCCGCCCGCCTCGACCTGTGGGACGACGCCGTCCGGGCCGCCGTCGAGGCCGACGCGACGATAGCGGTGAACACGGACGCCCACGGCCCCGCCGAGTTCGACCTGGTGCGCTACGGCGTCCACACGGCCCGCCGGGGCTGGGCCGAGGCCGCCGACGTGCTGAACGCCCGCGACGCCGACGGCCTCCGCGCGTTCCTCGGCTGATGCGGCTCCTCCTCGACGCGATGTGTGGCGGCGTCAGGGCGCACCTGCGGATGTGCGGCCACGACGCCGCGTACGCGCTCGACCGCGGCGTCGAGGCCGACGATGCGCTGCTGCGGATCGCACGCGACGAGGACCGGACGCTCGTCACCAGGGACGCCGCGCTCGCCGGCCGCGCCGCCGACGCCGTTCGACTCGACGCGACCGACGTGGACGAGCAGTTACGCGAACTCCGGGACGCCGGCGTGCCCCTCACGCTCCCCGACGAGCCCGAACGCTGCGGGGCGTGCAACGGGCCGCTGGCGCGGACCGAGGGGTCGACGCCGGACTACGCTCCGGACCCTGCGGACGTCGCCGTCTGGCGGTGTCGCGACTGCGGGCGCTGCTTCTGGAAGGGGAGTCACTGGGACCGGGTGGCGGCGACGCTGGCGGCGATGGACGGCTAGTTGTTCGGCTCCCACTCGTCGCAAGCCTCCATGTCGTCCATGCGCTCGCCGTGGAAGCCACAGTAGGGCTGCATCCCGCGGCCGGTGCGGACGTACTCGAAGTGCTCGCAGTTGCCGCAGTACGTGTCGGTCAGTTCGGTCGTCGTCGGCCCGTCGTCCAGCACCTCCCCGTCGTCGGGCCGGCCGTCCATCGGCGACGTGATGTCGCTGGCCGCGGAGCCGCCGTCGCTCGCCGGCCCGGCGGCCGCGCTCCCGGGACCCGACGACGCGGCCGCTGCCGGCCCGCCGGCCCCCGCCGCGCCGCCGGTGGACGATCCGCTCCCAACTGTCCCGCCGGACCTGTCGGGGCGGTTCGTCTGCGTCTCGACGTCGCCGTCGGGCGTCTCGCCGAAGGTGCCGACGCTGCCGAAGCCGGTGCCGAGTTCCGAGCGGTCCACCTCGACGACCTTCGTCTCGCCCTGCTTGGTCACCTCCAGCCGGACGGTGCCGCCCGGATCGTTGCGCCGTTTGAACGTGGCGATGCCGGCGAACAGGCAGCCCACGAGCGTGATGACGCCGAGGAAGTACACCGCCGTCACGACGAACGTGAGGTCCCGGCCGTAGCCGGCCCAGTGGTCGGGGTACGCGTACCAGAACAGCGCGACGCCGAGCGCGGTCACGCTCGCGCCGATGGCGGCGGCCGCCCGGATCCGCGTCTCAGCGGGGAGAACGGTGAACACGCCGAGGACGACGGTCGGGAACCCAACCCCGCCGAGCACGCCCGCGACGAGGCGTCGGCCGAACTGGTCGACGCCGACGACCGCGAGCAGGTCGGTCGTGGCGACGACCACGCCGACGACAGCGAGCACCGCCCCGAGGAGGAACAGCCCCGTGCCGAGATACAGGCGGCGAACGCTCTGTACCTCCCCCACGTGGCCCTCGTACACGTCCGCGAGGCTCGTCATGTCCCCCCATTGCGGGGCATCACACAAAACACTACGTCAGACATCGGGCACGTGTGCCCGGCCCGCGACGCGCCCCGCTCGCGGAAACGAAAGGACTAATCGCGGCGCTTCCGAACGCCCGGGTATGGCTGACGACGACGAGGAATCCGAGGAAGCGCCCGCCGTCGAACTCGGCGAGGGCGAGTCCGTCGAGGGCGCGCCGCTCGCCCGCGTCGCATCGCGGCTCACCTGGCCCAAGGAGCGAAGCGAGATCGAACGCCAGGAGGGCGACGCCGTCATCCGGACGCCCGACGGCCCGACGGCGCTCGCGGACGTGCTCCCCGAGACGTCGACGACGTACTTCGACCGCCGCCAGCAGTTCGTCGACGAGGTAGAGTCCGTCGTCGGCACCGGCCCCGTCGCCACCGCCGACGAGTGACGTGAACGTCGACGCCGTCCGCCGGTACGCGGTCGACCTCTCCTGGGTACAGAAGTCGCTGCTGACCGGAGCCGTGCTCACGGTCATCTGGATGTACACCGTCGAACCGGGCATCGACAAGCGGGTCGTCCGGGACACCCTCATCTTCATCGTGGGGCCGCTCGCGCTCGGCCTCTCGCACGGCCGGCGGATCGGCTGGCGCGTCGACAGGAAGGCGCTCCGCAACACCCTCCTGCTCGCGCTGTTCGTCCTCCCCTTCTACCTCGTGGGGTCGTCGCTCCCCTCGATCCGGACGTTCTACCCGATATGGGAGACAAGCACCGCGCCCGCCGAGTTCATCCCCCACGCGATCAAACTGTTCACGCTGGCGCTGGCCGCCGAGACGTACTACCGCGGCCTGCTCTGTGTCGGCGTCCGCGAGATCGGGTTCAAGAGCGTGTTCATCAGCCCGCTCGTCTACGCCCTGCACCACTTCCACAAGCCCCCCATCGAGTTCGTCCTCTCCGGGCCGACCGACGTGCTGTTCGGCGCGGTCGACTACGAGAGCAACTCCCTCCTCCCCTCCGTCGTCGCCCACGGCGCGGGGCTGGTCCTGCTGGACTGGCTCGTGCTCTACCCGCCGCTGATCCCGACCGAGACGGTCGTGCAGTGGCTCCGCTGGGTGCCGCTCCCGCTGTGAGTCGCCCGCCGTTCGCCGGTGGGGTTTAGAGGGACCCGTCCGAACCACAGTTCATGAGCCTGCCGTTCGACCCGGCCGAGCTAGACCCCGAGGAGTACGGCGAGGAGCGCGCGACCCTGGAGATGGACCACGACGAGGCCGTCGAGCACGTCCGCGAGACGTTCACCGACGCCGGCTTCGGGATCCCCGTGGAGTTCTCGCCGTCGGAACTGCTCAACGAGAAGGTCGACGCCGACCGCGACCCCTACTACGTCCTCGGCGCGTGCAACCCCGAGATGGCCGACCGCGCGCTGGACGAGACGCTCCGGATCGGCGGCCTGTTCCCCTGCAACGTGATCGTCTGGGAGGCGGAACCGGGCGTCCAGCAGGTGTACCACGTCAGCATCATGCGGATCGCCCGGCTGCTCGGGATGGCCCCCGACAACGAGGCGTGGGCGGACATCGTCGCGGACACGGGCGAACTCGTCGACGAGGCGTTCGGGGACCTCTAACTCGCCGGCTCACCCGTCGTCCGGCCGCGGCAGGTCGGTGTTTGCGGGGCCGTCGAGCATTTCCCCCTCGTAGGTGAACCGCGAGCCGTGACACGGGCAGTCCCACGTCTTCTCCCCGTCGTTCCACTCCAGCAGGCAGCCCATGTGCGGACAGACCGCGGAGACGCGGTGGTCCTCGCCGTCCGCGTCGCGGTACGTGCCGACGACCCGGCCGCCGTCGCGCGACACGACGGCATCGCCGGGCGACAGCGTGACGACGCCGGTCAGTGGCTTCGTCGTCCAGTCACCGACGAACTCGCGCGCCACGTCCGCGTTCTCCGACAGCAGTTCCCGCCCGGCCGCCGCGAGGTCGAGCCGCGTCGGGTCGAACACGTCCGCCCAGGGGCTCTCGCCGTCGACGATGAGGTCCGAGAGGAGCATGCCGGCGACCGTCCCGCCGGTCATCCCCCAACCGCCGAAGCCGGTGGCGACGTAGAGGCCGTCGGTCCCCGGCCCGAGTCGCCCGACGAAGGGGACGCGGTCCGCGGTGCGGTAGTCCTGCGTCGACCAGCGGTAGGCAAACTCCGCGACGTCGAACCGCTCGCGGGCCTCGCGGGCGAGTTCGCGGTAGCGGTCGGCGGTGCTGCCGCCCTGCCCCGTCTTGTGGTTCTGCCCCCCGATGAACGCGAACTCGCCGTCGTCGCCGTCGTAGGTCCGGACCGAGAAGTACGGCTCCTCGTCGCGGTAGTGCATCCCCTCGGGGAGGGGCTCGTTCAGGCGAGCGGCCAGCACGTACGACCGCTTCGGGTACTGGCGGGCGAAGTACCCCGCGCGGTCGAACGCCGGGAAGTGCGTGGCGACCACGACGTCGTCCGCGCGGACGGTGCCGCGGTCGGTCTCCACGCGGCACGGGTCCCCGTCCGACACGTCCGTGACGCGGGTCCGCTCGAACACGTCGCTCCCGTCGCCCGGCAGGTCGTCGACCAGGGAAAGGAGGTACTTGCGGGGGTGGAACTGCGCCTGGTCGTCGAAGCGGACCGCACACTCGACGTCGTACGGGAGCGGCGTCCCCTCGACGAACTCGGCCGCCAGCCCGGCGCGCCTCGCCGCGACGGCCTCCCGGCGGACCTTCCGGCGCTTCGACTCGTCGGCGACGTACGTGTACGCGGGCTGTCGCTGGAAGTCGCAGTCGATCCCCCGGTCCGAGACGCGCGCTGCGATGTCCTCGATCGCCGCCTCGTTCGCCTCGGCGTACAACCGGGCGGTCCGGGCGTCGAAGGTCGACCGCAGGTGGTCGTAGATCAGCCCGTGCTGGGCCGTGACCTTCGCCGTCGTGTGGCCGGTGACGGCCTCGACGACGCGGTCGGCTTCGAGCAGGGCGACCGACCGGCCGGCCTCCCGCAGGTGCGTCGCGGTCGTGATCCCGGCGATACCGCCGCCCACGACGGCGGCGTCGACCCGCAGGTCGCCGTCGAGCGGGTCGAAGTCGGTCGCCGGCGTCGTGTCGAGCCACAGCGACCGCGGCTCGCCGGGGAGCGGTTCGAGCGCGTCTGCCTCGTCTCCCGTGTCCATTGGAACCCCCGATGGCGGAGCATCGGCTCCACGGTGAGTGCCACGGGAGGCCGGATAAGCGTCGGCCTCAGAAGTCCGACAGCGTCGCCTGCAGGCCGGCGACCATCTCCGACTTGCGCCGGAGCGCGCCCAGCGAGACGGGGAGTTGCTCGGCGACCGCCGAGACGGCGGCGTGGAACGTCTCGGCCTCGCCGTGGCCGCCGTCGAACGCGTTACGAACGCTCTCTCGGACCTGCCAGACGCCGACGGGGGCCCAGTAGTCGTCCGACACCTCGCGGAGCACGAGACACTTGGCCTGCCGGCCGATCGACTCCAGGTGTTCCAGCACGCCGAGCCGCGAGGCGTAGTACGCTCCCGCGGTCTCGTCGACGTAGCCGGTGCGGCCCTCGAACCCCTCCGCGGCGCTGGCCATCCACACGTCGCCCTCCGGGTCGGGGTTCCAGATGCTGCCCGGGGCTTTCATCTCGACGAGTTCGAACTCCCACTGGCCGGGGGCGAGGACGACCCAGTAGCGGTTCCCCATGTACTCGTTCTCCCAGACCTGCGGCGTGTCGATGCTCGGCGCGTTGCGGATGCGACCCCGGAGGTACTGGCCGACGGTGTCGTCGACGGCGGTGATCGACCACCGCGTCGGGACGAGCCGCCGGTTCTCGCCGCGGCCGAGCGCGCCGGCCGAGAGGATCGTGTTGATCTCGTACACGTCGAAGCCGCGGCGGTAGAGGTAGGTCATCGCCCCCTGGGCCTGCCAGTCGTCGTCCTCCAGCGTCTTCTTCACCGGCCGTGGGACGTGGGGGTTCTCGGTGAGGTCGACCGACTCCGCGCTGGCGTTGGGGCCGGTCGGGGTCGCCACGCCCTCGCCCACGTCGAAGTCGATCTCCGGGCGGTCGTCGAGGCCGATCTCCACGTCGACCGGGCGGTCGGCGATGGCGACCTCGCGCTGGGTGCCGACGAAGCCGTCCCACACGTCGTCGACGTCGACCTTCGAGCGGCGGCGGGAGTTGAGCAGGTTGGTGCGGCGCTGGAACACGTCGTCGATGCCGTAGCGCTGGCTGTACCAGTCGGCGTCGGTGACGAAGTCCGCGGCCTCCGTCTCGTGGCCGACCGGCGAGAGCAGGCCGGTCGAGACGCTCGGGTAGTTCGAGCGGCCGACGAAGATCGAGGGGGCGGTGCTCCCGAACAGCGCGTCGCCCTGCACCGTCTCCTCGAACTGGGACTCGAACTCCTCCAGGTAGTCGGTGATCTCGTAGGACTTCTCCCGGGCGAGTTGCCGCTTGCGCGCGCCCTCGTCGGGTTCCAAGTCCTCGATGAACTCGTCGAGCCGCATTCGACGGGCGTAGGGGACCGGCGACTATGAATCTTCGTTTGCGAGCAGGCGGCGCGTCCCGGGCGCGGGGCGGGTGCGCCGCACAACCGCGAACCGCCCCGCGTCAGCGGTCAGAGCACGGCGCCGCTGGCCGCGCAATCGGTGATAAACGTTCGGTCCACCTGCGGGTGGGCGGTCGCTCGGAGGCGGGAGAACCGCGAGAAGAGGGGGCGTTAGCTGTGGATGCCCATCGCTTCGATCTGCTCCTGGTAGCGGTTCCGGATGGTGACCTCGGTCACCTGCGCGACGTCTGCGACCTCGCGCTGGGTCTTCTTCTCGTTACACAGCAGCGACGCGGCGTAGATCGCCGCGGCGGCGTAGCCGGTCGGGGACTTCCCCGACAGCAGGCCCTCCTCGGCGGTGGTCTCGATTATCTCGTTTGCCTTGGTCTGGACTTCCTCGCTGAGTTCGAGTTCGGAACAGAACCGGGGAACGTACTTCTTGGGGTCGACGGGTTTCATCTCGAGGCCGAGCTCCTGCGAGATGTATCGATACGTGCGGCCGATCTCCTTCCGTTCGACGCGGGAGACCTCCGAGATCTCCTCTAAGCTTCGGGGGATCCCTTCCTTGCGACACGCGGCGTACAGCGCGCTGGTGGCGACGCCCTCGATGGAGCGTCCGCGGATCAGGTCCTCCTTGAGCGCGCGCCGGTAGATGACGCTTGCGACCTCCCGGACCGAGCGCGGCACACCGAGGGCGCTCGCCATCCGGTCGATCTCGCTCAGAGCGAACTGCAGGTTCCGCTCGCCCGCGTCCTTCGTTCGAATGCGTTCCTGCCACTTTCGCAGCCGGTGCATCTGGCTGCGCTTCTTCGAGGAGATAGAGCGTCCGTAGGCGTCCTTGTCTTTCCAGTCGATCGTCGTCGTCAGTCCCTTGTCGTGCATCGTCTGTGTCGTCGGCGCGCCGACGCGGGACTTCTCCTGACGTTCCTGGTGGTTGAACGCCCGCCACTCCGGACCCGGATCGATCTTCTCCTCCTCGACGACGAGGCCGCAGTCCTCGCAGACGAGTTCTCCCCTGTCGGAGCTTTTGACGAGGTTCTCGGACTCGCACTCGGGGCACTCCCGTACCCCCTCTTGCTCCTCGGACTCCTCCGTCTCAAGCTCGCGCTCCCGCTGGCGGGTGGACCGTGTCATCGCACTTTTATAGTAGTATGACCAACCAACTTAAACCCTCGGTAAGAATCTTATGGTCGCTGCGAGGTCAGAAACCGGCTGCCCGTGCGAACCGCAGGACTGCGACGCGGTTCCGGGACGGCTCGACGCCCGGACCGCAACCGTTAAATTCGAGATCGCTTCACCTACGCTCAATGCCGGTCATCGAGTGCGACGTGGCGGCCGCGAGGGAAAAACTGCTCGACGCGGGCGCGGACGTCGACGCCGGAAACACCGATCACGAGCGCTGGCGGGCCTCTCGCGGCGACGCGACCGCGGTCGCGTACGACGGCAAGGTCGTCGTACAGGGGTCGGACCCGAGCGACATCGAGGCCGTCCTGCGCGAGGGCGGCGGTCGCGCGCACGTCTACTCCGACGGGGCGAGCCGCGGCAACCCCGGCCCCGCCGCGGTGGGGTGGGTCATCGTCACGAGCGACGGCATCGTCGCGGAGGGCAACGAGACCATCGGCGAGACGACGAACAACCGCGCGGAGTACGAGGGGCTGATCCGTGCGCTGGAGGCGGCCGGGGAGTACGGGTACGACGTGGTCGACGTGCGCATCGACGCCGAACTCGTCGTCAAGCAGGTCCGCGGTGAGTGGGACACGAACGACCCCGACCTGCGCGAGCGCCGGGTCACCGTCCGCGAACTGCTCGACCGGTTCGACGACTGGTCGCTCCAGCACGTTCCGCGGGAGGTAAACGAGCGAGCGGACGAACTGGCAAACGAGGCGCTCGACGATGCCTGAACTCCCCGAGGACGTGGCCGAGGAGGCCGAACGGCTGACCCGCCTCGCGCGCGAGGCGGTCGACGAGCAGGAGGCGGCGGCGTACCGACGCGACCGCGACCGACGGCTCGCCGAACACGACTTCCGCGCGCGGGTCCGCGAGGACGACGCCAGGGCCGTGCTCGTGCTCCACCCCGACGAGTGGGTCGAGGACGGCACGATCCGGCCCGGCGAGGTCGATGACACCGACCGCGCCGCGGAGATCCCGCTCGACGGGCCGGGCGACCCGGACGACTGGGAGTCCGTCGAGGCACACAACGCCGAACTGGTCGAGCGCGTCCGCGAGGACCACGGCGAGGTGCACGCGGCGAACGTCCGCGCGTTCGCGGACTTCATGGGCAACCACTACGCCCGGCCGCTGGACTCGGCGACCGGCGACGAGGTGCGGGAGTTCCTCCGCGACTACTACCCGCGCAACGCGTGGCCGAGCGACGAGCAGCGCGAGGTCGTGGAGCGGTCGCTCCGCTACGCGTTCGACGCCGCCGAAAAACGGGTGCCCGGTTTCTAGAGCTGGTCGTCGACGAGCTCGCGGACCGTGTCAGCGCGCTCGTCGTCGGTGACGACCTTCGACAGCGTCCAGTTGAGCTGGTCGAGGACGGCCTCGTGGCCGTCGTCGGTCAGCTCGTACTGGTTGGTTCGCTTGTCGAGTTCGCTCTTCTCGACGAGGCCCATCTCGACGAGCTCGTCGAGGTTGGGGTACAGCCGCCCGTGGTTCACCTCGTCGCCGTAGTACTCCTCGAGGTCGCGTTTGATCGCGAGGCCGTACCGTGGCTCCTCGGAGAGGATCACGAGGATGTTCTGCTGAAACGCGGTCAGGTCGCGAACGATGCCCGGTTCGCCGGAAACTGTTTGTGCCTCTGACATGGTTTCGATAATGTCACACAGCTATTTAACACTTCTTGACTGGTATCCCCCGGTCACGCCGGCGCTGCGGCTGTGGCGACCCGGGGGATTGCCTGTGGAAGTTCAGGGGGCGCGTGCCCGGATCGGCCCCGCGAACGGTCCATCGGGAGCCATGCGGTGAGGTCGAAAGTACTTTTTGGTCGCCCGTCCGATTCGCGGTCGCATGACGAACCTCTGGGAAGATCTGGAGACCGGACCGAACCCGCCGGAAGAGATCTACGCCGTCGTGGAGTGTCTCAAGGGCGAGCGCAACAAGTACGAGTACGACAAGGACGTCCCGGGCGTCGTCCTCGACCGCGTCCTCCACAGCAACGTCCACTACCCCTCCGACTACGGGTTCATCCCGCAGTCGTACTACGACGACGAGGACCCATTCGACGTGCTCGTGCTCGTCGAGGACCAGACGTTCCCCGGCTGTGTCATCGAGGCCCGCCCCGTCGCACTGATGAAGATGGACGACGACGGCGAGCAGGACGACAAGGTCATCGCCGTCCCGACGGAGGACCCCCGCTACGACCACATCGAGGACATCGAGGACATCCCCCAGCAGCAACTCGACGAGATAGACGAGTTCTTCGCGACGTACAAGAACCTGGAGGAGGGCAAGGAAGTCGAGACCCAGGGCTGGGAGGACAAGGCGGCCGCGAAGGAGGCCATCGAGCACGCGATGGACCTCTACGAGGAGAACTTCTAGGCCGGCGGGCGCGGTTTTTCACTCGGCGGTGTCGAGCCCGAGCAGTTCGTTCACCAGACAGCGCCGGGCGACGCCCGAGGCGAGCATCCCCGCGCCGAACAGCGCCACCGCCGCGCCGACGAGCGGCCGCTCCAGGGCCAGCGCGACGGCCGTGCCGACGAAGACGAGCACCGACCCGAGGCCGATCCGTGCGAGTCGGTCCGTGCCGCCGACGTTCCGGTCGAACATGGGCGGCGCTTGGGCCGTTCGGCACAAAATACGTTCGAGTTATGCGGCGGCGAACGGCGATGTATTATGATTATGGGTAATCTTTTGGGGGCGAGGTCGCTACTAGCACACGCAATGGCCACCACGAGCGACCCCGACGCGCCCGCGGTCACGGACGAGACGGAGTGCCGGACCGGCGGTGCGGTCGGCATGAACCACACGACCGTCGTCCCCCGGAACTTCGACCGCGAGACGACGGACTGCCCACGGTGCGGCCGGCCCCTCGGCGAGCACGAGTAGCTACCGCTCGGCCGGTCTGTCCGGAGCGCCGCGGTCGACCGAGCGCACCGCAACCCCCTCTATCTCGAAGCGCGCGCCGCCCCCCTCGCTCTCCGCGACCGAGACATTCCAGCCGTGCCCACCGGCGATCCGTTCGACGATGGCCAGACCGAACCCCGTCCCGTCCTCCGCCGTCGTGTGCCCGCTGTCGAACACCTGCCCGCGTTCGGATTCCGGGATCCCCCGCCCGTCGTCCGCGACGTAGAACCCCGTTCCCGACGGGAGGACACCCACGGTGACCGTGATGGGTTCGTCCGGCGCACCGTGTTCGACCGCGTTGCGGAACAGGTTCTCCAGCAGCCGGACCAGCCGCGGCCGGTCGGCGTCGACCGTGGCGTCGTCCGCCACGCGGAGCCGCCCGTCCCCGGTGTCGACGTCCCCCCACGCGGCCTCCGCGACGGCCCGCAGGTCCACCGGCATCGGGTCGGCGACCTCGCCGCCGTCCCGGGCGAGCGCGAGCACGTCCTCGACGATGGCCTCCATCCGGTCAAGCGCCTCCTCGACACCGTCGAGGTGCGAGACGTCCCCGGACTCGCGGGCCAGCCCGACGTACCCGTCCGCGACGTTCAGCGGGTTGCGGAGGTCGTGGGAGACGATGTTCGCGAACTCGTCCAGTTGCTCGTTTCGCCGCCGGAGTTCGGCCTCGCGCCGTTCCCGCTCCGTGACGTCGCGGACGAGGAACAGCCAGCCGACGTGCCGGTCCCGCCCGTCCTCGATGGTGGAGGCCTCGACGGCGTAGTGTCGGTCCTCGAACTCGAACTCGTTCGCCCGGTCCTCGCCGGTCTCGACGGCGCGACGGAAGAGGTCGCGGAACTTCGGCATGCCCGACAGCACTTCCTCGGCGTCCCGGCCGACGACGTCGGGACCGGTGCCCGTCCGGTCGGCTAGGTCCCGCCCGGCGGGGTTCGCATCGACGATCCGGCCGTCCCGGTCGACGACGTAGACGGCGTCCTCGACGGTGTCCAGGACGCGCTCCCGGGCGATCGGCATGAGGTCGATCAGTTCGTACCGCGTTATCGCGACGGTGAAAAGCAGGTTCGCGGCGAGAAAGCCGATCGGCGTGGTGTCGAACGGCACCACGTCCAACAGGTTCGGCAGGTTCGCGAAGGCGGGCGACAGCACGGCGGCAGTCAGCACGAGCACCTGCCCCCGGTAGAGGCTCCGGGACCGGAACACCATCTCGAACACGAACACGGCGACGAACAGCGTGACGGCGTAGGAGTAGAGCACGTGCGCCCAGAACGCGGGCCCCCACTCCACCGCGACCCCGGTGGGTGCCGACGGCGCGGGTGCGATCGAGGCGAAGAACACGTCGCCGGGGTTGGCGAACGCGAGCGCGACCACCAGCAGGGGGTGGACCGCGAGGAGGGCGACCGTACGGCGCGTGATCAGGTGCGCCCGGCCGGTGTATTCGAGCGCGAACAGGGCTATCGACGCGACGGCGGCGACGACGCCGACGTACAGGGCCCTGTTGAGAAGGACGGACGTTGCGTAATTGTTCGAGACAGTCGCCAGGAAGAGCGACCCGGACCACCACGCGCCGCCCGCGATGCTCCCCAGGAGCGGCAGCGCGCCGCGCTCCTCGCGGTGCCGCCACACGACGTACCCCAGCGTGACGGTCGTCACCGTCGCGACGGCGTACACCGCCCGAACGGTCCCCACGCCGATCGTCATGGTCGTGTATTTGTATCCGATCCGATAAAACTTCAGTGGCTACTGCGGGCGGTTTCCCCGCCAGCCGGCAAGTCGTGTCGCTATCGGGAGCCGGCGGAACTCGCCACTGAAAAGAAGGTTCTTATGCCCGTGCATTGGTACAACTGGTATGGGCCTCTTCGACAGGATACGCGGTGACGACGCCCCGCGCGTCGCCTTCTTCGGCATCGACGGCGTGCCGTACAGCATGCTCTCGGACCACTTCGACGAGTTCGAGAACCTCGCTGCGCTCGCCGACGAGGGCAGCGCCGGCCCCATCGACAGCATCGTGCCGCCCGAATCGAGCGCCTGCTGGCCGAGCCTCACGACCGGGAAGAACCCCGGCGAAACCGGCGTGTACGGCTTCCAGGACCGCGAGGTCGGCTCCTACGACACGTACGTCCCGATGGGCCGGGACGTGCAGGCAGACCGCGTCTGGGACCGCGTGCAGGCGGACGGCCGGGACGCCACCGTGATGAACGTCCCCGTCACGTTCCCGCCCCAGCGCAACGTCCAGCGGATGGTCTCGGGCTTCCTCTCGCCGGCAATCGACAAGGCCGCCTACCCGGACGACCTCGCGGAGTACCTCCAGGGGATCGACTACAAGATCGACGCCAACGCGAAACTGGGCCACGACGAGGACAAGTCCGCGTTCATCGAGAACGCCCACGAGACCCTCGACGCGCGCTTCGAGGCGTTCAAACACTACATCGAGCAGGACGACTGGGACCTGTTTTTCGGCGTCTTCATGACGACCGACCGGGTGAACCACTTCCTGTACAAACACTACGAGCGCGACGGCGAGTACAAGCAGGAGTTCCTCGAGTTCTACCGCAAGCTGGACGACTACCTCGGTCAGCTCCGCGGGATGCTCGCCGACGACGTGACGATGATGGTCGCCAGCGACCACGGCTTCACGAGCCTCGACTACGAGGTCCACTTCAACGAGTGGCTCGAACAGGAGGGCTGGCTCGAGTACGCGGACGACGACCACGAGGAACTCGGCGACATCGCCGACGACACGAAGGCGTACTCGCTGATCCCCGGCCGCTTCTACATCAACCTCGAAGGGCGCGAGCCGCGGGGCAGCGTCCCCGAGGACGAGTACGAGGCGGTCCGGGATGAGCTAAAGGAGAAACTGGAGTCGCTCGAGGGTCCCGACGGCAACCCCGTCGCCGACCGCGTCGTCGAGAAGGAGGCCGCGTTCCGCGGCGACCACGACGACATCGCCCCGGACTTGACGGTGATCCCCAACTACGGCTTCGACCTGAAAGCCGGCTTCAAGGGCCACGACGCGGTGTTCGACACCGGCCCGCGCAACGGGATGCACAGCTTCGACAACGCGACGCTGTTCGTCGACGACCCCGACGCCACCATCAGCGAGGTCGACCTGTTCGACCTCACGCCGACCATCCTCGACCTGATGGACGTCGACTACGACCGCGGCGAGTTCGACGGCGCGAGCATCGTCTAAGCCGACTCGCCGGCGGCCGAGGCGAACGCCTCGTTTAGGTGGTCGATCGCCGCCCACCGGTACCCGTCCGGGACGAACACGAACGGGATCGCCCCCTCGAACGCCCGGCTCCCGTACAGCCCCGTCTCGGCGACCGACCGCGTCGAGTCGCGGTGGGCGATCGGGATGTCCATCAGTTCCCCGGGCTCGTACTCCGGCACGTACGACCGCTCGATCCACACCTCGTGGACCGGCAGGTCCAGCGCCGCCGCCAGATCGGCCTCCAGCGCGTCGGCGTCGTCGAGCAGCCACGCAGAGAACGCGGCCATGTCGTCGGTCGCGTCGACCGACTCGCCGTAGCCGACGCGGTGTTTCCAGCACGACTCCGGGAACCGCCGCGACCGGAACCGGTCGTGCAGGTCCGCGAGGGTCGAGTCCGGGTGTTCGCGGGCCGCCGCCCGGATCCGCTCCATCGCGTAGTAGTCGTCGACGTACCCGTCGAGCACCTTGTCGGCGGTGATCGGCCGCTCGTCGGCCAGCGCGACGAACTCGTCGAGCAGTTCCCGCAGGAGGACGTTCGCGTACACCGACTTGTGGTGCTGGGTGACCCACATGTACAGCGCGACCCGCCCTTCGAGGTAGTTGCCTATCGTCGACAGCGCCTTGTCCCGCAGCGCCAGCCCGGCATCCGGCACGGCGGTGTACGCGTCGATCATGCGCTCGGTGTCGACGCTCAGCACCTCCGCGCCCGTCATCCGGCTGTCGCGGATGATGTAGTCCAGCCTGTCGACGTCGATGGGCGAGTGGAGCACCTCGGCGGCGACCCCGAAGTGGCGGTCGCCCTCGCGCTCGTAGGTCAGGCTGTAGCCGAGCACGTACGCACACACCTCGTAGGGGTCGACGCCGAGGTCCCGGAGGGCGTCGGCGTACTTCCGCAGGATCACGACGCAGCCGAGCAGTTCGTGCGGGCTGGCGCGCCGGAACGGCCCGCCGGGCACCCCGACGGCGAGCCCGGCGTCCTCGAACGCGCCGACGAGGCCGGCGTCGGCCAGCCGGTCCCGGAGGGCCGTGGCGTCGAGGTGGTGCTCGCCCAGATGCGAGAGCGGCGGGTGGCCGACGTCGTGCAGCAGCGCCGCGCACTTCAGCGTGGCCTCGACGGTGTCCAGATGCGCCTCGGACGCGCCGCGGGCGAAGCGGCGCTGCGAGCGGAGGCTCCGGAACACCCGCTTTGCCAGCGCGAACACGCCCAGCGCGTGTTCGAACCGGGAGTGGTTCGCGCCCGGGTACACCAGGTACGTCGCCGATAGCTGGCGGACGTGGCGCTGGCGCTGGAACGACGGCGTATCGACGATGCGCTCGACTATCGGTTCGGCGACCTCGACGTACCCGTGTACCGGGTCCTTGAACTGTTTGCTCGACATCTGGGACCTCCGGCCGCGCCCGGCGTGAGAACGTACACGCTCCGCGACCGACCGCTATTTCCCGTGTCTCAGCGGGGCCGCGGGCTTGAAGCTTCCGCTCAGAACAGGTCGTCTATCTCCTCGTTTTTGAACTGCTCGGCGGGGTCGCCGTCGTCGGGCTGTTGCTTCTGGGCCTCGCGGGCGCGCTCCATGAACTCCTCGATGCGCTTGCCCCGCTCGACGCCGCCCAGTAGGACGAGTGCGGCGAGGTGGTCGCTCTCCAGCGGGAAGTCGCCGCCCCGGACCTGCATGCTCCCCGTCTCCTCCTCGACCCAGGCGCGGGCGCGCTCGACGCCCTTGCGGGGGATGCGGTCCGAGTCGCCGGCGATCACGAGCAGCGCGGACTCGGCGGTCACGGCGTCGGGCAGGCTCGTCCCGGTCAGAAGCGCCTTGCGCGTGACGCTGGTGACGGTGTTGACGTTCTCCGCGCTGTCGGGGTCGGCCTTCGCGTTCGCGTAGCCCAGCGCGGCGATGCCGCCCTCGCGGAGGGTATTTATCACCTCGCTGGAGTCGACGACGCTCTCGGCGACGCCGTCGACGGCCTCGCCGGAGGCAAGCAGGAGGCCGACGCGCTGTGCGATCGCCTCGTTTATCGCGTCGTACGCTTCCCCGACGCTCTCGCCCGCGCCGTGCCAGGCGTCGTTGTCGACCAGCAGAGTGGCGTCGGCCTCGCGGACGAGCGTCTTCAGCGACCGGCCGGCGTTGGCCTGGTACATCGCCCCCTCGCCGCGCCCGGGGAGGACGCCGAGCGCGTAGACGGGGACGCTGTACACGCGGCCGAGTTCCTTCGCCAGCACCGGCGCGCCGCCGCTGCCGGTGCCGCCGCCGAGGCCGGCGACGACGAAGATGGCGTCGGCCTCGGCGGTGATGCGGCCGTCGATGCTGTCCATCACCTCCCGCGCGTCCGCCTGCATCACCTCCGCGCCGAGTTCGTTGTCGCCGCCGACGCCGTGTCCCTTCACCCGGTCCTGCCCGATCAGCACCGTGTCGAGGTCCAGCGACTGCAAGTCGGTCTGCGCGGAGTTGACCGCGACCGCGCCGCGGACCGCACCGAAGTCCATTCGTTCGTCGAACTCGACCAGGGCCTGAGTGACCTTCCCGCCGGCCTGGCCGATACCTATCAGGACGACTTTCATGCAACCGCTTTCGGAGGGTCCACAGTTGAACGTTCCGCCGTCGGTCCGCGCCGGGGGGATGCGGACCGTCCGTCCCGCGACGAGGGTTTATGAACGATGCCGCGGCCACCCCGTGCCATGGCCGACGACATCGCCGAGCGGCTCGCCGCCGTCGAGCGCGCGCTGACCGATGCGGACGCCGACCTGCCTTCGGTCGCCGACGACGCCGAACTGACCGGCCGCGTCGAGGAACTCGAACGCCGGGTCGAGGAGATGGACGAGCGGATCGCGGAACTGGACGCCGGCCTGCAGGCGGTCCGGGGCTACGTCGGGAGCGTCCGCTCGGTCAACGAGGACGTGGAGGCGCGCGCGAACGCCGCCGTCGCCGGGGTCGAGGATCTGGAGGCCCGGGTCGACGACCTCGAAGCCGACGCGAGGCGGGCGGCTGCCAGGACCCCGGCTGACGGACCAGACGGAGCCGCCCCGGGGGTGCGAGCCGACCAACCGGACCCAGCGGCGGCAACGGGGGCCGCGGTCGGGCGATCGACGGGACCCGAACGGTCGGACGCGGCGGCCGCCGACGCGGACGGCCCGGCGGACGACGGAGCGAACGACGCGGGCGTCGTCGCCCGCCTCCGCGACGCGCTGTGACGGTCCGGGTCGTCCTCGCGGTCCTGCTCGCGACGGCGCTGGTCGCGGCGTCGCTCCCGGCGGTCGACGACGGCCGGGAGCGCGCGACCGACAGCCAGGTGCGGGGGGAGATAGACCGGATAGAGCGCACCGCCGCGTCGCTGCTCGCGACGGAGGAGACGGTACCCGGCGCGTCGAACGGGCCGCGCCGCAGCGTCACCGTGTCGCTGCCCGAGCGGAGCTGGCACCGCGCCGGCGTCGACGAACTGACGATCCGGGAGCCGACGGAGGGGTCTTCGCGGTCCAGGGTCGCGTACGCCGTCGCGGGGCGGGACCGGCGCGTCGTGACGCTGGACGCCCCGGTCCGCCCGGCCGCCGGCCCGCTCGAACTCTCTGGGGGCGGCGACTACCAGCTCCGGCTCCGCCTCGTGCGGGTCGACGGGGAACAGACCGTCGTCGTCGACCGTCCGGGGGTTTAGGTAGGAGGCCGCGGCGACCCCGGCGCATGCGAGGGATCTTCGACCGGTTCCGGGAGGGCGACGAGCGGCCCTGCGGCTGTCGCCCCTCGTTCGACGGCGACCGCCTCGTCGTCGACGCCGACGACTGTTCGGGCGACGGCAGACTCGCCGACGAGGCGGACTGCCGCGAGACCGTTGTGACGTCGCTGACCGACCGCGACGCGGAGGCGGTGCTGACGCGGTCCCGCGGCGTCGAACGGGCGTACGAGGACGCCGCCGCGGCGCTGCTGGTCGCCGCCGGCCGGTTCGCGGAGCGCGTCGCCTTCCGCGATGAGACGCTTGCCGCGACCGCGCGGCGCGACCCGCTCCGGGCCGCCCGGGACGCCGGCGCGCGGGCCAGTCCGGTGAGCGACGTCGCGGCCGAGACGGGACTGCTCGAACTCGCGACCGCCGTCGACGGGTACGCCGACGCGCTCCGGCCGTCGGTCGGAGTCGCGGTCGCCGGCTCCCGCGTCCGCTCCCGGCCGCCGGCCGACGCACGGCTGGTCGACGCCCGGGACCTGGACACTGGGTCGACCGCCCGCGTCTACGCGCGGGAGGGCGACGGCGTGCGGACCTACCACCTCGCGCCCGTCGAGGAGGACCTCCCGCCGGACGCGACGGCGACGCTGGTCGACGCCCACGAGGCGCTGGCGACGGGCGCGGTCGAGGGCGGCGACCGTGCGCCGGGGCGGGCGGTCAGGCGCGTCGCGGACGGCGACGACCCGGTCTGCCTGCTCGCGGACGTGCTCCGGAAGCATGCCCGCGGGTTCGGGGTGCTGGAGGACCTCCTCGCGGACCCGCGCGTCTCCGACGTGTACGCGACCGCGCCGGTGACGGAGAACCCCCTCCGGGCGGTGGTCGACGGCGAGACGATGCGGACGAACGTCCGCCTCACCGAGGACGGCGCGGCGGCGCTTGCCTCCCGCTTTCGCCGCGCGAGCGGCCGTGGGTTCTCCCGGGCCGCGCCGACGCTCGACGCCGCGGCGGAGACGGCGGCCGGCGACCGGATCCGCGTCGCGGGCGTGACCGACCCGGTCAGCGACGGCGTCGCCTTCGCGTTCCGCGCACACGGCGAGGACGCGTTCACGCTCCCCGCGCTCGTGGCGAACGGGACCCTCCCGGCCGACGCGGCCGCGCTCCTCTCCGTGGCGGTCGAGCGCGGCGCGGCGGCGCTCGTCGCCGGGGCGCGCGGGGCCGGGAAGACGACGACGCTCGGGTCGCTCCTCTGGGAGATCCCGGCCGAGACGCGGGTCGTCGCCATCGAGGACACGCCGGAGCTCCCGGTGGCCGCGCTCCAGGCCGCCGGACGCGACGTCCAGCCGGTCCGGACGACGCTCGACGACGGCCCGGGGATCGCGCCGACGGAGGCGCTCCGGACGGCGCTGCGGCTGGGCGAGGGCGGACTCGTCCTCGGCGAGGTCCGTGGCGAGGAGGCACAGGTGCTGTACGAGGCGATGCGGGTGGGGGCGAACGCCAGCGCCGTGCTCGGCACGATCCACGGCGACGGCGGTGAGAGCGTCCGCGAGCGCGTCGTCTCCGATTTGGGCGTCCCGGAGTCGTCGTTCGCGACGACCGATCTGGTCGTCACGCTCGAAGCGTACCGGGACGACGGCGAGCGGGCGCGGCGCGTGCGGGCCGTCGAGGAGGTGGTCGACCGCGACGGCGGCGTCGGGTTCGAGCCGCTGTACGCGATGACCGACGACGGCCTCGCCGCAACCGGACGGATCGACCGCGGCGAGAGCCGCCTGCTCCCGACGCTCGCCGACGCCGGCGAGACGTACGCCGACCTGCGCGACCGACTCGCCGCACGCGAGGACCTGATCGCGGGGCTCGCCGCGGACGAGCGGACGCGTCCCGAGGACGTGACGCGGGCCTACGCCGAGGGGAAATGCTGACGGCGCTGCTCCGGGCGCTCGCCCGGCTGTCGCCCGTTGAGACGTCCCCGAGCGCGGAACTGCGCCGCTCGCTTGGCTTTCTCGACACCGACACGACCGCGGAGACAGTCGTCGACGCTGGCTACGGCGCGGCGGTCGTCGTCGCCGCGCTCGGCGTCGCGGTCACGGCCGTCGTGCCGCCGGCGATGCGTCCCGGGGGTGCGGTGGGCGGCCTCGCGCTCGCCTTGGCCGCGGCCCACGGCGTCCATCGTGCCCCGGTCGTCGCCGCGGCCGCGCGGCGGACCGCGGCGCTCGGCGACGCGCCGGGGCTGGTCGGCCGCGCCGTCTTGCGGATGCGGATCACGCCCGCCGCGGAGACGGCGACGGCCTTCGCCGCCCGAACCGGCCGGGGGCCGCTGGCGCGGAGCCTCCGCGAGCGCGTTCGGGCGGCGGAGGGGACCCCGCGGACGGGCCTCGCGAGTTTCGCCGACGAGTGGGACGAGTGGTTCCCGGCGCTGACGCGCTCGGCGCACCTGCTGCTGGCGGCCGCGGCCGCGCCGGCGGCCGAGCGGTCGCGGACGCTGGACCGCGCGCTGACGGCCGTCCTCGACGGGACCCGCGACCGGATGGCGGCGTTCGCGAGCGACGTGCGCGCCCCGGCCACCGCGCTGTACGCGTTCGGCGTCTTGCTCCCGCTCTCGCTGGTCGCGGCGGTGCCGGCCGCCAGCGTTGCCGGCGTTCCGGTCACCCTCCCGCTGTTCGCGTTCGTCTACGACGTCGTCCTCCCGCTCGGCCTCGTCGGTGCCGGCGTGTGGCTGCTCCTCCGGCGGCCAGTCGCGTTCCCGCCGCCGGCCGTCTCGCGCTCGCACCCGGACGTCCCGGACCGGCGCTGGCCGCCGCTCGCCGCCGGCGGCGTCGCGGCCTGTGTCGGCGCGGGGGTCGGCCTCGTAGCCCTGCCCGTCTGGACCGCCCCCGTCGCCGCAATCGGATTCGGTGCTGGCGTCACGCTCGTCGCCTGGTACCGCCCGGTCGTCGCGGTTCGGGAGCGCGTCCGGGCCGTCGAGGGCGGCCTGGTCGACGCGCTCTACCTCGTCGGGCGGCGCGTCGCCGAGGGCGCGGCCGTCGAGTCGGCTATCGCGCGGGCGAGCGAGGAGGTCGACGGCGGGATGGGCGACGTGCTCGCCGGCGCGGCCCGCCGACAGCGCCAGCTCGGCGTCGGCGTCCGGGAGTCGTTCCTTGGCGACCACGGCGCGCTCGCTGACGTGCCGAGCCCGCGCGTCCGGAGCACCGCGGCGCTGCTCGCGCTGGCCGCGAGCGAGGGGCGCCCGGCCGGCGGCGCGGTCGTCGCCACCGCGGACCACGTCGAGGAGCTCCGGACCGTGGAGCGCGAGGCCCGCCACGAACTCTCGCGGGTCACGGGGACGCTCGGCCACACGGCCGCCGTGTTCGGGCCGCTCGTCGCGGGCGTGACAGTGGCGCTCGCCGGCGGCATCGGCGGGACGAAGTTCGGCGAGCCGGCGCTGCCGCCGGCGGGGCTCGGCCTCGCGGTCGGCGGGTACGTGCTCCTGCTCGCCGCGGTCCTCTCGGCGCTGGCCGCGGGGCTCGAAGCCGGCATCGACCGGCCGCTGGTCGGCTACCGCGTCGGACGGGCGCTCTGTGCCGCCACGCCGACGTTCCTCGGCGCGTTCGCGCTCGCCCGCCTGCTGGTCTGAAGGTTTATGTCGGAGAGCGCGGCGAACCCGGGCCATGTTCGACGCGCCAGTCGACACGTGGTATCTCACCGTCGGCGTCGCGCTGACCGGCGTCGCGTTCGCCGGCGTGGCCGCCGACCTCCCGTCGCAGGCACCGCCCGACGCGGCCGGGGCGGCCGATACCGTCGACGCCGTCGCCGCGAGCGAATACCCGGCGACCGCGGAACAGCCGGTCTCGGCCGACGCGGTCAGGCTCGGCCCGCACCGTCTCGCGCTCCGCGACGGCGGCGGGACCGCCCGGGCGACGTTCGCGTACGGCCCCGTGACGCCGGTCGGCGACGGGACCCTGCTGTGGGAGGTCGCGCAGGGTGCCGACCCCGCGCACGTCTTCGAGTCGCCGGCCGCGTTCGCGGCGGCGGCCGCCGACGCGCGCGACCGCGACCCCTCGTGGCGGGACGCCGACGACCGCATCGTCGTCAGAACGGTCTCCTGGGGTGAGAAGCGTGTCACGCTGGTCGACGCGTAGGGGCCAGACCGAACCGCTCGCCGCCGTGGCGGCGGTGCTGGCGGTCGGGGCCGGCCTCGCGCTGTACGCGGCGACCGTCGACGCGACGCTTCCGGGGGACGGCGCGCGTGACGCGACGCCGACCCTCCGCCGCGTCTGGCGCGCGGTCGCGGAGACGGGCGTCGTCGCGCCCGCGGACCTCCCGTCGGGGCTGCACGCCGCGCCCGGCGGCCACGAGGTCCGGATCACGCTGACCGCCGGCGGTGAGACGTGGACCGCGGGCGCCGACGCCCCGCCCGACGCCGCGTCCGCCGTCCGAACGGCGAGCGTCCGGGTCGGGCCGGGGTCGGTTCGCGTCGGCCGCCTGCGCGTGGAGGTGTGGTCGTGACCGACCGCGGGGTCAGCGCGGTCGTCGACGCCGCGCTCTGCCTGCTGCTCGTCACCGGCGCGGTCGCGACGCTCGCGTATCTGCCGGCCGACCCCGGGCCGTCCCGGGCGAACGCGGCCGACGAGACGGCCGACGCGCTCGGGGCGAGCACCGAGCGGGTGAACTACACGCTGACGGTCGACGGCCGCGAACTGGAGCGGTCCGCACAGGGGACCCTCGCGGAACTGCTCGCCGACGCCGCCGTCGCGAACGCCACGGCGTGGGGACGCCCGATCTCGCCCGCCAGCGCCGCGTACGTCGACCGCGCGACCGCGGCCGTCGCCGCCGCCGTCGCACGGCCGAACGCCTCGGTCGCGGTGCGTGCGACGTGGGAGCCCTACCCCGGGTCGCCGGTCCGCGGCGCGGTGTCGGCCGGCGACCCGCCGCCGCAGGGGGCGGACGTCCACGTCGCGACACTCAGGGTACCGAGCGGCGGCCCGCCGGGCGCGGCGGCCGAACCGACCGGCGACGGCTACCGGAGCGTCGCCCGCGCGACCGCGACGGGCGTCGTTGCGACCCTGTTCCCGCCGGCGACAACCGCGCTGTCGCTGTCGGACCCCGCGACGGCGCCGCTGACTGCGGCCCGGTACGACAGGATCGACGGGGCGCTGGGGACGGTCGCGGTCGGCCCCGGCCCCGGCACGCGGCGCGACGTGGCGCGGGCGAACGGCCGCCTCGCCGACGCCCTGACCGAGCAGTTCGCCCGGGACTTCGAAGCGGGGTTCGAGTCGCCACACGCGGCCGCGTCGGCGGTCGCGGTCGGCGAAGTACGGATCGTCGTCAGGGTGTGGGAGCGATGAGGCTGGCCGACGACCGCCGGGCGCGCGTCCCGTTCGCGCTGGTCGGCGTGCTCCTGCTCGTCGGGAGCGCGACACTCGGCGCGAGTCTGCTGGACCAACACGACCGGACCCCAGAAGTCGACGCCGGTGCCGCCGTCGACCGCGCCGACGCGGCCGTCCAGACGGTCGTCCGGGACGCGGTCGCGGACGCGAGCAGGCGGGCGGCGGCGGCTCCGGTCGTCGAGCCGGCGAACACCCGGTACGGCCGGGTCATCAACGACTCGACGCCGTTCCGCGACGCGCTGCGGATCCGGATCTACCTCGCGGTCCAGTCCCGGCTCGGAGCCGTCGACAAGCGCGTTCGGAGCGCCGGCGCGACCGCGTCGCTGCCGCCGGTGACGAACGCGTCGGACCTCCGCGCCGCGAAGCGCCGCGTAACCGTCGATCGCGCCGGCGAGGGCCGGGTCGCGGTCACCGTTCGGAACGTCTCGTTCGTCGCGGAGCACGACGGCCAGACGGTCGCCCGGGAGCGGCGGACGGTCGACGTGACCGTCCCGACACCCGTCCTCTTGCTCCACGACCGCGTCGAGCGCTACAAGGACCGGCTGAACCGCGGTGCGCTGGACGGTCCCGGCTTCGGCCGGCGCGTCGCCGCACGCCTCTACGCGATGGCCTGGGCCCGTGGCTACGCCCAGTACGGCGGCGCGCCGGTCGCCAACGTCGTCGGCAACCGCCACGTCGAACTGGCCGCGAACGGGGCGGCGCTGGAGACGCAGCGGTCGGTGTTCGGCCGCGCGGACCCGGGTGGTCGGGTCGGTCTCGCCAAGGGAACGGCCCGCGTCGGCATCACGGACGCACTCGCGGAGACGAACGTCAGCGGCCAGGGGTGGGTCGACTACGTCCTCGGCGAGGGCGACCCGCCGAACGGGACGCTCCCCGGGGTCGGGAACGCGACCGGACCGGTCTCGCCGGGCCGGACCACCACGGTCGGCGTGAACTACACGGCCGACGTGGCGGCGACGGCCCTGCTGACCGGCTCCGAGGGGCCGTCCCTGAGCGCCGTCGTGGACGACGCGTACGGGACGAAGGCGCGACTGGTCTCGAACTCCAGGACGGTCCGGCCCAGCGTCCGCCCGCGGACGGAACCGGCGGGCGGCAACTGGACGCTGAACGACACCCGCCGCGAGACGGACGTGACGGTCACGGACGGGCGGGCGTCGCTCCCGTCGGTGCCCCCCGGCTGGCACGAACTGCGAAGCTACCGGCGGGTCGTCGCCGAACGCACCGACGCACACCGCGAGTGGACGCGGGGCAACGAGACGGTCTGGACGACCGACCGGTGGACGACCCGGCACCGCGTTGGGATCCGGCTCGTCGGCACGCACGCCGCCGGCGAGCGTGTGCCGAACCGCCCGGTCAGGGGCGTCCACGCCCCCGGCGGCGCGCTGGACGGCCCCAACCTCGCGGGGATCGAACGACGCGCCGCGAGACGGCTCGTCGTCGACCGGGGCGGGGCGAACGAACTGGCGCGAGCCGTCGCCGACGGCGACGACGTCGACGGGACGGTCACCGTCGGCGGCCGGCAGCCGGACGGGGTCGAACGCTGGGCCTACCGGGACGTGGCCGACCTCCGCGAGCGCGTCCGCAACGTGTCGGTCACGGTCGAACGGGCCGGCCTCGCGACCGGTGCCAACCCGCCTGCCGAGCTAGCGGCGAAGCTCCGCTCGCGCCGGTCGGCGCTCGTCGACCCGCCGGGGCGGTACGACGGCGTGGCCGACCGCGCCCGGGTCGGCGTCCGCGCGGCGTACGTCGACCGCACGATCCGGCTGCTGGAGCGCCAGGCCGAGGTCGTCGCGGAGACCCAGGCGGAACTCGACGACGCGCTCGGCGACCTCGGTGCGGTTACCGGCGACCGACTGCAGGACCTGATCGACGCCGCCCGGGCGGTCGACCAGCCGGGGCGACACGTCGTCGCGACGGACGGCGGCCCGACGACCCTGCGCGTCGACGGCGCGCCGGCGTACCTGACGACGGCGTCGGTCGACCACGATAGGGTTCCCGCGGTCGCCGACGGGGAGACGTATCACCCGCTCGTCGCGCGCAACGAGAACGTCGTCACCGTCCCGTACGGCGACGCGGCGGAGGGGATCGTCGGCGAGTTCGTCGACGACACCACCCGGGTCGACCTGCGGACGGCGGCGAAGACGCTCCGCGAGACGAACCGCGCGCTCGACGCGGTCGACGACGAGGGGGTGGTCGCCAGCCGGAGGAACCTCTGGTCGGCCGTGCGGAAGGGGCTCCGGAACGCGACCGACGCCACGGCGGCCGAACTGGCTGCCGCGACCGCGCTGTCCCGGCGCGAGAGCCGGGACGCGGTCAGGGACGGGCTGTCCGAGTGGGACTCGACCGCCGCCCGCGCTATCGCGCTGGCAAACGGCTCCGCGGCCGCGCCGATCGCCGACGCGGCCGCCGCCCGGAGCGGGACGCCCGCCGCGCCGGCGTGGCGGGACCGGGTGCGGACCCGGCTCCGGGTCGCCACGTCCGAGGCGATGGAGGACGGGTCGGTCCGCCCGCCCGAGGGGCCGGTGCGGGACGCCGCGAGCAGCCTCCGCGCGGCGGCGCGGTCGCGGCTCGAAGGCGCGGTCGAGGACGGCCTGCGTCGTGCCGGCGACCGCGCCACGAAGCGACTCGCCCGGGCGCGAACCGCCGTCCCGGCCGGCGTGCCGGTGACGCCCATCCCCGGGTACTGGTTCGCGACGGCGAACGCGTGGCAGGTCGACCTCGGCGGACGGTACGCGCGGTTCACCGTCCGCGCCGGCCGCGACTCGCCGGCGACGCCCGGCGCGACGGTCGCATACTCCCGGGACGGCTCGCCGGTGTCGGTGGACGTCGACGGGGACGGCGAGGGCGAACGGCTCGGCCGCTCGACCCGCGTCTCGTTCGAGGCGTCGACGACGGTGCTCGTCGTCGTGCCGCCGGGGAAAAGCGGCGTCGGTGACGTCGACGGCCAGCGGACCGAGGAGTCGCCCGGGTGGCCCGACGCCGGGCGCGCCGATCTGAAGCCACTTGTAGGGTGATCCCCTACGGGAAGCCATGTTTCACGACCACCGAACGGACGTCGACGGGCTGTCGCCCGCCGACCTGCGGAGCGAGTACGACGCGGACCTCGCGGCCGCGGTTGAGGCGGCCGGCGTCGACCGGGCCGCCGAGGCGGCGGACGTCGAGCGGTCGACAGTCGAGGCGCTGGTCGCGGGCGACGCGCCCGACCTGACGCTCGCGGCCGCGGCGGCGATCCAGGCGCTGGACCCGGACGCGCCCGACGCCGATACGCTCGTCGAGATGGCCTGCGAACACCTGCTGCTCGGGATGACGACGGGCGTCATGGACGTCGACGCGGTGGCCCGCGAACTCGCCATCGACCTGGACCCCAAGGAGGTCCAACAGAAGATAGAGCGGCGCGCGCCGATGACCTTCGACGAGTTCGTCCACGTGCAACACGCCATCGCGGGGCGCCAGCCGTGAGAGCGACGTGCTGCCGGCCGGAGGGACGGCCATGAACGTCGCCGTCCTCGGCTGTGGCTACGTCGGGTTGGAACTGGGTCGACAGCTACGCGGCGCCGGCCACGACGTCGTCGGCGTCCGCCGGTCCGACGCGGGGATCGAGGCCGTCCGCGACGCCGGCCTGGACGCCGTCCGGGCGGACGTGACCGACGCCGCGTCGCTCGCGGACGTCCCGGACGCCGACGCGCTGGTGTTCGCCGCGAGTTCGGGCGGGCGCGGGGCCGACGCGGCCCGGCGCGTGTACGTCGACGGCCTGCGGACGGCCATCGCGGCGTTCGGCGAGCGCGCATCGCCGCCGGACCGGCTGGTGTACACGTCCAGCACCGGCGTATACGGCGACCACGGCGGCGACTGGGTCGACGAGACGACGCCGCTGGACCCGACCACGGAGAAGACGGAGGTTCTCGCCGAAGCCGAGCGCGTCGCCCGCGAGGCGGCGGCGGAGCACGGAATCGACGGCACCGTCGCGCGGTTCGCCGGACTGTACGGCCCCGACAGGTACCGGCTCCGGCGGTACGTCGAGGGGCCGGTGACGGAGGGGTACCTGAACATGGTGCACCGCGACGACGCCGCCGGCGCGGTGCGGTACCTGCTGGAGGCCGACCGGGCGCGCGACGACGTCGTACTCGTCGTCGACGACGAACCGGTCTCGAAGTGGGCGTTCGCGGACTGGCTGGCCGACCAGTGCGGCGTCGATCCGCCGGCGAAGCGGACGAAAGCGGAGCGTCTGGCCGAGGGCGACCTCTCGGCGGCCGCGGAGCGGCGGATCCAGACGAGCAAGCGCTGTTCGAACGACCGGCTCAGGTCGCTCGGTTACGAGTTCGCGTACCCGACGTTCCGCGAGGGGTATCGGGCCGCTGTGGACGCCTTCGACCCGGCCGACGAATAGGGGGAACATTCTTATCGGTTGATAAAGTCTGGGCGAGTATGTCGTCGTTCGCCGGTCCCGCCTCCGCGTTACAGGTCGACGTCCTCCGGGAGCTGCTGCCGGCGCTTTCGTCCCTCGAACTCGCGCTCCTCGGCGCAGGGGTCCTCGTCTTGCTCCTCGGGATCGCCGTCGCGGTGGCGTGGTACCGCCGGGACCCGGGGGAACGGTTCAGCCGGACGCTGTCCAAGCGGGACGAGGTGGCCGTGCTGATGCATCCGAACCCGGACCCGGACGCGATGTCGTCTGCGATGGCCGTCGCGGCGATGGCCAAGGCCGTCGACACCGAGGCGACGCTCCAGTACCCCGGCGAGATCCGCCACCAGGAGAACCGCGCGTTCCAGACGGTGCTGGGCCTGGACCTGAACCGGGTCGGCCGCGCCGCCGACCTCGCGGCCGACGAAGTCGTCCTCGTCGACCACAACGCCCCGCGGGGGTTCGAGGGCGCGTCGTCGGTCGAGCCGTTCGCCGTCGTCGACCACCACCCCGGCAACGGGGCTGGCGACGACTTCACGGACGTGCGGACGGAGTACGGGGCCTGCGCGACGATCCTCGCGGAGTACTTCGAGTCGCTGGACGCGGAGCCGAACCCGGACGACGGCGGGGACGGGCTCGAACTCACCGACGACCTCGCGACCGGGCTGATCTACGGGATCCAGTCCGACACGAACCGGCTGACGAAGGGCTGCTCGGAGGCCGAGTTCGAGGCCAGCGCGTTCCTGTACCCGGCCGTCGACCAGTCGGCGCTGGACCGCATCGCCAACCCGCAGGTCAGCGCGGACGTCCTGGAGACGAAGGCGCGGGCCATCTACGACCGCGAGGTCCGGGGCTCCTTCGCGGTGTGTGACGTGGGGGAGGTCGACGTTGTCGACGCCATCCCGCAGGCGGCCGACGAACTGACGAGCCTCGAAGGCGTCACCGCGGTCGTCGTCTACGGCGAGCACGAGGGAACGCTCCACCTCTCGGGGCGCTCGCGCGACGACCGCGTCCACATGGGCGAGGCGCTCCGGGCGGTCGTCGACGACATCCCGATGGCCGACGCCGGCGGCCACGCGCGGATGGGCGGCGGGCAGGTGTCGGTCGACCACATGCACGGCATCGGCCCCTCGGACGGCCTCACCCGCGACGAGTTCACCGGCCGGCTGTTCGCGGCGCTCGACGGCGACGTGTAGCGCTTTTCCCGGCCCCGCCCGTACGCCCCCGCATGGCAACCGGGCAGGGAACCTGGGACTACCGGGACCGCTTCGGCGACTCGTTCGGTCGCACGTACTTCCGCCGGTACGGCGACGGCGTCGTCTCCAGCGTCGGCGTCGGCACGTACCTCGGGGACCCGACCGACGCGGTCGACGAGGGCTACTACGAGGCGGTCCGAACCGCACTGGAGAGCGGCGTCAACGTCGTAGACACGGCGATAAACTACCGCTGTCAGCGGAGCGAGCGCGTCGTCGGACGCGCGCTCGCGGACGCCGACGTGGACCGCGACGCCGTCCTCGTCGCCACGAAGGGCGGGTTCGTCCCGTTCGACGGCGAGCGCCCGGCCGATCCGGGGCGGTACGTCCGCGAGGAGTACGTCGAGACGGGACTCGTCGACCGCGATGACCTGGTCCGGGGGAGCCACTGCATCGCGCCGGCGTACCTCGACGACCAGGTCGACCGATCGCTGTCGAACCTGGACGTCGAGACGGTCGACCTCTACTACGTCCACAACCCCGAGACGCAACTCGCCGAGCGGTCGCGCGACGAGGTGTACGACCGGCTGGAGGCGGCGTTCCGCCGGCTGGAGGAGCGCGTCGCGGCCGGCGACCTGAGCGCCTACGGCGTCGCGACGTGGGAGGCGTTCCGCGTGCCGCCGGACCACGAGCAGTACCTCTCGCTCCCGGAAGTCGTTTCTCGGGCGCGGGCCGCCGCCGACGCCGCAGGCAACGAGACGACCGGCTTCTCCGCGATACAGCTGCCGTTCAACGTGGTCATGGCCGACGCGTTCACCGTCGAGGCCCACGAGTCGCCGGACGGCCCGACGAGTGCGCTGGCCTTTGCCCGCGAGGCGGGGATCAACGTCTTCGCGAGCGCGAGCCTCGCACAGGGGCAACTCGCCGAATCGATCCCGGAGGACGTGGCCGAGCGGCTGGCCGGCGACACGACGGCCCAGCGGGCCATCAACTTCGCGCGGAGCGCGCCCGGCATCACCTGCGCGCTGGTCGGGGCGAGCGGCCCGGACCACGTCGCGGAGAACGCTGCCGCCGGGACGTTCGACCCCATGGGCGCGGACGCGTTCGACGCCGTCTTCGAGTGACTACTCGGCGTCCCGGACCTCGAACCGCGCGCCGCCCGACTCGCTCCCGCCGACCGACACGGTCCAGCCGTGGGCCGCCGCCACTTCCTCGACGATGGTCAGCCCCAGCCCCGTCGAGCCGCCGTCCGAGAACCCGTCCTCGAACACCTTCTCGCGCTCACCCTCGGGGATGCCGGGACCGTCGTCGGCGACGTAGAAGCCGGGGTTGGAGTCGAACTCGTTTGCGTCGCCGTCCAGCGCGCCGACGTGGACGGTGAGCCCGCCGTCGTCGGTCCCGTGCTCGACGGCGTTCCGGAACAGGTTCTCGAACAGTTGCCGGAGCCGGCTCTCGTCGCAGCGGACGACGGCGTCGTCGCCGTCCAGCGTGAGCGCCGCGGCGTCGTCGCCCGCCGTCTCCCACGCCGCCTGAGCGACCGAGAACAGCGACACGTCCTCCCTGTCCGCGGGCGGGACCTCCTGTCCGCCCTGCGCGACGGCGAGGACGTCCTCGATCAGCTGTTCCATCCGCGCATGCATCTCGGCGACGGTGTCGAGGTTGTCGTCGTCGTAGCGCTCGCGGGCGAGCTCCAGGTGGCCCGTCGCCGTCTGGAGGGGGTTGCGCAGGTCGTGGCTGACGACGTCCGCGAACCGGTCGAGGCGCTCGTTCTGCCGTTGCAGTTCGCGCTGGGCCTGCTCCTGGGTGAGTTCGTAGCTCACCCACTGGGTGAGCAGTTCGACGAACGTGCGTTCGGCCTCGGTGAAGCTCCGCTCGCGGGGCGACGAGTCGGCGAAACAGAGGGTGCCGTACAGCTCGTTTCTGACGAGCACCTTGCACCCGATGTAGCTCCCGAGTTCGAACGTCTCGTAGGCCGGCGTCCCCTCCCAGCCCGCCGCGGGCGCGTCGTGGACGCTCAGCAACTCGTCGCGCTCGACCGTCTTCTTGCAGTACGCCTCCGACAGTGGGCAGGACTCCCCCGGCGAGATGAGGGGGTGGTCGCCCGCCGCGGCCTCTATCTCCTGGACGTCGTCCTCGATGCGGGTCAGGAAGCCGAGTTCGACGCCGAGCCGGTCCCGGCCGAGGTCGAAGACGCGCTCGAGCTTGCCCTCGAACGAGGGGTCCGGGGCCGACAGGACGTTGTACAGTTCCCGGAACGACTCCTCGCGTTCCTTGAGCTGGTCCTCCAGGTGTTTCCGCCGGCTGATATCCCGCCCGATCGTCAGAAGGGCGGTCACCTCCCCGTCCCGGGTCACCGGCTGCAGGACGCCGTCGACGGTGACCGTCTCCCCGTTCGCGTTGCGGTGCTCGGCCTCGTAGCGAACCGCCCGCCCCTCGGCGGCCGCTTCGATCCAGTCCCGGAGGTTCGACTGGAGTTCCGCCGAGTGGGACCACCACGGGGTCTCCGGGAGCGGCCGCCCCCGGACCGCGTCGGGCGCGACGTCGACGAACGCCAGCGCGTTCTCGTTGGCCCGCCGGAGGGTGCCGTCGGGGTCGAGCAGCGTGACGAACGAGGCCGGGGCCTCGAACAGCGCCTCGAACCGGCTGGCGACGTCGCTTTCGGTCTCCTCGGAGCGCTCGCTCAGGTCGGTGTCGACCGTGACGGTACAGGTCGCCCGGTCGCCGTCCCTCGCGACGCTGGCTTCGAGTTCGCAGTCGACCGCTCCGTCCCGGGTCGTCAGTCGCGCGCCGCGGGTCACCGGCCCGTCGGCTGCGACCGCTGCGTCCACGATCCCGGCGTCGCCGGTCCCGCCGCGGAGCCAGTCCGCGAACTCGGTCCCGACGACGGCCTCGCGTGACCCCGCCAACAGCTCCGTGGCCCGGTCCGAGCACTCGACGATACGCCCGGACTGTACGTCGACGAGGAGAAGCGTGGCGGGAACCGCTCTGACGGATTCCCGGAGGGCAGCGGCCGAAACGCCGAACGCGTCGTCGCTCACAGTGCGGCTATCTTTTCACTCAGCGTATAAAAACGCACCGTCGATCGCCGTTGTCGCGAACCGACGGGGCCGACCCGGGTGGCCTCCGTGAACGACTCTCCCGGATCGATCCGCCGGTTCGTTCAAAAGCGTGCAAATTCAACAGGATTTAGACACGCCGACGCGTCGTTTCGATCACGAATGCTTCCCACTGCCGGATCACCCCTGACGCGGAACGGGCGGTCGATAGTGCTCGCACACGACCACGGCCTGGAGCACGGGCCGAGCGCGTTCGCGGACGTGCCCGAGCGGCTCGACCCCGAGACGGTGTTCGAGATGGCGACCCACGACGCAGTCACCGGGTTCGCGGTCGGGAAGGGGCTCGCGGAGACGTACTACCCCTCCTACGAGGACGACGTGAACCTGCTCGCCAAGTTGAACGGGACGAGCGCGCTCTGGGAGGGCGAGCCGTACTCCCCGCAGAACTGGAGCGTCGAGTACGCCGCCGAACTGGGCGCTGACGCGATCGGTTACACGGTCTACCCCGGCACCAACCGCGAACCGGAGATGTTCGAGGAGTTCCGCGACGTACAGGAGGCGGCCCGCGGGCACGACCTGCCGGTCGCGATGTGGTCGTACCCCCGCGGGCAGGCGATCAAGGCCCACCGCAAGCCGGAGACTATCGCCTACGCCACGCGCATCGGCCTCGAACTCGGGGCCGACTTCGCGAAGGTGAAATATCCGCGGAGCGAGGAGGCGATGGCCCGCGCCGTCGACGCGGCGGGCGACGTGAACGTCCTCCTCAGCGGCGGGTCGAAGACCTCCGACCGCGAGTTCCTGTCGATGGTCGAGGGCGCGATAGACGCCGGCGTCTCCGGGCTGGCGGTCGGGCGGAACGTCTGGCAGCGCGAGAACCCGACGGCGCTCCTCGACGCCCTCGAAGCGGTCGTGTTCGAGGACGCGACGGTCGACGCCGCGCTGGCGGAGTAGTTCGGGGCCCGCTTTTCCGCGCCCGGCCGACGCTTCGACAAGAAACGATCATAGACGAACGCAAACAACTATCACCGTGGAAAATCGATCACG
Organism: Halostella litorea; assembly: GCF_004785955.1. Classification (NCBI taxonomy): domain Archaea; kingdom Methanobacteriati; phylum Methanobacteriota; class Halobacteria; order Halobacteriales; family Natronoarchaeaceae; genus Halostella; species Halostella litorea. The sequence goes on along the minus strand of NZ_ML214300.1, from coordinate 258,995 downwards.
GGACAACGAAGACCATGTTACCGGCAGCACGAAAGCGGAAGATCGTCGAACTCGTCTCGGAGAACGACGGCTGCTCGGTCGAGGAGCTCGCCGACGAGATGAACTGCTCGAAGGCGACGATCCGGCGCGACCTGAACGACCTCGCGGACCGCCAGCTCATCGAGCGGTCCCACGGCGGCGCGGTCCCGGCGACGACCGTCGGCGAGGAGCAGTCCTACGGGCAGAAGGAGGTCCAGAACCTCGACGCGAAGATGGCCATCGCGGACCGGGCGGTCGAGGAGATCCAGGAGAACCAGGTCGTCTTCTTCGACGCCGGCTCGACGACGATGCAGGTGGTCAAACACGCCCCCACCGACGGCTCCTTCCTCGCCGTCACGAACTCGCCGCTGCTGGCCCTGGAGCTGAGCAAGGGCGACACCGAGGTCAACCTCACAGGCGGGACGCTCCGCCGGCAGACCCGCGCCCTGGTCGGGCCGAGCGCCGAGAACTTCATGGACCGGATGAACTTCGACCTCCTCTTTCTCGGGACGAACGCCATCGACCCCGTTCAGGGGCTGATGACGCCCAACGAGGACGAGGCGCGGATCAAGGAGCTGATGATCGAGAAGTCCCGGCGCGTCGTGCTCGTCGCGGACGGGTCGAAGCTGCAAAACCGGAGCTTCGTCCGCTTTGCCGGGTTCGAGGACCTCGACATGTTCGTCACGGACGCGACGCTGACCGAGGCACAGCGCGAGCCCTTCGAGAACGCGGGCGTCGAACTCGTCGAGGGGCTCGACGCATGATCCTCACGGTGACGCTGAACCCCGCTGTCGACCACACCGTCCGGATCGACGAACTCCCGGCGTCGGGCAGCGTCGCCCGGACCGACGACGCGCAGTTCGACCCCGGCGGGAAGGGGATCAACGTCTCGAAGTACCTCGTCGGGCTCGGAGCGGACACGCTCGCGACGGGCCTCGTCGGCGACTTCCTCGGCGACTACATCGCGAACAGCCTCGACGAAGAGGGGATCCCCCGCGATTTCGTCGACATCGACGGGAGTTCGCGGCTGAACACGACGCTGTTGACCGACGACGCCGAGTACAAGATAAACCACGACGGCCCCCGGGTGTCCCGCGAGTCGGTCGACGACGTGGTCGACACCATCGAGCGCTACGACCCGTCGATGGTCGTCATCGCCGGGAGCCGCCCGCCGGGACTCGGCCCCGACGCGGTCGACCGGATTGCCCGCGCGGGGCCGTGGCGGACGGCGGTCGACGTTGGCGGCGAGACGCTCGCCGAACTGAGCGCCGCGTACGCCGTCTGCAAGCCCAACCGGGAGGAACTGGCCGCGGCGACGGGCCGCGCGGTCGATTCGCTGGAGGACTGCGTCGCGGCCGCGCGGGCGCTTCGGGAGCAGGGGTTCGACCGGGTCGTCGCCTCGCTCGGCGCGGACGGCGCGCTGGTCGCCGGCGGCGAGGGCGTCCTCCACGCGGCGGCGCTGAACGTCGACGTGGTGGACACGGTCGGCGCGGGCGACGCCCTCCTCTCGGGGTTCGTCGACGCGCTGGAGCGCGGGCGGTCGGACCGCGAGGCGCTGCAGGCGGGGGTCGCCGTCTCGTCGCGGGTCGTGGCGGTCACCGGGACCGACGTCCCCCGGTTCGCCGACGTTCAGTCCGACGTGGAGAGCGTCTCCGTCTCGGTGGTGTAGGGGGTCGTTTTTGCCGGGCGAAGCTGGTCCGATGCTTGTGCCAGTTCATACATCTATATATCGAACAGTAACAAACACAAACGAAAATACTTTTGAACAATTGGCTGTATAATGATGTGGAATCCCACTATGGCATCCAGCGACAAAGCGGAGAACGTCCTCCGGGCGCACGTGACTTCCGTCAAGGAGGACCTGATGACGGGCGTATCGTACATGATACCCTTCGTGACGATCGGGGGTATCTTCATGGCGATCGGGTTCGGGCTGTCCGAACTCTCCATGTTCCCCGGCAACACCGAGACGGTGTTCGAACAGACCGGGTCGCTCCCGTGGTACTTCGCGCAGATCGGCAACCTCGGGCTGACGATCATGATCCCCATCCTCGGGGGCTACATCGCGTACGCGATAGCCGACCGACCGGGGCTCGCGCCGGGTTTCATCCTGTCGTACATCCTGCAGCAGGGGATGCTGATCGACGCCTCCGGCTCTGCGGTCGGCCTCGACGCCGGCGGCGCGACCGCCGGCTTCCTCGGGGCGATCGTCGCCGGCCTGCTCGCCGGCTACGTCGCGCGGTTCCTGAAGAACCTCGACGTGCCGGGCTTCATCGAGCCGATGATGCCGGTGTTGCTCATCCCCGTGGCGACCACGATGGTGCTCGCCCCGGTGATGCTGTTCGTGCTGGGCGTCCCCATCGCGCTCGCCAACGAGGCGCTGACAGGCTTCCTCGAGTCCATGCGCGGCGGGCAGGCGCTGATCGTCGGCGCGATCCTCGGCGGGATGATGGCGTTTGACATGGGCGGCCCGGTGAACAAGGTCGCGTACGTGTTCGCGACGGGCCTCATCGGCGAGGGCGTGACGGGACCGATGGCCGCCGTCATGATCGGCGGGATGATCCCCCCGATCGGGCTGGCCCTCTCGAACTTCATCTCGCCGCACAAGTACGCCGAGGAGATGTACGAGAACGCCAAGAGCGGCATCGTGCTCGGCTTCTCGTTCATCACCGAGGGCGCGATCCCCTACGCGGCGGCCGACCCGCTCCGGGTCATCCCGAGCATCGTCGCGGGGAGCGCCGTCGGCGGCGCGGCCGCGATGACGCTCGACGTGACGATGCCGGCCCCGCACGGCGGCATCTTCGTCATTCCGCTGTCCAGTTCGCCGTTCCTGTTCCTGGGCTGTATCGTCCTCGGGTCGCTCGTCACGGCCGTCGTGGCGACGCTGCTGAAGCCGGACTTCGAGGACCGGATCGAGAGTAGCGACGCCGGCGCGACCGCACAGGCCGACGATTAACAACCGTTAAGTCCCCGGGCAATCATTTTCAAACAATGACGGTCACAATCGATCAGGCCGACGTGGACGAGCTGATCCCGGCCGACCACGTCTCGCTCTCGGAGCCGCCGGCCGAGAAGCGCGACGCCATCGAATTCCTGCTCGACCTGCTGGTCGACGCCGGCCGCGTCGACGACCGGGACGCCGCGCTCTCGGCGCTGCTCGCCCGGGAGGAGGAGACCACCACGGGCGTCGGCAAGGGGATCGGCATCCCCCACGCCAAGACCGACGCCGTCTCCCGCCCCTCGGTCGCGTTCGCGCGCTCCGAGGCGGGCGTCGACTTCGGCTCGATGGACGGGGAGCCGGCGACGCTCCTCTTTATGATCCTCGTGCCCGAGTCCGGCGCGGAGGACCACCTCTCGATCCTCAGTTCGCTGTCGCGTGCGCTGATGCACGACGAGGTCCGCGAGGCCCTCCACGCCGCGGGGGACGCCGAGGACGTCCGGGACACGCTCAAGGAGGCCGTCGCATGAGCGCGGAGCGGACGGTCACCGTCGTCCCCGAGGACGGCCTCCACGCCCGCCCGGCGGCGGCGTTCGTCGAGGCGGCGAACGAACACGACGCCGAGGTGGAGGTGGGCGCGGCCGACGGCGACCTCGTCGCCGCCGGCAGCATGATCGCCGTCACCAGCCTCGGCGTCGCGTCGGGCGACGACGTCCGCCTGGTCGCCGAGGGCGACGACGCCGAGGCCGCCCTCGACGCGCTGACGGACATCCTTACGACGCCAGAGGACGAACTAGACGCATGAGCACCGAGCGACGGGTCCTCCCCGGGACGGGCGCGACGCCGCGGGCCGGCGTCGGGACCGTCGTCTGGTACGACCCCGGGACGGAACTGCCCGACCCGCCCGAGGGCGGCGTCGACGCCGCGGCCGAGCGCGAGCGGTTCGCGGACGCCCGCGAGACCGCGGAGGCAGAACTGGAGCGCGAGCGCGAGCGCACCGCCGAGAGCGTCGGCGAGGAGGAGGCGGCCGTCTTCGACGCGCACGTTCAGTTCATCAACGACCCGACGATAGCCGACGCCGTCGAGGACGCGATAAACGACGGGCTGCCCGCCCCCAACGCCGTCCACGGGGCGTTCGCCGAGCACATCGAGCAGTTCGAGGGGATGGACGGCCGCATGGCCGAGCGCGCGGACGACCTGCGCGACGTGCGCGACCGCCTCGTCCGGATCCTCACCGACGGCGACCGCGTCGACCTCGCCGCGCTCCCCGAGGGGTCGGTCGTGCTGGCCGAGCGGCTGACGCCCAGCGACACGGCGCAGTTGGACCCCGAGCGCGTCGCCGGCTTCGCCACCGTCACGGGCGGGCGGACGTCCCACGCGGCCATCTTCGCGCGGTCGCTCGCGCTGCCGGCGGTCGTCGGCGTCGGCGACGCGCTGTTCGACGTACCCGACGACGCCGAGGTCATGGTCGACGGCGACGCGGGGGAACTGGTCGTCGCCCCGACCGACGAGGAACGCGCGGCGGCCAGCGAAACGGACGCGGCCGAGGTCCGGCCCGACCCCGTCTCGACCGCGGACGGGAAGGGGATAGAGGTCGCGGCGAACGTCGGCCAGCCCGCGGAGGTCGAGCCGGCGGTCCAGCGCGGCGCGGACGGGATCGGCCTCTACCGCACCGAGTTCCTCTTCCTCGACCGCGAGTCGCCGCCCGACGAGGACGAGCAGTTCGAGACGGTCGTCGAGGCGCTGGACGCGTTCCCGGACGGCCGGGTCGTCGTCCGCACGCTCGACGTGGGCGGCGACAAGCAGGTGCCGTATCTGGACCTGCCCGAGGAGGAGAACCCGTTCCTCGGCGAGCGCGGGATCCGGCGCTCGCTGGGCCCGGACGCGGACCTCTTCGAGACGCAACTGCGCGCGCTCCTGCGGGCCGCCGCGGCGGGCGACGGCGACCTCGCCGTGATGTTCCCGCTCGTGGCCACCGTCGAGGAACTGGAGGCCGCGCTCGACCGCGTCGACGAGGTGGCCGCCGACCTGGCGGCCGAGGGCGTCGACCACGCCCTCCCCGAACTCGGCGTGATGATAGAGACGCCGAGCGCGGCCTTCGTCGCCGACGAACTGGCCGCGCGGGTCGACTTCCTCTCGATCGGCACGAACGACCTCGCGCAGTACGTGATGGCCGCCGCCCGGGAGAACGACCGCGTGGCCGACCTGCACGACCCGTTCCACCCCGGCGTCGTCCGGGCCATCCGCCGCACGGTGGAGGCGGGCCACGAGGGCGACGCCTGGGTCGGCATGTGCGGCGAGATGGCCGGCGACCCCGAGGCGACCGAACTGCTCGTCGGACTCGGCCTCGACGAGTTGAGCATGAGCGCCGTCACCATCCCCGACGTGAAGGCGAACGTGGAGGCGACCGACACCGACGCGGCCGCGGACTTGGCGGCGGACGCCGGCGCGGCCGGCACGAGAACTAAGGTACTCGAACGTATTCATCGATCATGAACATCGTAGCAGTCACGTCCTGTCCGACAGGTATCGCACACAGCCAGATGGCGGCGGAGAACCTGGAACAGACCGCCGAGGAGCTGGGCCACGACATCCGCGTCGAGATCCAGGGGGCGATGGGGGCCGAGGACGAGCTGTCGGCCGACGAAATCGCCGACGCCGGCGCGGTCGTCATCGCCGCCGACACCGCGGTCAGCCGCGACCGCTTCGACGGGAAGCCGGTCGTCAAGGGCACCGTCAAGGACGCCGTCAACGACGCCCGCTCGCTGCTCGAACGGGCGGTCGAGGCCGCGGAGACCGGCGAGACCGGCGAGATAGAGGCCGAGACGTCGTCCGAGGGCGACGCGGGAACGGACGCCGGCGAGCAGCAGGTCCGCCGCGGTGGCGACCGCTCGAAGAGCCTCGTCGCGCGCCTGAAGCGGCTGTTCTCCTGACGGCGTCGCCAGCGGCCCGTGCGGGCCGACGGTCCTCGGGTCGCCGGGGCTGGTCGAACGCGTCGTAGCGTACCCGGGAGTGAGAAAGCGGCAACGCGGGCCCGGTCAGATCTCCTTCCACTCCGACCCGCAGTCGGGGCACTCCCGCACCGTCCACACCTCGGCCGGGTCGTTCCGGCTCTTGAGCGTCTGCTCGCACTCGGCGCAGGTGAGCCGCTCGTACGTGTCCTTGAACAGCTCGCCGTCGCGGAGCGCCTTGCGGACGGATCTCATAGGCGAACGTATGTGATTCCCTGGCAAAAAACCACCCCTGCACTTTCGTTTCGAAAAGCTTGACCCCGGGTCGCGCGAACCGCCGCCCGTGTCACCAAGCGAGGGGTCGGGCCGGACGTTCCGCGGGCGGGGGCGGCTGTTCGGCTCGCTGTGCGCGACGGTGTTTCTCGTCAACCTCGCCCGCGTCGTCTTCGCGCCGCTGGTCGAGCCGCTCCGGGCCTCCTTTGGCCTCTCGGGCGCGACGGTCGGCCTCGTTGCGACGATGGCCTGGCTCGGCAGCGCGGTCCCGCGGCTCCCGACGGGGTACCTGCTGACGCGGGTGCCCCGTCACGTCGTCGTGCTCGGGGCCGGCGGCCTGCTCGCGGCGTCGGCCGCGCTGACGGCCGTCGCGGACTCGTTTCCCGTGCTCGCGGCCGGCGCGTTCCTGATGGGGACGACCAGCGGCGCGTACTTCGTCGCCGCGAACCCGCTCGTGAGCGAACTGTTCCCGGACCGCGTGGGCCGGGCCATCGGGATCCACGGGATGTCGAGCCAGCTCGCCGCCGTCGTCGCGCCGCTGGCGGTCGGCGCCATCCTGCTGGCGTGGGACTGGCGCGCGGTGTTCTGGACGGTCAGCGCCGTCGCCGCGGCGACGACGCTCGCCGTCTTCCTCGTCGCGCGCGGCGCGGAGATGCCCGCGGCCGGGACCCGGGACCGAGATTTCGCCGCCGCGCTGGCGCGCCAGTGGCCCATCGTCGTCACCGCCGTCGCCATCATCGGCGCGACCGGGTTCGTCTGGAACGGCGTGTTCAACTTCTACGTGACCTACCTCGTCGAGTCGAAGGGCTTCGCCGAACCGACGGCGCGCAACATGCTGACCCTCGCGTTCGCCGCCGGCGTCCCCGCGTTCGTCGTCACCGGACGCGTGGCCGACCGCGTCCCGCACGTCCCGCTCATGCTGGCCGTCCTCGGCGGGTTCGTCGCGAGCCTGCTCGCCCTCACCGCGGTCCGGTCGCTCTGGCCGGTCGCCGCGGTGTCGGTCGTCCTCGGCTACGTCGTCCACAGCCTGTTCCCGGCGCTCGACACCTACCTGCTGGACTCGCTGCCCGACGAGAACCGCGCCAGCGCCTACTCGGTGTACAGCGCCGGCATGACGCTCGTACAGGCCGGCGGGAGCGCGGCGATCGGCGCGATAACCGACGCCGGGTTCGCGTTCGACGCCGTCTACCGCGGCTCCGCCGTCGGGCTCGCCGCGATACTGCTCGTCCTCGTCGCCCTGCACGCGTTCGACCGGCTGCCCAGCGAGGCCGCCCCGGCCTGACCGCGCCGCCGCGAGTCGCCGCCGTTTTTATCGTGTAGACCAACCCGCGGGTGATGGAGTACGTACAGGAGCGGATCGCGACGCTCCACGCGTTCGACGATCCGACGCCGGCGGCCCCGACCGACCGGAGCGCGGTCGTCGTGCCGATGACCGACCGGGAGCACGCGGGGCTGGCCGCCGAGCGCGTCCTCTCGACGCTGGCGGAGGTCTCGCCGGAGCGGGTCGTCGTCCCGCTGCGCTCGCCCGCCGACCGGGTGCCGGCGTTCGCGGAGTGGCTCGACTCGTTCGACGCCCCGACCGAACTGCTGTGGTGCAACGCGCCCGGCGTCGAGGCGGTGCTCGACGACGCCGGGCTGGACGACGGCTTCGGCAAGGGTCGGGACGTGTGGCTGGCGCTCGGCGTGGCCAGCGAAACCGCCGACTACGTCGTCGTCCACGACGCCGACGCGACGACGTACTCGGCGGCCCACGTCCCGCGCCTGCTCGCGCCGCTCGCCGACGGCCACGCGTTCTCGAAGGGGTACTACGCCCGCGTGGAGAACGGCCGGCTGTACGGCCGGCTGTTCCGCCTGTTCTACGCGCCGCTGGTGCGGGCGCTGTCGGACGCCCACGACGCGCCGGTGCTCGACTACCTCGCCGCGTTCCGCTACGCGCTTGCCGGCGAGTTCGCCGTGACCGCGGACCTCGCGCGTGACCTCCGCGCCCAGCGCGCCTGGGGGCTGGAGGTCGGCACCCTCGGCGACGCCTTCGCCCACGCCGGCTTCGACGGCACCGCGCAGGTCGACCTGGGCCGTCACGAGCACGACCACCGCTCGGTGTCCGGGCCGACCGGGCTGGCCGACATGGCCCGACAGGTCGGCGCGGCGCTGTTCCGCGTCGTCGAGGAACACGGCGTCGCCCCCGACTACGACGCGCTCCCGGAGCGCTACCGCGACGCCGCCGGGGCGCTCGTCCGCCAGTACGCCGCCGACGCCCGGTTCAACGGCCTCGACTACGACGCCGCGGCCGAGCGCGAGCAGGTCGCGGAGTACAGAGACGCCGTCCGGCCGCCGGGTCCCGACGACCGCCTCCCCGCGTGGTCGGCGACGTCGATAGCGCCCGAGGCCGTCGCGGACGCCTCCGCCGAGGCCGTCGAGCGCGTGACCGGGCGGGACCGGTGACGGCTGGCGTTCCGCCCGGGCGGCCCGACCCGAAACCTCATTCCCCGGGGCCACGCAGGGGTCGCACATGGACGCGACTCGCGACGCCGTCGGCGTGGACCGCGACGAACTCGCCGGCGTCGTCGACCTGTTCGACGCGCTGACCCGCGAGGAACTGCGGTCGGCGCTGTCGGAACTGGCCTACCGCCGCGGCGACGAGTTCGACGCCGACGCCGCGGACGGAGCGATAGACGCGGCCGTCGACGCGTACGCGCTCGTCGAGCACGACGACACGCTGTTCGCCGGCCCGACGGCGTTCCCGACGCTGCCGGCCAACGCCGAGGACCTGCCCCACATCATGGACGTGCCCGAGCGGCGCGTCGACCGCGAGGCGCTCGGCGAGGCGGTCCGGGTGCGGGTCGCGGCCGACGCCGAGGCCGCGATAGCGGACGGCGACGAGGACCGAATGGCGTCCCTCCTCGACGTCTGCTACGACGTCGAGGCGTGGGCCCCCGTGTCGCTGGACGACACCCGGGCGGCGCTCGACCGGCGGCTCTAAGGGGTGCCGGCCCCGTAGCACTACCAGGAGATGCAACTGGACCTGGCCCGCGTCTCGGCGCACGCCCCGCGGCGGGTGACCGGCGAGAAGTACGACGCCGCCGTGCTCATCCCGGTCGTCGAGCGCGACGGGGAGGCACACCTCCTCTTCACCAAGCGGGCCGAACACCTCGGCGAGCACCCCGGACAGATGAGCTTCCCCGGCGGCGGCCGCGAGCCCGAGGACGCGGACCTGGAGGCGACCGCGCTCCGGGAGGCCGACGAGGAGATCGGCCTCCGCCCCGAGGAGGCCGACGTCGTCGGGCGGATCGACGACATCCGGACGATCACCGAGTACTCGGTGACGCCGTACGTCGCGCGGGTGCCCGACCGGGAGTACGCGCCCAACGACGACGAGGTGGCGGAGATCGCGGTGCTGCCGGTCGCGGCGATGCTGGACCCCGACAACTACGAGCACGAGCGCCGCGACCACCCCCACTACGGCGAGGTCGTGATCCACTACTTCCGGGTCGACGGCTACACCGTGTGGGGTGCGACCGGCCGCATCGTCGTCGACTTCTTCGAACTGACGACCGACTGGCGCGCGCCCGAGCGGATCGACCCCGAGTCGCGGGCGGACTGAGACGGCCCGCAGACGGGGTGCGGGCAGCTTCGCCCCGAACGATACCCTTTTGCGCGTCGCTCACTCAGTACGGTCCACATGGTCGCACAGACGATGGATCGAGTTCCGCGCGGACGATAGTTCTCCCTTCATGAGAGGTGACCGCCGATGCTGACCAGTGCCGAGTCCACCCTGGCCGGGCTCGACGCGGTCGCGCTGAAACCGTCGGAGTGTCGCGTCGAGCGAGCGGCGGATCTGCCGGTCGACACCGTCGCCGTCGACTACGAGGGCCGCGAGCACGTGCCGGACCCCGGGACGCTCGCGGCGCTTTCGGCCGAGCGCGAGGTGTTCGTCACCACGCCGGTCCGGGCCGACGGCTACGACCCCCTCGGCGACGACTCGCTGACCGATGAACTGCCCGACGGCGTCCGGCGCGTCCTGGTCGCGGGCCACCCCGCCTACCTGAGCGAGGCCGAGGCCGCCCGCGACGTCGCGCCGCGCTTCGGCGCGGCGATGGAGCGCGCGCCCGACGCCTGGGTCGGCACCGAGGGCGTCGAGCGCATCGCGCTGGCCGCCGGCGGCACCCAGTACGAACTGCTCTCCCGAACGACCGAGCGCGACCTGCGCGCGCTGCGCGACGCCGGCCTCGCTGCCGACGTCGCGGTGTACGCGCCGACCGTGCTCACCGACGACGAGGACGCCGTCCTCGACGCCGTCGGCGACTACGCGGCGCGGCGCAAGCCCGTCGCCCGCGCGCTCCCCGACGGCGCGCCGACCGACAGCGCGGCGACCGGCCGCGCCCGCGAGGTACTGTCGGCCGCCGTCCGCGACTACGCGCTCGTGGGATCGCCCGGGACGGTCCGCGACCGCGTCGCCGACCTGAAGGAGGCCGGCGCGACGACGGTCGTGGGCTACCCCGCGCGCGGCGTCGACGCGTTCGCCGAGGGCGCGTAGCGCGGGGCCCGCCGTTCTGTTCCGCTCGACGGTCCGGCCAGCGGACGGACCGACCAGTTGTTCCGGCCAGTTGCCACGTCGTCGGACGTCGTCGGAAACTGACTCCCGGGTCGTCGCGCTGAACCCGCCACCGACGGCGGGTTACTCGATCGGATGAATCGATTGGTCAGAAGCAAACTTCGTTATCCAATGAGACAAGTTTAATACGCGAAAGTCCCAACTTTGCTACGATGACTAAGTCCAATCAGGAGTGGTGGCCGAATCAGCTACGACTCGACATCCTCGACCAGAACGCGGGGGACGTCGGTCCCATGGACGCAGGCTACGACTACGCGGAGGAGTTCGAGGACCTCGACCTCGAAGCGGTGAAGGAGGACATCGAGGCCGTCATGACGACCTCGCAGGACTGGTGGCCGGCCGACTACGGACACTACGGACCGCTGTTCATCCGGATGGCGTGGCACAGCGCCGGCACGTACCGCACCGGGGACGGCCGCGGCGGCGCGGCCGGCGGCCGGCAGCGCTTCGCGCCGCTCAACAGCTGGCCGGACAACGCGAACCTCGACAAGGCGCGCCGCCTGCTCGAACCCGTCAAGCAGAAGTACGGCCGGAAGCTCTCCTGGTCGGACCTGATCGTTCTCGCCGGGAACGTCGCCATCGAGTCGATGGGGTTCCAGACGTTCGGCTTCGCGGGCGGCCGCGAGGACGACTACCGGCCCGACGACTCCGTCGACTGGGGGCCCGAGGACGAGATGGACACCCAGGAGCGCTTCGACGAGGCCGGCGAGATCCAGGAGGGGCTCGGCGCCTCGGTCATGGGCCTCATCTACGTGAACCCCGAGGGGCCTGACGGGAACCCGGACCCCGAGCTGTCGGCGAAGAACATCCGCCAGACGTTCAGCCGGATGGCGATGAACGACAAGGAGACCGCGGCGCTCATCGCCGGCGGCCACACGTTCGGGAAGGTCCACGGCGCGTCCGACCCCGACGAACACGTCGGGCCGGAGCCCGAGGCCGCCCCCATCGAGCAGCAGGGCCTCGGCTGGGAGAGCGACTACGGCTCCGGGAAAGGCGGCGACGCCATCACCAGCGGCATCGAGGGCCCCTGGACGCAGTCGCCGACCGAGTGGGACACGGGCTACCTCGACAACCTCCTCGACTACGAGTGGGCGGCCCAGAAGGGGCCGGGCGGCGCGTGGCAGTGGATCCCGGTCGACGAGGATCTGGAAGGCTCCGCGCCCGACGCCCACGACGACGGGGAGTCGGTGACGCCGATGATGCTCACGACGGACATCGCGCTGAAGCGCGACCCCGACTACCGCGAGATCATCGAGGAGTTCCAGGAGAACCCGATGGAGTTCGGGATGAACTTCGCGAAGGCCTGGTACAAGCTCACGCACCGGGACATGGGCCCGCCGGAGCGGTTCCTCGGCCCCGAGGTGCCCGACGAGGAGATGATCTGGCAGGACCCGCTGCCGGACGCCGACTACGACCGGATCGGCGAGGTCGACGCCGAACAGCTCAAGGCCGAGCTGCTCGACTCGGACCTGAGCGTCCAGCAGCTCGTCAAGACCGCGTGGGCGTCGGCGTCGACGTACCGCGACAGCGACAAGCGCGGCGGCGCGAACGGCGCGCGCCTTCGCCTCGAACCGCAGAAGAGCTGGGACGTCAACGAGCCCGAGGAGCTGACCGAGGTCCTCCGGACCCTCGAAACGGTCCAGGAGGAGTTCAACGCCTCGCAGTCCGACGACACGCGCGTGTCGCTCGCCGACCTCATCGTGCTGGGCGGCGCCGCGGCCGTCGAGCAGGCCGCCGCCGACGCCGGCTACGACGTTGACGTCCCGTTCGAGCCGGGCCGCGTCGACGCCGCCCCGGACCGGACCGACGAGGAGTCCTTCGAGGCGCTGAAGCCGAAGGTCGACGGGTTCCGGAACTACATCGGCGACGACCTCGCCCAGCAGCCCGAGGAACTGCTCGTCGACAAGGCCGACCTGCTGAACCTGACGACGAGCGAGATGACCGTCCTGGTCGGCGGGCTCCGCGCGCTGGGTGCGACCCACGGCGACGCCGAGGCCGCCTTCGTCGAGGAGCCCGGGGCGCTCACCAACGAGTTCTTCGTGAACCTGACCGACATGGGCTACGAGTGGGAGCAGTCGGCGGACGGCGACTACACGTACGAGGTCCGCGACCGCGACACTGGCGAGGTCGAGTGGGAGGCCACCCGCCTCGACCTCGTGTTCGGATCGAACGCCCGGCTCCGCGCCATCGCGGACGTCTACGCGGCCGACGACGGCGAGGAGCAGTTCGTGCAGGACTTCGTCGAGGCGTGGCACAAGGTCATGACGCTCGACCGCTTCGACCTCGAGTGACGAGTTCCCGGCAGTAACAGACCTCCCTTTTCTCCCCGACCGCAACGCTACGCCCAAGTGGATGCCGCCCGCAGCCCCACGCATGACGAACGTCGCAGTCGTCGGCGGCGGCGCGGTCGGCACGACCGCCGCGTACGACCTGGCCCGACAGGGGGCGGACGTGACGCTGTTCGAGCGCGGCGAGCTAGGGAGCGGCAGCACCGGCCGCGCCGCGGGGATCGCGTACGACGCCTTCGCCGAGGACGTCGACGCCCGCGTGGCCGACCGCGCGGTCGAGCGGTTCCGCGAGTTCTCCAGGCAGGGCGAGTTCGAGTTCCGGGAGACGCCGTACGTCTGGCTCGCCCGCGAGGGCGACGAGAAACGTGCCAGCGCCATCCGTGAGCAGGTGCCCCGGATGCGGGACCACGGGCGGGACGTCGAACTGCTCGACCCCGACGACCTCGCCGCAGAGTGGCCCGCGCTCCGAACGGACGACGTGGCGGTCGCCGCCGTCGCGCGGGACGCCGGGCGGGTGTACCCCGAGACGTACCCGCCGCTGCTCGCGTCGAAGGCCGAGCGTGCGGGCGCGCGGGTCGAGACGAACGCCGCCGCGAGCGTCCGAACCGACCCGCTCGGCGTCGAAGTCGACGGCGAGGAGCGCGCGTTCGACGCGGTGCTCGTCGCCGCCGGTGCGCACACGAAGCGGCTGCTCGCCGACGCGGGGGTGGCGGTGGCGCTCAAACCGTACCGCGTGCAGGCGCTGACGACCGCCGACGGCCCGGACGTGCCACTGACCTACGACGCGACGGGCGGGTTCTACCTGCGCCCCTACGGCGACGGCCTGCTCGCGGGCGACGGCACCGAGGAGGTCGAGAGCGACCCGGACGACTGGGCGCGCGACGCCGACGACGAGTTCGTCGCGGCGACCCGCGAGGGGATCGCGGCGCGGACGGGCCACGACGCCGACGTGACCGACGCGTGGGCCGGGCTCTGCTGTGCGACGCCGGACCGCGACCCGCTACTCGGCGAGCTCCGGGACGGGCTGTTCGTCGCCAGCGGCTTCCAGGGCCACGGGTTCATGCGCTCGCCGGCGCTGGGCGAGGCGGTGGCTGCGGAGATGCTCGGCGGCGACGGCATCCCCGAGTTCGACCCGACGCGGTTCACCGGCGACGAGGAGTTCGCCATCGTCGAGGGGATGACCGTCGAGGAGTAGGGCGGCGCTCAGGCGTCGGTGTCGACGGTCGTTTCGACGGCGTCGCCGGCGTCGCTCTCGCTGACCTTCGGCAGCCGCACGCGGAGTTCGCCGGCGTCGGTCAGCGTCGCCGTCGCGGCCTCGGCGTCGACGGTCGCTCCCTCCGGGAGTTCGGCGCGCCCGTCGAGCGAGAGCCCGCGGCCGGGGAACCGCATCTCGAACCCCTCGTGAAAGTCGCGGAAGCGCTCGACGCGGACCAGCACCGCGCCCTCCGCGAACCGGACCTGTACGTCGCTGCCGCTCGCGCCCGGCGCGTCGAACACGACCAGGAAGTCGTCGTCGCTCTCCAGTACGTCGGCCGCGAGCGAGCGGGACTCCTGGAGGCGGCTCGTCGCCCGGCCGACTCCCTTGACCACGGCGTCGCTCACCGACTTGCCGATCTCTCGTAGCGTCATTGACGGATCGTACGTCGTCCAGCCGCGTAAATCTGGCGCGCTACAGTTCGATGCGTTCGAGGCCCTCCGTCTCCGCGCAGTACGGGCAGACCAGGTCGTCGAGGGTCAAGTCCTCGGGCACGTCGTACGTGTAGCGGTTCTCGAACATGTCCATCTCGCAGTCGTCGTTGGTGCACTTGATCTCCTCGGTCTTGGGCATACTCCTCCGTTCGTAGAGGACGGAAAAGGGGCTTTCGGAGGGCGAAACCCGTCCACGCGGGCGGCGGTCACTCCCCGCCGTAGGGCAGTTCCATGACGCTGAACAGCGAGCCGTCGAACGCCAAGCGGTCGGTCGAGGCGGTCCCCTCGAGCCACGCCAGGTCGCCTTGCTCCTCCGCCGTGACGTCCGTGAGGCCGTCGACGGCCTCGCCGAGCGCCCGGACCGCGTCGGCGTCGCGGTCGGTCCGGAGTTCGGTCCGCGTCACCCGCGTCTCAGCGCCGCCGATATCGTAGCCCACGCCCCAGCCGACCCACTTGCCCGAGTCACGGCTCAGCGCGAGCGTCGCCGCCTCGTCGAAGCCGGTGCGGGCGACGAGCGACTCCGACCCCGCGACCGAGTCGGCGAGCGTCTCGTCGGTCTGCAGCAGCGCCCGGAACTCCGCGGCGGACGCGGCGTTCGCCGAGACCACCAGCCCCTCGCGCGAAGCGCCGTGCCTGTCGTCGCCGTAGTGGCGGACCGAGAGGTCGCCGACCGTCTCCTCGCCGGTCGGCTCCCGGTTCGTGGCCGTGTAGGCGTCGGCGTTTTCGGCGGCCGTCTCCGCGTCGAAGCCCCCGCCGCAGGCAAACAGGGAGGGACCTTCGAACAGCGGCGAGGCCACGAGGACGGACCACTCCGTCTCGTCGGGCGGGAGCGTCGCGTCGAAGCGCAGGCCGGGCACCTCCGGGGGGAGTTCGTCGGCGAGGTGGTCGCTAGCGGCGGTCAGTCGCGCGGGCGACTGGAACGTCGCCGTCAGCGACGTCTGGTCCTCGTAGTCCGTCGGGTCGTACAGCCAGCCGCGGGCCGGGGAGGGGGCGGATCCGTCGTCGGCGGTAGTCTCGTTCAGGGGGCCGCCGAAGGCGTCGCTACACCCGGCGAGGGCCGCCGTCGCCCCGACCCCGGCGAGTCGGAGGACGTCGCGTCGTGTGGAGGGCATCGCGTCGAGGATCGGAGCGCTCGGAGTAAAACCCGGCGACTCCCGCCCGCCGCATCGCACCCGTTTTACCCGTCGAGCGTCTACGGCGTCCCATGACCGACCCCGCGAACCTGGACGTGACGCTCGTCGACGGCTACGTCGACGAGCCGGCCCACTTCGGGGTCCCGCCGTACGTCTCGACGTACCCGCGGTACACCGCCGGCGCGCTCGTCGACGCCGGCGTGCCGCCCGAGCGGATCACGTACCACACCATCGACGAACTGCGCGACGACCGCAACCGCTGGCGCGACGTGGAGGAGGCCGACCTGTTCGTCTACATCGGCGGGATGACCGTCCCCGGCAAGTACGTCGGCGGCACCCCGGCCGAACCGGACGAGGTGCGCGAACTCGCCTGGACCGCCGACGGCGTCTCGATGATGGGCGGCCCCGTCCGCTTCGGCGTCGGCGAGGCCAACGAGGGCGCGAGCGAGACGGCCCGGGACGACCTGGACTTCGACTTCCTGGCGATGGCCGACGTGGAGGCCGCGGCCCACGACATCGTGGCGAACGGCCTGGAGGGGTTCGAGGACCGCTACCGCGGCGTCCCCGAGGAGACGCGCTGGGCGCGCCAGGGGGCCTTCGTCGTCGAACAGCACCCGAACCATCCCGACTACCTCATCGCCGAACTGGAGACGTCCCGGGGCTGTCCGTACCGCTGCTCGTTCTGTACGGAGCCGATGTACGGCGACCCGGACTTCCGGCCGCCCGAATCCGTCGTCGACGAGGTCGACGCCCTGTCGGACCGCGGCGTCCATCACTTCCGGCTCGGCCGGCAGGCCGACATCCTCGCGTACGGCGGCGACGGCGAGAAGCCCAACCCCGACGCCCTGCGGGACCTGTACGGCGGGATCCGCGATGTCGCGCCCGACCTGGAGACGCTCCACCTCGACAACATGAACCCGATCACGGTCGTCGAGTGGCCGGAACTGGCCCGCGAGGGGATCCGCGTCATCGCCGAGCACAACACGCCCGGTGACACGGCGGCGTTCGGGCTGGAGTCGGCCGACCCGCTCGTCCAGGAGGAGAACAACCTCAACGTCACCACCGAGGAGTGTTTCGAGGCGGTCCGGATAGTCAACGAGGAGGCCGGCTGGCGGCCCGGGGAAGGGAGCGACGCCCGCGGCCCCTCCACCGGCGACGACGCCCCGGACCGCCTCCCGAAGCTGCTGCCCGGGATCAACCTGCTCCACGGGCTGAAAGGCGAACGCGAGGAGACGTTCGAGCACAACAGGGAGTTCCTCCGGCGGGTGTACGACGAGGGGCTGATGCTCCGCCGGGTGAATATCCGGCAGGTGATGGCGTTCGAGGGCACCGACATGGCCGAGACGGGCGCGGACCTGGCCAGGGACCACAAGCAGCTGTTTCAGCAGTACAAGCAGGAGGTCCGCGAGGAGATAGACAACCCGATGCTCCAGCGGGTCGCGCCGCCGGGCACCGTCCTGCCGGACGTCCACCTGGAGTACCACCAGGACGGCAAGACGTTCGGCCGACAGCTCGGCACCTACCCGCTGCTGGTCGGCATCCCGGGCGAGCGCGAACTCGGGCGGACCATCGACGTGGCAGTCGTCGACCACGGCTACCGCTCCGTGACCGGCGTCCCGCACCCCCTCGACGTCAACAGCGCGACGATGGACGAACTGCGGGCGCTGCCCGGCGTCGGCCGCTCCAGCGCGGGCGACATCGTCGTCGACCGGCCGTACGAGTCCGCCGCCGCGGTGGACGTCGACGCCGACCTCCGGAAGTTCGCGACGGCGCGGCCGCCCGAGCGCGCGGACTGACGGGTCGGTCGAGCGTCTAGAAGAGCTTTATTCCAGGAACCGCTCCGTTCGGCCATGCGCGAAGCCGACGCCACGACGCGCGAGCGGATCGCCGACCGGCTCCGGGCGGAGACGCTCTCGGCGAGCGCGCTCGCCGCGGAGTTCGACGTCACCGCCGACGCTGCCCTCACCCACGTTCAGCACGTCGCGAAGTCGCTGGACGGCACGGGGGAACAGCTACTCGTCGCGCCGCCGGAGTGCCGGGAGTGTGGCTTCTCCGACTTCGACGACCCCGCGAACCGCCCGTCGCGCTGCCCGGAGTGCAAGAGCGAGGCGGTCGCGGAGCCGTCGTTCCGGGTCGAGTGACCGGGAACACGGTATCCGTCCAGTTTCGGCGGGAAAGGAACCTCGTACGACATTGGAGTGTTCTAGGGATTTTAGGGTTCTTGTTAACTGTTCACACGAAATATCGTGGTGTATGCGACCGAACGACGTGACCAACGACGGAGCGGTGTACGAATGTTTCCAGTGTGGTTCCCGGACGAGCGCGTCGGAGGCGGGCCGGTGTAGCGACTGCGGCGGCGAGTTGCTGAACCTCGGCGTCCCGCGGGACCTGTAGCCGCGTCCCAGACGCGCCGACCGTCACTAGTTCCCGGAGAAGTCGATCCGGCCCCCCGTCGAGAGATCCACGTCGCTCGCGGGGCCGAGGCCGTCGAACTCGTAGCGGTCGTCGGTGAGGAACACCCCGCCGTCGGCGACGGTCACGTCGACGGCGTCCAACGCCGCGCCCTCGCAGGGGCCGTGGGTGCACTCGCCGTCGCCGGGCCGGAACGTCGCGCCGTGTTTCGCACAGAGCAGTTCCCCGTCGCGGACCGACGCGCCCGACCCCTTGTCGAGTCGCACGTCGGTCCAGTGCGGACAGAAGTTGCGCCAGGCGGTCACCGACCCGTCGCCGCCGAGTCGGGTCAGGATCACCTCCTCCTCGTCGAAGCCGTCCCGGACGGTACAGAGCAGCGTGCCGTCGTCGGGCACGGCGTCCAGGTCCGCGATGCGGTCGCGCTCGTCCATGCCACCCCTGGGCGCGCGGACGGTTTGAAACGTGCGAAAGCGGCCGGCGCGGCTCGCCGCCCGCCCCTCAGTAGTGCCGGCGTTCGACGAGGCGGTCGAACAGCATCGTCAGCAACTGCGTCACCGGGCCGCCGCCCACCTCGATGCCGTCGACGGTCGCGACCGGGCGGACCTCCCACCTCGTGTTCGTCAGGAACGCCTCGTCGGCCTCGCGCACGTCCGCCGGGTCGTAGCGGCCGGCGTGGAGCGGGACGTCCGTCTCCGACCGAACGAGGTCGGAAACGACCGAGCGCGTCACGCCGGGCAGGACCGGCAGTTCCTCGCTCGGCGTGTGGAGGCCGCGGTCGTCGACGAAAAACAGGTTGCTCGCCGCGCCCTGCGCGACGTGGCCGTCCGGCCCCCGGAGCAGCGCCTCGTCGCCGTCCGTGAGTTCGTTCCGGGCGAGTACCCCGTTCAGGTAGCTGTGGGTCTTGGCGTCCGCGGGCAGCGCCGCGTCCGCCGGCTTCCGGGTCTTAACCGTCTGGAGGGCCGCGGGATCGTCCCAGACCGGCGTCCCCTCGACGCCGCCCCGCGGGAGTTCCTCCGCGACGACTACGACCGTCGGGTCGGCCGCCGGGCCGGGCGTCAGCGTCCCGGGCCGGTCGCCGCGGGTGATAGAGAGACGGACGGCCGCGTCGTCGAGGCCGTTCGCGTCGAGCACCTCCTGGACGCGCACCCGCAGGTCGGCGTCGGAGACGCCGTGGTCGATGCCGAGCGTCTCGCAGGTGCGGTGGAGGCGGTCGAGGTGGGCGGACCACTCGAACACCTCGCCGCCGTACGCCCGCACCGTCTCGAACGCCGCGTCGCCGTACCGGAACCCCCGGTCGCGGACGCTCACCGTCGCCTCGTCGGCCGGGACGAGTTCGCCGTCTACGTGATACTGCATGCGTTCCCCATCAGTCGCGTGGCGCCGACGCGGCCGCTGTCCGACGGAACGGTTCCCGGTCGGACGCGACGGCCGCCGGCATACGTCTCTGCGGTGGTCGCCGCGCGCCGAGTCGCTTGCGGTTTACCGGACCTTCGCCCGCTCGATCCACTCGCCGACGCGCTTCGGGGAGAGGTCGGTCTCCTCGGCCAGGGACTCGGCGTCGGCCTCCGCCAGTTGCGGTATCGTCTCGACGCCGGCGTCGGCCAGCCGTTCCGCGTAGGCCGGGCCGATGCCCTTGATCTCGTCGACGGGGTCGCCGGTCGGCTCCGCGTCGGCCTCCGCCTCGTCCTCGTCCTCTGTCTCGGCGGGCTCCCCCTCTGCGTCCGCCTCGTCATCCTCGGAGTCGTCCTCCGCCTCTTCCGGTTCCTCCTCGACCTCCGGCTCGGACGCCGCTTCGTCGGACTCGTCGTCCGCCTCGTCGGCGTCGTCCTGCTCGTCGGTATCATCCAGTTCGTCGGCGTCGGCGTCGTCCGGTTCGGTCGCCGTGTCCGTCCCTTTCACCGCCGCTTCCGTCTCGGCGTCCGGCGACTCCGCCGGCTCGCGCTCGACCGTCACGCCGATGTCGCGCTGCCGGTCGGCATCGTCGTCGTCGTCGAACCCCAGCAACGATTTCAGCTTTTTCAGTACCATTGCCTGACAATAGATAGTCGCACTACTTAAACTCGTCCGCCCGGGTCAGAGCTGCGAGCGGAGCGCGTCGTCCATCGCGGCGACCGGCGCGTCGCGGCCGGTCCACCGCTCGAACGCGGCCGCGCCCTGGTACAGCAACATCCGCGCGCCGTCGACCGTCGTCGCGCCGGCCGCGGCGGCGTCACGCAGCAGGCGCGTCTCAAGCGGCGTGTAGACGGCGTCGAGCACCGTCAGGCCGCCGTGGAGCGCGTCGGCGGGCACCGGCGTGGCGTTTTCCTCCATCCCGACGCTCGTCGCGTTGACGAGCACGTCGGCGTCCCCGAGCAGGTCGGCCAGCGCGTCGAGGCCGTGACCGGACGCGCCCGGCACGGCGTCCGCCAGGTCGTGTGCCGTCGATTCCGTGCGGTTTGCGACTCTGACGCTCGCGCCGGCGTCCGAGAGCCCGAACGCCACCGCGCGCCCCGCGCCGCCCGCGCCGACGACGACGGCGGTCGCGCCCTCCAGGTCGGCTCCGGCCTCGGCGAGCGCCCGGCGTGCCCCCTCGGCGTCGGTGTTGTGGCCGGTCGGGCGCTCGCCGCCGAAGTCGACCGTGTTCACCGCGCCGATCCGCGCCGCCATCCCGTCCGGGTCGACGGCGTCCAGCACGGACTGCTTGAACGGGATCGTGACGTTCAGCCCCGCGACGCCGAGCGCGTCGGCTCCGCGGACCGCCGCTTCGGCCTCGTCTTTCGCCGGTTCGAACGTGACGTAGCGGGCGTCTATCCCGAGCGCATCGTAGGCCGCCTCATGCATCGGCGGCGACAGCGAGTGACCGACGGGGTTGCCGACCAGTCCGAACACCTGCATGGCTCGTACGGGGGGCCGTGTGACAATAACTGGTCCGCTCTCCCGACAACGCAAGAACTACCTGTACCGTGGCTCAGATTCCCCATGATGACCAGTCGGCTACGACATCCGCTCGCCGCCGTCGCAGTGACGACGCTGCTGACGTTCCCGTGGCTCGGCGTCTACTTCACCGGCGGCGCTGAATCGCTCGGCAACGTCGGAACCGTCGCCGTCAGCGGCCTCTCGGTCCTCGCGGCGTCGTTCCTGCTCGCCTGGGGAGCCGAGACGGCAGAGAAGGACGTGCCGCGCGCGTTCGCCATCGCGGTGCTCGCCATCCTCGCGGTCGCCCCGGAGTACGCGGTCGACGCGCTGTACGCCTGGCAGGCGGGGCAGGGCCGGACCGGCGCGGGCGACCTCGCGGTCGCCAACATGACCGGCGCGAACCGCATCCTCATCGGCCTCGGGTGGTCCGGCATCGCGCTGTTCTCGATCTACCGCGCGAAGGCCAGCGGGGACGTCGCCGTCGAGCACAACGACGGCTTCCTGACCGACACCGTTCTGCTGGACCGCAGCATCGCGACGGAGGTGTGTTTCCTCGCGCTGGCGACGCTGTGGGCCTTCTTCGTCCCGATGAACGGCGGCATCGACGCGCTCGACATGCTGATCCTCGTCGGCATCTACGTCGTCTACATCGGCATCGTGATACGCGGGGAACCGGAGGAGGACGAGGCCCACGTCGGCGTGCCGGCGTACCTCCAGCGGACGCCGGCGCGCGTCCGGATCCCCTCGGTGCTCGTGCTGTTTGGCTACTCCGGGTTCCTCATCTTCACGGCCGTCGAGCCGTTCGCTCACGGGCTGGAGAACATCGGCATCCAGTACGGCATCCCCGAGTTCTTCATGATCCAGTGGGTCGCGCCGCTCGCCAGCGAGAGCCCGGAGCTGATCGTGACCGCGTACCTCGTGAACAAGGCGCGGACGACCGCGGCGTTCAACGCGCTCATCTCCTCGAAGCTGAACCAGTGGACGCTGCTCATCGGGACGCTGGGCGTCGTCTTCAGCATCTCGCAGGGCGCGTACGGCGTGCTGGAGTTCAACCAGAAGCAGGCCGCCGAGATATGGATCACGGCCGCACAGAGCTTCTTCGCGCTCGCGGTGCTGATCAACTTCCGCATCTCGATGCGCGAGGCCGTCGCCCTGCTCGTCCTGTTCGTCTCGCAGGTGCTCGTCGAGTACCTGCACATCCAGGGCGTGGTGGAGTTCATCACCACGTACGACCTGCTGATCGCGTACACGGTCCTCTACATAGCCATCGGCCTCGCGATGTTCGCGACGCGCCTCGACGACGTCCGCACGGTCGGCAGGCTCGCGAAGGCCGACGCGACGAACAGCCAGCCCGCCGCCGAGTCCGACTGACGGCTTCGACACGCTTTTTTCCGACCCCCGCCGACCCACCTCCAGTGATAGCGATCGTCGTCAGCCGCGCCGACTCGGCCTCCGAGCACCTCGGCGAGCATCTGCTGGAACTGGCCGACTGGGACCGCCTGACCGACGACGCCCGCCCCGATGCCGCGGGCGGCGGCGAGTACCACCGGACCGACGGCTTCGAACTGCGGACGTTCGACGACCTCCACCTGCACGTCGACGACGCGGCCGCGGCGTTCGACGACCCGGACCTCCTCGTGTTCGCGTCGCGCCACTCCGGGGAGACCGGGCCGCTGCTGACGGCCCACTTCACCGGGAACTTCGGCCCCGCGGAGTACGGCGGGGAGTCCGGCGACCTCGCGGCGGCCTGCCCGAACGCCCACGCCGAGGTGGTCGCCGCCTTCGCCGAGCACGCGCCCGACGGCTACGACGCCGGGATGGAGTGTACCCACCACGGCCCCAGCCGGGTCGGCGTCCCGTCGATGTTCGTCGAACTGGGAAGCGACGAGGCACAGTGGGCCGACCCCGAGGGGGCGCGCGCCGTCGCCCGGGCCATCCTCGACCTGCGGGGCGTCGCCCCCGACCGCGAGCGCACGCTCGTCGGGTTCGGCGGCGGCCACTACGGGCCGCGGTTCACCCGCATCGTCCGGGAGACCGACTGGGCCGTCGGCCACATCGCTGCCGACTGGTGTCTCGACGCGATGGGCGACCCCGCGGCGAACCGCGAGGTGGTCCGGCGCGCGTTCGAGCGAAGCGGCGCGTCGTACGCGGTCCTCGACGGCGACTACCCCGACCTGGAGCGCGTCGTCGCCGACCTTGGCTACCGCGTCGTGAGCGAGACGTGGGTCCGGGAGGTCGACGACCGGCCGCTCGACGCCGTCGAGGCGGTCGAGGACGCGCTGACGACGGTCGACGACGGCCTGCGGTTCGGCGACCGGTCGGCGGCCGACGGGTTCGACGTCGTCTCCCTGCCAGCGGACCTGGTCGACGAGGCCCAGGGGATCGACCAAGCGGCGGCACGCGCAGCGGTCGCCGGCGAGACCGTCGCGTTCGAGACGAGCGAGAACGGCAACCGCCTCGGCGCGGGCGCGGCCGTCCCCGCCGACGGGAGCCGCGACGCCGTCGTCGACGCGCTGGTCGCGGTGCTGGCCGAGGGGTACGACGAGGTGGGCCGCGAGGACGGCGCGGTCGTCGCGCAGGAGACGGCGTTCGACCCGTCGCTGGCCCGCGAGGCCGGCGTCCCCGAGGGGCCGGCGTTCGGGAAGCTCTCGGCCGGCGAGTCGGTCACCGTCGACGGCGAGACGATACGGCCCGCTGACGTCCGCACGGAGCGAACGCGCCGTTTCGACCTCTAGGCCGTTCCTACCCCGTCTGACGCGCGTCGTCCGCTTGGGGGAAAGGTAATTAACCTGCATCAAATAGGTGGTTCCAAGAATGGATTCGATCGTAGACGAGGCAATCGACGAGGCCGAGGAGGAGGGGGCGGCTGACCCGCGGGACCCGGCGGCCCACGACGACGTGAACGCGACGGGGAAGATGACGGACGACGAGCTGAAGGACGTCCTCGAGGACCTCCAGACGAACATCACGGTCGTCGGCTGCGGCGGCGCGGGCGGCAACACCGTCGACCGGATGGCCGAGGAGGGCATCCACGGTGCGAAGCTCGTGGCGGCGAACACTGACGTCCAGCACCTGGTCGGCATCGAGGCCGACACGAAGATCCTGATGGGCGAACAGAAGACCGAGGGCCGCGGGGCCGGTTCGCTCCCGCAGGTCGGCGAGGAGGCCGCCCTCGAATCGCAGGACGAGATCATGGACTCCATCGAGGGCTCGGACATGGTCTTCGTCACGGCCGGCCTCGGCGGCGGCACCGGCACCGGCTCCGCCCCGGTCGTCGCCAAGGCGGCCCGCGAGTCCGGCGCGCTCACTATCTCCATCGTCACGACGCCCTTTACCGCCGAGGGCGAGGTCCGCCGCACCAACGCGGAGGCCGGCCTGGAGCGCCTGCGCGACGTGAGCGACACGGTCATCGTCGTGCCGAACGACCGCCTGCTTGACTCCGTGGGCAAACTGCCCGTCCGGCAGGCGTTCAAGGTGGCCGACGAGGTGCTGATGCGCTCGGTCAAGGGGATCACCGAACTCATCACCAAGCCCGGCCTCGTCAACCTCGACTTCGCCGACGTCCGCACCGTGATGGAGCGGGGCGGCGTCGCGATGATCGGCCTCGGTGAGTCCGACTCCGACGCGAAGGCCCAGGACTCCGTGAAGACGGCGCTGCGCTCGCCGCTGCTCGACGTGGACATCTCCGGCGCGAACTCCGCGCTGGTCAACGTCACCGGCGGCAACGACATGTCCATCGAGGAGGCGGAGGGCGTCGTCGAGGAGATATACGACCGGATCGACCCCGACGCCCGGATCATCTGGGGCACCTCCATCGACGAGACCCTGGAGGGGTCGATGCGGACGATGATCGTCGTCACCGGCGTCGAGTCGCCCCAGATCTACGGCCGCAACGAGGCCGCACAGGAGCAGGCGTCCCAGCGCGCCGAGGACATCGACTACGTCGAATAGCGACGCCGTCCGACGCTTTTTTCGCAAACGACCGGCGCGGCCCGGAGCAATAGATAGAAAAAGGCCCACGCGTTACTGGCCGGTATGAAAGTCCCATACGACCTCACCTCGTACGTGCGGGTGCTGAAGATGGCCAGCACCCCGTCCTGGGAGGAGTTCTCCCAGATCGCCAAGATCGCCGGGGCAGGCATCCTGCTCGTCGGTCTGCTCGGCTTCCTGATCTACATCGTGATGACGTTCGTTCCGGGGGCCTGACCGATGCCGATCTACGCAGTCAAAACCACGGCGAGCCAGGAGCGCACCGTCGCGGACATGATCATGAACCGCGAGGAGGACGACATCCACGCCGCGCTGGCGCCCGACTCGCTGACGAGCTACGTGATGGTCGAGGCCGAGAACGACGGGATCATCTCCCGCGTGCTGGAGGAGATCCCCCACGCCCGCAGCATGGTCCCCGGCGAGAGCGGTATCTCGGAGGTCGAGCACTTCCTCTCGCCCAAGCCCGACGTCGAGGGGATCGCCGAGGGCGACATCGTCGAACTCATCGCCGGTCCGTTCAAGGGCGAGAAGGCGCAGGTCCAGCGCATCGACGAGGGCAAGGACCAGGTCACCGTCGAACTGTACGAGGCGACGGTTCCGATCCCGGTCACCGTGCGCGGCGACCAGATCCGCGTGCTGGATAGCGAGGAACGCTGAGCAACGCGAAGCGTTCCTCGGAACGGTCGAGCGGGGAGCGAAGCGACCCGCGAGACGCACAAAAAGGATAGTTCTTCACGCCGCGTAAACGAATAGCGATGCCTCCCCGTCCCTCATACGGTCCGGTGCTGACCGCTACGCGGTCCCTTCCTCGTTCAGTCGGTCGACGACCTGCTGGAGGTCGGCCTCGGCCTCTATCGCCTCCTTGACCTGCTCGCGCTGGCGGACCGCCTCGGAGTCCGCGCCGTACGCGCGGACGTACTCGGCGCGGGTGTGCTCGTCGAACGCGTGGCGGATGGCGAGGTAGCCGTCCGGCACGACGACGCCACACACCTTGCACTCGCGGCGCTCGTGGTCGTTCGTCTGGTGGACGATGGCGCTCTCCGCGTCGGCGAACTGCTCCCCGCACCCGTCGATGCCGCATTCCCAGGCCATTGCAAGGGGGATGTGCGTCACGCCGTATAGACTTTTCCGACCGCCGACGGGTCGAATCAGAACCCATAATTAGGCGCTCCGAAAACCCCACTCTGTGACGGAGCGCGACGAGGTTCGGGTCGACATGCACGTGAAGGTACTCGACGAGCGCGTCGTCCGCCGCGCGAAGGAGCGCGGGCTGGACGCGCTGGTGTACGCCCCGCATTTCACCCGCCTTCCGGACATCGAAGCCGCCGCGGACGCGTACTCCGACGACGACCTGACGGTGATCCCCGGCCGCGAGGTGTTCACCGGGGACTGGCGGAACCGTCAGCACCTGCTCGCGGTCGGCCTCACCGACCCGATCCCGGATTTCATCACGCTCGAAGGAGCGATCGCGGAACTGCGGCGCCAAGACGCGGCGGTGCTCGTCCCGCACCCGGAGTTTCTCAACGTCAGCCTCAGCGAGTCGTCGATCCGGCAGTACCGCGACGCGATCGACGGCGTCGAGACGTACAACCCGAAGATGACCGACCGCGGGAACCGGCGGGCACGCACCGTCGCGGTCCGGCAGGACCTGCCGCCGTATGGCTCGTCGTACGCGCACCGCGTGGCGACCGTCGGCGAGGCGTGGACGGCGTTCGACCGCGAGGCGCTTGACGGCGAGGTGACGGGCCAGTCGGTCGTCGCGGCGCTGCAGGGGGGCGCGCCCCGGCGCGTCGAGCACCGGCACGGGTTCGCCCACCGCCGCCGCCGGTTCGCCGAGCAGGCCCACCTCGCCTGGGAGAACACGTGGGGGAAGATAGACCGGGTGTTCCTCTCGGGGACGGAGCCGACGCATCCGCGCCACATCGCCTACGACGGCGCCTTCGACGACGTGGCGGCGTACTAGCGGCAGGTTCTTTGAGCGCGAACCCGTAGCGCGCGGCGTGGTGTCCGACTGGCTCTGGTCGCTGCCGAACTGGCTGGTCGTCGGCCTGGCGATCGGCGGGGCGTTCACGCTCGTCGCCGCGGGCGTGTTCGCCGCAGGTGCCCGACTGTTCCCGGCGTCCCGGGAGTACACGGCCGACGCGAGCGACGGCTTCACCGGCGAGAGCAAGCGCCGCGCGGAGATCCGCGAGTACCTCCAGCGGATCGACGAGCCGTACGCGGAGGACCACTTCGTCGAGGGGCAACACGTCGCCTTCTACCTGCCGCGGCGCGGCGTCGCGGTGACGTTCGACGCGCAGGCGTACTTCCGGATCGAGGGGTCGGCGACCCACGCCGTGCTCATCGAACACGAGATGCCCGGCGTCCACCTCGGGGAGCGACTGCCGTTCGAGACGCCGGAACTGACCCTCGAAACTGACGAACACGACCCGGTCGCCGCCGCGTTCGACACGCTCGGCCTCCCGCCCGACGCCACCGCGGACGACGTCAAGTCGGCGTACCGCGACCGCGTCAAGGACGTCCACCCGGACCACGGCGGCGACGAGGAGTCGTTCCGGCGGGTGCGGGAGGCGTACGCGCTCGCCAGCGAACACTCGGGGACGACCTGACGCTCGGCTCCCCCGGGCGAGGCTACGCGGCGTCCGTCACTTCGTACGACGCGTCGGCGTCCCGCAGCGCGTCGGTCACCCGGCCGACCCTGTCCGCGGTGGCGACGACGACGGGGTCGATCCCCCGCCCGGCGGCGTCGGCCGCAACCTCGCCCGCGGCGAACGTCGTGTCCGGGTCGACGCCGGCCCGGTCCAGCGCGACGACCGCCTCGACGCCCGACGCGGTGACGACGCCGGCGTCGGCACAGGCCGCCGCGAGCGCGTCGGCGTCGACGGCCCCGCTCCCGCCCGAGCGCACCGGCGGCACCTGCAACACGGTGACCGAGCCGGGGTCCAGGTCGATGATCCCCTCGAAGCCGGTGACGCCCACGTCGCCGCCCGCCTCGGCGTCGGTCGTCGCGACGCCGGTCGCCGGTCCCGCCTCGCCGGGGGTCGCGTGGAGCAGGCCGTCGACGAGCGAGAGCGTCACGGCGTCGCCCTCCGCGATGCGGTCGGTCGCGACGGCGGCGTCCTCCCCGACGCTCCCGAGGATGTCGTCGGTGACGTGGTCGGCGAAGCGCCGGACGTCGGTCGCCTCCCGGAGGAGCCAGTCGACGCCCTCCTTGGTGACGCGGTAGCGCGACCGCCCCTCCTTCTCGACGAGCGCGTCGTCGACCAGTTCGCGGATGTACTCGCTGACGGCCTGGCTGGTGACGCCGACGGCGTCGGCGATCTCCCCCTGGCTCACGGCGGGCTGCCGGTCGGCGATCTCGACGAGGATGCGAAACCGCGTCGCGGCGCGTTTGTTCTCGAGGACGTCGGCCATGTGGCCACGGTCGGCCGCGCGGATAAAAAACCCCCCGACGGCCGCCGTCTCGGGACCGTTCCGGCGGGGCGGGCCGCGGCCGACGTACCCGCGCTCGTGTGCGCCCGACGGGATGCCGTCAACTCTTTATTCCGACGCTACCAGATACCCGAACGTGATCGCCCTCTCCGTCGCCGACGCCTTCGCCCCCCTCGCGGCCGTCTCCGACGCGCTCGCCTGGGTCGTGGTCGCGGCATTCGTGCTCGCGTCCGCGCTCACCTGGGCCGGCCGCCGGACGGTCGCCCGCTACGTCGCCAGCGGGACGTGGGGCCTGTTCGGCGTCTTCTGGCTCTCCGTGTTCCCGACGTTCTGGTTCGAGATGCGCAGCCTCATCGAGGGGACGCTCTCGCTCGTTGCCGTCCCCGCCTGCATCTACACCGGCTACCTGCTGTACGACGGCCGGGAGTCGCTGCTGACCCTTTCCCACGCCGTCGGGGCGATGGGTCTCATCTACCTGCCGGCCGAGACGATCCCGCTCTTCCGGCGGTTCCTCGTCGAGACTGTCGCGGGCCAGACGTACGCCGTCATCACGGCGCTTGGCTACTCCCCGGAACTCGTCCCCGTCGACAAGGACGTCGCCGTGCAGGGGTATCTGAGCATGTTCGTCTTCGAGGACGGCGCTGGCCACACGTACACGACCCACATCGTCACCGCCTGCACCGGCATCGGGAGCATGGCCATCTTCGGCGGGCTGATCGCCGCGGTGCGTGCGCCGGTGCGCCGGAAGGCGAAGGCGCTCGGGCTCGCGGTGGCCATCATCTGGGTGCTGAACGTCGCCCGCAACGTGTTCATCGCCGTCGCGTTCGGCAACCAGTGGTTCCAGCAGGACGCGCTCGTGTACGTCGCCACGGAGTTCGCCGGCTACCAGGACCCGAACCTCACCTCTTTCTTCATCGCCGACCGCGTGATCAGCCAGAGCCTCTCGGTCGTCGCCCTGGTCGGGATCACGTGGCTCGTCGTCCGCGAACTCCCCGAACTGCTCGACGTGATCGAGGAGGCGCTGTTCGTGCTGACGGGCACGGAGTACGACCTCGCCGAGGCGCTCGGCCAGCCGGTCCGGGCCGACGGCGGCGAGTGATGCGCCTTCGCGACCGCGCCTGCTACCTCCCGGCGGCCGACGCGCTCGTGCTGACGGACCTCCACGCCGGCCGCGCCGCCGCCTCCAACGTCGAGTTCCCGCTCGGCGAGCGGTCGGACCTGACCGGGCGCGTGGCCGCGCTCCTCGACGAGTTCGCGCCCGCGGAGGTGGTGGTCGGCGGCGACCTGTTGCAGGCGTTCGACCGCGTCCCGCACGGCGTCGGAGAGACCGTCGACCGCCTCCGGGCGACCGCCGACGGCGCCGGGGCGGACCTCGTCGTCACTCCCGGCAACCACGACAGCCAGCTATCGGCGGTGTACGACGGCCCCGCGCCCGCGGAGTACCGACTCGCTGACGGCGGGACGGTCGTCTGTCACGGCCACGAACTGCCCGACGCCGACGCCGACCGCTACGTGGTCGGCCACGACCACCCCGCGGTCGAGATAGAGGGCCGAAAGCGCCCCTGCTACCTCGTCGGCGAGGGCGCGTACCGCGGCGCGGACGTGGTGATGCTGCCAGCGTTCACCCGCCTCGCGGCCGGCGTCGCGGTCAACGGAATGGGCGCGGCCGACTTCGCCTCGCCGCTCGTGACCGACCCGGACGTGTTCCGCCCGGTGGTGTGGGACGAGGACGCCGGCGAGGCGCTCGACTTCCCGCCGCTGGGCGAGCTTCGGCGCTTCCTATAGGTCCTCGACGGCCGCCTCGGCGGCGCGGCGGCCGCTCTCCATCGCCCCGTTTATCGACGACCACGCGGTGTAGTCGCCGGCGAGGTAGACGGGGCCGTCGGGCGCGCGAACGCCGGGCAGCGACTCGCGGAACCCCGGCGGCTGGGCGAACTGCGCGAACGGGACGCGCTCCGTGCGGACGCGTTCGAGGTCGGCGAAGCTGTGTTCGGGGTACCACGACGCCAGCGCCTCGTGGGTCAGGTCGGCGAGTTCGGCGTCGCTCTCCGAGCGCTCGCCGAGGAACGTCGCCGAGAGCAGCGTCGTGTCGTCGGGCGCGTACTCCGGCGCGACGGCCGTCAGGTCGACGACGTGGTTCGGGTCCGCGTCGGCGGCGTTCAGGATGAGCCGCTTGCCGGCGTCCAGTCGCTTGGCCGCGGGATAGGCGTAGTACTGCGTGACGCAGGCCCGCGCGTCGGTCGGGACGGGGTCGACCCCGGTCAGCTCACGGGCGGACGGCGGGTCGGCGGCGACGATTGCCGCGTCGGCGGTCACCGTCTCGCCGCCCACGGAGACGGTCGCCCTGTCGCCCGCGGGCTCGACCGCGTCGACGGTCGCGTCCGTCTCGACGGCCGCGCCGGCGTCCCGGGCCGCCGCTGCGAGCTGTTCGGGGATCGCCGCCATCCCCTCGGCCGGGACGGCGATGGCGCCCGACGAGAGCGCGCGGAAGGTGTACTCGAACACGCGGCTGGACGTCTCCAGCGACCGGTCCAGCGTGATCCCGCCGTAGAACGGCGCGGCGAAGTTCTCGACGAACGCCTCCGAGAAGCCGTAGTCGCGGAGGTACGCCCGGATCGAGCGGTCCGACCCCTCGAATATCTCGCGGCGGGGTTTGTTCCCCAGTTCGCGCCGGAGCTTCAGCGTCAGCAGCTTGTCCCGCGTCGTCACCTCGCGGTTGAACAGCGAGTCGGTGAACGTTCCGGGGTCCCGGAACGGGTCCGAGAGGATCGACCGCTCGCCCGGGCGGGCGATGCACGCGCCGGGAGTGAACCGGCGAAGCGAGAGCGCGTCGAGGTCGAGTTCGCGCTCCGCCGCGGGGTAGGCCGTAAACAGCACCTGGAACCCGCGGTCGAAGACGAACCCGTCCTCGCGGGTCGTGCGGACCCGGCCGCCGACCTCGGCCTCGCGCTCGAACAGCTGTACGTCGACGCCGGCCTCGGCGAGGCGGCGCGCGGCGACCAGTCCGGCCAGGCCGCCGCCGACCACGGCGACGGTCGCGTCCTTCGACATGCCCGAACGGTGGGGCGCGCCACACTAAACGACTGCGAGACGGCTCCCTCCGCCGGCGACGCGGCGCGGGCGACCGGCCGGCCGGCGACGGCCGGTCCGACCCAAAACGGTTTGGGGCGCCGGTTAACCCCGTCCGGCCGTTCGGTACGGACGATGAGAATCGCACGCGCGGAACGGTGGGAGGAAGCGAACGACGACTCGCAGGATGGAACAACCGACGGCCAGGAGCACGAGGTTGCCGTCGCCGAGTCGGCGGCTCGGGACGCCGTGTCGGACCCCGACCGGCGGTATCTGCTGGAGTACCTGCTGCTGAACCGCTACATGGTGTCGCGGGCCGACGTGGCCGCGGAGGTCGCCGCCCGAAGGGGCGACGGGATCCGGGAGGCGGTCGACGACCGGCGTCGAAAGCGCGTCGAGGTCCGGCTCCGGCACAACCACCTGCCGAAGCTCGCCGACGCCGGGCTGCTGGAGTACGATCCGACGAGCACCATGGTGGCGCTTTCCCCCGACGCCGAGGACGCGGTCAGGGCGGCGCTGTAGGCGAACCCGGACGACATCCCGCGGGGCCGGCCGCCGCGGCCGGAGAGACAGGCATTTGGTCCGGCCGCCCGGAGGTCCGCCCATGGAGACGACGGACGCGTTTCTCGGACTCGACTGCGTGGACTGCGGCGAGCGACACGACGCGGCGACGGCGTCCCACCGCTGTCCGGACTGCGGGGGGATCCTCGACCCGGCGTACGACTACGACGCGGTCGATCTGGACCGCGAGACGCTCGCGGAGCGGCCGTTCGAGACGATGTGGCGCTATCAGGAACTGCTGCCGTTTCCGGCCGACGCGGCGGTGTCGATGGGCGAGGGCGCGACGCAACTCGTGGAGTGTCCCGACCTCGCCGACGAACTGGGCGTCGGCCGCGTGCTGATCAAAGACGAGGGGCGGAACCCGACGGGGACGTTCAAGGACCGCGGACAGACCGTCGCCGTCACCGCCGCCGTCCAGCACGGGGCCGACGAGGTGGCTCTGGCCTCCGCCGGCAACGCGGGGCAGGCCGCCTCGGCCTACGCGGCGCGGGCCGACCTCGACTCGCACGTCTTCCTGCCCTCGCGGGCGGGCTTCACGAACAAGGCGATGGTGAACGTCCACGGCGGCGAGATGACGGTCGTCGGCGGCCGCATCGGCGACGCCGGGGCGGCCTACGAGGACGCGCTGGACGAGCACGACGACTGGTACCCCCTCCAGACGTTCGTCACGCCGTACCGCCACGAGGGGAAGAAGACGATGCTGTACGAGATAGTCGAGCAGGAGGACTGGGACGTGCCCGACGCCGTCGTCTACCCGACTGGGGGCGGCGTCGGCCTCGTCGGCATGCACAAGGCCGCGACGGAACTGCGCGACCTCGGCCTGACCGACGAACTGCCGTCGATGTACGCCGCGCAGGCCTCCGGGTGTGCGCCCATCGTCGAGGCGTTCGAGGCGGGCCGGGAGCGCCACGAGCCGGTGGAGACGCCCGACACCATCTGCGGCGGGATCGAGATACCCGACCCCGGCGCGAGCCCGCTGATCTTGGAGGCGCTCCGCGAGAGCGACGGCGGTGCGGTCGCCACGGACGACGACGAGATACTGGCGAGCGCGATCACCGTCGCCCAGAACGAGGGGGTCGAGATGGGCGCGACCTGCGCGGCGGCGGCGAGCGGCGCGATGGCGCTTGCCGACCGCGGCGAGTTCGGCCCCGACGACACCGTCGTCCTGCTGAACACCGGCGCGGGCAACAAGGACGACGACATCCTCCGGAGCCACCTGATGGGCCAGGGGGTGTAGCGGAACCGTACAGTCGTTCAGTTTTAGCCCGGAGAACGACTCAGGATTGGGCACGCGGCCGACGACGAATTAGACGCGCCAGGTATAAGGTTTAGACCCATCTAATCCTCGTCGTGATGTTGAGCGACGTGATGGAGGACTATCTGAAGGCGATCTACTACCTCGAGCGCGACGAGGGTGCGCCGGTGGGCACCTCGCGGATCGCGGAGTACCTCGACGTGACCTCGCCGACGGTGACGAGCATGCTCGACAGCCTCGGCGAACGGGGCCTCGTCGAGCGCGAGAAGTACAAGGGCGTCGAACTGACCGCGGAGGGCGAGACGGTCGCCGTCGAGGTGGTGCGCCACCACCGGCTGCTGGAGGCGTATCTCACCGAACACCTCGACTACGACTGGAGCGAGGTCCACGAGGAGGCCGACGCGCTCGAACACCACATCAGCGAGGAGTTCGAGCGCCGCGTCGCTGAGGCGCTCGGCGACCCCGAGGTCGACCCGCACGGCGACCCCATCCCGGGGGCCGACCTGACGCCGCCGGACGAGGGCGGCGGGACGCGCCTCGACCAGCACGGGACCGGCGACCGCGTCCGCGTCGAGCGCGTCAGCGACCGCGACGCCGAGGAACTGGCCTACCTGCAGGACGCCGGGGTGGTGCCGGGCACCGTCGTTGAGGTGACGGACGTCGCGCCGTTCGGGATGGTGACCGTCGCCGTCGCCGGCGACGAGCAGAGCCTGCCCGAGTCGGTCGCGCGGTCGATCCGCGTCGCGCCGGCCGAGGAGCGCGACGAACTCGTCGTCGAGGAAGCATGACCGGCTGGGTCGAGGTCCTGACGATCGCCTTCACCGCGCAGTTGCTCGCCCTGCCCGGCGAGAAGGGCCAGTTCGTGATCGCCGGGCTCGCGACGAAGTACCGGCCGGCGGTCGTCGTCGCGGGCGCGGCCTGCGCGTTCGGCGGCTGGACGGTCCTGGAGATCGCCCTCGGGCAGGCGCTCCAGGGCGCGCTCCCGGAGTTCTATCTGGACGCCGCGACCGCCGTCCTGTTCGTGCTGTTCGCCGGGATGCTGTTGTACTCGCTGCCCGAGAAGGACGCCCCGGCGGTCACGGACGGCGGCCTGCTCTCCGAGGTCGAGGTCGCCGGCGACGGCCGGATGGCGGGCTTCGTCCCCTCGTTTTCGGTGATGGCGTTTGGCGAGTTCGGCGACAAGACCCAGCTCATCACCATCGGGCTGGCAACCCAGTACGCGGCCGGGTCGGCGATCTGGGCCGGCGAGATGCTCGCCATCGTCCCGGTGAGCCTGGCGAACGCGTACTTCTTCCACCGCTTTGCCGACGCGCTGGCGGAGTACGACGTCAAGCGGTACCTCTACCTGGCTTCGGCGGCCATCTTCCTGCTGTTCGCCGCCGACATCGCGGCGTCGTACGCGTTCGGGACCTCCTTCCTCCCGCTGTGAGGTGCCGGTCGCCGCCCGGAGCCGCCGCCTCCGCCGTGCTCGCCGCTGTCGAGCGATTTTTGTCGGTCCGCTTCCCAGATGGCGACGTGTCGAACGTGCTGACTTCCGCCGTCGCCGGGGTCGCCTTCGGGCTGGCGCTGGCCGCGCCGCCCGGCCCGATGAACGCGATCATCGCCGAGGAGAGCGTCCTGCGGGGGTGGGTCGCGGGGTTCAAGGCGGGGCTGGGTGCGATGACCGCCGACGCCATCTTCTTCGTGCTCGCCCTGTTCGGCGCCGTCGCCGTCGTCGACCGGCTGCCGACGCTCCGGGCCGTCATGGTCGGGGTCGGCGGCGTGTTGATGCTGTACTTCGCCTACGACGCGTTCGCCGACGCGACGGAGGGGTTCGTCGACGAGGGTGAGGTGGCCGACGACCGCGGGTTCCGGAAGGCGTTCGTCCTCGCGCTGACGAACCCGTATCAGGTCATCTTCTGGCTGACGCTCGGGGTCGGCCTGCTCGAACCGGGGACGCTCGACGTGTTCGAGCCGATGCCGTATCTCGGGTCGGCGCTCGCGGGCACGTTCGTCGTCGAGACCGGGTCGCCGACGCTGCTGGTCGGCTTCTTCGGCGGCATCCTCCTCTGGATCGTCGGGTTCCCCGCGACGCTCGTCGGCGCGGGGCGGCGGATCGACGCGTTCGCGCCGGCGGTGGCCTACGCGAGCGCCGGCGTCCTCGCCATCTTCGGCGTCGTCTTCCTCTCGGACGCCGCCGGCACGCTGCTCTAACTGTCGAACTCGTCCATCCCGGCGACCTCCTCGGAGAGCCACTCCCGGAACCACTTGACCCGCTTCAGCCGGCGGTGGGCGATCCCCTCCGCGGTGTCGGACTGCACGCGGTCGGCGGCGTCGCGGCCGCGCTCTAGGACGCGTTCGACCATCTCGGCGGCGTCCATGTGGGTCCGGGCCTCGTAGCCCATCCGCAGGAGCATCAGCGCCGTGCCGTTCGCCCCAACCTTGTCGAGCAGGTCGGCCTCGATGAGACAGCGGGTCTCCAGCGGCAGGTCGGTCAGGTCGCCCTGGTAGGAGTGGTCGGCCACGGAGCTACAGACGGCGTCGACGAACGACGGGGGGTACTCCCCGCGGGTCTCCAGATACTCGCGGGCGACGCGAGCGCCCTCCTCGGCGTGGACGTCCTGCTCGGCGTCCAGTTTGGCGATGTCGTGAAACAGCGCGGCGACCCGGGTCACGTCGACGTCGGCCCCCTCGCGTTTTGCGATCTCCTCGGCGAGGTCGACCACGTTGAGGATGTGGTTGTGGCGGTAGTCCGCGGAGTGCCACGGGTACCACCGCATGCGGCCGCCCTCGTCCTCGTTTTCGACGCTGGCCGCGAGATACTCGAAGACGAAGGCCGCCATCTCCTCGAACTCCTCGTCGGTGACGCGGGACTCCTTTATTTCAACCCCCACACCACCACCCCCAGAGCGTAGATCCGGTGTTCATTGCTACGTCAACAAACGTTTGTTCGACTCTTTAGCGTTACGACACCGCGAATTAAGTTCCCGCGCCGTCAGTTGCCACCGTGACCGAAGCGATCTATCTGGACGACTCCGACCGGCGGTCGTTCGAGGCAACCGTCGAACGGGTGGCCGGCGACCGCGCCGTTCTCGACCGGACACTGTTCTACCCGGAGGGCGGCGGCCAGCCCGCCGACGCCGGGACGCTCACGGCTGACGGGGAGACGTGGCGGGTGACCGACGTGCAAAAGCGCGACACGATCTACCACGCGCTCGACGGCGACCCGCCGCCGGCGGGGACGACGGTGCGGGGCGAACTCGACTGGGAGCGCCGCGAGGCACACATGCGCTATCACACCGCCCAGCACCTCCTCTCGGCGCTCCTGCTCGACGAGTACGACGCCGAGACCACCGGAAACCAGCTTTATGCCGACCGGGCGCGCATCGACTGCGGCTACGACCGGTTCACGGAGACGGACCTGGCGGACGTCACGGCCCGGATGAACGAACTGATCGAGCGGTCGATGCCGGTCGAGTGGTACGAACTGGACCGCGAGACGGCGGAGGAGACGCTCGACCCCGACCGGACGCGGATCCACCTGCTCCCCGACAGCATCACCGAGGTCCGGATCGTCGAGGTCGGCGACTACGACCGCACCGCCTGCGCCGGCACGCACGTCTCGAACACCGACGCGATAGGCGAGTTCACCGCGACCGGGCGGGAGACGAAAGGCCCCGAGGAGGAGCGGCTCTCGTTCGAGCTGTCCGACTGACCGTACGGGTACTGGGGTCGTCCCCCGCCGTAGCCGGTGCGTTCCCGGCCCGTAGCCGGCACATTACTACCTCCCTGCCGCGCCTCGGACGAACTGTGCCGTGGCTGGGCACGAGCGCGAGCCCACCGGCTTCGGCCGGCCCCGGAGACGGGTTGTAGGTTCGACTCCTACCCGCGGCGTTTCCTTCGGCGACGAGTTTCCCCGAGTCACCGTCCGTAGTCTGCCGGTCACCCGCCCCCGCGCCGCCGACACCACAAGGGTTTCGTATCGCCTCTTCCCACTCGCGATATGGACTTCGACCGCGACTCCCTGCCACCCCGCCGCTGGCTCCTCCGCGGCGGGCTCGCAGCGCTGATCTGCGTGCTCCTCGCCCCCGCGGCCTACGCCGCCGTCAACCCGCAGACGGTGGGGCTCGGGTCCGGAACCGTGGAGGAACCGGCCGACAACGTGACCTACGTCACGAGCCAGGGCTTCCACTTCGACGGCTACGGGAACGCGAAGAAACCGGCCCGGCTCGCCGCGGCCGACGAGAACGGCGACCTCCGCTGGTCGTTCGACGGCGACGCCGTCGGCGCGCGCTGGTTCTACGACGTCGACCCGATGGAAAACGGCGACCTGTTCGTCACCGCGACCAACGCTGGGGGAACGATCGCCATGGAGTTCGACCCCGAGAAGCAGGAGCCGGTCCGAACCGAGGAGTTCGACCTGAAGGACACGCACAACATCAACCGGCTCGACGAGGACCGAATGCTGATCGCCAACATGCGCCAGTACGAGGACGGCGTCAGCAACGACCGCCTCTACATCCGGAACGTCACCGCCGGCGAGACCGAGTGGGAGTGGACCTTCCACGAACACTACGCCAACGACACGGCCGGCGGGTTCGGCGAGGACTGGACGCACGTCAACGACGCCGAGTTCATCGGCGACGGCGAGCGCTACGTGCTCGCCTCGCCGCGGAACTTCGACCAGGCGATCGTCATCGACCGGGAGACCGACGAGATAGTCATGCGGCTCGGCGAGGACGGCGACCACGACACGCTGTACGCCCAGCACAACCCGGACTACATGGAGCGCGAGGACGGGACGCCGGTGATGGTCGTCGCGGACAGTGAGAACGACCGCGTCGTCGAGTACGAGCGCGACTGCGGCGACGCCGACCCGCGGCTCGGCGCCGGGACGCCGCCCTCGAAGTGCGAGTGGAACCTCGTCTGGTCCGTCGACGGGTTCAACTGGCCACGGGACGCCGACCGCCTGCCCAACGGCAACACGCTCGTCGCGGACACCCTCAACCACCGCGTCGTCGAGATCACGCCGCAGGGCGAGGTCGTCTGGGAGTTCCATGCGCCCTGGGCACCGTACGACGCCGAGCGCGGTGAGCGGGCCTCGAACGGCCCGACGATGGCCGACGCGGGGACCGGCGGCAACGCGACCGTCTACGGCGGCGACGTCTCCGGGCCGGCCAACCGCTACACCGTCGCGGACGCCATCGCCGACGGCGGCAGCGCCGTCGGCCTCGGCAACGCGGAGGAACTGGCGTCGCGGTGGGCGCACTTCGAGCCCTGGATCCGCCCGGTGTGGATGGGGTCGTGGACGCTGGTCTCGGCGCTGGCCGGGCTGCTCGTCGCGCTTGTCTGGGGCGGCGCGGAACTGATAGTCAACCGGCAGCGCGTCGCCGCCGGCGTGCGGAACGGCGTCGACGGCGTCGGCCGGCGGCTCCGCGGCGACTGATCCCGGCCGTCGCGAACTGTTTCGGCATCCTCCGCCCCCGTTTCGATCCGCTTCCCTTCCTCGGACGTCCCGCAGTACGCTATTCTCCCGGGAGTGGCCGACACGACGAGTGAAAAACAGCCCGACAGGGGAGCGTCCTCAGTCCCGGCGGCGGTACGCCAGCGCCGCCGCGCCGAGGGCGACGACGACTGCGCCGCCGACGCCGGCCACGACGGCCATGGAGACGCCGTCGTCGCCGCCGACCCCGGCGACACCGTCCGTGCCGCCGACGATACCGCCGTCGCCGTCACCGTCCCCGTCGCCGCCCGACCCGCCGCTGTCGAGTTCGGACGGCGCGAAGTCGTACATCGCCGCGGCGCAGGTCTCGATCTCCTCGGTCGTGAAGTTGGCCGAGTTGTGGGCCTCGTACGTCCCGTTGACGCCGACCTCGCGCATCGTCGGCCCTTCGGAGCCCGGGCCGCCGCGCTCGGCGTCGTACGTCTCGTAGGGCGTGTATATCTCCCAGACGATCCGGCCCTCCGGCGTGATCTCGACGGTGCGGTGGCCCATCCGGTCGCTGACCAGCGTGTTGCCGTTGGGCAGGCGGTCCGCGTCGCGGGGCTCGTTCAGCCCCGTCACCGTCCAGACCCGCTCCCACTCCTCGCTCTCGGCGTCGTAGGCGTACTCGACGACGCGGTCGTTCTCGCTGTCGCCGACGAGGATCGTCCGCTGGCCGTCCGGGCCGCGCAGGTGGTCGGGGTTGTGCTGCTCGTTCAGGATGTCGTAGTTGTCGTCCTCGCCGAGCGTGAGGTTCTCCTCGACGTCGCCGGTCGTCCGGTTGACGAAGACGACCTTGTCGAAGTTCCGCGGCGAGATCATGAAGAGGTGGTCGCCGACGGGGTCGACGTCGTTGACGTGCGTCCAGTCGCCCTCGGGGCCGCCGCCGCTCTCGGGGAACTGCTCGGCGTGGTCCTCGAAGCGCCACTCCCAGACCACCTCGTCGCTCGTGACGTTGTACACGAGTAGGCGCTCGTGGCCCTCGCCCTTGTCCGCGATGACTATCTCGTGGTCGTTGAGCCGGTCGGCGTCGTGGGCGTCGTCGACCTGCGGCGTCGACTCGTCGT
Source organism: Halostella litorea (assembly GCF_004785955.1). NCBI lineage: Archaea > Methanobacteriati > Methanobacteriota > Halobacteria > Halobacteriales > Natronoarchaeaceae > Halostella > Halostella litorea. The sequence continues at coordinate 218,951 of NZ_ML214300.1, read as the reverse complement.
CGGGGTCGCCGTCGAAGTCACGCACCCACTCGTACTCGTTTCGCCCGGGGTCCAGCTTCCCGATCTTCGTGTTGCCGCTCTCCGTGGTGACGAACAGCAGGTCGCCGTCCGGGGTGCGGTCCACGTCGTACGCGAACCAGCGCCCGCGCAGCGAGGCGTTGTGCGCCCAGTCGAACGAGCCGTTCGGCTCGTAGGACATCAACATCGCGGGCCACTTCTCGTACCCGTCGTCGGTCAGTCGCGTCCCCTGCATGCTGACGACCGTGTTCTCGTCGGGGCGTTCCTCCATCGTCCCGACGCAGGGGTTCGTCCCGTTCCCTTCCTGCATCCCGTCGGCGGCGACGAGGCCTGGCATCGCCATCGCCGGGAGCGTCAACGCGACCAAAACAACGAGCGTGGACCGACGCATACATCGGCCGTCTTGCGGGCGGCGTAATGAATCTTGTCAGGTCGGTCCGCGTCCGGCCGTCGCCGGCCTTCGCGGCCGGCCGTTACGCGCTCCCGTCGCCGACCGGGTCGTGGACCGCGCGGTAGCCGTCGCCGTCGGCCTCGACGCCGTCGACGGCGTACAGCCGGATCGATTGCTCCTGTTTCGTCGTGACCGGGAAGTCGTAGTGGTCGGCCTCGTAGTCGAAGGATCCGCCGGCATCGCGCTCCTCGCGCACGAACTCGCGGTGGTCGGCCAGCCGTCGCTGGACCACGTCCCTGGAGAGGGTGGGGGCGTCCTCGACGCGGTCCTCGAACACGGACGCGAACGCCGGTTCGCGCTCGTAGCCGACGGAGTCGCGGCCGGCGACGAGCGCGGCGAGCGACGTGGTGCCCGTCCCCCAGAACGGGTCGAGGACCGTGTCGCCGTACGCGCTGTACATGTTGATGAGGCGGTAAGGGATCTCGAAGGGGAACGCCGCGGACCGGTCGCGGAGTTCGCTCCCGTCGAGCGTCTGGAACTCGCCTTTGACGTCGGCCCACACGTCCGAGAACCACCGGTTTCGCTCCTCCCAGAAGTACGCCGCCTCGTACCGGCGGGTCGCCCCGGGTTCGAACGCCCGCGACTCGCCGCCGTTGCGGAAGACGAGGACGTACTCGTGTTCCAGCGTGACGTAGGCGTTGGGCGGCAGCATGCCCGACCCCATGAACTTGGCCGCGGAGTTGCTCGGCTTCCGCCACAGCAGTTCCGGCAGCGGGTCGAACCCGAGGGCCTCGAAGTCGTCGACGACCCGGGAGTGGTTCTGGTAGACGCGGAAGCTCCCGTCCACCGTCCGCGTCGCGTCGCCGACGTTGACGCAGGCGATCCCGCCGTCGACGAGGACGCGCTCGACCTCCGCCCACACCTCGGCCAGCGTCTCGTGCATCAGGTCGAACGCCGCCTGCCCCGCGCCGGCGTCCAGCGCCTCGCCGACCGCTGGGTCGAGTTCGGCGAACACGTCGTCCCACATCTCGATCATCGGGTACGGCGGCGACGTGACGACGAGTTCGACGGCGTCGTCGTCGAGTTCGGCGAGGTCGCGGGAGTCGCCGACCACGACGCGGTGCTGCGTCTCCATTACCCGCCTGTTCCCCGTGCCTTCGTAATAGGGACTTTGCATGTCCGCCGGCGGCTTCCGGGCCGCCGCGGCAGCGGGCGTCGACTCCGGCCCGTTCGCGCGTTCGGCCCGGTCACTCCAGATCGCCGTGCGTGACCGTAAACGGGCCGTCGTCGGCGTCCCGCTTGGGGAGCATCGGCCCGATCGCCGCGGTCCGGCGGGTCAGCGTCGCGGTCCGCAGGATGTACGACGCGAGCAGGCTCACCGGGATGGAGACGACCGTCGCGAGCGCGGCGACCGCGTACGGGAGGTACTTGACCGGGACCGTCGCGCCGCCGAGCCCGCCGTACAGCGGGCCGATGAGGGCGGCCGCGCCGATAGCGGGTAATCCGAAGAGGATCACCAGCTGCGAGAAGCGGGTGAGCTCCCGCTGGAGGTAGACGGTCTTGAAGTGGCCTTGCGCCGTGCTGAACAGGCGGATCGCCTCGATCAGATCGTCGAACGCCCGGCGCGTCCCCTCCGACAGCGCGGGCGCGTCGTTGCGGAGATGCCTCGCGGCGTACAGCTGCCACCCGTCGTCGTAGTCGACGGCCGTGGACAGGGCGTCGAACGTGTTCGCCCCCTTGCGCCCGAGGGCCTCGTCCACCTCCTCGGTCCGCTCCCTGACGCCGCGGGCGTACCTGACGGTTAGCTCCCGGTGGTCCTCGTCGTCGATGTCGGCCGCGGCGTCGGCGAGGCCGTTCGCGCGGACGCGGACGTTCTCGGCGACCAGTTCGAGAAGCCGCGTCGGCTCCGCCGGGGCCGCCGGGACCTCCGTCTCATCCTCGACGTCCCGGCGGAACGACAGCACGCCCTCCAGCCGGTCGCGGAACTCGCCGGCCGGCGAGAACTCCTGGGAGAGGATGAGCTGGTTCACCGAGACGACGATGGTGACCAGCGAGAACGACCCCGCGACCATCCCGCTGGCCATCCGCGTGACCGAGTTGGGGTTCGTGAACGCGATGACTCCGAGGTGGTGGCAGGCGAGCAGCACCGCGAATACCCCCGCGGACGTGACCGCGGTGACGTGGAGCCGGTTCCCGTCGACCAGCACCCACTCGACGAGGCGGTTCCGCGACCGCGTCCGACTGGCGATGTTCCCGTCCGACGACTCCCCCGTGTCCCCAGCGCCGGCAGCCCCCATGGTCCCTCAACAGTCACCGCTCCAAAGAGCGTTGTCCCGCGCGACACTCCTCTGGGGTCCACGTTCGTCGATGGACTCCGCGGCCGGGGCGTATCTTGAAATGCTTCCTCGACGTCCGTTTGCTACCGTGACGGCAGACAGTAACCGCACCTTCCGCACGGCTCGACGGTGATGGGGCGTTCGACGCGCCGGAGCCTGCTGGCGACGCTCGGCACGGGAGCGGCGGCGCTCGCGGCCGGCTGTGCCGCGACGAGCGACGAACCGGAGTACGAGCGGCGGACGGTCGACGCGTCGGGCGGCGATCCGCGGTCGGCCGCCGAGATGGCCGCCGCGGCGGCGCTGGCCCAGCGGACGGCGAACGACGGCGCGAGCGCCCTCGACGCGCTCTCGCTCGTCGAGCACGAGTTCGTGCTGGTCGACGGGTACAAGGGACCGACGGTGCAGGGGGTCGTCGAGAACGGCGGCGAGTCCACCGTCGACTACGCCGAGGTCCGCGTCCGGGTGTACGACGACGGCGGCGCACAGCTCGGCCGCTACCTCGCCACCACCGGGGACATCCCCCCCGACACGCGGTGGCGGTTCGAGGCGATCCTCCTCGCGTCGGCCGCGGACATCGCGGCCTACGACGCCGCGGTGTTCGGCCTCCCCGAGTGACGGCGGAACCGGCCGTGAGACGCCCTACTCGTCGTCCGCTGGCGGCCAGTCCACCGCGTCGGCTTCGACGGCGGCGAGCAGCTTCCGCCGCCGATCGTCTACCCCCGCAAGCGACTCGTCGAACTGCCCGTCCGGGACCATGGGAACGTCCGCCTCGCGGAGCCTGTCGAGGGCCGGGGGCGGCGGCGTCTCGTCGGCGGGCTGGATGAACGCAGCGGTCAGCGTCTCGAGGTAGTCCTCCGTGCTCGACCGGGCGCTCTTGACGAGCGCGGCGTTCGGCATCTCGTCGTCCGGGACGCCGAACTCGAGGACCGTAAGCGCCTCGTCGAGGACCGCGACGGCCAGCGGCGACGAGTCCGAGGCGTCCTCGCTGTGGTAGTAGTGGAGGATCGGGTACGACTTGTGCTGCTCCGCGAGCAGGCCCAGGTCCGACGATATCTCGTTGAGCGGGAGGTCGAGGTCGCGGAACCCCTCGCCGTCCCAGCCGGCCCGGACGAACGCCTCGCCCCGGTCGCCGATCCCGGTGACGCTCTTGGCGAACGCCCGCTTGTCGGCGACCGCCCCCAGGATCGAGAGGACGTAGGAGACGCCGAGCGTGACGAACAGCATCCCGCTGGCGGTCGTCAGCGACGAGGCCATCTGCCACACTCCCCCGTTGGGCGTGAAGTCGCCGTTCCCGTCGGTGAACATCGTGTACGCGACGTACCAGGCCCAGTCGGTCCAGCCGAGCGGTCCCCCGCTTCGCGCGTCGATGAGCGAGCTCTCCCCGCCGGCGAACACGAGCGTCCAGCCCGCCCAGAGGAGCCCGACCCACGCGACCAGCGTGACGACGAGGATGATCGGCCCCGAGAGGCTCAGCACCTTCGTCCGGTTCCCGCCCACCGCCCGGAGCCCGTGCCACACCCACGTCGACAGGCGCGAGGAGAGCGGGCCGGCTCCCCCGTCGACCCAGAGCGTCGTCCAGAGGATGTCGACGACCACGACGACCAGTATCACTACACCCAGAACGAGGTAGAGGGGTCTCATGCGGGGATTGACGCGGTCCGCGGCGGTCGGTTCGTCCACGACGGTGCGAGCACGAGCGGTGCCGCGACGCGCGACGCCTCCGGAGGCGGCGCTTGCCACTTCGGCATGGTGAATCAACCACTCGCTGCCGGATAAAGGTGGAGTGGGCCGCGGTCCCGGGGCGGGCCGGCGTCAGAAGTCCGCGATGGACGCCTGCCCCTGCTCCCCGCGTTCGCCTTCCGGAACGTTCGTGGCGACGATCTCGTCAACTTCCCCGCGGGCGGTTTCGTCGCTGTTGATGCTCCGGGTCGCCCCCTCCTTCTCGACGGCGAACCCGGCGTCGTCGTACAGTTCGTACATCACGCCGCTGTTGCTCAGGACGAAGTAAACGCCGGCGTCGTCGAGTCGTTCGACCGTCGCGAGCAACCGTTCCTGGTCGCTCCGGTCGAACCCCTCGGCGGAGTACTCGGCGAAGTTGGCGGTCGCGCTCATCGGCTGGTAGGGCGGGTCCAGGTAGACGAGGTCGCCCTCCCCCGCCGCGTCGAGGACGTACTCGAAGTCAGCGTTTCGGATGTCGGTGCCGTCGAGCGCGCGACTCGCCGCCCGGACGCGGTCGGCCATCACCCAGTCCGGGTCGGCGTACCGCCCGATGGGGACGTTGAACCCCCCGCTGCTGTTCTCCCGGTAGAGGCCGTTGTAGCACGTCCGGTTGAGATAGAGGAGGAGCGCTGCCTCCTCGACGCGGTCGGCCTCGGTCGCCGGCCACTCCTCGTCGGCGTACGCGCGCCGGTTGAAGCGGGCGCGCTGCTGGTAGAAGTACTGCTCGACCGCCTTCCCCTTCCAGTTCTCGTCGGCGAACGCCTCACTGTCGTCGGGGTCGGCTTCGGGGTCCCGGAACTCCCGGAGGCGCGAAATCAACGCGTCGGGTTCGTCACGCACCACCCGGTAGAAGTTGACGAGGCGGGGGTTCGTGTCGTTGACCGTCCCGTCGGCCGGTTCCAGGTCGAAGAAGACGGCACCGCCGCCGAAGAACGGCTCGTGATAGCGTCCGTAGTCGGCAGGGAAGCGGGAGTATATCTCGTCGAGCAGCTGTCGCTTGCCGCCCGCCCACTTGAGAACGGGTTTGACCATCTACTGTTGCATGACCAGTTCTGGGTTATAAAGGTCCTGTTGCAGGCTACTCGTCGTCGAAATCGTCGACAAGATCGGCGGCGAGGTGTTCGTCGGCTTGATGGAGGTTGTACACGTCCACGATGTCGTTGTAGGATTCGGCGAGAACGTTCTCCATCGATTCCCACCCCTGTCCGTCGGTGATCCAAACGAAGACGACCCCGTCGTTCCGCATTCGCTGGGCGACGTGGTTGTACGACCGGCGGATTTCCGACGGCTTGCTTCCCTGTACCTTGTAACAGTTCGCCTCGAAGGCGACGGCGAGGTCGCCGTCTTCGAAGATAGCGAAGTCGACCGTCTTCTCCTGCCCCGTATCGTCGTCGTACGCCGTCGTGTATTCGTCGTCGTACTCCACGTCGTATCCATCCTCCCCGAGACGGTCGGTCACTTCCGCGACCCGCTTTTCGACTTCGTCCTCGAAACAGAGCCCCTGTCGGTTCTTCCGCGCGTGGCTCTCCATCCCGACGAGCATCCCGCGGTAGTGGTCGCGGACGTTCCCCTCGTCGACGATGTACTGGAGGCCGACGTTCTGGAGTACGCCGGCGAGGTCGAGCGCCTCTTCCCGGTCCCCCCCGTCGATGGCCCGCTGGACGGGATAGAACTTCCAGACCCCTTCGAGGGAACTGTACTTGTTGCCGCGTTCGCCGACGAGTTCGAAGTAGAAGTCGATCCACTCGCGGGTATCGTCGGCCGCCATCAGCGCGTCCGCCACCCCCTCCACGAACTCCGACTCGGTGGCGTTTTCGAGGCCGGCGATGGCCTCGATCTGTTTCTCGTACTTGTCGACATCGTCGTCGATCGAGTCCCAGTCGATGAACCGGTCGTTCGGGATCGCCGAGGGAACGGCGTGCTCGATGAAGTCCTCCACGAACTCGTCCGTGGGCGGACGGTGTTGGCGAATCGGCATACGGCGGAACGAGACATCACCGTGGGATAACAGTACCGTTCGCCGACTGGTAGGACTGCCGTCCATTCGTGCGAACGCTCGTTTGGCGGGGGCGGTCGGATCTGAGCGGGCGGTAGTTGGGAGACGTGTCGAACGGACTATCAGTACGGGGCCGGTCACAGGTATCGTGACCACCGAAAGCCGCGTACTCGGATTCGAGGACTATCCCGAACCGGTCGAGGCGATGCTGGACGCACACGAATGGGAAGAGCCACTGAACAGGCAGCGGATGGGCGTGGTGTTGACCTTCGCAACGACCGTCCCCTACCACGGGGGGTCGCACCGCTTCTACGTCGACCGACTGTCGACGGGCCACGAGGTCTACCTCCAGCACCCGGGGCAGCTCAACAACGGGTTCGACTATCAGGTCCGCGTAGAGGGCTGGGACGACAGCGCGACGATGCGGCCATCGCACGACGAGATCTACTCGGACTTCGCTCACAAGCGCGAACACGCCCCGCAGGAGGCTTTCGAAGCGCTCTGTCGGACAGCCTTCGACATTCACGCCGGCAAGGCTCCCGACGAGGCGATCCGGGAGTACGCCGATCGGTTTGACTTCACCGAGGGCCGCGTTCCGGAGGCGCTACTTCGACCGCTCCCGTGGCTGCTCATTGAGCAGGACATCCGCTACTGGCACGGGGACGGCCGTGACCGAACGATGGGGACGATCGAGTCGCTGTACGATGGCGACCCGATCGACGAGATCGACGACCTCCAGCCGCTCCCCGAAATCAACCGGTCCGAGCTGTCCATTCGGAGCCGGACGTAGCTCGTGTCCTTTCCCTCGGACACCCGCAGCCGGAGCTAGCCGGTTTTAATGTGAGATATTTTAGTAGTCCCGGGCGGATTCGAACCGCCGTCATGGGCTCCAAAGGCCCATATGATTGGCCACTACACCACGGGACTTCGCTCGCGGCGTTCGCTCCCGGTATCCGCGGTCCGTCGGACCGGTCACCGGCAGGGACGTCGCTCGTCTCGAGCGTGCTACCGAATATTCGCCAGACGGGCTTATGGCTTATCGTTCGATATCGCGGCCGGTCAGTCGGCCCCTTCGACCACCGGCTCCAGGTACTCGCACTTGTCCTCCTCGGCGTCGAAGCAGTCGGGACACTCGCTGCGGCGGTCGATGATGGTGTCGAGCCGCTCGGCGACGGTGTCGTCGATGACGCTCTCCAGGGCGCGGGCCTCTTCGCGGTACTCCTGGACTTCGAGCACGTTGGCGAGGAACCGCTCGATGATGCAGTACGTCTGGAGCGCGTCCTCGGCGCGGACGATCCCCTCGTCGGTGAGGGTGACGCCCTTGTACTTCTCGTGGTCGGCGAGGCCGCGGTCCTCCAGCTTGCCGATCATCTCGTTGACGCTCGCGGGGCTGACCTCCAGCATGTCCGCGAGCGTGCCGGTCGCGGCCGGTCCGTCCTCCAGGCGCTGCGCGAGGTAGATCGCCTTGAGGTACTGGTCGCCGGTGTTCATACGATACCCCCCGTCGAATGCGTGTGCCAGGTCATGCTCGGCGCTCCATGATCGCGGTGACTTCTTCGACGCCCTCCTCCTCCTCCGCGCGGATCGTCCGCAGCGTGTCGAGCAGGCGGCCGCGGTCGATCGCGTAGTCGGCGTCGCTCGCCTCGACGGCCTCGATGAGGTCGTCGTAGAACTTGTAGGCGGTCTCCTCGTTACACAGCGCGTCGTACAGCACGCCGTCGAAGTCGTCCGGACTCGTCTGGGCGTACTGGGCCTCAACCAGCTTCTCTATCTCCTCGTAGGCGACGGTTTCGGCGTCGAGTTCCGTGACGAGCCGCTCCAGGCGCTCCCGGTGGTCCTCGGACTCCTCGGCGGCGTCCTCCAGCAGTTCGGCTATCTCGTCGTCGAGCTCCTCCCGTTCGGCCGGCGAGAGGGAGTCGAGGTGGCGGTAGGCGCGCGCCTCGACGACCTCCTCCAGCACGACCCCGATCTGCAGGAGCCGGGCGAGCTGGTGGTCGGTCGAGACGCGTTGACCCAGGCTCATACCAACGGTTCCGGCCCGGGGTCACTTAACCCTCCCTACTCCGGCGGACGGCGCAAAAGTCGATTCCGTCGCAATACTCGCGGCGTCGCCGCTCGCTTTCCGAGGCGCTCGGGCGCGCCTCGCTACTGGCGCAGCCGCGCGGCGACGAGGTCCCGCAGGTCGTCGCGGAGTTCGTCGACCGCGACCTCCTCCAGCACCGGCACGAAGAAGCCCTCGACGAGCATGTTCTTCGCGCTCTCGGGGTCGGTGCCCCGTGCTTCCATGTAGAACAGGTCCTCCTCGTCGACCTGTCCCACCGTGGCGCTGTGGGACGCCTCGGTGTCGTGGTTGTTGATGATCAGCTTCGGGGAGGCGTCGGCCTCGCTCTCGTCGGAGAGCATCAGCGTGTTCTCGCGCTGGTAGGAGTTGGTGTCCCACGCGTCGGTCCCGACGTCCTGGACGCCCTCGTACACGGAGCGTGCCTCGTCGTCGAGGACGCCGCGCGTGACGAGGTCGGCGGTGGTGTGCTCGGCCTCGTGCCAGACGCGGGCGTTCACGTCGAAGTGCTGGTCCTCGTGGCCGAAGAACGCGCCGACGATCTGGCTCTCCGAGGAGTCGCCCTGGAGGTACGTCTCGACGGAGCTCTTGGTCAGGCGCGAGCCGATGTTGCCCTCGATCCAGTCGATCGTGGCGTACGTGTCGGCGTAGCCGCGCTTGAGCGTGTAGTTGTACGTCTCCTCGTCCAGGTTCTGGAGCGAGCCGTACTGGACGTTGCTGTTCTCGGCGGCGTCGACCTCGACGATCCCGCTGTAGTAGCGCTCGCCGTCGACGTCGTCGCCGGTGGACTGCCGTTCGAGGATCGTGACCGACGAGGACTCCTCGGTGACGACCAGCGTGTAGTTGAACAGCGACCGGCTGTTCATCTCGGTGCGGACCGTCACGTCCTCCGCGTCGACGCCCTCAGGGACGTGGACGACCGTCCCGGTGCTAAACAGCGCCGTCGACAGCGCCGTCAGGTAGTCCTCCTGCGGGTCGACGACGGAGCCGAAGTGCTCCTTGACGAGGTCCTCGCGTTCGTCGACCGCGTCGGCGAAGGGCAGGACCTCGACCTCGTCGGGGCCGACCTGGTCCTTGTCCTCCGCGGCGTTCAGCGGGTCGACGAAGCCCTCGAAGTCCAGGTCGTGGAGGTTCGTCCACTCGCGGCCGGGCGTCCGGATGACCGACGGCATGTCGAGGTCGTCGAGCGCCTCCAGCGCCTCCAGCCGTGTTTCGAGGAGCCACTCGGGCTCGTCGAGCGAGTCCGAGAGCTCCCGTACCGTCCCCTCGTCGATGGTTGCGTGTACCTGCGTGCTCATGTTATCCGAGGCTCCCCTCCATCTCCAGCTCGATGAGGCGGTTCAGTTCGACCGCGTACTCGATGGGCAGTTCCTCCGTGATCGGCTCGATGAAGCCGGAGACGATCATCTGCTTGGCGTCGTCGTCGTCGAGGCCGCGGCTCTGGAGATAGAACACGTCCTCGTCGCCGATCTTCCCGACGGTCGCCTCGTGGGCGACGTCGACCTTCGACTCCTGGATCTCCATGTACGGCATGGTGTCGGAGGTCGACTCGTTGTCGAACATCAGCGCGTCGCATTCGACGGCGGTCGACGAGCCCTCCGCGCCGTCGGCGATCTGGACGAGGCCGCGGTAGTTCGTGCGGCCGCCGTCCTTCGCGATGGACTTGGACTCGATTGTCGACTTCGTGTTCGGCGCGTTGTGGTACACCTTCGCGCCGGTGTCGATGTCCTGGCCCTCGCCCGCGAAGGCGATGGTGATGTGGTTGTCCGTCGCGCCCCGCCCCTTGAGGATGGTCGACGGGTACAGCATCGTGGCCTTCGAGCCCATGCTGCCCGACACCCACTCCATCGTGCCGCCCTTCTCGGCGATGGCGCGCTTGGTGTTCAGGTTGAACGTGTTCTTCGACCAGTTCTGGACGGTCGAGTACTGGACGTGGGCGTCCTCGCCGACGAACACCTCGACGCCGCCGGCGTGGAGGTTGTGGGTGCCGTACTTCGGGGCCGAACAGCCCTCGATGTAGTGGACCTCCGAGCCCTCCTCGGCGATGATGAGGGTGTGCTCGAACTGGCCCATCCCCTCGCTGTTCATGCGGAAGTACGCCTGAACGGGCATCTCGACGGTGACGCCCTCGGGGACGTACACGAACGAGCCGCCCGACCAGACGGCGCCGTGGAGCGCGGCGAACTTGTTGTCGCTCGGGGGGACGCACTTCGTCATGAAGTGCTCCTTCACGAGGTCCTCGTGTTCCTGGACGGCCTCGTCCATGTTGCAGAAGATGACGCCCTTCTCCTCCCACTGCTCCTGCATGTTCTGGTAGACGACCTCGGACTCGTACTGCGCGCCGACGCCCGAGAGCGCCTTCCGCTCGGCCTCCGGGATGCCCAGCTTCTCGAACGTGTCCTGGATGTCCTCGGGGAGGTCGTCCCAGCTGTCCGCGCCCTCGCGCTTGTCGACGTCGGGGCGGATGTAGGGAACGATCTCCTCGACGTCCAGCTCCGACAGGTCCGGCTGGCCGGGCCAGTCGGTCGGCATCGGCATCTCCTGGTACTGCTTGAGCGCGCGGAGGCGCCGCTCGAGCATCCACTCCGGTTCGTCCTTGTCGTCGCTTATCATGCGGACGACTTCCTCGGTCAGTCCCTTGTCGGACGTCACCGCAGCGCTCTCCTCTTTCTTGAACTCGAAGCGCTTCTCGGTGTCCGTCTCTTTCAGGTGGTCTTGATCTGAACTCATTGTTGTTGTTCGTTGGTTACCGTCCTGGCCTTATAGCGTTGGTTCTAGTTGAATCCGGTTACGCGGTGCCGTACACCTGCTCGCGGACCCAGTCGTACCCCTCGTCCTCGAGCTTCTCGGCCAGTTCCGCGCCGCCGCTCTCGGCGACTTCGCCGTCGAGCATGACGTGGACGCGGTCGGGTTCGACGTAGTCGAGGATGCGCTGGTAGTGCGTGATCTGGAGGACGCCGGTGCCCTGCTCGTCGCGGAGCGCGTTGATCCCCTTCGAGACGTCCTGCAGGCGGTCGATGTCGAGCCCGGAGTCGATCTCGTCGAGGACGGCGATCGACGGCTCGAGGATGGCGGCCTGAAGCACCTCGTTCTGTTTCTTCTCGCCGCCGGAGAAGCCGGCGTTGAGGTAGCGCTGGGCGAACCGCTCGTCCATGTCCAGTTGCTCCATCTTCTCGGAGAGGATCTGCTGGAACTCGGCGACGCCGACCTCGCCCTCGTCGGCGGGGCCCTCCATCGGGGAGGACTCGTAGCCGGCTTCCTCCTCGGATTCGTCCTCGTCGTCCTCGTCCTCGAAGAGCTCCTCGCGCTCCTCGAGCTTGGCGTTCAGCGCCGTCCGGAGGAAGTTCGTCATCGTGACGCCCTCGATCTCGGCAGGGTACTGGAAGCCGAGGAAGATACCGAGCGCGGCGCGCTCGTTCGGTTCGAGGTCGAGCAGGTCCCACGTGCGCTTGTCCTCGGGGATATCGAAGTCCCCGCCGAAGTCACCCTCCTCGAGGTGGAGCAGCACCTCGCCGTCGGTGACCTCGTAGGCGGGGTGACCCGCGATGACCTTCGCTGTCGTGGACTTCCCGCTGCCGTTCGGTCCCATCAGCGCGTGGATCTCGCCGGACTCGACCGTGAGGTCGACACCCTTGAGAATCTGCTCGTCTACGCCCTCTTCGGCGACTTCCGCGTGGAGATTGCTGAGCTCTAATTGTGCCATACTGGGTACTCCTCTGGTACCTCTATCAAGGCCCGTACCACGCATAATGCTTTCGCATTTCGCCGTATTCGTTTTCGTCCTGTGGGAAATAGATTTTCAGAACCAGAAACAACCGCGGGGGATCAGCGCTGCCGATGACCGTCAAGAGCGCAGATGATGGAGTGCCGGATCCAGGGATCAGTGTCGGTTAACTCGCCGATAGATCGCTGTTAGTACTGCTCTTCCCGGCCGCGCCGCTACCCGCGGCCTGGATGGCTGCTCCGTCGACTACGGGCTATGTGTAGCCCAAACAAATATACCAGATCAGTCGAAAGGACGGACCTATCTTGGTGACGAACGAACCGTGAGTTGGGCCGCTCCCGGGGGATCGATCACGCTGTCGGCGTCGTACGTGGCCCTGCTGTTCGTGTCCGGTGTTGCCATGGTGTTGGTGTTCCTGTCGACGCTCCGACGGTGGTCGGAGCGCGTCGCGCGGCTCCTCGGAACTATCCTAGTCGCCACGGCCGTGTGGTGTTGCGCGTACGCGCTCCAGATCACTAGTTCGGGAGCGGCGACCGCCGCCTTCTGGAACAACGTTCGTGTGCTGGGTCCCACGCTCATCTCGCCGCTGCTGTTCCTGTTCGCGGCGGAGTACACGGGGCGCGACGACTGGCGGCGACCCCGCCGGATCGCCGCCCTGTTCGTGATTCCGGCGCTGACTAACGTCCTCACCTGGACGAATCACCTTCACCACCTCGTGCGACGGGACATCGGGCAGGCGGGCGGCCTGTTCACCGAGGTAACCCCGGGACCGTGGGCGGTGGTGTACAGCGTCTACGACTACGCGCTCATCGTCGCCGCGATCTACCTGTTCGTCGCGTCGTTCCGCCGTCGCCGGGACGAACGGTACCGCGGTCAGGCGGCGACGGTACTCGTCGCGATCACGGTCCCGGTGGTGACCAACGCCGCGTACTTCGTCGGGGTGACGGCGGTCGACGGGACGCCCTTCGCCTTCGCTGTCGCCGGGGTGATGCTCGCGACCGCGGTGTACCGTTACCGGTTGTTAGACCTCATTCCGATCGCCCGTAGCACGGTGTTCGATAGCGTCGAAGCCGGCGTGCTCGTCGTGGACACCGAGGATACGATCGTCGACGCGAACGAGCGCGGCGCAGCCATCGTCGGCCCGGATCCGTCCGCGCTCGTGGGGACGAAGCTGTCGACGCTGGTCTCGGACCACGTCCCGTCGGCGGAACCACTCGTGGACGAATTCGACACGCGGACGCGTCTCTCTCACGACTGCGGGACCGAGCAGCGCTGGTTCGACGTCACCATCTCCCCGATCCGGGTCGACGAGGACCGGGGCGTCGGCCGGCTCATCATGTTCACCGACGTCACCGACCAGGTCCTGCGCCAGCGCGCGCTCGAACGCCGGTCGACGGAACTGGAGCGCAAGAACGAACGGCTCGAAGAGGTCGCCTCCATCGTCAGCCACGACCTCCGGAACCCGCTCAACGTGATCGACGGCTACCTAGACCTGGCGCGAGAGACCGGCGACCCTCGGCACTTCGACGAGATGGAGGAGAGCCTCGACAGGATGGAAGGGATAATAGACGAGATGCTGACGATGGCGAAGCAGGGTCGGAGCGTCGACGACCCCGAGGACGTGGCCCTCTCTCGGGTCGCCGACGAGGCGTGGAACTACGTCGACACGCGGGAAGCGACCCTGGAGAACGACGTTCGAAAGCAGGTGAGGGCCGACCGCTCCCAACTGCTGCAGATCTTCGAGAACCTCTATCGAAACGCGATCGAACACGGTGGGGACGACGTTACGGTCCGGGTCGGTACGACGGCCGACGGTTTCTTTGTCGAGGACAACGGCCCCGGCATCCCCACGGCGGACCGCGAGGCGGTCTTCGACCGAGGCCACACGTCGGCGGACGACGGGACCGGATTCGGACTCTCGATCGTCCGGATGGCGGTCGAGGCACACGACTGGCGCATCACCGTGACTGAAGGGACGGACGGCGGCGCGCGGTTCGAGATAGCGACCGGTGAGTCTACATGAAGCTGCTGAGTCCGGTCTGTTCCTGCCCCGACTTGACCTCCTCCCAGGAGACGTCGAGCGCCTCCAGAATGCGGGCGATCGGCCCCTTCAGCGTCTTGTCGAGCATCTTGTCCCAGTCGACTTCGAACTCCTCGGGCACCTGGTCGGCGAACTCGAAGCAGACGACGTCGGGGTCACGCTTGAACTCGCCGTACAGCGGGTCGTGCTGCGGGTCGAACCCCTCCTCGTCCTCCATCCGGCGGAAGAAGGCGGGGTGGACCTTCTTCAGGTAGAGCCGCTTGGGCTTGCTCCCGCGCGCGAAGTTCGTCCCGAGGAAGGCGTTGGCGTACTTCGCGCCTCGGACCTGCGCCGTGTCGGTGTCGTAGTTGTCGAGGCGCTTGCCGATGCCGCCGGGGATGCCCACGTCGTCCAGGTCGACGTTGCCGCGCTGGAAGTCCTCGATCACGTCGTGGACGTACTCCTTGATCGCCTCCCGGTCCTCCCCGTGGACGATCCGGTCGATGACCTCCTTCTGGACGCGCTTGGTGATCGGTGCGATGTCCGAGCGCTGGTATTCGAACCCCGTGATGTCGACGTCGTCGACCTCCTTGCCCTCCTTCCAGACGATGTGGCCGGCGTACCGCTTTTTCTTGCCGGCCTGGAAGAACCGCCGGTACAGCTTCTCGAACTCGATCTGGAAGCGGTGCTCATCGGCGTTCAGTTCCTCGCTGGCGAACTCGTCGTACGAGGCGTTGATGTGTTCCTCTATCTCGAAGGACTGCTCGATGGCCTCGTCGACGGAGACGTCGCCCCCGAGTTCGAGCATGACGCTGTCCGTGTCGCCGTAGGCAACCTCGTGACCTACCTCGTTGGCGGCGGACTCGGTGAAGTTGATCACCTCGCGGCCGGTGGCGGTTACGGCAGCGCCCATCTCCTTGTCGTAGAGCCGGAACCGGTCCCAGCCCAGCACGCCGTACAGCGAGTTCATGATGACCTTCACCGCGGCCTGCTGGCGGTCGAACCGCTCGTAGGCCTGGCTGTTCGGGTCGTACTCGTTCCGGCGCTCCTTTTTCGCCTCGCGCTCGGCGAGCAGTTCGTCGACCATCTCCCGGATGATGCCGTCCGGCTCCTTCCGGAAGTGGGTCCCGTTGGGTGCGACGTACGTGTCGCCGTCGTACGTCTCGGGGTCGACCTTGGTCTCGGGGCTGGCGTTCGTCGTCACCATGCACATCGGGTACAGCGACTTCAGGTCCAGCACCGTCACGTTCTCCCGGACGCCCGTGATCGGGTCGAACACCGCGCCGCCCTCGTAGTCCTCGCTCTCCTGTTTGCCCTTGGAGGGGAGCGCGAAGTCGCCGTGGACCTTGTGGAGGACGTACAGGTCGACCGCGTCGCCGGGCGTCGTCGCGTCCTCTAGCTTGCAGCCGACGAACGAACGCACCTCGTCCCAGAAGTCGACGATGTTCTGCTTGCGGTCGAGTTCGACGCAGAGTTCCACGTCCCTGACGTTGTACTCCAGCAGGCGCTCGGGGTCGTCCTCCCAGAGGTCGCCGATGTCGCCGGGGTAGCGCTCCTTGCCGACGCCCAGTTCCTGCTCGCCGACGGCGTCCAGCCGGTAGGACTCCAGTTCGGTGAACTGCGTCCGCTTGTAGGCGTACAGCAGGTCGAACACCACCCGGCCCTTCACGTCCGGCCCGCCCCAGTCGCTGCGCCACACCTCGCCGACGCGCGAGAGGCGCTCGATCGAGAGGTCGTAGTCGTGGTCGTAGCTCGCGAGCGTCTCCAGCCGGTCGAGGAAGTACGGCGCGTCGAAGTCCTCGAAGTTCCACCCCGTTAGCACGTCGGGGTCGGTCCGCTCGATGTACCCGACGAACGCGTCGAGCATCGCCTCCTCCTCGTCGAAGGTGCGCACCTCGATGTCGGCGTCGTCGCCGATCGGCTCGTACTCGGACAGCGCCTCGGGCGCGTCGACGCCGCCGACCGGCGCGTCGTACAGCCACGCGACGTACTGCTCGTCGTAGGAGTCGTAGCTCGTCAGGCAGACGATCGGCTCCTCGCCGTCCTCGGGGAAGCCCGAGCGGTCGTCGACCTCGATGTCGAAGGTGTTGACCCGCGGCGTCGCCTCGCCCTCGACGGGCTCGACCTCGTCGTGTGGCACGAGCAGGCTGCCGTCGTCGGCCCGCCGCTCGGGCACGCGGATCCCGCTACCGACGTCCTTGTCGATGAGAAAGCGACTCGGGAACAGGATGTCCGCCTCGTAGTGGTCGAACCGGTCGCGGATGTTCCCGACGTCCCGCGGCGTCCGGCCGAACACCTTCGTCAGTTCCTCCCCCCGGATGCTCTCGTGGCCCGCCTCCGTGCCGGTGATGCGGTCGTCGTCCAGTTTCTCCGCGTCGAGGTTCGCGGTCGGCGCGTAGAAGTACGGCCGAAAGCCGAGCACGCGGACGTGCTCCAGTTCGTCGTCGGCGGTGCGCCCGAACACGTGGATGATCGGTCGCTCGTCCTCCCCGCTCCCGACGATGGTGTAGTCGACCTGCATCACCGTGAGGTCGACCGTTCCGTCGGCCTCCGGTACCGCCTCCTCCAGCGGGTTGACGACCTCGACGGACGACCCGCCGCCGTTGCCGGCGACGGCCGCCGCCTCCTCGGCGGGCCGCTCGTCGCCGCCGTCCCCGAAGTCGCCGAGCCCCGTCTGGCCCGAATCAGTCATGGACGCCGGTTGGCACCCGCCGATAAAAACGTCTGGGTTACCCGGTCGGCGGACGTGACACCGCGCCAGCAACAAGACATTTAGTGTGTGAAAATATAACATGGGTTGGAGCACAACGATGACCGACCACGCGAGCGCTCACGGCGAGCACAGCCGGGACCTGCCCGAACCGGACGGTATCGACTCGGTCGAGGCCTACGAGACCGAGGGGGGCGTCGTGTTTTACGACGCGGAGAACCCGCTCGCGTGGCTCGAGACGTCGAAGACGCTGTCGCTGCGCGAGCAGGTCTGACCGTCCCGCAACGCCTAACCGCGGGACCGACCAACCCTCAGTTCATGCGAACAGTTCGCGACGAGTCCGGCGACCGCTACCTGCTGGTCAAGCAGTCGGCCGAGAGCAGCCTCGTCCGCGACCCCGCCACCGGGGAGGAGCGCTACGTCGATAACGACGCCATCGCACCCCTTGACGACGTTTCGCCGCTCGAAACCGCGGCGGCCGGCGTCCCGCCCGCCGTCCGGCGCGTCGTCGCCGCGGCCCACGACGACCGATCGCTGGGGCTGCTCGCCGAACTGGCGGACCGCGGCCCGGTCGCCATCCGCGACCTCCTCGGCGCGTACGACCTCTGCGAGAGCGACCTGCACGGCCTGCTCGCGGAGTTCCGCGCCGCCGGGCTGGTCGAGGAGGCTCGCGTCGGCGGCGAGCGCGGCTACGCCGCGACCGAAACCGCGGCCGAGGCGCTCGACGCGCTCCGGGGCGGCGACTGACTCAACGCCGCCCGCCGGGTCAGTCCAGCGGGAGCGCCCGCCGCTCCCGCGCCACCGACGACCGGTTGCTCGTCGCGTCCTTCTCGACCCGGACGACGTCGTCGGCCGCGCCGACGAGTTCGTCGTCGTGGCTGACGACGATGATCTGCTCGACGCCCAGGTCCCGCATCGACTCGATGAGTTCGACCAGCTGGGAGACGTGGCCGGAGTCGAGAAACACCGTCGGCTCGTCGAGGATGAGCGGCGGCATCGGCGCGGTCCCCTCGATCCCCTCGGACAGCAGGCGGTAGATCGCACAGCGCAGGCTCAGGTTGAACAGCGCGCGCTCGCCGCCCGAGAGCTGTTCCGGTTCCAGCGCCTCGCCGTCCTTCTGATACACCGTCAGCTCGTACTCGCCGTCCAGTTCGATGCGCGCGTACGAGTCGTTCTGGTAGACCAGGTCGAACGTCTCGTTGACCATCCGCTCTAACGTCTCGACGTTGCGCTGGCGCAGTTCCGCGCGGAGGTCGCCGTACATCTCCTGGAGGCGCTCGGTCTCGTCGTATAAGCTCGCCAGGCGCTCGCGGCGCTCCTCCAGGGATTCGCGCTTCTCCCGCAGCTCGTCGAGTTCGTCGAGTTCGTTCTCCACGCCGCCGATCTGGCTTCCGAGTTCGTCGCGCCGCTCGCGGAGCTCCGACAGCTTCTCCTCGACGTCGGCCAGGTAGTTCTCGGCGCGCTCCTTCTCGGCCCGGGCCGCCTCGACGCGCTCCTCGTCGACGGCGTCGGCGAGCTCCCGCTTGCGCTCGCGTTTCTCCGCCAGCCGCTCGCGGCGCTCGTCGTTGAGCTCGGCCTTGCTCTCGCGCTTCCCCCGGAGGTCCGCGATCGCGTCCTCGGCGTCCGCGACCGTCTCGACAGCCGCGCGGAGCGACTCCAGACGATCCTCCCGCTCGCGGATCTCGCCGCGTCGCTTGTTTATCTCGGCGATCTCCTCGCGCTTCTCGTCGGCCGCTTCGGCCTTCGCCGCCGCGGCCTCGCGCTTCCCGTCGGCTTCCGCCGCCAGCTCGTCGGCCTCCTCCCGCAGGTCGTCGCGGAGCTCCCGCTTCTCCGCGACCTGCGTCTCCTTCTCCGAGAGCAACTGCTCCACGTTCGAGCGGTTCTCCTCCAGCCGCTCGACCGTGGCCTCGGCCTCGACGAGCGCCTCGGCGCGCTCGACGGCCTCGTCGAGCGCCGCGATCTCCTCCTGCAGATCGTCGCGCTCGGTCTCCAGCGCCGCGACCGCCTCCCGGAGGTCGTCGATCGACTCGACGTGGGGCGAGCCCTCGACTGGCTGGCCGCACTCGGGGCATTTCCCCTCGTCGAGCAGCGACTCGGCCTCGTCGAGCCGGTCGCGCTTGGCCGAGAGCGTCGCCGTCACCTCCTGACGCTCGTCGCGCAGTTCGTCGCGCTCGGCCTCCAGTTCGGCGAGGTGCGCCTCGGCCTCGCCGAACGCGACCGGCGCGTCGTCGAAGGCCGCCCGTTTCGTCTCGATCTCGTCGTCGATCTCGGCGACCTTCTCGCGCCGGTCGGCGACCGCGGCCTCGGCCTCCTCGATCTCGGCCGCGAGTTCGCCGGCCCGCTCGCGCTTCTCGTCGGCCTCGCCCTCCAGCTCGTCGGCCCGCTCGCGGAGCGTCTCGGCCTCGTTCTCGCGGTCGTTTATCTCCACGCGGATCGACTCCAGGTCGTCGCGGAGCGCCTCGTCGTCGGCGTCAAGTTCGGCCAGCCGGTCGTCGATGCCCGCCGGGTCCGCCTCGGCGAGGTCGGTCTCCGCGAGGAACTCGTCGCCCTCCTCGCGGGCCGCCTCGCGCCGTTCGCGCTCCTCGGCGAGCCGCTCCTTGAGGTCGTCGCGTTCCCCCTCCGTCTCCGCAATGGCCTCGCGCAGGTCCTCGATGTCGGCCTCGACGGTTTCGAGCTCCGCGCGTTTCTCCTCGTGTTCCGCGAGTACCTCCTTCGCGTCGGCCAGCGACTCCTCGGCCTGCGCCTGCTGGTCCTCGAAGCGCTCTACGTCGGCGACCACCTCGTTGCGCTCGGTCTCCAGTTCGTTGAGCCGCGCCGGCAGGTCCTTCGCCTCCTTGGACTCGATCCGCTCCTCCAGCCCGGAGAGCTCGCCCCGCAGCTCGCCGAGCACGTCGTCGACGCCGAGGCGAGCCTCGCTGGCCCGCTCGCGGTACTCCTCTAACTTGCCGAGCTGGAGCAGGTCGTCGATCATGTCCTGCCGGTCGCTTGGCGACGCGTGGATGAGCTTGTTCACCTCGCCCTGCCGGACGTACGCGCAGTTGACGAACGCCTCGTTGTCCATCCGCAACAGCGACGCGACCTCGCTTCGCACCGCCCGCGCGCCCTCGACGGTGCCGTCGGGGGTTTCGAGGACGCACGTCGCCGTCTGGGCGCGGTCACCCGACAGCCGCACGCGGCGCTCGATGGAGTAGCTGCCGCCGTCGTGCGTGAAGTCGAGTTCGACCTCCGTCTCCTCCTCGCCGTTTGTGATCACGTCCTCCAGGGTGCGGTCGTCGAGGGCCTTCGACCCGTACAGCGCGAAGAAGCAGGCCTCCAGCAGCGAGGACTTCCCGCTGCCGTTGACGCCGTGGATCACGGTCACGCCGGGGTCGAGCCGGAGTTCGGCGTCGCCGTAGCACTTGAAGTTCCGGAGGCGGACGCGCTCGAACTTCACAGGTACTCCTCCATCGACGCCTGGCCGTCGCCGTCCGCGACCGCCTCGTCGGCGTCCGCGTCGGCCGCGGCCCCGTCGTCGCTCCCGCTCGTCGCGTCGTCCGCCTGTTCGGGCCGGGCCGCCTCGTCGCCGTCGGTCGAACCGTCGCGCTCGGCCGCGGTGTCGTCCGCAGCCCCGTCACCCCCGTCGTCCTCGTCGGGGACCCGATCGAACGCCGCCGGGTCCCCGTCGATCAGGTCGCGGACGCGGCGGGACGCCTCCTCGCGGACGTTCGAGTCGGCCACCTTGCTCGCCCGCACCGTCTCGTCGATGTCGCGGGCTGCCTCGCTGATGCCGAGTTCGCGGACGCGCTCGCGGACGGCGTCGTCCGGGTCGGCGAAGGAGACAGACGTCTCGGCCTCCTCCGTCTCGCGGTCGCGCCGGTCGTTGACCCGGGCGACGAGCGCGCCCTGTTCGGCCGCGAACTCCTCGACCGCGGCCGGGGTGATCGGCTCGCCGTCGCCGTCTATCGTGACCAGCACCACGGCGTCCTCCAGGTCGTGCTGGCGCACCTGCTCGCGGACGCGCTCGACGCCCTCGCCGTCCGCGAGGTCCACGTCGACGAACGCGAAGTCGCGGGTGGCGTCGAGGCCGCGGCGGGTGATCGAGACGCCGCCGGAGCCGGCCTCGTCGCCGAAGCGGACGATGTTGTAGCCGCGGTCCTCGCGTTCGCTCCCGCTCGCGCGCTCGGTCGACCCGCAGTACGTCACCCACGTGTCCGCCACTTCGGCGCGGTCGGGGTGGTGGTTGTCGCCGAGCAGCATCGCGTCGAAGTCGACAGACGCCTCCGTCAGCACGCGCTCGGTGTCCCAGTCGGCGTAGCCGAACGGCTCGAACAGGCCGTGGGCGACCAGCGCGGCGTGGTCGGCGTCGTGCGGTTCGAAGTCGTAGTCGAGGTCGTCGCGGCGGGACTCGGGGACGTAGTCAAGCCCGTAGAACGCGGTGTCGCCGACGACGTGCGGCGCGTCGCCCAGCCGCGTCGCCAGCCCGAGGTCCTCGAAGAGGTCGAGCCACTGCCCGTCGCGCTTGCCCTCGTGGTTGCCGACGACGGCGAGGAAGGGAATCCCGGCGTCCCGGAGCGAGCGCAGCGCCGCGACGGTGCCCTGGAGGTCCCGGAGGTCGGGGCGGCGGTCGTGGAACAGGTCCCCGGCGTGGACGACGGCGTCGACGTCGTCCTCGCGGGCGTCGGAAAGCACCTGCTCGAAGGCCCGCAGGAAGTCCCGGCGGCGCTCGGGCGAGTGGTACTGCTGGTACCCAACGTGGGTGTCGCCCGTGTGGATCACCCGTGTCATGTGTCACGACCTTGGCGATCGGGTCTTATATCGGTTCCGCGAGCGCGGTCGCTGCCGTCGCGGGGGCGGCCGTCCCCGTCGCCGTGTGCCGCCCGTCGAAACCGTTCGAACTCCGCGAGCGCGCGGGCGCCGCGGCGGCGCATCCGCCGGTCGGACGCGTCCCGGACCGCCTCCCGCAACCTGTCGAGCCCCACCGTCTCGACGAACGCCGCGGCGTGCGCTACGTCCTCGGTCGCGGCGGACGCGCGTCGGACCACCTCGCGGTCCCCGGCGCGCTCGCCACGCGCCAGCGCCGCGAGCGCCCGCTTCGCCGTCGGTACGTCGACCACGCCGCGGGGTGGCCGCGGCTTCGTACGTAAACGTTCACCCCGTCGGCTCCGCTCAGCGTTCGGTCGCGCTCACCGCGAACGTCCCGCCGCGGTACCGGATCGGCGGCGCGTCCTCCTGCACGCCGAACGGCGGGTGTGTGGCCGTCTTCGCCTCGATCCGCACCTCGTCGACGTCGGGCCCGACGTGGGCCAGCGCGTCGTTGAGGGGCCACCGCCGGACGACCTGCTCGGGGATCAACCGCCGGGCGTCGGCGAACGCCCCGTCGACCCGCCGCAGGACGTACGTCGCCGGGCGGGCATCCTCGCTGTCCTCGTTGTACCCCTCCGCCCGCACCGTCACTACGCTTCCGTCGCGGGAAGTGCCCTCGACGGCGGCGGAGGGGACGGGCCTGATCTCGTCGCCGCCGAGTTCGATCCGGGCGGCGAAGGCGGTCTTGTCCTCGTGGTTCCGATCCTCAAACCAGCCGTCGATGGCGAACGCGTAGATGCCGCCGCCGAGGCCGCTCACCGACACCTCCTCGGTACCGCCCGAGAAGGCCCGTATCGGGTTGGGGTGTTCGCCGTCGACCGAGAGGTGCCACCGGTGGCGCTCGCCCGGCGGCAGCGTCATCAGCGGCTGGGGCACGTACCGCGGCGCGACGCGGTACCACCGGTCGCCGACCTGCTTGGCCAGGAGCCACGAGTGGAAGTTCGAGTTGAACGTCGTTTCGGACGTGTTCTCCAGCGCGAACGAGAACTCGGCGGGGAGGCTCCCCTCGCTCGACGAGGGTTCGAGGGACATCCGGTCGTCGCCGGCGTTGCCGTACCAGACGACGCGCGTTACGTCGTCGGCTTCGCCGGGTGGGAACGCCCCCGGGTCCGGTTCGTCGGCTGGTTCGTCCGTCGCGGTGCGCTCCGTGGAGCCGCTCGTCGGGTCGTCGCCGCCGAACCCGCCGGCGGCGCCGCAGCCGGCGGTCGCGGCGACGGCGGCCGCGGGGAGGGCTCGCAGGAGACGGCGTCGTCGCATGGTGGCTCGTCCGTCCCGTTCGAGCATATACTTCGTGGAAGGTACGACGGGCGTTTGACCCATCCGCGACTGGACGGCGCTGACGGGTCGTCGCGCAGCCTCACCCCAGGTCCAGCGGGTCACATTTGAGGAACTCCCGCAGAATCACCGTGGCGTAGGACCCCTTCGGGAGGGTGAAGGAGAAACGGAGCGGGTCGCGCTCGACGGACAGGTCCGTGCGGACCAGCACGGCCCGCCGCGTCCCCGTCGACCCGAACTCCCCCGGGAGGTCGAAGTCGCCCGGCGAGAGGTTCAGGTCGTCGAGGACGGCGCGCTCGATATCGCCCGGCTCGCCGTCGCCGAGGTCCGTTTCGGTGCCGACCAGCGGCGCGGTGACGAACGCACGGCCGCGCTCGCAGTGGCGGGCGACGGTATCGACGCGGTCCGCGGTGACGCGCTGGAGGCGGTCGGTGTCGGGGAGCGCGAGCCCGTCCGGCGCGTCCGTGTCCGCGAAGCAGACCACGTCCCCTTCGACGGGGCGGTCGAACGGGAGCCCCCGGTCGAGGCGCTCGCTCAGGATCCGGTTGAACGCGTACGACTGCGCGGCGTGGACGAACAGCCGCTGGAGGTTCGACGGGACCTCCTCCAGCGCCGCCCGGAAGTCCGCCGGCTCCGTCCCGCCCGTCTCGACGAGCGCGTGGAGCATTGAGCGCTCGTAGCCGAGGCGGCGGGGAAACCGCTCCAGAGCGGCCGCCCAGTCGCGCGTCTCCTCGACGAACTCCCGGGCTTCCCGGGTTCCCTCCGGCTCGCTCTCGCGGGGGTTGCCGAGGTACGCCATCACCGCGCCCGCCCAGTCCTCGCGGACGACGCGGAGGCCGACCTCGTGGGTGACCGGCCGCTTGCTGCCGAACCGCTGCTGACCGAAGAAGTTGGGGGCGGCGGCCGTGCCGCCGCCGAACGCCCGGAGGTCGTCGGCGACCGCTTCGGCGTTGTCCGGGGCCGCCGGGTCGGTGACGGCTATCTCGAACTCGTTGCCAGCGAGGTCGCCGAACTCGATCGACCGTCCGGCGCGGCCGACCACCTCCACGTCGGCGTCCCGGACGTCGGGGAGGTCGTCAGGGTCGACCCCGGCGACGCTGAACAGCTGGGTCGTGACGGCGTACTTGTCCTTGGTGCCGGCCCAGGCGACGCGCTCGCGGCTGATCCCCAGCGCGTCCGACAGCCGCTTCGCGAAGTCGTTCGTGTCCCAGCCCGACAGCGTGACGCGCAGGACGAGGTGGTTGTACGATCCGGGGTCGGCGTCGACCGGCTCCGCGTCGAACCGTTCCAGTTCCCGGACCCGGAAGTCGCCGTCGGCCTCGCGGAGGCGGCCGCCCGTGCCGTCCGCGTCGCTGACGTAGTACGCCATCCCGACTTCGCGCTCGCGGGGGTGTGCCGGGCGCATCAGAACAGCGAGAGGTCGCCGGTCACCTCGTCGACGACGCGCTCGTGTCCGGGACCGACGGCCAGCGCCGTGACGGTCCCCGGGTCGAGTTGCGTGTGCCCGGCGTCGCGGACGACCGCGTGCGGGAGGCCCTCGCGCTCCGCCACGTCGGCGAGTTCGAAGATCTGGGACTCGCCGTCTGCCTTCAGGACGACCTTCTTCTGGCCGCTGCCCTTCCACTCCGACTGCGTCCTGCTGTCGGCGTCCTCGTAGGCCGACAGCGACGCGTGGGCGACCTGCGCGGCGAGTTTCCCCTGCCCCATGCCGATGTCGGTGCGGGCGACGATGGCCTGCTTCATGGCTCGTACGTGCGGGGCAGCGCCTTTAGCCCTGACTATCGCCCGGGGCCGCCGGAACGCTTAATTATCGGCAGTATTACAGTAGGCGGTAGACCCACATGGAGACCGTCCGGGCCGTCACAGTGGCGTCGCGGAGTCCGACCGCTTGCCGCCGTGGGGAGGGTGCCGTCGGATGATCCGCCGCCTCGTCGCGCTGACCTACGACGCGTACCTCTGGATCCCGCGGCGGCTGTACCGCCAGTTCGGGAACTGGGGGCTGCTGATCTCCCTGTTCCCGATGGCGATGATCAACGTCGGTCTCGTCGCGTACGCCGCGGTCAACATCGACCCCTCACGGGCGGGAAACCTGTGGTCCGGTCCGATGCTGGCCGTGCCGATTGCCCTCACCGCCGTCGCCGTCGTCCTCGGCCGCCGTCGGGAGGAACACGCCGACCGGCCGGCGTGGACGGAGCTTCACGACCCGTTCGATATCAGCGTCGCCATCCGGGACGGGAGCGGGGACGCGACGGCGAGCGGGAGCAACGTGTTGCGGATCCTGGGCGAAACGGACCTCGACGACACGCCCGACGAGGGACTCGAACGGATCAGCAAGTCACTCGAACTCGGCGTCGTCGACCCCGGGAATCAGGAGCGAGCACTCCACAACGCCGAGTACAGCCCCGAGGAGGTCGCGTCGCTCTGTTTCGACCTCGTGGACCGCGGACACCCGCCGTGGCGCGCAATAGAGCGCTTCGCCTTTGCCGACCCCGAGGTCTACGAGCCGTACTGGGACCGCCTGTTCGGCGACCCCGCCGAGATGAAGTTCCACCGACTGATGGCGCTTTGCCACATCGCACGCAACGATCCCGAGCGCGTCCCCGAACTCGTCGAGGCGCTCGAACCGCTCGTCGAGACGGGCGACACGAAGCGCCGCAAGCGCGTCGCGGTCGCGCTCGCGGAACTCTCGACGGTCGACGACGCGCCCGACGAACCCCTTCGAAAGCTCGGCAAGGGCCGGGACCCCGACGTGCGCGAGGCCGCCGTCGCAGCCAAGCGGTTCTACGACGAGAACTCTCACGGCCGGTTCGACCTACTGGACCAGAGCCGCGCCGCGGGGCCGGGCGGCACGCCACACGCCGGCGTCGTCGCGCCGAGCACGCGGACGGCTCCCGACGACGACGATTCCGGCGGGCGGATCGGCCACTCGCTCTACCAGTGCGAGGACTGCGGGACGTACCTGTGGGACGACTTGGACATCGTCTCCACGAGTTCGTACTCCTGTAGCGTCTGCGGCCACGAACTCGACGACCAGGACGGCGCGCGGAAGATCTACATGTACGGCTGAAGCGGTGGGCCACCAGCGACCGCCGGAACGCTTAATCATCGGTAGTATTACAGTACACGGTAGATCCGCATGGCGACCCAGCATCCGACCGCTCGCTGTCGCTCGCACCGACCCGGCGGAGGTACCGAAGGATGATCCGCCGCCTCATCGCGCTGCCGTACGACGCGTACCTCTGGGTCCCGCGGCGGCTGTACAAGGAGTTCGGGATCCCGGGGCTGATGCTCTCCGTCTTCCCGATGACTCTGATAAACGGCATTCTGATCGCGGCCGTCGCCTTCGGCGGCGACTCTGCCCGGGCGTCGACCGGAAATATGCCGGCGCTGTGGATGGCGCTCTCGGTCGTCGCCGCCGTCCTCGCCCGGCGACGGGAGGAGAACGCCGAGTACCCGGCGTGGCAAGATCTGGACGAGCCGATCGAGATCACCAAAGCGATCCGGAACGGCCGAGGGAATGCGTCGGCCGCCGCCACGAAGATGGTGCGGATGATCGACGACACGGACCTCGACGACACGCCCGACGAGGGACTCAAACGGATCAGGATGTCGCTGGAACTCGGCGTCGTCGATCCCGGGGATCAGGAGGAGGCCCTCGACGGCCTCGACTACACTCCCGAGGAGGTCGCGTCGCTCTGTTTTGACCTGGTCGACCAGGGGTACCCGCCGTGGCGCGCGATAGAGCGCTTCGCCTTCGCGGACCCCGAGGTTTACGAGCCGTACTGGGACCGGCTGTTCGGCGACCCCACCGAGATGGGCTTCCACCGCCTGATGGCGCTGTCGCACATCGCACGGAACAACCGCGACTTCGTCCCCGAACTCGTCGAAGTACTCGAATCGGCGGCCGAAACGGGCGACGCGAAATACCGCAAGCGCGTCGCGGTCGCGCTCGCGGAGCTGTCGACGGTCGACGACGCGCCCGACGAGATGCTCCGCACGCTCGGCAAGGAACGGAACCCCAACGTCCGCGAGGCGGCCGTCGCAGCCAAGCGATTCTACGACGAGAACCCCCACGGCCGGTTCGACCTGCTGGACCAGAACCGCGCCGCCGGACCGGGCAACACCCGACACGCGGGCGCCGTCGCGTCGAGCGCGCGAACTGCGTCCGAGGACGACGACTCCGGCGGCCCGATCGGATACTCGATCTACGAGTGCGAGGACTGCGGTTCGGACCTGCTGGACGACTTGGACATCGTCGCCGGAAGCTCCTACACGTGCAGCGTCTGCGGCTACGAACTCGACGACCAGGACAGCGCGCGGGAGATCTACCTGCACGGCTGACAGGCCGGCGCGACGGCGCGGACGCACCGCTCCCGGACCGGGGGCTTTAGGCCCCTCGCCTCGCTCCTACCGCGTATGATCCTCTCGGACGCGGACATCCTGCGGCGGCTGGAGGAGGGCGACCTCGTCGTCGCGCCGCTCGACGACCCGGACCTGCAGATACAGCCCGCGAGCGTCGACCTCCGGCTCGGCCGCGAATTCCTGGAGTTCCAGCGGACGAACATCCCCTGCATCCACCCGGACGCCGAGGCGGAGGTCGACGAGTACGTCGACGAGACGGTCGTCGACGAGGGTGACGAGTTCGTCCTCCACCCCGGCGACTTCGTGCTCGGGACGACGAAAGAGCGGGTCGAGATACCGCCGGACCTGCTCGCGCACGTCCAGGGGCGCTCGTCGCTGGGCCGCTTGGCCGTCGTCGTCCACGCGACGGCGGGCGTCGTCGACCCCGGCTACCGCGGCCAGATCACGCTCGAACTGTCGAACCTCGGCACCGCGCCCGTCGCGCTGACGCCGGGCATGCGCATCTCCCAGCTCATCTTCACGGAGATGAAGTCGCCCGCCGAGCGCCCGTACGGGAGCGACCGCGGTTCGAAGTACCAGGACCAGGACGGGCCACAGGCCTCCCGGATCGGTGGCGACAGCGAGTTCGGAGGGGACCAATGAAGTTCGTCGAGGAGATCGTCGTCGAGGAGTTCCTCCCGACGCTCCGGTCGATGCTCGCCGAGGACCTGCGCGACCGCGGGCTGACACAGAGCGAGGTGGCCGAGGCGCTCGGCATCAGCCAGTCGGCGGTGTCGAAGTACGCCCACGGCGACGTGGCCCGTCGCGCGGAGTTCACGGAGGACGAGCGCGTGCAGGACCTCGTCGAGCGCGTGGGCGAGGGGCTGACCGAGGGCGGGATGTCGCCGGTGCAGGCGCTCGTCGAGGCGGAGGTGCTGATCCGCCGGCTGGAGGACGGCGACGTGCTCGCGCGGCTCCACGAGGAGGCGATGCCCGAACTCGCGGAGTACGACGGCTCCTTTCGCGTCCACGACCCCGAGAGCGAACTGCGGACGACCGAGCGCGTGCTCTCGTCGCTCCGGCGCGGCCTCCGTCGGCTTGAGAACACGAGCGGGTTCGCCACGCTGATCCCGGCCGTCGGGTCGAACCTCGTCGTCTGCACGCCCGACGCCGCCGACCTCGACGACGTGGCGGGCGTGCCCGGCCGCATCTTCGACGTGAAGGGCCGCGCGACGGTGCCGAGCGAGCCGGAGTTCGGCGTCAGCGAGCACGTCGCCACGGTGTTGCTCTCCGCGCGGCGCGCCGGGAGCGACGCCCGGGCGGCGCTGAACGTCCGCTACGACCCCGACATCGTCGACCGGCTGGCGGACGCGGGGCTTTCGACCGTCGAGTTCGACGGCGACCGGCCGACCGACGAGGCGGTGGCCGCGGCGCTCGGCGACGCGCCCGGCGCCGACGTGCTGTACCAGACCGGCGGCTACGGCGTCGAACCGATCGTCTACCTGCTCGGGCCGGACGCCGAGACGGTCGCCGAGCGCGTCGGGGAGCTGGTGTAGATGGGCCGGGCGGCGACGGCGCAGTCGTTCTACGGGCGCTGGGCGGCGCTGTACGACGGCATCGCGCGGTACACGCCCGGCGTCGCCCGCCTGCGCGAGCGGGCCGCCGCCGCGCTCGACCTCTCGCCCGGCGACACCGTCGTCGAGATGGGCTGTGGCACCGGCGCGAACCTGCCGTACCTCCGCGAGCGCGTCGGCCCCGAGGGGACCGTCGTCGGCGTCGACTTCACCGGCCCCGTCCTCGACCGCGCCCGCGGGCTGGTCGAGCGCCGCGGCTGGGGGAACGTCCACGTCGTCCGCGGGGACGCCGCGCGGCCGCCGGTCGCCGGGGGCGTCGACGGCGTCCTCGCGTCGTTCGTCGTCGGGATGCTCGCCGACCCGGCCGGAACGGTCGACGACTGGTGCGACCTGGTGGAGCCGGACGGCACCGTCGTCCTGCTCGACGCCGCGCGCTCCGAGCGGCGGGTCGCCGCGCCGGTCAACGCCGCGTTCCGCGCGGTGACGGTCCTCTCGACGCCGTCGACCCTGCAACTCCGCTACGACGACTCGCCGCACGAGCGCCTGTTCGAGCGGATGACGGCCGCCCGGGCGGCGCTCCGCCGGCGGGCGGCGGCGGTCGCCCACGAGGAGCGCTGGCTCGGCATCGTCCGCCTGACCGGCGGGCGGGTTCGCCCGGCCGAACAGCCGTCTCAGCGGTAGTATTTTGGTCGCTCTCGCGTAATCGTAGGTATGGCGACCCGTCGGCGACTCGCCGCCCTGGCCCTCGTGCTTTCCCTCGTGCTCGCCGGCTGTGGCACGGACTCCGGCGCGTTCCGGACGACCGAGCCGGAGACCGAGACTCCGACTCCGGCGTCCGACCCGTCTGCCCCGACGACCGACGCCGGGACGACGACCCGGACCACGACGACCGCCGACGTCACCGAGGAGTACGCCGTGCCGGTGGCCGGCGAGGAGTTGCCCGTCGACCCCGACCTGACGTTCGCCCGGGTGCAGGCGCTCGTCGGCACCGACGTGGAGCCCCAGCCGGTCACCGTCAGGTCGGGGTCGACCCGGTCGGCGGACGCGGGCTACTACGACCGGCGGCCGTTCTTCCGGATCATGGGGCTGGCCGACGCGAACTACTCGACGACAGGCGCGAGCGGCGTGACCTACAGCGACGGCGAGGTGCAGATAACGACCCGGAACGCGTCGACGACGGAGGTCGAGCGGGTGCTGGCCCACGAGTTCACCCACACGGTCCAGATGCGGACGTCGATGACCGCCGACCTCGACGCCGCCGTCTACGGCGACCGCACCACCGACTACTCGATGACCCGGCGCTCGCTCGTCGAGGGCGGCGCGGTGTACGTCACCGACGTGTACGCCGAGCGGTTCCAGAACCGCACGGTGTACCAGTCATCGGTCGTCGAGCGCCGGTACGAGCGCGGCCCGAGCGGCAACCGCTACCTCTGGGCGCCGTACCACTTCGGCTACCAGTACGTCGAGGAGACAATCGACGCGCCGGCCGGGCTTTCCGACGTCTACGAGGACTACCCGGAGACGACCGAACAGCTGATCCACGGGTACGGCCCCGACGAGGAGCCGCCCGCGGCGCTCGAAGTCGCCGACGAGACCGACGGCTGGTACCGGACCGACGCCGACACGAAGGGGGAACTCGTCACGCGGATCGTCCTGCGCGACGTGCTGTCGCGGGAGCGGGCCGCCGCCGCCGCGGCAGGCTGGGGGAACGACCGCGTCCACGTGTACGACCACGCCCGCCGGGACGCGAGCGGGGTCGCCTGGACCCTGCGGATGGACGACGCGGCCGAGGCGACCGAGGCCGTCGACGCGTTCGAGGCGTACGCCGCGCGCCAGTCGGCGGCCGCATACCGCGTCGAGCGCGTCACGCCGCGCACGCTGGTGGTGTTCGGCGGCGACGAGGCGTTCGTCGAGAACGCCCACGCCGCCGGCTCGGACGGCGAGATATCCGTCGCGGTCGGCGAGGGGGTGACGTCGCTCGCGCCGTCCGCCGCCCCGTCGGCTGCCGCGGCTGCCGCGCCGGACGCCACCGCCGCCGCGCCGGCCTGAAGCCGGTCGGTCACGCCGGACCCGCCACCGTTTTGGTCGCCGCCACGTGACGTTGAACCGACATGCGCGCCAGCGTCCCCATCGTCGTCGCGCTCGTCCTCCTGTCGGGCTGTGCCGCCCCGTTTCTCGGCGGCGACGCGACGACCACGAACGGACCGTCGACGAACGACACGACGGCGACGAGCGCCGCGACGACGGCGGCGTCGACAGGCTCGACCACGACGGCGACCGAGTCGGGCGGGTCCTACGACGTCACCGTGCGGAACGGCTCGCTGCCGGTCGACGCCGACGCCTCGTACGCCCGGGTCCAGGCCCTCCTCGGCACCGACGTCGAACCGCGGCCGGTCGAGGTCCGGAACCTGACCGAGTACCGCGGGTACGACCCCACGTCGTACCGGTTCTTCGACTATCTCGGCGTCGGCAACGCCACGTTCGACGGGGACAGGCCGGGCGGCCTGACCACGCAGAGCGGGGCGGTGTACATCCACCCCGGGAACGGCTCGCCGGGGGCGGTCGAGCAGGTGCTCGCCCACGAGTTCGTCCACACGGCGCAGTTCCGGGCGAACATGCTGCCGTGGCTCGACGCGCTCGACGGGCCGCGGCTGACGTACGACCGGCTCCAGACCCGGCTCGCGCTGGTGGAGGGCGGCGCGGTGTACGTCTCCGACGCCTACACCGAACGCCACCTGAACGTCACGCCCGAGTCGGAGCGGATCGCCGCCGAGTACGAGTCCGCCGGCACCGCGAAACGGCTCTTTCTCGCCCGGTATCACGTCGGGAGCGACTACGTCGCGGACCGGATCGACGACCCCGCGAACCTGGCGAGCGTCTACGAGGACCGCCCGCGGACGACCGAGCAGGTGCTCCACGGTTACGCGCCCGACGAGGAGCCCGCGCGGGACCTGTCGCTCGCCGTCCGCGGCGGGAACTGGACCGTCGGCGCGAACGACACGCTCGGCGAACTGACGACGCGGATACTGCTCCGCGGGGAACTCGACCCCGAGACGGCCGCCGCCGCGGCGGAGGGCTGGGGCACCGACGAGGTCGTCACGCTCCGGCAGAGCGACCGCCGCGCGTACGTCTGGGCGCTCCGGGCGGACGGCCCGGGCGAGGCCGACGAACTCGAAGCTGCGCTGGGGACGTTCGCGGAGCGACGCGGGGCGGCCGCCGACGCGTCGTTCGCCGTCGACCGCCCGACCGACGAGACGGTCGCGCTGACCGTCGCCCCGGCCCCCGTCGACGTGCGGGCTGAGGGCGACGCCGGGAACGTGACGGTGACCGTCGCGTAGCCCGCTACCGGCCGTAGCGCTCGGCGTGGGCCTCGCAGAACTCCGGCTCCCGGAGCTGTGCCCGGACCACGCCCGGCTGGCGGTGGGGGTTCGAGAGCCGGCAGCGCTCGTCGTCGCAGAAGGCCTCGCCGGTCGCCGCGAGGTGGACGGCGCTCAGGACGTACCCCTTCAGCGCCTCGGTCGTCCGGGGGTCGTCCGCGACGAGGAACTCGCCGTCGACGCGGTTCTCCAGCACCTCCCGGGGCGGCGCGTCACCGGACAGCAGGGCGTGGCGCTGCTGTTCCTGGTAGTAGGACTCAGGCTTTGCGGGGGCCTCGTACAGCCCCGGCACCGACACCAGGGCCGGCTGGCCGAGGACGCTCACGCGCTTGTGCCAGCGCCCGTCGTGGTTCCCCCAGGTGCCGACCGCGCGGTCGAGCACCGCGACGTGGAGGCGGTCCAGCGGCCGCTCCTCGGCCGGCAGCGCGGCGTTCAACGCGCGCTGGACCGCGACGCCGTCGTACAGCACGCCGCCCGCCCGGGCCGGGTCGTCGAGCGCCCGCTCCTCGTAGCGGACGGTCCCGAGCATCGGGTCGACGGTGTCGCGCTCGCGGGGCGACCGGACCCTGGCCCCGGCGAGGCGCTCGGCGATGTCGTCGGTCCGGTGGGCGTCGAGGAACGGTTCGCGGATCCGGACGTCGGCGTCGATGCGCTCCCGGAGCCACGCGGCGACGGCGTCCGCGTCGACCGGCGGCGCGCCGTCGTAGTCCGGGGGACGGTAGAGGCACACGTCGTCGATCATATCACCAAGTCGTACCACCGGGTAAAAACGAGTTGCGGTGGCCGGTCGAGGGTCGGACGGCGGGCCGGACCGCTCAGCGCCAGACACGGGCGCCGTCGCCCACGTGTTCGTACAGCGCGCCGCCGGCGACCCCGAAGGCCCGCCACCCCCGGTCCGGGATGAACCACCGGCCGGAGCCGCACCGGGTGACGGCCGTTCAGTGCGCGAGAAGTGCTGATACGCCCGTCCGTCGGCGGTCGAGGAGCCACAAGCTCTAACCGTACTGACTGGTTCAGTACATCCGTGATCTATATCGCCCATCTCCTCGGGCTGCTTCTGACGGTCGTCGCCTCGGGCGGCGCGGCGTGGTGGGTCCGTCGGTGGACCGACGACCGCGCGGGGACGGTGCTGATCGTCCTTCTCGCCGTCCACGTTCTCATGGCGCTCTGTGCCGCCGCAGTGCTTTCGAGCGCGGTGCCCACGCCGTTGCGGGTCGCGTCGACCCACCTGATCTACGCGTTCGTGGTGGCGGCTCCGACCCTCTGGCTCGTGTTCACGGCGTTCTACACCGGCCGGGAGAGCGGGCTGACCGGACCGGTGTGGACCGCGCTCGCCGCTGCCGCGGTCCTCCCGGCCGCCCTGGTTCTCACGAATCCTGTCCACGACCTGCTGCTCGTCGACTTTCGGGTCGTCACCGAGCCGATCCGGTATCCGGTGTACCACCGGTCCGGGCTCATGGACGCGCTGATCGTCGTCACCAACCTCCAGCTGTTGGCCGGCCTCGGCCTGCTGTTCCGGTCGTTGCCGTTCTCCCGGCGGGGCGTCCTGTGGCAGTTGCTCGCGCTGGTCGTCGGAATGGCCGCCATCGTCGTCACCGCCCTCCTCGGGATCACCGGCGCCGCCCCGCTCCCGGGGTTCACGTACGGCGTGTACGGCGCCGGACTCTTCGGGGTTCTCGTCGCGGCCGCGCTGTTCCGAACCGGCGTGTTCGCCGTGGCACCGCTGGCCCGCGACGTGCTGTTCGACTCGATCGACGACGCCATCGTCGTCGTCGACGCCGACGGGCGCATCGTCGACTTCAACGAGACCGCCGCGGAGCGCTTCCCGCGGCTGGCCAACCGGGCGGGCGACGGGATCGGGGAGGTGTACCCGTCCTTTCTCGCCGGGACCGACGGGGGGCTTGCGCACGACGACCCCGACCCGCTCCCGGACGGTGTCGAGAACCGGTCGCCGTTCGCCGGGACGATCACCCGGAGGACGGACGGCGGGCGGCAGACGCTGCGCGTGACCGCCCACGAGGTCGCGAGCGGCGGCGAACCGCGCGGCTACGGGCTGATCGTCCGCGACGTGTCGGAGCTGGAAGCCTACGCGTCCGACCTCGAACGCAAGACCGACCAGCTCGAACGCTTCGCCAGCGTGCTCTCACACGACCTCCGGAACCCGGTTTCGGTCGCCACGGGCTACGTCGAACTCGCCCAGGAGACGGGGGACCCGGAGCACCACCGGGAGGCCCTCGACGCGCTCGAACGGATCGACGAGACGATCGGGGACCTCCTGACGCTGTCCCGGGAGGGGGAGTCGATCGACGACCCCGAGACCGTGGCGCTGCGGTCGGTCGTCGCGGACGCGTGGTCGACCAGCGACACCGGGGATGGGGTGCTCGAAAACGCTGTCGAAGGGGACGTGTACGTCCGCGCCGACCCGTCCCGCCTCCGGACGCTGCTGGAGAACCTGTTCCGCAACGCGGTCGAGCACGGCGGCGAGACGGTCCGGGTCGGCCGGCTCGACGACGGCTTCTTCGTCGCGGACGACGGGAATGGGATCCCCGAGGGCGAGCGCAAGGCCGTCTTCGAACACGGCTACTCGACCCGGCCGGACGGGACCGGCTTCGGCCTCGCCATCGTCCGATCGATCGCGACGGCACACGGCTGGTCCATCGCCGTGACGGAGGGCCGCGACGGCGGCGCGCGGTTCGAGATCACGGGGGTAGCCCCCGACGCGTCGGACGAGCCCGAACCGACCGTCGGATCGACGCGCGACGCGTCGGCCGACGGGTCAGCGGGGTGACCGTGGTCAGAAGCTAGCGGGTCAGTCGTCGGCGGGCGCGCGGGTCGTCATGTCGACGGGGTCGGCCTCGACGCCGAGTTCGTCGATGGCGACCTGGGCGGCGCGCTTGCCGGAGACGAGCATCGCGCCGAACGTCGGCCCCATCCGCGGCAGGCCGTACGTCGTCGCCGTCGCCATCCCGGTGGCGATCAGGCCGTCGTGGACGAGCCCCGTGTGCTCGACGACGGCGTCCTCGCTCTCGCCGACCCACATCGAGTCGTGGCCCGGCGAGTCGTGACCGGGCGCGCCGTAGGAGTCGTCGCCGGTGTTGTCCATGCCCGTGTTGTGCTCCTTGGCGTGCTGGATGCCGGGCGCGTCGAGCACGCCGCGCTCGTCCAGTTTGTTGACCGCGACGGCGTCGTGGCCCGTCGCGTCGATGACGAGGTCGGCCTCGACGGCGATGGGGTCGACGCAGGTGATCTCGCGGGGCAGGGCGTGGACCGGCGTCCAGTTCATCACGATGCCGCCGACGCGGTGGTCCTCGCGGATCACGATGTCGGTGAACTCCGTCATGTTCTGGATCTTCGCGCCGGCGTCGCAGGCCGCCTTGATCAGCGCCGAGCAGGCGTGCGGGCCGTTCGCGACGTACAGTCCCTCGCTGTCCTGCGAGCGCTTGTAGTCGACGTCTAGGTCGTCGAGCACCTGCTCGGCCGGCTCGCGCACCGTCACCTTGTTCATGAGGAAGCCGCCGAGCCAGAAGCCGCCGCCGAGGTAGTTGTTCTTCTCGACGACCATCGTCTGGACGCCGCGCTCGGCGAGTTCCTTGGCGGCCATCAGCCCCGACGGCCCGCCCCCGACGATGATGACGTCCGAGTCGGAGAAGTCCATGAACTCCTCGGTCCACTCCTGGCCGATGGCGCGGGTCACTTCCGCCTCGCCGACGTCGCTGAACTGGTCGAACTGGTCTGCGTCGCTCATACAACCAAGTGATACCACCCAGTAGTTGAAAGAGCTTGCGTTCCGCGACACGCACCCGCGGCTGGGGGTCGAGCGCGCAAAGAATGGAACACGGCCGAACGCGCCGCTCGCCCGTCAGTCCCGCCGGCGTGCGGAGAGGCCGACGAGCGAAAGCACCAGCGCGGCGATGGCGACGACCGGCCCGAACCCGGGCTGGTCGGTCGACGCCTCCTCGGTGGTGGTCTCGTCGCTTCCGCCGGAGGAGTCGTCCGACTCGTCGCTATCGTCGCCGTCGTCGGACCCGCTGTCCTCGGAGCCGCCGTCGCTTTCATCGGACTCGTCGCTCCCGTCCGACCCGTCGTTCCCGTCGTCGACGGTGGTGTTTATCTCGACGTTCAGCACCGAGGCGTCGAAGTACGAGCGGTTGTACTCGGCGTCCTCGTAGGCCGCGTACACCTGCACGTCGCCGCCGTACTCGGACAGCGACTGCAGGTCGCCGTCGGCGAAGGTTAGTTCGAGCGTGCCGTCGGCGACGGAGACGTCCGTCGGTGCGACCGTCGCGTTGGCGGCGGTCGTCGCGCGGACGGTGCTCTCGTTGACGGATTCCACGGCCTCGGGCAGGTCGTAGCTCACCGTCACCTCGCCCTCGCCGTCGAGCGTCGCCTCGGCGGTGTCGAGTTCGCGGTCGAGCCGGCGGATGCGGTCGTTGCCCTCGGGCGCGACGGTGCCCTGGGTCTGGACGTACTCCGCGACCGCGGTGCCGTAGAGGGTCTTGGTCTCCTCGACGACGGTCGCGTTCTCCAGCACGGAGCCGTCCCACCCCTTCATGTAGGAGTTGACGGTCACGGTGTAAGTCTCGTCTTCCTCCAGGGGCTCACCGTTGATCCGGACGTCGCGGATCTGCGGGCTGGCGTTCTCGTGGCCGACCCACTCGTAGGTGACCCCGCTGACCTGCAACTGGGCCTCCGCGCCGTACTGCTGGCCCGTCTCGCTCTCCAGGGTGATGACCTGGCTGGCGAGCAGTTGCTTTATCTCCGCGCCGGTGAGTTCGACCTCGACCAGCGTGTTGCCGAACGGCAGGACGCTGTACACGTCGCCCGCGGTCAGGTTTCCGGGGCCGTACACCCCGTCAGAGCGGATGCCGCCGGCGTTCGTGATGGCGACCTGCGAGTCCGTCTTCCACCGGAACGCGTCGGTGATCAGGTTGCCGTAGTTCGTCTCGTCGTGGTAGTTCGAGGAGAACTGCGCGTCGAGCGCGACGTCGGTCTCGCCGAGGACGGTCGAGAGCTGGTCGGCCCGCGCGCTCTCGATGAGCTGGGCGGTCTCCTCGTCGTAGCTGACGTTCTCGGTCACGTCGAGCAGGCTGCCGTTCCAGTCGACGACCTCGCCGTCGCTGACGGTGAGGTTGACCTCGCCGACGTGCTGTGCGCGGGCCTCGGCCTCGACGATCACCGAGCCGCCCGTCTCCTGGGGCGGGTACTCTATCTCGTCGTCGCCGACGACGATGGCGTCGACGTTCTCGGTGCCGTTGGCTATCTCCTTGGCGACTGGCACGCCGAGGTGGGCCGAGACGACGACCACGTCGACGTTCTCCTCCTCTTTCAGCTGGGTGGCGTACTCGCTGGAAGTCTCGACGTGGTCGCGGAGCTCGTACCCCTGCTCGTCGAAGTCCACCGCCGTCTTGGACTTGATCTTCTCGTCCGCGACGCCGATCACGCCGACGCGGACGCCGTCACGCTCGATGACGGTGTACGGCTCGGTGCCAGGGATCGGTTCGCCCGAGTCCTCCTGGACGATGTTCGCCATCAGCCACGGGAACTCCGAGGCGTTCGAGAACTCCGAGACCGGCTCGAAGCCGTAGTCGAGGTCGTGGTTCCCGATCACCTCGGCGTCCGGTTCGAGGACGTTCAGCACGTCGACCGGCGTCCGCCACTGGCTGATCGGCGACAGCGAGTGCGGGCTGACCTGGTCGCCGCCCCCTATCAGCACGGTCGGGTTGTCGTGGGCGGCCCGCCGCTGATCGATCAGCGACACCATCCGCGGCGTCGTTCCGTTCTGGACGACGGCGGTCTGTATGTCGTTGTACGTCAACAGCGTCACCGTGGTGTTGTTCGCGGCGACGCCTGTGCTCGCGACGGGCGAGTCGGCGGCGTCCCCCGTGGCCACCGGCTCCGTCGCGGCCGGCGTCGCGGCCGCCGCCGCGGGCGCGGCCCCCGCGACGACCAGAAGCGATACTACTGCGAGAACTGCTACTCGTCGCATGCAGCCATGGTGTGAGACGGTCACATGATAAACCCTTCTATTATTCGACCGTTCTCTCCCTAACACTATATACCGGTACGGAGACCGAAACCGGGGCCGCGTCGGCGGGAGCGTCCCGAACGACGGCCGGGCGAACGCGTACGCTTTTTCGCCGGCGCGTGGTACGTCGGGCGATGGGACGCCCGTCGACCGGACCGCTCGGCGTGCCGTCCGCAGCGAAGCCGCTGGTCCGTGCGGGCGTCGTTCTCGGCCTCGGGCTGGGCGGCTTCTTCGACGGCATCGTGGTCCACCAGATACTCCAGTGGCACCACATGCTCTCCTCCCATCCCGACCCGACGGTCGCCCGCGACCTGCGGCTGAACGTCCTCGCGGACGGGCTGTTCCACGCGGCGACGTACGCGTTCACCGTCGCGGGTGTGGCCCTCCTGTGGCGCGCCCGGGGTCGCGTCCCCGACCGACCGGCCGGCCGGACGCTGGTCGGGGCCGTCGTCGCGGGCTGGGGGCTGTTCAACCTCGTCGAGGGGACCGTGAACCACCAGATCCTCGGCGTCCACCACGTCCGCCCGGACGGGCCGGGCGGCCCCTTGCTGTGGGACGTCGCGTTCCTGGTGTGGGGCGCGGCGTTCCTTGCCGGGGGCTGGCTCCTCGTCCGCTCCGGCGCGTCGGCGAGCGGTGGGGGAACCGACGGCCCGGCGTGACTCAGCGGAGGTCGCCCGAGCGGATGCGCTCCTCGGCGGCCCGGAGCGCCTCGTCGGCGTCGAACTCGGCGACGATCGCCTGCAGTTCGTCCTCGCCGGCGTCGGCCAGATCGCGGGCGTGGGCCGCGATGTTCGGCACCGCCCGGAGCACGTTGTCGACGATCGGGACGGCGGCGACCTGTGGCGACCGCGACAGCGGGTTCAGGTCGATCACGATCTCGGTCTTGCCCATCTCGCCCAGCGCCTCCGCGCGGTCGCCGTCCTCCAGCGGGACGAGCACCGCGTCGGCGGCGGCGATCCCGTCGGCGTCGACCTTCGCGCGCTCGTGGTCCAGCCCGGGGATCCGCGCGTCGGCGGTCAGCCCCTTCACGTCGGTCGCGCCGTGGGCCCGGAGGTGGTCGGCGATCGCCGCGACGCGCTCCTCGGTCCGGTTGAACAGGTTCACCTCGAGGTCGGCGTCGACGGCCTCGGCCAGGTCGACCATCTCCTCGGGCACCAGCGCCGCGACGTTGCCGTTCACCGACAGCACCGGGTGGTCGGCCAGCAGGAGGTGGGCGGCGGCGGCCCGCTCGGCGGCGTCGGCAGTCGGGATCGTCTCCTCGCCGAGCAGGTAGTCGAAGGCGCTCCCCCGGCCCTCCGCGTGCATCCCCTGGAGGTGGGTGATGCCCTCCTCGATCCCCCGCTCGATGCGGTGGCGGCTGATCAGGTCCTCGTACCGCGGGTGGTCGGCGGGGATCTCGCTCTCCTCCTCGACCTCCGCGGGCACGCTGTCGTCGCTCACGCGCGAACGTGTGCGGTCAGCCGAAAAAAGCCCCGCGATCCCGGCGCTACTGCGCGACGGTGACGTGGCCCTCGGGGGCCTGGTCCTTCAGCGTCTGCATCGCCTCGCGTGCCTCCCCGCGGGTCGGGTACACCTCGATGCTCCGCGCCAGCGAGTTCCCGTCGGCGTCGACGAGCCGCCAGATCCAGCCGTCGTCCTTGTAGTGGAGTTCGAAGGCCGGGTCGTCTATCTCCAGCACGCTCGCGCCGGCGACGAGGTTGCGGATCTCCTCGATCCGCTCAACCGCGGCGTCGCGGTCGTCGTACGGCGTCGCACCAACCGCGACGGCCCGCTCGTCCTCGTCGAGCAGCCGCCAGCGCCAGCCGTCGTCGGCCCGGAACGGCTCGAAGCCGGCGTCGTCGAAGTTCACCGAGGTCGCCTCGGGCGCGAGGTCCTGCAGGCGCTCGACGGCGTCGAGCACGTCCGCCCGCGTCCCGTAGCGCCGGCCGCTCCGGGCGTACGTCTCGCGCTCGGCGTCGATGAGCACCCAGCCGTAGCCGTCGTCGTCCTGAACCACCCGGACGGCGGCGGACTCTATCTCGAAGATCGGCGCGGTCTCCGCGCCGCGGCGGACGGTCTCGACGTCGGCGACGGCGTCCTCCCGGCGCTCGTAGCGCCGCGACCCGGTCGCCACCTCGTCGCGGGCCGTGTCGAACACGCGCCAGGCCCACTCCTCGCCGTCCCGGTCGAGTTCGACGGCGTAGGCGTCGACCTCGTCGACGGGCGCGTCCGCCGCCGCCTCGCGCACCTCCTCGACGTGGGCGGCCGCGTCGTCGCGGGTGCCCCGCGACTCGGCGGCGTCGGCGATCGTCCGGTTGTCGACGGTGACGTACCGCCACTCCCAGTCGTCGTCGGCGTACAGCTGGAAGACGGGGGCGGCCATCTCGCGCACGGCGGCGTCCGGCGAGAGGTCGACCAGCAGGTCCATCGCCTCGCGGGCGGCCTGCCGGCTCGGGTGCGTCGACGCGCCCTCGGCGATCAGGTAGCCCCCCTCGTCGATGAGCCGCCAGCGCCACCCGCCGTCGTCGGTGCGGATCAGCTCGAACGCGGCGGTCTCTATCTCCAGGATCTCGGCGTCGGGCGCGGTGTCCTTCAGCGTCTGCATCGCGTCGCCCGCGCCGGCCTTGGAGTCGTAGGCCTGACCGCTGTCGGCCAGCACCGCGCCGCCCTCGTCGATGAGCCGCCAGCGCCACTGGTCGTCGTCCGTCTGGTACTGCTGGAACGCGGCGGTCTCGAACTCGATGAGGTCGGCCTCGGAGGCCTGCTCGCGGACCGTCTCGATCACCTCGCGGGCCTCCTCGGGCGTCTCGTAGCCGCCCTCGCGGTCGGCGACGACCGTGCGGTCCTCGGTGACGAACCGCCAGTGCCAGCCGTCGTCGCCGGGGTACACCTCGTAGTCCGCGCCGTCTATCGTCACCACCTCGGCGTCGGCCGCCGTGTTCGCCATGGCCCGCGCCCGGGCCGAGAGCGTCGCGGCGTCTTCGGCGCGCTCGTGGTTGCGGGCGACGACCGCGTCGTCGGCGTCGAGCAGCCGCCACGCCCAGCCGTTGCCGTCGGCGTACACCTCGTAGCCGGCGCGGCCCCGCTCGACCAGCGTCGCGTCGGCGACGCCCTCAAGCAGGCCGTCGACCGACGACTCGGCGAGCCGGCGGGCGTCGAACGCCGCCGCGCTGGCGGCGATCTCCTCGTCGTCGTCGTCGACGAGCCGCCAGCGCCAGTCGTCGCCGTCCTCGTACAGCTCCGCGCCGACGCCCTCCAGCGCGAGGACGCGCGCGTCGGGCAGCAGCGACTGCATCCCGTCCACCGCCGCCTCGGCGGCGTCGCGGTCCGCGTGCGGCCCGACGTCCGTGGCGAGCTGGTCGCGGTCCTCGTCGACGAGCCGCCAACGCCAGTCGTCGCCCTCGCGGTAGTAGTCGACCGCCGCGCCATCGATCTCGATGAGCGGCGCGTCGGGCGCGCTGTCCTTGGTGAAGCTCACCGACCGCTCGACGCCGTCGCGGGCACCGTACGTGGTCCCGCTCTCGGCGACGACGCCGCCGTCCTCGCTCATCAGCACCCACCGCCACTCGTCGTCGTCCTCGTACAGCCGGAAGGCGGCGGTGGTGATCTCCAGCAGCCCCGCCCGGTTGACGAGTTCCCGCACCTCCTCGACGGACTCGCGGGCGGCGGTCCGGCTCCCGGCCGCGCGCGTGCTGTCGGCGACGGCGTCCTGCTGGATCGCGCGCCACGTCCAGTCCTTCTCGGGCGTGCGGAACACGCTGAACAGCGTGCCCGCGGTCGCCTCGCCGACCATCACCGGCGGCTGGTCCGCGAGGTTCAACAGTTCGTCCTCGACGAACATCCCCTGCTTGCCGGTGACGACCGGCACCAGCACCGCCACGCCGGCCATGACGGCGATCCCGACGGTGTACACCGCCACGATCTCGCTGGTGTAGTCCATCCCGCTCCGCCAGTGCTGCGGGTAGGCCCACACGAACGCCAGCACGCCGGCCATCGATATCGCCGCACCCCCCAGCGTCACCTCGACGCCCCGCCACCGCACGGGCAACAGCAACACGATGCCGAGCATCGCAAGCGGCATGCCGAAGGCGGCCAGCGAGACGGAAAGCCGCCAGTAGAAGATGTTGACGCCGTCTACCCCCTGGTTCGGCAGGCCGGACAGGAACAGCCCGATGCCGGCGAAGCTCACGAGATAGCCCGCGATGAACAGCCAGTAGCCGTACACGTCCTTCTCGGAATCCGGTTCCCCCACGTACCGCTCGTACAGCCGGAACAGCCGCCCCGGCCGAACGTCAGCCTGTGCCACGTTGACTCACAGGTTGTGTCACGGGTATGGGTGTATTAATTCCCGTTGATAATTCAACCAACAGGTTTTGAAAAGTAAAGCGACCGACCGGTTCGGTCGTTCACCGCACGGTCGCACCGGCGGGATGGGTTCTACAGACCTCGGGGTCGTAGCCGGCGTCCGAGAGGCCGGTGCCGAGCGCGAACACCGTCTCGCCGAGCATCGCCATCGACGCCTCGCCGCCGGCCTCGCTCACGTCCTGTACGGCGTCCCGGACCGTCTCGGTCAGCAGGCCAGCCTCGCGGGCGAACCGCCGCGACGCGTAGATGAAACTCGTCAGCGTCGGCTCGCGGACGACCCGGGAGAGCGCCCGCTCGCCGGCCGCGCCGAGCGCCTCGGTGTTCCCGCCGATCACGTCCTCGGTCGGGAGTTCGCCGAACGTGACGTACTCGACCCGCGCCTCGCGGGGGATGCCGTCCAGCAGGTTCTCGGCCGGCGCGCCGGGTTCGAGGCGGAGCGGGACGCCGCCGCGGGCCTGTGCGACCACGTCGCCCAGCCCCGTACCCGACTGGACCTCCGCGCCGTGGGCGATAGTTATCAGCTCGTTCTCCGAGAGCTTCCGCGAGAACGCGCGGTTCGCGGCCAGCGCCGTCCCCAGCGCCATCGCGCCGGAGACGCCAAAGCCCGAGCCAAGCGGCAGGTCGGACTCGGCCGACACCTGCGCCGACACCTCCAGCGCGTCCAGCACCCGCTCGACGGGCTCCATCCCGATGCTCGCGTCGTCGAGGTACACCTCCGTCCGGTCGGCGGGGCGGACCCGCACCGTCACGCCGTCCGACAGCGTCAGTCCCGCACCCTGCGACCCGGCCTTCGTCGGGTCGTCGTGCTCGTGGGGCGTGAAAAACCCCGTGACGTGGCCCGGCACGAAGGCGCTCGCGGCGTCGTCGCTCATTACACCCCGGTGGGGGGCGCTGTCGTTAACCGTTTTCCATCCGGGCCGACGCCCGCGCTTCGAGGTACTTCACCACGGGCGTCGCCGTCGTGCCGTGGACGAGGATCGACACGACGACGGTCCAGCTGACCACCGACCAGAGCGTGGCGGCGTAGCGGAACGGGGCGTGGTTCAGCGCGAACGCCAGGTAGTAGAACGAGCCGATCCCCCGGATGCCGTAGAACGCCATGGTCGCGCGCTCCACCGGGTCCCGGTCGAACCCGAGCAACCCCACGCCCCCGGCCAGCGGCCGAACGACGAGCACCAGCGCCACGGCGACGGCGACCACCTCGACGGTCATCGGCGCGAGCAGGCCGGACGCCAGCGCGCCGCCGAACAGTATCATGATCGCCGCCATCAGCAGCTGTTCGGACTTCTCGGCGACGTCGTGGAGCGGCTCGTTGTAGTCGTGCGTGCGCTCGTACTGGCGCAGCACCGTCGCCGCGACGAACACCGCGATGAAGCCGTAGCCGCCGGCCAGTTCCGTCAGGCCGTAGACGACGAGCGTGCCGCCCAGCGCCTCCAGCCCCTGCATCGATTTCGCCATCGGCGTCTCCGGCATCGACCAGAAGACCCCCAGCGCGAGCGCCCCGCCGAGCACGCCGCCGAGCACGAGGCCGACCAGGATGCGGTAGCCCACGTCCACCAGCAGCCACTCGCCGACCCAGCTCGCCGGCGTCAGCCCGACGAACGCGACGGTGACCGCCAGGTGCGTGAACGGGAACGCCAGCCCGTCATTGAGGCCGGCCTCGGAGGTGAGCGCGAACCGCACCTCGTCCTCCATGCCCTCCTCGCGTTCCATCTCCTTGGCCTCGGTCCCCTCGCCGGGCT
Organism: Halostella litorea; assembly: GCF_004785955.1. Lineage (NCBI taxonomy): Archaea > Methanobacteriati > Methanobacteriota > Halobacteria > Halobacteriales > Natronoarchaeaceae > Halostella > Halostella litorea. Next base: position 174,458 of record NZ_ML214300.1, on the reverse strand, counting down.
TCTCCACCTGCACCTCGGCCGCCAGCACCGGGTCCGTCGGCGCGATGACGGCCCCCAGCAACAGCGCCGACGGCGCGGCCAGGCCCAGGGTCCAGTGGCCGAGCGCGGCCGCGCCGGCGATGGAAAGCGGCATCGTCACCGCGAGCAGCCGCCACGTCGTCGCCCACCGACGGAGCCCGGGCAGGCGGTCCAGCTTCAGCCCCGCGCTCATCAGCGCGAGGATGACGCCCATCCCCGTGAGGTGCTCGGCGAGCGTGCCGTGGACCACCGGGTCCGGTGGTGGCAGCGGCAGCGGCAGGGAGAACGCCACCATCCCCGCGCCGACGTAGAAGATCGGCATGGAGACCGGCCGCTCGGAGACGGCCCGTGGGAGGAGGGCGACGCCGATCACCGACAGGCCGACGACGACGAGGCCGAGGTTGTACAGCGTCAGCGCCATGGAGCGTGCGACGTACCACGGCACCCCGAAAAAGGGTGAGTGGCAGCGAACGTACCTGACAGTCGCGGCGAACGGGCGCTTTTCAGCGCCGTCGTGGTAGGTCCCCCGTCCCGATGCGCCGACGAACGTACCTCCGACGAGCCGCGGCCGCGGGGGCGCTCGCGGTCGGTGTCGCCGGCTGTGCGAAGCGCGACGACGCCCGCGCGGAGACGGCGACAGTCGCGAAGAACCAGACGCCTGTGGCCGACCGGGTCCCGGACCTGCCGGTCGAGGAGCGCACGGAGGTGATCGCCGCCGCCATCGAGGACGCCGCGCGGGCCGACGTGGATTCGGCGGAGGCCTTCGCGGCGGCCCTCGACGAGCGCGGTGTCCCGCCCGTCTACCTCGAACCGGAGACCGACGCGGTGCTCGCGCTGGAGTACGTCGCGGATCCGGGCGGGGTCCTCGAAGGGATCGGCGTTGTCGCCGGCGCGTACGCCGCGTTCGTCGCGGGCGGCGACCCGCAGCCGGAGCTTGCGGCCACGCTGTTGGACGAGGACGAAACCGCGTTCGGCGGCTTCCACGCCTTCGCCGACTGGGCGGCGGCCTACGAGGCGGGCGAGCGCTCCGCCGCGGCCTACGGCGAGATGGTGCTCGGAACCGTGGAGACGACCGGTCGGATCGAGCCGCCGCTGTCGGGGCGGTGAACGGCCGGAAAACGTCGGGTGCGGGAGCGTCTCACGTCGCGCGTGACGAGTTCCCGCCCGACGAGTTGCGTCGTTTACGGCGACAGACGCTGCCGGTCGCGCGGGAACAGCACCGCTTCCCGGATGTTGTCGAGGCCGAGCATCGTCATGATGAGGCGCTCACCGCCGAGGCCCCAGCCGGCGTGGGGCGGCATGCCGTACTTGAACATCTTGGTGTAGTACTCGAACGCGTCGGGGTCCAGCCCCTGCTGTTCGAACCCCTCGACGAGGTGGTCGTAGCGGTGCTCACGCTGGCCGCCCGAGACGAGCTCCATCGACGGATGCATCAGGTCGAAGCCGGTCGACAGCTCGGGGTCGTCGTCGTGGTCCTTGATGTAGAACGGCTTGATCTCGCTGGGCCAGTCGGTGATGAAGTAGTGCTCGCCGACCTCCTGCCCGAGCGCGTGCTCGCCCTCGGTCGGCAGGTCGTCGCCCCAGACGAGCTGTTCGTCCAGCTCGCCGGTCGCGTTGATGCGCTCGATGGCCTCCTCGTAGGTGAGCCGCGGGAAGTCGCCCGACGGGGCCTCGAAGTCGTCGTAGCCGAGCGTCGCCAGTTCCTCCTGACAGTTCTCGGCGACGCCCTCGTAGGCGGCGCGGACGACCGACTCGCAGGCGTCCATCGCGTCCTCGTGGTCGTAGAACGCGCTCTCGAAGTCGATCGAGGTCGCCTCGTTCAGGTGCCGGGGCGTGTTGTGCTCCTCGGCACGGAAGATCGGGCCGATCTCGAAGACGCGTTCGAGGCCGGAGCCGACCATCAGCTGCTTGAACAGCTGGGGCGACTGGTTCATGAACGCCTCCTCGCCGAAGTAGGTGATCGGGAACAGCTCGGTGCCGCCCTCGGTACCCGTGGCGACGATCTTCGGCGTGTTGATCTCGGTACAGCGCAGGTCGCGGAACTGCTCGCGGACCGACCGGAGCACCTCCGCGCGGATCTCGAAGATCGCCTTCGACTCCTCGGTCCGGAGGTCGAGCGTGCGGTTGTCCAGCCGGGTCGAGAGGTCGGCGTCGACCTTGCCCGACGGGTCCAGCGGCAGTTCGGGGTCGGCCTCGGCGACGACCTCGACCGACTCGGGGACGACCTCGACGCCGGTCGGCGCGCGGTCCTCCTCCTCGACCGCGCCGGTGACGGCGACGACGCTTTCGCGGTTGACGTTCACGCCCGTCTCGACGAGGTCGTCGTCCATCTCGTCTTTCTCGAATTTCACCTGGATCTTCCCGGTGGTGTCCCGGACGATGAGGAAGGCGATGCCGCCCAGATCGCGGATCTCGTGTGCCCAGCCGGCGACCGTGACGTGGTCGCCCGGTTCGGCGTCCGCGGTGTAGGTCCTGTTCTCCATACCACCCAGTTCTGGCGGGCGAGTCTTAAAAACCGTCTTTTCGGCCGGCCCGCCCGGCGCGTCGGGGGAGCGACGCGGCGGAGCCGGGGATCACTCGTCGGGGTCGACCACCGACCCGACGAACGACCAGTGGTAGTGGGTGCTCCCGTCCGTGTGGGTCTCCTCGGTCACGTGGTAGAGGTACGGGCCGTGCGGGCAGTCCGGACAGCCCGCCGCGCAGGGCTGGCGTTTCACGACCGCGGTGTAGCCGTCGTGCTCCTCGACGCTGACTATCTCCTCGCCGGGCTGGGGTTCGATCTGGATCGTCGGGTCGCGGCGGTGATAGAGCAGTTCCTGGGCGTACACGATGGCCTCCCGGAGGTCGTGGCCGTCGAGTTCCTGGAGGACGTTGACGACTTCGTCCGGCAAGTCGTTCGGCGGCGACGGGGATGTGTCGTCGACCATGCGTCGCGGTACGCACCGGCGTGCCTTGTACGTCAGGTCCGTGGGAAAGAACTACCCCGGATGGACTGATCGGCTCATCGTATGGACGAGGATCCGATGGACGACCTCGACAGGCGGATCGTCCACACGTTACAGTCCGACGCCCGAAAGACGTCGGCCAGCGAGATCGCCGAGGCGGCGGACGTCTCCGCGAGCACGGTCAGGAACCGCATCCGCAACCTGGAGGAGGAGGGCATCCTCGCCGGCTACACGCCGGAGGTCAACTACGAGCGGGCGGGCTACCAGCTCCTGACGCTCATCGTCTGTACCGCGCCGATCCCGGACCGCGAGCGGCTCGTCCGCGAGGCGCTGGAGGTGCCCGGCGTCGTCGCCGTCCGGGAGATCATGACCGGGACCGAGAACGTCCACGTCGAGGCGATCGGCGTCGACGGCGACGACCTCAGCAGGATCGGTCAGGACCTGAACGCACTCGGCCTGGAGATAGTCGACGAGGACCTGATCCGAAACGAGTACGAACACCCGTTCCACGAGTTCGACGTGGACATGTGACCCCCGACGTCTCGACCCTCTTTTACCCGTCTCTCCGCCGCCGACGACGGCGGCCGTTTCCCGATCCCGAACTAACCGCCCCTAGAGGACGGTTAGGCAATATATAGAGTATTTATTCCCGGAACAGCATTTCGACCGGGCTGTTTATGCTGTTCCGGGAGCTAACGGGGAATATGCAACCGAGCCACGAACCGCGCACCGCGCGCGATGGGAACCCCGCTCCGTCCGCACCGGCCGCTGCCGTCCGAACGCACCCGACGCCGGACAGGGACCATGGGTGAGGCCCTCCGCCCCGACGTCGAACGCGGCGCGACGACCTGCGTCGTGGGCAACGACGCCGTCGCGGTCGACCTCGCCGAGCGGCTCGCCGGGCAGACGACGGCGGTGCTTGTCAGCCCCGACGCCGACGTCGTCGCCGACGCCGACCGCCGCGGGCTCGACGCTCGCCTCGCGGACGTGACGGACCCTCGAGCACTCGAAGACGCCGGGGCCAGTGCCGCCGACGTCCTCGTCGCCGGGTTCCGCCGCGACGAGCGGAACATCCTCCTCGCCCAGATCGCCAAGACGGGGTTCGACACGGGCACGGTGGTCGTCCGACTCGACGACCCCGACCTGCGGGACGCGTTCGACGACATCGGCGTCGAGACGGTCTGTGTGACGTCGGTCGTGGCTGACGAACTCGCCGGACGGGTGATGTGAGGTGGCGAAGGAACTCGAACGCGACCTCGGGCTGTTCGCGGTGATAGCGATCAGCATCGGCGCGATGATCGGCAGCGGGATCTTCATCCTGCCTGGGCTGGCGCTCAAGACGGCCGGGCCGGCGGTCATCTTCGCGTACCTGCTGGCCGGCGTGCTGGTGCTCCCGGCCGCGCTGAGCAAGGCCGAGATGGCGACGGCCATGCCGGAGGCCGGCGGCACCTACATCTACATCGAGCGCGGCATGGGGCCGCTGCTGGGCACGATCGCCGGCGTCGGCACCTGGTTCTCGCTGTCGTTCAAGGGCGCGCTGGCCCTCGTCGGGGGCGTCCCGTACCTGCTGTACCTGTTCGACCTGCCGGTGAAGCCGGTCGCGCTGGCGCTTGCGGCCGTCCTCGTCGGCGTCAACCTCGTCGGCGCGAAACAGACCGGCCGGCTGCAGGTCGCCATCGTCGCGGTGATGCTCGCCGCGATGGTGTGGTTCGTCGTCGGGGGGCTCCCGTCGACGACCGGCGGCTACTACGACGGCTTCTTCGACAAGGGGTCGGGCGGCCTGCTGGCGGCGACGGGCCTCGTGTTCGTCTCCTACGCGGGCGTGACAAAGGTCGCGAGCATCGCCGAGGAGATAGAGAACCCCGACCGGAACATCCCGCTCGGCATCCTCGGGTCGCTCGCGTTCACCACGCTGCTGTACGTCCTGATCGTCGTCGTGATGGTCGGCGTGACGCCGCCGGACCTGCTGAGCGACTCCGACGTCCCGATGATCCACGCCGCGGAGTCGACGCTCGCGTTCCCGGGCGTCGTCGCCATCATCGCCGCCGCGGTGCTGGCCTTGATCAGCACCGCCAACGCCGGGATCCTCTCGTCGTCGCGCTACCCCTTCGCGATGGCCCGCGACAAGCTAGCGCCGGAGAGCCTGACCGAGATCCACGAGGACTGGGGGACGCCGGCGCGGGCGATCACGCTCACCGGGGCCGTGATGCTGTTGCTCATCGCGTTCGTACCCCTCCCCAGCATCGCCAAACTCGCGAGCGCGTTCCAGATCGTCGTGTTCGCGCTGGTCAACGGGGCCGTGATCGCGTTCCGCGAGGGGAACGTCGGCGACTACGACCCGAGCTTCGAGTCGCCGTTCTACCCGTGGACGCAGGTCGCGGGCATCCTCGGCGGCGTCGCCCTCATCGGCTACATGGGGACGATACCCCTCGTCGGGGCCGTCGTGATCACCGTCGGCTCCGTGCTCTGGTACGTGTACTTCGCCCGCGAGGAGGTCGAACGCGAGGGAGCCGCCACCGACGTCGTCCGCCGGTCGGTCGGCAAGCAGGCCGTCGAGCGTACCCGCACGGCGTTCGAGGAGGTTGAGGGCTACGAGGCGCTCGTCGCCGTCACCGGGGACACGACCGAACGCCGGGAGCGGGCGCTGCTCCGCATCGCGGCCGACATCGCGCGCGAGAACGACGGGAGCGTCACCGTCGTGCAGTTCGACGAGGTGCCCGACCAGGCACCGCTGGAACACGCCTCCGAGATCCAGTCCCCGGCGGACGTGGAGTTCGAGGACCGGACGGCCGACCTCTGTGCGGAGTTCGACGTCCCCGTCCGCTACGGCGAGGTCGTCAGCCACGACACCAAACGCGCCGTCGTCAACTTCGCGAAACACGAGGGCGCGGACTTCCTCGTGCTCGAACGCACCGCCGAACCCCTGTACGCCTCGGTCTTCGGCACCGGCATCGAGTGGGTCGCACGGAACGCGCCCTGTGACCTCCTGCTGATCGAGGAGCGGGAACTCGACCGGCTCGACCGCGTCACCGTCGTCACGGACCGCGGCCCGTTCGACCCGCGGAAGATCGCCGTGGCCGACGCGCTGGCGACCGAGGCCGGCGCGTCGATCGAGCTCCTCTACTCCGTCGAGCCGACCGCGACCGACGCGCAACGCGAGACGATAGACGACTACCTCTCCGAACTGGAGGCGCTGTGTACGGCCCCGGTCGTCCGGTCGGTGATCCAGACCGACGACCCCGAGGGCGACTTCGTCGCGGCCGCCGGCTCGTCGGACGTGCTGATCATCGGCACCGACGGCGGCCGCATCCGCGGGAACGTCTTCGGCCGGCCGGCCGACTGGATCGTCGACACCGTCGACTGCACGGCGATACAGGTCAAGCCGAGCGGCTCGGGGGGCCCGGGCGTCCTCCGCAGAACGGTCGAGCGGCTGGCGTTTTAGGCGTCCGTCGCGCCCTCGACGGTCTCGCGGACCGCCTCGACGCCCTCGTCGTGGACCAGGTCCCCGACGACGACCACATCGGCGTGCTCCGCCATCGTGTGCGCGGAGTCGTAGTCGTGGATGCCGCCCCCGTAGAACAGCGTCGACTCGTCCAGCGCGTCCGCCGCGGCCTCGACCTTCCGCGGGTCGCCCAGCGTCCCGGAGTACTCGACGTAGACGATCTCCTGGCCGTACATCTGCTCGGCTATCTCCGCGTACGCGGCGACGTCCTCGGCCGTCTGGTCGCAGTCGGCCTGCGTGAGCTGGGCGGCGCTGGCCTCGGGGTTGAGGATGATGTACGCCTCCGTGGTCGTCCGGGCCCAGTCGACGTCGTCGGACTTCACCCACTCCTTGTGCGCGCCGGTGATCCACGCCACGTCGCCGGCGTTCAGCACGACCGGGACGAGGAAACCGTCGACGGCGTCGTCGTGGACGACGACCGCCGGGTTGCTCGGCTCCTGGTACAGCGGGACGTCGTACTTCGCGCAGGCGTCGATGACCCGCTCCATCTTCTCGCTGGTCACGTCCAGCGTGCCGCCGATCTCGAGCGCGTCGGTCCCTGTCTCGCAGACGTCCTCGAAGGTTTCGCCCGGCGCGAGTTCCTTGTCCGGGTCGATCTTCACGATGTGGTCCCAGTCGTCCCACGGGGTAGTCATACCCGTTCGATCAGAAAGGGCGGCCAAGAACCCTTCGAAAGGGGCGCTCGTGCGGGAGAGGCCCCCAAGACTTTCCCTCGCCCGCCGCGGGGCTGCCGTATGGGCCGGAAGGAGGTCGGATCCGGGACCGCGTGGGAGTCGGCGGTGGGCTACTCGCGGGCCGTCCGGGCCGGCGACGAGATACACGTCTCGGGCACGACCGCCACCGACGACGGCGAACTCGTCGGCGTCGGCGACCCCTACGAACAGACCGCCCAGGCGCTCTCGAACGTCGCGGACGCGCTCGACGAGGCGGGCGCCGGCCTCGACGACGTGGTCCGGACGCGGCTGTACGTGACGGACATCGACCGCTGGGAGGCGGTCGGCCGCGCCCACCGCGAGGCGTTCGGCGACGTCCGCCCCGCGACGAGCATGGTGCAGGTCGACCGGCTCATCGACCCCGAGATGCTCGTCGAGGTGGAGGCCGTGGCGAAGGTCGGCTGATCCGGAGGGACGTGCCGGGCCGGCCGGCGTCCGCCCCCGTTACTCGTCGTCGGATTCCAGTTCGGCGTGGGCGACGTGGTAGTCGCTGTCGCCGTACTTGATCAGGACGTAGCGCGTCTCCGCCGGCGCGTCGACGGTCGTACTGTCGCCGGGTTCGACCGTCGTGCCGCTTCCGCCCCAGGTCGTGGTGTCACTGTCCGAGGGCGCGAACCGGATCGTCAGCTTCCCGGCGTCGACGGCCTCGCCGCCGCCGTGGGTCAGCTTCAGGCGGCCGTCGTCGGTTTCGGCGACGCTCAGTTCGAACTCGGGGACGACCAGGTCCTCGGACACCGTCACCGGCTCCTCGCCGCCGGTCCACTCGACGGTCACCGTGTCGCCGGGTTCGGCGGACAGTTCGAGACGTTCCTCGTCGACGAGTTCGTCGTACTCGTCGGTCCACTGCGTCGGCGCGGGGTCGCCGTTTATGAGGACGCGGAAGTCCCCGACCGCCGCCTCCGCGACGGCGTTGTCGTGCTGGCCGTAGTACACGAGTTCGGTGGTCCCGTCCTCGCGCACGACGGTGAAGTGCCCCGGCGGCGACGCCGAGAAGTGGAACACGCTCGACGCCATGCTCCAGTTGTCGCCCTCGACCTCGCAGACGACGTGGAGCCGGTCGCCCATGGTGAACCCGTCGACGACTATCTCGTCGCCCTTCGTCAGGCGGTCGTGGCGCTCCGAGACGGGGATCTCCCGCCGTTCGGTCGACTCGCCGTTCGGCTCGCCGGAGCGGTGGCGAACCGAGAGCGCCTCGGCGTCGGCTGGCTGTTCGCCGCGGTAGGTGATCGTCGCCCGCTCGGCCGAGCGGTCGAACGACGCCTCGAACAGCCCGGGGGCGGTGGTGATCTCGTTGCCGAGGTAGTCGAACGTCTCCTCGTCCTCGGGGTCGTCCCACCGGACGCGGACCAGCGTGAACGGGTCGACCGACAGCGACAGTTCGTCGCCCTCCGTGACCGTGTCGTACTGGTCGGTCCACTGGGTCGCGGTCGACTCGCCCTCCACGAGCACCGTCAGCGTGTCCGCGGGGACGTCCTCGCCGGAGTGGACCAGCGTCGCCTCGCTGGCCTCGACGTCGTACTCGACGTGGAACCGCGCGTCCGGCGACGCCTCGCGGTCAGGCTGGGGCGGGCGCTCGTACACGACCGACGCGATCCCCCGGCGGCCGTCCCGCTCGACGCTCCGCTCGGACAGGTTCTCGTCGCTCCACGTCCCGTCGACGAGCGATTCGAGCGCCGCCGTGTCGACGGCCGACTCGTCCTCGAACAGGAAGACGTAGGTGTACCGGCGGGTCCGCTCCGCCACGCGGGAGGAACCGAAGGCGGCCGCCTCGACGGTGTCGGTGTCTAACTCCTCCGGGAGGCTGTTTCCGCTGTCGTCGGGGAGCACCGGGAGGTAGTTGGCCCACGTCTCGTCGACGACCGGCGACAGCACGGCCTCGACGCCGTCGGCGGCGGCCAGGCCGGCGTCGTCCGAGTCCATGGCCGCCTCGGCGGCGTCCATCCCGGCGGTCCACGCCGAGTGGCTCCCGTCGTCGTTCGTCGCCCGCGCCGCCACGATGCGGCCGTCGTCGGTCGTCACGGCCACGTTCTCCGGGGCCTCGACCGCGCCGGCGTCGAACGAGCCGACGAAACAGGAGACGTTCCGGCCGCCGAACACCGCGGACGCGCTGCGGTCGATGTCGGACGGTCCGAGGCCGAACTGGTCGGCGAGGTCGCGGGGGTAGCCGATCCGGGCCGCGTCGCCCGACGGGCTGCTGATGACCACCCTGTCGGGCGAGTCGCCGTCGACCGTCGCGGGGAGGGGTTCGATCGCCCGCAGGACGTCGTCCGGGAGGCTCGGATCGTCTTCCTCGGTCGTGGTCGTCGTCTCCGTGTCCGTCTCGGTGTCGGTGTCCGTGTCGTCTGCGGCCCGGTCGTCCGGGGCGGTCGACATGCACCCGGCGACGGCTGCGATTCCACTGGCGGCTAACAGCTTCCGTCTGCTGATGGGGACCATTCCCTCTTCGATTCGAGGCCTCGTGTGAAAAAACTAATCCTGTCCGGCGGTGGCTGCTGTCTCAATCCGACGGCACCCGTCTGCCCTGCGCTCACCACTCGGCGTAGGCGAGATACTCGTCGCCCTCGTACGCGACGAGCCACGTCCCGTAGAAGTCGTCCTCGTTCAGCCCCTCGTGGTCCCGGATGCGGTCGATCACCGACTGGAACGCATCGCTGTCCTCGAAGTGGCCGCCGTCGATCGCCCCCTCGACGACCGACCGTTCGGCGTCCGACAGTCCCGTGAGCGCGAACAGGTATCGGTCCCTGACCTGGTCGGCGAACGTCGACAGGTCGGGCGCGACCCGCGTCACTTCGTATCGGTACTCGCTCTCGTTCGCGTCGCGGGACTCGACCCCGACCCGGTATCGATCCCCGTCGTGAACGACGATGTCGTACCGCTGCTCCGGAACGAACGCCGATCCGTTCCCCACTTCCTCGGCGGTTCCGTACGAGACGCCGGCGTCGTATCCATCCTGACCGGATGGGGGGTCCTCCGAGAACACGACGTCGAGGCGCTCCCGGTCCGTCGCCGGGAGGTCGTCGTACCGGATCTCGCCGCGGTCCGGCGAGGTGTCGTCCGGGTCGACGTCGACGAGCACCTCGTACACCGTCACCTCGCCGCTCCCGAGTCGGGTTTCCGTGACGGCGTAGAAGGCGTCGTCGACCCGGACGGTGTCGGTGCGGTCGAACAGGTCGTACCGCCCGCTCCGCGTCGCCGACCCGTTCTCGATGGCGGACGTGACGACCCTGTACTCCTCGGACCCCGGGTCCGGCGACATCGACACCTCGTACGCGATGTCGTCCGACGACGCGTCGTCCATGTCGAGCACCACGTCGGGGTGAGCACAGCCGGCGACGGCGATGGAGCAGAGGGCGGTTCCGGTCGCGAGGAACTCGCGGCGGCGCATGGGATCGCTGGTATCCCTCGGTATGAATGCTTTCCCCCGCCGTCACCCGGTCCCGCGGACGGCACACGCCCGGAGCCGTCTCAGGCCTGGGCCTGCCAGTCGCGGATCCGGTCGGCGCTGACGCCCTCTACCTCGCTTGCCACGTCGTCCGGGTCGGCGTCGGTCAGGTCGTCGATGCTCTCGACGCCGGCCTCGACCAGCTTCTCGGCGGTCTTCGTGCCGACGCCGTCGAGCGCTTCGAGGTCGGAGCCGGAGTCGCTCTCGCGGGCCTGGTACTCGCGGTAGTTGCAGACGGGACAGCCCAGTTCCCACGGCTCGTCGCCGTTGTGGACGAGCAGTTCCGGCAGGTCGTGCTCCTCGCAGCGCTCGTCGGTGACCTCTATCTCGCCGCGCCGGGGCAGCGGCAGCGAGTAGTCGCAGTCGGGGTAGCGCGTGCAGCCGACCAGCCGAGAGCCGTTGCGGAGCTGTTTGATCGCCAGTTCGCCGCCGTGCTCCTCGCCACAGGCCGGACAGTCGCCGATGACCGGCCCCTCGCCGGCTTCGTTGGCCTTGCACTGCGGGCAGCCGTGGACGAACGTGCTCCGGCCGGCGAGCATCTTCACGTGGTGGAGGTCGTGCTCGTCGCAGGTCTCGTCGAGGATGAGCGGCTTGCCCGTGTTCGGCAGGGGCAGCGTGTACTCGCAGTCGGGGTAGCCGTCGCAGCCGACGAACGCCGACCCCCGCGAACTGCGCCGGACGAGCAGGTCGTCCCCGCATTCGGGACAGGGACCGAGCCGCTTGTCGGCCTTCAGCGACTTCCGGAGGTGGTCGCCGACCTCCTCGCGGGAGTCGGTCAGCGACTCGAACACCGTCCCCAGCATCTCGCGGGACTCCTCGGTCACGTCGTCCAGGCTCGCCTCGCCCTCCGCGATGGCGGTCATGTCGGCCTCCAGTTGCTTGGTCATCTCCTCGCTGACGACGCGGTCGGCGTACTCCTCGGCGGCCTCGACGACCGCCATCGCAAGCTGGGTGGGCCGGGGCGGGTCGTTCTCGACGTAGCCGCGGTCGTACAGCTTCTCGACGGTGTTGTGGCGGGTCGACTTCGTCCCGATCCCCATGTCCTCCATGGTCTCGATGAGGCGGGACTGGCCGTAGCGCCGCGGCGGTTGCGTCTCCTTTTCCTCCAGACGGACGTCGGTCACCGACAGTTCCTCGCCCTCGCTCACGTCGGGCACGTAGTTCTCGCTGGTCGAGAAGTACGGGTAGACGTCGTGGTAGCCAGCCTCGACGAGGCGCTTGCCGTTCGCCTTCAGCGAGCAGTCGTCGACGCTCGCGACCACCTTCAGGTGCTCCCACTCGGCCTCCTCGGCGACGGTGGCGAAAAAGCGGCGGACGACCAGTTCGTACACCTCCCACTCGTCGTCGGAGAGTTCGCCCGCGCCGGGGAACTCGCCGGTCGGGTGGATCGGCGGGTGGTCGGTCGTCTCCTCGTCGCCCTCCGTCGGGTCGATCCCGTCGAGTTCGAGCAGCGACTCGGCGTCGTCGCCGAACTCGCGGTGGCCGACGAACTCGTCGAGCAGCACCTCCGGGTCCAGGTCGTCCGGGTAGACGGTGTTGTCAGTACGGGGGTAGGTGACGTAGCCGGCGGTGTACAGGTCCTCGGCGATGCTCATCGCGCGCTGGGCGGAGTAGCCGAGGCTGCCGGCCGCGCGGATGAACTGCGTGGTGTTGAACGGGGCCGGCGGCGCGTCGGTGCGGGTGCGGCGGTTGACCCGGTCGACCGCCACCGCGTCGGCGGCCGACAGCGTCTCGTACGTCCCGGTCGCGGCCTCGGCGTCCCAGACGCGCTCGGCCTCGTTGCCGTCCTCGTCGCGGTAGAAGTACTGCGCCTCGAACGGGTCGTCGCCGCCGGCTTTCAGCAGGTCCGCGTAGATCTCGCGGTACTCCTCCGGTTCGAACGCCTGTATCTCGCGTTCGCGGTCGACGATGAGCTTCAGCGTCGGCGACTGGACCCGGCCCACGCTGATGAAGTCGTCGCCCAGTTGCCCGGCCGACAGCGAGAGGAAGCGGGTCAGCGCCGCGCCCCAGACGAGGTCGATCACCTGCCGGGCCTCGCCCGCCGCCGCGAGGTCGAAGTCGAGGTCCTCCGGCTCCGCGAACGCGTCGCGCACCTCGTTGTCGGTGATCGAGGAGAAGCGGACGCGCTGGATCGGTACGTCCTCGTTGACCTCGCGGACGAGTTCGTAGGCCTCCTTCCCGATCAGTTCCCCCTCGCGGTCGTAGTCGGTGGCGATGGTGACGGCGTCGGCGTCCCGGGCAAGCAGGCGGAGCGTGCGGACGATGTTCTCCTGGGTCGGGCGCTTCTCGACCGCGGCGTCGACCAGTTCGACCGGCTCGACGTCGCGCCAGTCGCTGTACTCGTCCGGGAAGTCGACGCCGACGACGTGACCGGACAGCCCCACGCAGCGCTTCCCGCCCCACTCGTACACGTTGACGCCGTTGCGGCGGTCGGCGTCGGCGCTCCCGCCGCTCAGGATCTCGGCGATCCGGCGCGCGGCGTTTTCCTTCTCGGTGATTATCAGCTCCACCGCGTCCCACCTCGCTCTCGGGCCGGGCGTCTCATTGGGGTGAGCTATGCCGAGCCCCGCCCTAAACCTTTCGGGGCGAAATCGCAGGACAGCGCGGGTGTACGGGCGTGTGCGCGGGCGGTCGTGTACGCCGGCCGCCGGACGGCCCGTACGCGCCGCCGGCCCACCGCCAACCCGGGATCAGTCGCCCTCGAACAGCGCGCCGAACAGTTCCCCCTGTGCCAGCCGCAGGTGGTTGTGGAGCGTCGGTGAGGTGATGCCGAGCGAGTCCGCCACCTCCTCGGCGGTCCGCTCCCGGGGCCACTGGAAGTAGCCCGACCGGTAGGCGGTCTCCAGCACCGTCCGCTGGCGCTCCGTCAGCGAGCCGAGCAGGTCGGCGCGCCACAGTCCCGGCCCGCCGCCGTCGCGGGCCTCCGTCCGCTGCCGGTCGCGCTGTGCCAGCAGTTCCATCCCGTCGAACTCCGCCGTGACGGCCTCGACGACCGACCGCACGTCCGCGGTCGCCGGCAGTTCCGCGACGATCCGCGCGCTCCCGTCCGCGGCCCGCATCGACACCACGCTCGCGCCGTACGACGCCAGTGTCGCCGCGACCGTGTCGTCGGTCGTCGTGAACTCGAAGCCGACGCCGTCCTCGTGCTCCCCGAGCGCCGTGGCGTCCTCGACGACGGCGGCGTCCGCGGCCGCGTCGCGGATCGCCTCCGGTGACCCGCCCCGAACGGTCGCGTACACCAGGTCCGACTCCTCCGTGCGCGGCGTCATCCCCTCGAACGTGACCTCCACGTCCGTCCCCGCGGTGACCCCCGTGAAGAAGTGGTCGTCGTCGGTCAACCTGAATTCGAGTTCGGTCCGGTCGTCGGCGACCAGCGCCTCCTTGCGGTCGACGGCCGTCATCGCGTAGCCGATCAGCCGCCCGACCTCCTCCAGCACCGCCGCCTCGCGCTCGTCGAACGCTCCTACCTCCTCCTCGTACAGCGCCAGCACGCCCAACACGGTCTCCTCGTACTGGACCGGGACGGTCGCAACCGACCGGAGCCCGCGGTCCAGCGCGTCCTCCCGCCACGGTTCGAACCGCTCGTCGGTCCCGACGTCGTCGACCACGGTCACCGACCGGTCGATGACGGCCTGCGCCGCCGGGCCCCCGTCGGAGAGGGTGTCGTAGTCCGAGTCGCTCACCGCGTCGAGGTAGCCCTCCGCCGCGCCGGCCTCGAACCTCGGGATCACCCTGTTCCGCGCCAGGTTCTCCCGGCCGATCCAGGCGAAGGCGTACGGCCCGGAGTCCGCCAGCAGGTCACAGACCGCCTGCTCCATCTCCGAGCGCGACGTGGCGTCGATGAGGACGTGCGCCACCTCCCGGATGAGTCGGTTGATGCGGTCGAGTTCGGCCAGTTCGTCCCGCTGGCGCTCCAGCGTCGCCTCGCGGTCGCGTCGCTCGGACTCCTCCCGGACGATGGCGGTAAACAGCCTCCCGCCCTCGTACCGCCCGTGGTGGAAGGACAGCGACAGCGGGATATCCCGCCCGTTCCGGTGTCGCCCGCGGCCCCGCACCTGGGTCCACTCCCCGACCGAGCCGTCGACGACGTGTCGCGCGAACGCCTCCAAGAAGGGCTCGCGGCGCTCGGTCGGGACTAGGTCGGTGACCGGCGACCCCACGACGGCCGCCGGGTCGTACCCGAACACGTCGGCCACCGCCTCGTTGGCGAACCGGATCTCCGTCCGGTCGTCGACGACGACGACGGCGTCCGGGCCGTTCCGGACGGCGGAGTCGAACAGGTGGTCCGCCAGCCCGCCGGTGGGCGCGCGCCGCGAAAGCACGTTCCGGATCCGCGTCGCCAGCGGCTCCGCCCCGTCCGCGACCCTGACGTAGTCGGTCGGCGGCTTCGACCCGATTTCCGGGACGGGACCCGATTCCACGAGCACGACCCCGGCGAGTTCGGGGTAGGTGCGCCGCACCGCCGCGAGGAGGTCGACGCCGCGCCCGTCGGGGAGCGACGCGTCGACGACCAGACAGTCGACGTCGGCGTCCATCCGGTCGAGCGCCGCCCGCCGGGAGGCGTCGGCGTTTCGCAGGTCGGCGTCGAACAGTTCCGCGGCGGCCGAGACGACGGCGGTGCGCTCCCCGACGTAGAGCACGGTCGTACGGGTCGCCGAATCGGCAGCGGTAGCCAGAGACGCCATCGCATGCCGCGACGGCGAGGAGACACAAAAGTGCTCGGGCGGCCGTCGGCCGACTCAGCCGTCCAGTTCCTCGCGGAGCAGTTCGTTGACGGTGCCGGGGTCGGCGCTCCCGCCGGTCGCGCCCATCACCTGCCCGACGAGGAAGTTGAGCGCGCCGTCGTCGCCGTCGCGGTAGTCCGCCACCGCGTCGGGGTTGTCGTCTATCGCGGCGACGACCGCCCCCCGCACCTCGTCCTCGCCGGTCTTGCCGAGCCCCTCGCTCTCGACGACCGCGTCGGGGTCCTCGCCCTCGTCCAGCATCCGTCGGAGCACCGTCTCGCGGGCGTTCTTGGCGGTGATCTCGTCGTCGGCGACCAGTTCGACGAGCCGGCGGATCTCGTCCAGCCGGCCGTCCACGTCGGTGATCGCCATGTCGCGGTAGTTGAGTTCGCCCAGCAGGTTGTCGGCGACCCACGTCGCCGCTAGGTCCGGGTCGAACTCGCCGGCCAGGTCCTCGTAGAAGTCCGCGACCTGCTTCGTGGAGGTGAGCTTCGAGGCGGCCTCCCCGCTCAGGCCGTACTCCTCGCGGAACCGCTCGCGCCGGGCGTCGGGCAGTTCCGGGATGGAGATGCGCTCCTTCCAGTCGGCGACCCGCAGCGGCGGCAGGTCCTCCTCGCGGAAGTAGCGGTAGTCCTTCTCCTCCTCCTTCGAGCGCATCGAGACGGTGACGCCGCGGGACTCGTCCCAGTGGCGCGTCTCCTGTTCGACCTCGCGGCCGCGCTCGACGGCGTTTTTCTGCCGGGTCTCCTCGTAGGCCAGCGCCTTCTCCGCGCCCTTGTGGCTGGTGATGTTCTTGACCTCGGTGCGGTTGGCGTCGTCGAGGGCGGCCTCGTCTATCGCACCCTCGTCGTCGACCTCAGCCGCGGGCACGAGGCTCAGGTTGGCGTCGATGCGGAGGCTCCCGTCGCGCGTGCTGTCGAACACGCTGAGGTACTCCAGGACCTCCTCCAGTTTGGCGAGGAACGACCGCACCTCGCCCGCGCCGCGGAAGTCCGGTTCGGTGACGATCTCCAGAAGCGGCGTCCCCGCGCGGTTGTAGTCGACCCGCGTGTGGTCGGCCGTGTCGATGCTGCCGCCGACGTGCTGGAGGCTCCCCGGGTCCTCCTCCAGGTGGGCGCGCCGGATGCCGACCGTCCGGCGGTCGTCGCCGACCGTAAACGTCAGCTCCCCGTCCTGGCAGATCGGGTCGTCGTACTGGGTGATCTGGAAGTTCTTCGGCAGGTCGGGGTAGTAGTAGTTCTTCCGGTGGAACGCCGTCTCCTCCGGGATGGTTGCGTCGATGGCCTTCCCCACCTTCACCGCGGCCTCGACGGCCGCCTCGTTCAGCACCGGGAGCGCCCCCGGGAGGCCGAGACAGACGGGGCAGGTCAGGGAGTTCGGCTCCGCGTCCGCCGCGTCCGTCGAACAGCCACAGAAGATCTTCGTCTCCGTCTCCAGCTGGACGTGGACCTCCAGGCCGATGACGGTCGCGAGGTCCGCCTGCTGGGCTGCCTGTGCGGTCATTACCCCCCGGTTCGGCGCGGCCCGGTTAAAGGCTAACGGGACCGGACGCCGACGGTGCTGTTCGCGGGTGTCGCCGTAGCGGCCCATCGTCGGCGGAGTCCGAACTGTCCACGCGTCCCGAACGCTACCACCTCCCACAGCACCCGAAAGCATTTGCTACGCTCGGGGAACGTTCGGCTATGCCCGGCCCGGTGTTTCTGGAGGGGGAGACGGTGACGCTCCGCCCGATCGAACGGGACGACATGGAATTCGTCCAGCGAGCGATGAACGACCCCGCCGTCTGGCGGCCGTCGCTCAGCATCAAACCGATGAACGACGAACTCGCCGCGGAGTTCTTCGAGGAGGTCCTCACCACCGAGGGGGACGTCCACTGCCTGGTCTGTCACGACGACGAACCCGTCGGGCACGTCTCGCTGTCGGAGTCCCGATACGGCCCCACCGAGACGGCCCGGGCCCGGTCCGCGGAACTGGCGTACTGGATCGTGCCCGAACACCAGGGACTGGGGTACGGGTCCGACGCCGCCGGCCGGATGGTCGAGTACGCCTTCACGGACCGCAACCTCCGGCGCGTGAGCGCGTACCCCGGGAGCTTCAACGAGGGCTCGATCGCCTTGCTGGAGTCGCTGGGGTTCGAGCACGAGGGAACGCAGCGCGAGGCCGCGTGGTACCGCGGCGAGTATCACGACGCGCTCTGTTACGGGCTCCTCCGGTCGGAGTGGCGGGCCGACGGGTAGCCCCGCCGCTCCGCTCCGTTCACCTATCAGAAAGTATTTACTTGTCTGACGTACGTTTATGCGTCAGGAACCGCGCCTGTACACGTATGACCGGCAACAGGGTCGAGGAGCTCGAGGCGACGGTCGCGGAACTGGAGTCCACCGTCGAGGGACTCACCGAGGAACTGGTCGAGGCGAAGGAACGCATCCGCGTGCTGGAGTCGGAACTGGACGCCGAGACGCCGTCCCGCGCGGCGACTCCCCGGACCACGGACGACGGCGCGGCCGAGGAAGCGACGCCCGACGACGTCGCGGAGGCGGCGTCCGAAGCGGCTAAGGCCGACGACCCCCAGGAGGGGGACGAAGACGCGGACGACTCCGATCTCGGCGACGACATCATCGTCGCGTAAGGCGGGGTCGTCCGCCCCCACGAGCAACCCATGCACATCAAAGAGCTCGTCCTTGAGAACTTCAAGAGTTTCGGGCGGAAGACCCGGATCCCGTTTTACGAGGACTTCACGACCGTCAGCGGCCCGAACGGCTCCGGCAAGAGCAACATCATCGACGCGGTCCTGTTCGCGCTCGGCCTCGCCCGGGCGCGGGGCATCCGCGCACAGAAGCTCACGGACCTGATCTACAACCCCGGCTACGACGACGGCGAGTCCGGCGCGAGCGGCCCCCGCGAGGCCAGCGTCACCGTCGTACTGGACAACGCCGACCGGACCGTCGACCGGCCGCAGGTCGTCAACGCCGCCGGCAGCGAGGACGTCGGCGACGTCGACGAGATAACGATCAAGCGCCGCGTCAAGGAGACCGAGGACAACTACTACTCCTACTACTACCTCAACGGCCGCTCGGTCAACCTCTCGGACATCCAGAACCTGCTGGCCAGCGCCGGCGTCACGCCGGAGGGGTACAACGTCGTCATGCAGGGCGACGTCACCGGCATCATCAACATGACGCCGGGTGAGCGCCGCGAGATCATCGACGAGATCGCCGGCGTCGCCGAGTTCGACGCGAAGAAGGAGGACGCCTTCGAGGAGCTGGAGGTCGTCGAGGAGCGGGTCGCCGAGACCGACCTCCGCATCGAGGAGAAGGAGGCGCGGCTCGAACAGCTCGCCGACGAGCGGGAGGCCGCGCTGGAGTACCAGTCGCTCCGCGACGAGAAGGAGGAGTACGAGGGCTACCTCAAGGCCGCCGAGCTGGAGGACAAACGCGGCGACCTAACCGAGACCCGCGAGGAGATCGAGGCCCGCGAGGCCGAGCTTTCGGAGCTGCGCCGCGCCCTGGACGAGAAGCAGGGCGCGGTCGTCCGCCTCCAGGAGGACCTGGAGGATTTGAACGCCGAGATCGAGCGCAAGGGCGAGGACGAGCAGCTCCGGATCAAAGGCGAGATGGAGGAGATCAAAGGCGAGATCTCCCGGCTGGAGGACCGCATCGAGACGGCCGAGGAGGCCGTCGAGGACGCCGAGAACGAGCGCCGCGAGGCGTTCGTCGAGGTCGACCGCAAGGGCGAGCAGGTCGAGGACCTGGAGTCCGACATCCGCGAGACCAAACTGGAGAAGTCGTCGGTCAAGGCCGACATCCAGGAACGGGAAAGCGAGATCGAGAAGCTGCAGGCCGAGATCGACGCCATCGACACGGAGTACGACGAGGTCAAGGCCGAACTGCAGGACCGGAAGGAGGCGCTGGAGGAACTCAAGACCGAGAAGAACGACCGCCAGCGCGAGCAGGACCGTCTGCTCGACGAGGCGCGCCGGCGGTCGAACGCCATCAGCGAGACCGAGGACGACATCGACGCGGCGCGCGACCGGCTCCCCGAACTCCAGGCCGAACTGGAGGACCTGGAGGACGAACTCGCCAAGGCGCGCAAGAACGAGGACAGCATCGCCGAGGTGGTCGACGACCTGAAGCGGGAGAAGCGTGAACTGCAGGACGATGTCGACGACGTGGAGGACCGCCTGCAGGCGAAGCAACAGGAGTACGCCGAACTGGAGGCCAAGGCCGACGAGAGCGGCGACGCCTCCTACGGCCGGGCGGTGTCGACGGTGCTCAACGCCGACCGGGACGGCGTCCACGGCACCGTCGGCCAGCTCGGCGGCGTCGACGAGCGGTACGCGACGGCCTGCGAGACGGCGGCTGGCGGCCGGCTGGCGAACGTCGTCGTCGACGACGACGGCGTCGGCCAGGACTGCATCGAGTACCTCAAGAGCCGGAACGCGGGGCGTGCGACCTTCCTCCCCATCACGGAGATGCACACGCGCTCGCTCCCGTCGGCCCCCGACGACCCCGGCGTCGTCGACTTCGCGTACAACCTCGTCGACTTCGCCGACGAGTACGCGGGCATCTTCTCGTACGTGCTCGGCGACACGCTCGTCGTCGAGAACATCGAGACCGCCCGCCAGTACATGGGCGACTACCGCCTCGTGACGCTGTCGGGCGAACTCGTCGAGAAGAGTGGCGCGATGACCGGCGGCTCGAAGAGCGGCTCGCGCTACTCCTTTACGAAGACCGGGAAGGGCCAGCTCGAACGGGTCGCCGAGGCGATCACCGACCTGCAGGACGAGCGCGACTCGCTGCGCGAGGACCTCCGGGACGTCGAGGAGCGCCTCGACGACGCCCGCGACCGGAAGACCGACGCCGCCGACCAGGTGCGCTCGATCGAGTCCGAGATCGAGTCGACCGAGGCCGAGTACGAGCGCGTCGAGACGGAGATCGCGGAGATGGAGGACGAGCTCGACGACCTGCGCGCCGAGCGCGAGGAGGTCGACGAGCGGATGACCGAGATCGAAGGGGAGATCGACGAGACCGACGAGGCGATCGCCGACGTGGAGGAGGAGATCGCCGACCTCGAAGCCGAACTCGCCGACTCCCGGATCCCCGAGCTCACGGGGGAGATCGAGGACCTCGAGGCCGAGATAGACGACCTGGAGGACCGCATGGGCGACCTCGACGCCGACCTGAACGAGTACCAGCTGGAGAAGCAGTACGCCGAGGAGTCGATCGAGGAGCTCCACGAGACGATCGAGGCGGCCCAGAACCGCAAGGCCGAGAAGGAGGCCGCTATCGAGGAGTACGAGGCCGAAATCGGCGAGAAGGAGGCCGAACTCGACGAGAAGCGCGAGGCCGTCGAGGAGCTGGAAGCGGAGCTGGCGGAGCTGAAGGGGGACCGCGAGGAGCTGAAAGCCGACCTCCGCGAGGCCCGCGAGGCCCGCGACGAACAGAAGGAGAAGGTCGACGGCGTCGAGACGGCGCTGTCGGACCTGCGCGAGCGCGAGGAGCAGTTGGAGTGGGAGATAGAGGAGCTGGAGGCGGAGGTCGACGAGTACGACCCCGACGAGGTGCCCGACCACGACGAGGTCGAGGCCAACATCGCGCGCCTCGAAACCGAGATGGAGAAGCTCGAGCCCGTCAACATGCTCGCCATCGAGGAGTACGACGACGTGGAGGCGGACCTCGACGAGCTGAAGGAGGGACGCGAGACCCTGGTCGAGGAGCGCGACGGCATCCGCGAGCGCATCGACTCCTACGAGGCCCAGAAGAAGGCGACGTTCATGGACGCGTTCGAGGACATCAACGAGCAGTTCGAGGAGATATTCGCGCGGCTCTCCTCGGGGACGGGGACGCTCCACCTGGAGAACGAGGACGACCCGTTCGACGGGGGCCTGACGATGAAGGCCCAGCCCGCCGACAAGCCGATCCAGCGGCTCGACGCGATGTCCGGCGGCGAGAAGTCCCTGACAGCGCTCGCCTTTATTTTCGCCATCCAGCGGCACAACCCCGCGCCGTTCTACGCGCTGGACGAGGTCGACGCGTTCCTGGACGCCGCCAACGCCGAGCGCGTCGGCGAGATGGTCGACGAACTGGCGGGCGACGCCCAGTTCGTCGTCGTCTCGCACCGCTCGGCGATGCTCGACCGCTCGGAGCGCGCCATCGGCGTGACGATGCAGGACGACAACATCAGCGCGGTGACGGGCATCGACCTGAGCGAGGGGGTGCCCGCGGATGACTGACGAGGTCGGGCTGGAGCCGGACGACGAGGCCGACCCGGACGACGACGTCCCGCTGAACATCGCGGGCCACGAGGACCGCGAACCGCCCGGCTCGGGCGGCGCTGACGCCGACGCGGTCCCCGGAGACAGTGAGGCCGCCGCTCCCGGGGAGAACGGCGACGACCCCGCGGCAGTCGCCGACCTGGTGGCCGACGGCGACGCCGACGACGGGGAGGTCGAGCCGGTCGAACTGCTCGTCCAGCTCGCCAAGGACGGCGAGATAGACCCGTGGGACATCGACATCGTCGCCGTGACTGACAAGTTCCTCGACCGGCTGGACGAGGTGGACCTGCGGACCTCAGGGCGGGCGCTGTTCTACGCCAGCGTCCTCCTGCGGATGAAAGGCGACGACCTGCTCGCCGAGGACGAGCCGGAGGCGGAGGAGCCGGAGCCGTGGGAGGAACCGCTCGACGGCGGCGAGGCACCGCCGCCGGGCCACGACCCCGTCGAGGGGTTAGAGCGGGAGATGGAGCGCCGGCTGGACCGCAAGCACGCCCGCGGCACGCCGGAGACGCTTGATGAACTCGTCCGGGAACTCCGCGAGGCCGAGCGCGAGACGTGGTGGAAGGAGTCCCGCGAGTACGATACCAGCGACTCGCCCGCCGGCTTCCAGCGCGGCACGCAGACGCTGGACTACCGCTCGGGCGACGACATGCGCGTCGACGACGAGCCGACGCAGGGCGAGGTCACGAGCAACACCCACGAGGAGGACATCGAGACGGTCATCGAGGACGTGCGGGCGACCCTGACCGAGCAGTACGAGGCGGGTCGCGACGAAGTGCTGTACGCGGAGATACAGTCGGCCGGCGGGTCGCGCGTGAAGACGTTCCTCGCGCTGCTTTTCCTCTCGAACCGCGGCCAGGTCAGACTGCAGCAGGACGAACTGTTCGGCGACCTCTGGGTGCAGGACCCCAACGCCGACGCGGCGTCGGACGGAGCGGTCGCGGACTGACCCCGGGCCTCGCTGGCCGGTGGGGACCCGTTATGCGGGGCGGTAGGTTCCGCACTCCTCGCGCACCAGCCCGCGGCTGGCGAGCGTGTCGAGGATGCTGAACAGCGTGATCTTCTCCAGGTCCAGTTCCTTCCGGAGCCGTTCGACGGTCGCCTCGCCGCGCGTCGAGAGATAGAGGTACACGAGTTTCGCACAGGGTGAGTCGAGTTCGCCCGGCAACGAGTCGTCGTGTTCGCGGGTGCGTGTAGCCATCGTACGCCGTTCAATACCTTCGACGATATTAAAACTACGCTACGACGTTCGTCGAAATATCCGCGCCGTCTCTCCCCCGGCCCGTCCGAGAACCGTCTCACGGCGGCTGTCACGGCCGTACGCCGACGAGCCGTCGAACGGGTGTTCGATCACCGTCGATTTCGACGACAGATCGTGAAGGTTCCCGTCGGTCCCGACGACGGAGGGTCTCGCAGAATTGTATCGGGGAGTGGAAGGGGCGGGATTTGAACTCTGCGAGACGGTCGCGTTCGCTTCGCTCACGCGCTGCGACTCGCCTGCTCAAATCCCGCGTTCGCCACTCCACGATACGGCGGTCGCTCGGCGACGAAACGCCTCGCAGGAACGTATCGCGGAGTGGAAGGGGCGGGATTTGAACCACGCCCGGACGGTCGCCTCGCTGCGCTCGGCGCTGCGTCCGGTCTACTTCAAATCCCTTCGGCACCGCTCCGAACGACATGGATCGCTCGACGATGAAACGTCTCGCTGGAAAAGACGTTCGGAGTGGAAGGGGCGGGATTTGAACTCTGCGAGACGGTCGCGTTCGCTCCGCTCACGCGCTGCGGCTCGCCTGCTCAAATCCCGCGTTCGCCACTCCACGATACGGCAGTCGCTCGGCGATGGAGCGCCTCGCAGGAACGTATTGCGGAGTGGAAGGGGCGGGATTTGAACCACGCGAAGCCTTTGGATTCCACGACGACGGGCAGGATCCGCCGACGCGGGGCGCTCTACCACTGAGCCACCCTTCCTCGGGCAGGGCTACGCGATGGGGCAACTAAGAGGTGACGGGTCGGGGGCCGGGGTCAGTAGCTACGGACCTTCGGCTCGTACGTCTTGTTCTCGCCTTCGAGGATGACGGGCTTGTAGAACAGTTCGGGGTCCCCGTCGTTCCAGCGAAGCAGCGTGTGCTTGAGCCACTCGTCGTCGCGGCGCTCCTGGTACTCCTGTCGCCAGTGCGCGCCGCGGAACTCGTTGCGGGCCAGCGCGCCGAGCGTGATGGCCTCGGCGAGGTCGATGATGTTCCGCGTCTCGATGGTGTGGATCAGGTCCGTGTTGAACGTCCGGGACGGGTCGTCGACGTACACGTCCTGGTAGCGCTCGCGGGCCTCGCGGATGTCCCGCAGGGCCTGTTTCAGGCCCTCCTCGTTGCGGAACACGTTGACGTTCTGCGTCATGGAGTCCTGCAGGTCCTCGCGGATGGCGGCGTGTTGCAGCCCCTCCTCCTTCTCCAGCAGGCGCTCGACGCGCTCGCGCTCCTCCTCGACGGTTTGCTCGACGACGCCGGTCGGGTCGGCGACCGCCCCGCCGTCCGCCGCCACGTCGTCGCTCGTCGTCGTGACAGCGCCGGGTTCGACCGGGGTGTCGACCTTGCCGGACTCGGCGTCCTCGCTGTAGCCCGTCGTGATCTCCGCCTCCTTCATGTCCTTGCCGGCGGCGTGGTGGCCGGCGCGCTTGCCGAACACGATGAGTTCTGGCAGGGCGTTGCCGCCGAGGCGGTTCGAGCCGTGGACCGAGACGCAGGCACATTCGCCGGCGGCGTACAGCCCCTCGATGCACGTCTCGCCGTTCTCGTCGGTCTCGATGCCGCCCATCTCGTAGTGCTGGCCGGGCTTGACCGGCATCGGCTCGACGAGGCCGTCGACGCCCTCGAAGTCCTCCGCGAGGTGGAGGATGTTCTCCAGGCGGTCGAGGATGCGGTCCTCGCCGAGGTGGCGCATGTCGAGGTGGACGTACTCGTCGTTGATGCCCCGCCCCTCGTTGACCTCGGTGAGTTCGGCGCGGGAGACGACGTCGCGGGAGGCGAGTTCGCCCTCGTTGTTCGCGTAGCCGTGCTCGAACATGAACCGCTCGCCCTCGGCGTTGTAGAGGATGCCGCCCTCGCCGCGGACCCCCTCGCTGATGAGGACGCCCGTCGACGGGAGCGTCGTCGGGTGGAACTGGACGAACTCCATGTCCTCCAGCGGGACGCCGGCGCGGTAGGCCATCGCGTAGCCGTCGCCCGTGTTCGCCACCGCGTTGGTGGTGTGCTCGAACACCTGGCCGGGGCCGCCGGTCGCCAGGATGACCCCCTTGTTCGCCTTGAATCCCTCGATTTCGCCGGTCTTCACGTCGTAGGCGACGACGCCGTGGCACTGCCGGTCGGAGGGGTCTTCGTGGTCGGTCACGGCGAGTTCGGAGACGAACCACTCGTCGTACACCTGGATGCCGTGCTTGACCGCCTGCTCGTACATCGTGTGCAGCAGGTGGTGGCCGGTCTCGGCCCCGGCGTAGGTCGTCCGCGGGAACGAGAGGCCGCCGAACGGCCGCTGGGAGACGCGGCCGTCGTCCTCGCGGGAGAAGGGCATCCCCCAGTGTTCGAGGTTGATGACCTCCTCGGGCGCGTCCTTCGCCAGGGTCTCGATGGCCGGCGCGTCGCCGAGGTAGTCCGACCCCTTCATCGTGTCGTAGGCGTGCATCTCCCAGGAGTCGCCCTCGCGGAGCGCGGCGTTGATGCCGCCCTCCGCCGCGCCGGTGTGGCTTCGCACCGGGTGGAGTTTCGTGACGATAGCCGTGTCCGCTCCTTCCTCGCTCGCTGCGATCGCGGCCCGGAGGCCCGCACCGCCGCCGCCGACCACGATCACGTCGTGTTCGTGCATAGTTTGGTGTTAGTGTCGGGGTTGCTTGTCTGTGGCGCTTACCAGAACTTCAGGTTGCTCTTGACCGCCTCGCGTTTGAGCTCCTGGATGTGCTCGGTCAGCGGGATGTCCTTCGGGCACACCTCGGTACAGGAGAACTGCGTCTGACAGCGCCAGACGCCGTGTTCCTGTTCGAGGATGCGCAGGCGGTGCTCCTCCAGGTCGGCCTCCTCGCGGTCGTCCATGTAGAACCGGTAGGCCTTGTTGATCGCCGCGGGCCCGAGGTACTCGTTGTCGCCGGCGGCGATGTTACAGGAGGACATGCACGCGCCACACCAGATGCAGCGCGTCGACATCTTGATCTTCTCGCGGTTCTCCCGGGTCTGGCGCTGCTCCTCGCCCTCCGGGAACTCATCGCTCTGGAAGTACGGCTCGACGGACTCCATCTGGTCGTAGAAGTGCTGCATGTCGACGACCAGGTCCTTCACGACGTCCTGGTGGGGGAGCGGCTCGACGCGGACCGGCTCCTGCAGGTCGCCCAGTTGGGTCTTGCAACAGAGCCGCTGGGAGCCGTTGACGAACATCGCGTCGCTCCCGCAGACCGCCTGCCGGCAGGAGTGCCGGAAGGTGAGCGACGAGTCGTAGTGGTCCCGGGCGAACATCAAGGCGTCCAGCACGGTCATCCCCTTCTCGTAGGGGACGTGGAAGTCGTCGAATCGCGGCTCCTGTTTCCCCTCGACCTCGGGGTCGTAGCGGAACACCTTCAGGTGGACCGTCGACTCGGCGGCCTCCAGTTGCTCCCGGGCCAGCCGTTCGCGGTCGGCCGCCTCGCGGCGGGCCGCCTTCTCGGACATCCGGCGCTCCTGATGTGGCTTGCTCTCGGTCTCGGCTTCGGTTTCGGCCTCCGTCTCGGAAACTTGCGTACTCATATTAGAACCCCGCCATGACGATGGCGACTCGAACGCCCTGTGCGATCAGCGCGACGCTGGCGACGACCAGCACCCACTTCACGGCCGTCTTTTGCGTGCCGTCAATCCCCTGGTTGACGAGCGCGTTGAACACGCCGTTGACCCCGTGGAACGTCGCGGTCACGAGGAACGCGACCATCGTCGCGAAGTAGCCGACGTTCTGCATCCGGGCCTGCGTGCCCGCGAACTCGATCTCGTAGGCGTGGTGGACGAAGTGCAGCAGGAAGAAGTGGAACGCGAGCACCACCACGAGAAACGCCGCCGTCACGCGCTGGAGGAGCCACCGCGTGCTCGCCGGCTCGAACGAGGAGTAGCGCTCGGCCATCAGATGCCCACCTCCGAGAGGAACGTCGGGACGCTGGCGACGACGATGGCGCCCGTCAGGACCATCGACGCGTAGAAGCTCTTGTCCTGTGCCTCCAGCCCGACCCCCAGGTCGACCATCAGCAGGCGGATCCCGTTGAGGATGTGGAACACCGCCACCGCCAGCAGCCCGATCTCGAGGATGCGGACGACGAACAGCCCTTCCAGTCCCTGTAGCGTCTCGTTGTACGTCTGCGCACCCTGCATCGCGGAGCTGAGGACGGCGATGTGGGTGAACAGATACCCCGCGAGCACCCAGCCGGTGAACTTGTGGAAGATCCAGGCCCACATCCCGGCCGAGAACTCCCGCCACCGACCGAAGTCCTCGACGGCTCCTCGGTTGTAAGACTGACTCATGCTCTACTCTGAGGCTTGGACCCTGATGGTATAGAAGTTACTACCTTCAGCCGGGATCCGGATCGGATCCGCCCCCCGTCCCGCACACGTTCGGGGGACCGCGGGCCGGCATCACCCCCCGCGGCCGCGCTGTTCGCGCTCCAGCGCGCGCTGGGTCTCCGGTCCGAGTTTCGCGAGGTGACAGATCGGGTTGCCCGGGAACACGAGCGGGTTCTGGAGGATGCCGACGAGCAGGCCGGTAAACGGCGCGACCACCTCGTTCGTCGTCGTGCCGAAGGGGTTGGTGATCGTACAGATCGTCTCGCCCTCGCGGACCAGCGAGCCGCGCGACCGGTGCATCTCGACCATGCCGCCGGTGTCGGCGCGGAGCCAGGTCTTCTCGTCGGAGCTGCCGACGACGGTCCGCCAGCCGGGCCACCGCACCGCGGCATCGGGCCGCATGCCGTACTCCGCGAGCACGCTCTCGACACCGTCCAGCGCGCGGTCGATGAAGCCCCGCTGGAACTCGTTTGCCTTCCCCATCTCGATGGTGATCGTCGGCGTCCCCGCCTCCGACGTCTCCCGGCGGAGCGTCCCCGACGGCCCGTTGCTGGAGATGATGACGTTCGAGCCGAACGCGCGGGCGAGCCGGTCCACCGCCTCGTCGTCGGTGTCGGCGCGCACGTGAAGCATGTTCGTTCGACCGCGCGTCGAGGTGTGGAAGTCGATGCCCAGGTCGCAGGGCTTCAGGAAGTTCTCGAAGATGCGGTAGGCGATCCGCTTGGAGCTCGTGCTGGACTCCGAGCCGGGGAAGGAGCGGTTCAGGTCGCGGTCGTAGATCGGGAGGTAGCGCTGCTGGGCCAGGAAGCCCGGCACGTTGAGGACCGGGAGACAGACGAGCGTCCCGTGGAGGTTCGAGTGGTCCCACTCGTTTGCCACTTCGCGCACCACCTCGACGCCGTTGAGTTCGTCGCCGTGGACAGCCGCGCTCAGAAACGCCGTCGGCCCGGGCCGCTCGCCGTTGACGATCGTGACGGGGATCCGGACGGGGTCGCCCAGGTACGTCTCGCTGACGCCGTACCGGATGTTGGCGGCCTCGCCGGGGGCGACGCTCCCCCCGTTGTACGTGAACGGCTCGGCCTCGCTGTCGCTCATGTGTCCCCTCTCGAAGCGCCGACGTAAAAGCCTGCCACGTCGGGGCGACGACGGTATGAAATCGCTTTTGGCACTGGCAGATGACGTACCATTATGTCCGAATCCGGAGGGAGCGTCGGCGTCGGCGTTCTCAGCCTACACAACAGCAAGGAGACGAAAGCGATCTTAAACGCCGTTCAGGACCTGGGCCACCGACCGGAGTGGCTCCGCAGGGAGAACACCGCCGTCGAGATACGCGACGGGGAGGCGACCGTCGAGCCGGAGGTCGACGTCATCGCCAACCGGCTCTTGCTGTCGAACACCGACCAGCCCTCCGAGGACCTCGGCCTCGCGACGACGTTCCAGCACCTCCGGCCGATGCTCAACGAACCCGGGGCCGTGCTGACGGCGATGCACAAGTTCGCCGCGGCGGCGAAACTCGTCGAGGCCGGCATCCAGGTCCCCGACGCCCTGCTCGCGCTCAGCAACGCCCGGCTCAACCGCGACCGGTTCAAGTTCGGCGACGAGGCCGTGTACAAGACCGCCATCGGCACCCACGGCGGCGGCACATGGAAGATCGGCCCGGAGGAGGACGTGAACCCCCGCGTCGGCAACCGGCAGGCGTTCCTCCAGAGCCTGATCGAGCGCGACGGCGAGCGCCACCGCGACCTCCGCGTCTACGTCGTCGGGGACGAGGTGATCGGCGCGATGAACCGCTACGCCCCGGAGAACGACTGGCGGACCAACGTCGCGCTCGGTGGCGACGTCGAGGATGCCTCGGAGGACCTCCCGCCGGAGGTCGTCGACATCGCCCTGGAGTGCTCCGACGTGATCGGGCTGGACTACGCCGGCGTCGACCTCGTCGAGGGCGAGGGCGGCTGGTACGTCCTCGAAGTGAACCCGACGGCCGGCTTCAAGGGGATGTTCAAGGCGACCGGGATCAGCCCCGCGCCCCACATCGCGAAACTCGCCATCGAGCGGGCCGGCGGCGAGGTCGACGACGAGCGCGTCGCGGAGCTGTCCGAGACGCTCGACGACTCGGTGCCGGACTGCAAGCCCTCCGTCCCGCGGACGGATCCGGACCAGCCGCTCGTCATCGGCTACACCGAGGAGGTCGTCGTCAGCGGCACCAGCGGCTCCGCCTCGGTCGTCGCCAAGTCCGACACCGGCGCGACCCGGACCAGCATCGACACGCGCATCGCCGCCGAGATCGGTGCCGGGCCGATAAAGAGCCTCACGAAGGTCCGGTCGGGCAGTTCGAAGAGCAGCCGCACCCGCCCCGTCGTCGACATCGTCGTCGGCATCGGCGGCACCCGCCACACCGTGACGGCCAGCATCGAGGACCGCAGCCACATGTCCTACGACATGCTGCTCGGCCGTGACATCCTCAAGGACTACCAGGTCGACGTGCGCCGGCGCGTCGACGACGAGGAGTAGCTCAGTCCTCCGCGACCACTTCCGCGACAGCGTCGACCACGTCCTCGTTCGCCCGCCACAGGTACAGCGACGCGTACGACCGGTACGGCCGCCACCGCTCGGCCGCCTCGACCATCTCCGCCCGGCTCATGTCGTCGCCGTACAGCGCCGTCATCCCTTTCCGGACGCCCAGGTCGCCAACCGGAAACACGTCCTCGCGGCCCAGCGAGAACATGAGCTGCATGTTCGCCGTCCACTCGCCGACGCCCTTGATGCTCGTCAGTTCCTCGACGACGGCGTCGTCGTCCAGGCCGGCGAAGTACTCGCGGTCGTACCCGCGCTCGACGAACGCCTCCGCGACGTTCCGGACGTAGCTCGCCTTCTGCCGGGAGAGCCCGGCGTCCCGGAGCACTTCCTCGTCGGCCTCCAGCATCTCCTCGGGCGTCGGCTCGACGGCCTCGAACAGCCGTTCGCGCGTCGCCTCGGCGGACGCCATCGACACCTGCTGGCGCAGGATCGAGACGACGATCCGCCGGTAGAGGTCGTCGGCCGGGTCCAGCCACAGCGGGCCGAACTCCTCGACCAGCGGCCCAAGCACCTCGTCGCCCGCCAGGAACTCGTGTGCCTCGTTCACGACCGGGGGTTACGAGTCGGCGCGCATATGCGTTCCGCCGCCGGACCGAAGGCTTAGCATCCCCCGGTTCGACGTGGAGGCCATGTCGCCGACAGTCGACGACCTCCGCAACGAGATCCGGGAGTCGGTCGGGCGGTACGAGCGCGTCGAATCGACCGGGTTCACCAAGGAGGCGCTGGTCGCGGTCTGCGAGGCGCTGGACTGCGACCTCGCGACGGAGCCGACGCCGCCCAAATCCGAGATGCGCGCGGCGATCCGCCGGGCGGTCGACGGGGACCCCGACGACGGGGGCGCGTTCCGCAAGGCTGATCTGGAGGCCATCGCGGCGGCGCTCCGGAGCGAGTAGAGATGCGGAGTTTAGGAGAGGACGAGGAGATCGAACGAGCGATTCAGTATCTGGTCCACTCGTTCGAATCCACGGGCGATAACCCCAAACCGGTGATCCTCCACAGTTCAAGGGTGGGAATGGATCTCTACGACAGGGGTTTCGACAGCCACGTCGTCGTTTCCGGCCTCCTCCACGACCTGATAGAGGATACGGATACGACTGCCGAGGAGATCCGTTCCGAGTTCGGTAACGACGTTGCGGAGGTCGTGGAAGCCGCTAGTTTCGACGAGGACATCGACGACTATCTCGAAAGGCACTACGACATCTATAGGAGATGCTTCGAACTGGGAAGGAGTGCGGTGGCTGTGAAAGCCGCTGACATCCTAGATAACAGCGATTACTACGGGTTGGGGGACTCGGAGGAACTACAGGAGAACCAGATCGAGAAGATGAGATATTTCATCGACGAATCCGAACCGTATATCGGGGAGGAAGGCATCTATCAGGAACTCCAAGACAAGTTCCCCGTCGTGAAGGAACGAGTGCGGAATCGTCTCCGAGATTGATGTCCGATTTGAATAGACACCGCGAGCGCCCGCGGCGCTCGCGGCCTTTTTGATCGACCTTTTTGGACCGAGCGGTGCGCCGGAGGCGCACCCGAGTGTCGAAAAAGGTCGTTAGTAGCCCTTGCCGAGCAGTTCGCGGGCGATGATGTTCTTCTGGATCTCCGTGGTGCCCTCGTAGATCTGGGTGATCTTCGCGTCGCGGTAGAAGCGTTCGACGTCGAAGTCGTTGACGTAGCCGGAGCCGCCGTGGACCTGCACGGCCTCGTCGGCCACGTCGACGGCGACGTTGGAGGCGTACTCCTTGGCCATCGACGCCAGCGCGGTGAGCTGTTCGTCCTCGTTCTCGACGCTCCAGGCGGACTTGTAGGTGAGCATCCGCGCGGCCTCGGTCTTGGTGTGCATTTCGGCCAGTTTGTGCTGGATCGCCTGGAACTCCGAGATGTTCTGGCCGAACTGCTCGCGCTCCTGGGCGTACTCCAGCGCGCGCTCGCAGGCGCCCTTGGCGATGCCGACGCCCTGCGCGGCGACCATCGTGCGGGTCTCGTCGAAGAACTGCATCAACTGGAGGAAGCCCGCGCCGCGGGTGCCCACGAGGTTCTCCTCGGGCACGCGCACGTCGTCGAAGATGAGTTCGGCGGTGTCGCTGGCGCGGATGCCGAGCTTCCCGGTGATCTTGTCGGCCTCGAACCCGTCCCGGTCGGACTCGACGACGATCTGGGAGAAGCCGGAGTAGCGGTCGGCGGCGTCGGGGTCGGTCTTGCAGAGCACGACGTAGTAGTCGCCGACGCTACCGTTCGTGATCCACATCTTGTTGCCGTTGATGACCCACTCGTCGCCGTCCTTCTCGGCGCGGGTCGACACGGAGGACACGTCGCTGCCGACGTCGGGTTCGCTGATCGCCGCGCCCATGATGGCGTCGCCGCGGGCGACGGGTTCGAGGAAGCGCTCCTTCTGGTCCTCGGTGCCGAACTCCATGATCGCGTCGCCCCCGAAGGAGGCGCTGGTGATCGAGAGGCCGATCCCGGGGTCGACCGCGAACAGTTCCTCGACGATGAGCGCCGTCTCGAACGGCGAGTAGCCCGCGCCGCCGTACTCGATGGGGATGTTCGCGCCGGTCAGCCCCATCTCGGCCGCCTTCTCGACGACCTCGTGCGGGAACTTCTCCTCCTGGTCGTACTCCTTGGCGACCGGTTCGATCTCGTTTTCGGCGAAGCGGCGCACCTCGTCGCGGATGGCCTGCTGTTCGTCGGACAGTGCGAAGTCCATGCGATCCGATTCCATACTCAATAATAAAGACCTTTGTAACCCGAAGTAAACTTGAATAGAGTTTGTAACGTCGACGAGGGAAACGTTGAAACCCTTCGCAGGTGAGAGAACGCGTATGGAGATCGACGATATCAACCGCATCGCAGTTCTCGGCGCGGGGAACATGGGCCACGGCATCGCCGAAGTCGCCGCCCTCGCGGGGTACGAGGTGAACCTCAGGGACATCAAGGAGGAGTTCGTCCAGAACGGGTACGAGCAGATCGAGTGGAGCCTCAACAAGCTCGAGGAGAAAGAGCAGATCGGCGAGGGCGAGGCCGACGCCGCGCTCGACCGCGTGACGCCGCTGGTCGACGTTGAAGAGGCCGTCGGCGACGTCGACTTCGTCATCGAGGCCGTCCCGGAGAAGATGGAGATAAAGCAGGACGTGTACGGGGAGGTCGAGGAACACGCGCCCGACGACGCCATCTTCGCCACGAACACGTCGAGCCTCTCGATCACCGACCTGGCGGAGGTCACCGACCGCGAGGAGCGGTTCTGCGGGATGCACTTCTTCAACCCGCCGGTGCGGATGCAGTTGGTCGAGGTCATCTCCGGCGCGAACACCGCCGACGAGACGCTCGACCTGACCGAGGAACTCGCGGCGGACTTCGGCAAGACGCCCGTCCGCGTCCGCAAGGACAGCCCGGGCTTCGTCGTCAACCGCATCCTCGTGCCGCTGATGAACGAGGCCTGCTGGCTCGTCCACGAGGGCGAGGCGACCATCGAGGAGATAGACAGCACCACGAAGTACGAGATGGGGCTCCCGATGGGCAGCTTCGAGCTGGGCGACCAGGTTGGCAACGACGTGAGCTACCACGTGCTGGAGTACATGCACGAGGTGCTGGGCGAGGCCTACGAGCCGGCGCCGCTGCTGGCCGAGAAGGTCGAGAACGACGAACTCGGCAAGAAAACCGGCAAGGGGTTCTACGACTACGAGGACGGCGACGGGGCCGACGTGCCGACCGACGCCGGCCGCGAGGACGTGAAGCGACGGCTGCTCGCCGCGATGGCCAACGAGGTCGCCCACCTCGTCGGCGGCGACGTCGCCGACCCCGACGCCATCGACGAGGCCGTGATGCTCGGCGCGGGCTTCCCCGAGGGCCCCGCCAAGATGGCCGACGACGCCGGCCTCGCGGAGCTGCTCGACGAGCTCGAAACCGCCCACGAGGAGACCGGCGCGGCCCGCTACGAGCCGGCCGACTACCTCCGTGAAGCCGCCGCGGAAGGCGGGTTCCACGGCGGCGACGACGAGGGCGGCGACGCCTACGACTACGAGACGCTCGACGTCGAGGTCACCGACGACATGGTGGGCCACGTCACGCTCGACCGGCCCCACCGGATGAACACGATCAGCGACGACCTGATCGCGGACCTCGACGACGCCATCGACGAACTGGAGGCCGACGACGACGCACGCGCCATCCTGCTGACCGGCGCGGGCGAGAAGGCGTTCTCGGCGGGCGCGGACGTCCAGAGCATGGCCGGGAGCGGCGCGGACCCGATCAAGGTGACGGAGCTGTCCCGCTCCGGCCAGCAGACGTTCGGCCGGCTGGAGTCCTGTGACATGCCCGTCGTCGCCGGCATCGACGGCTACTGCCTCGGCGGCGGCATGGAACTCGCGACCTGCGCCGACATGCGCGTCGCCAGCGAGCGCTCCGAACTCGGCCAGCCCGAGCACAACCTCGGCCTGATCCCGGGCTGGGGCGGCACCCAGCGCCTCCCGGAGATCGTCGGCGAGGGCCGCGCCAAGGAGATCATCTTCACCGCGGACCGGTTCGACCCCGAGACGATGGCCGACTACGGCTTCGTCAACGAGGTCGTCCCCAACGACGAACTGGAGGACCGCGCCTACGAACTGGCCACCGACCTGGCCGCCGGCCCGCCGATCGCCCAGCGCTACACGAAGCGCGCGATGCTCGCCGGCCGCGACGACCGGACCGCCGGCCTGGAGTACGAGAACCAGGCGTTCGGCCAGTTGGCCGCCACGGACGACCTGATGGAGGGGCTCACCGCGTTCATGGGCGACGAGGAGCCGGAGTTCGAGGGCAAGTAACGGGCGACGGACAGCGAACCCCGCCGCTTTCTCCACTTTTTTCCGGGTCCCCTGTGCACTGCTTCCCGTGACCGACGCACGGTTCTGGGGCATCGCGCCCGCCGCGGCCGCATCGCTGTGGGGCGGCATGTACGTCGTCAGCAAGTGGGGCTTCGCCCACGTGCCGCCCGTGACGCTCGCCTTCCTGCGGGTTGCGTTGGCGGCCGTCGCGCTGCTCGCCGTCGTCCGCGCGGCCAAACCGGCACGGTCGTTCTCCCGGCGCGACTGGCTCGACTTCGCCCACCTCGGGTTCTGGGTGGCGGTGACGCTCGTCACCCAGTTCGTCGGCACGGACCTGACGAACGCGAGCCAGGGGTCGCTGCTGACCGTGCTGACGCCGGTGTTCACGCTCGGGCTGGGCATCGCATTCCACGGGGAGGCGCTGACCGGACGGAAGGTCGGCGGGATGGCGCTGGCCGCGGCGGGCACCGTGGTCGTCCTCGCGGGGCAGTACGACCTGACGACGCTCGCGGAGGGGAGCCTCGCCGGCGTCGCCCTGCTCCTGCTCGCCAGCCTCGGCTGGGCCGCATACACCGTCGCCGGCAAGCGCCTCGTGCGGACCTACTCGGCGCTGGAGGCGGCGACGTACTCGACTGCCCTCTCCGTGCCGATGATCGCCGTCCTCGTGCCCGTCGAGGCCGTCGCGACCGGCGCGTCGCCCGCCGCCGTGCCGCTCACGCCCGCCGTGGTCGCCGCGGTGTGCTACCTCGGCCTGCTCAGCACGGCCGCCGCGTGGTACCTCTGGTACAGCGGACTGGCCTTCGCCGACGCGGGCACCGTCGCCGTCTTCTTCTTCGCCCAGCCGGTCGTCGGGGCCGCGCTCGGGGCGCTCCTACTCGGGGAATCGCTCGGCGCGGGCTACGTCGCCGGCGGCGCGGTCATGGGGCTCGGCATCTACCTCGTCTCCACGGCGGGGGAGTGAGGGTCCCGGACCGGCGTCGGTCGGAACGCGGCGGAACCGTCCGGTCTGCCAACACTTTTGGCGGTGACGGGGTATCGATGCCAGCATGGCGACCTCACGAGCGACGATTCGCGGCACGGTCCGCGGGATGGGGACGCGAGCGAACCCGGCGTTCGCCGTCGGGGCGGTCGCCGTCCCGCTGGCCGTGCTCGCGTACGCGGTCCTGTTCGCACCGATAGAGGTACACACCTACGCCCACGTCATGGCCGGCGTGCTCTGGACGGGCATCGACGTGTTCATGGCGCTCGTGCTCGGCCCGGTGCTCGGCGGGCTCTCCGTCGAGGAGCGGGCGAGCGTCTTCGAGCGGTTCACCCCGAAGATGACGTTCCTGATGCCGACGCTGGCCCTCGTCACCATCGCGGGCGGCATCACGCTCGCCGAGCGGATGTCGTACTTCCCCCACGCCGACCCGTGGCTGGCGCTTTTCACCGCGGCCAGCCTCGTTCCCGCGGTGCTGCTGATCGGGTGGCAGTTCCGTGCCTTCGGCGACCGGCGCTGGCGGGCCGCCTTCGCCGTCGTCGCCGCCGGGAGCGCCGCCTTCCTGGCCCTGACGCTGCCCGACTTCGCGATGACCCGCCCGGTGATCGCCGTCTCGCTGGCCGTCGTCACGCTGCTGTCCGTGCTCGGGTTCGGCGTCCTCATGCCGGGCGAGGTGCGGATGTACCGCGAGATGACCTCGGCCGAGCCGGACCCGAACGTGATCAGCCGCATCGGCATGCGCAACGCGAAGCTCTCCGGCGTGCAGGGCGCGCTCCAGTTGGCCGTCGTCGCCGCGATGGTGTACCTGCGCTGGGGCGGGTTCTGACCGACGCCGGCGCGACGGCGTTTTGCCGTCCCGGTCCCTACGCCCCGCCATGTACACCGGGAAGACGGAACAGCCCTGCTGTCTCTGTGACGACCCCGAGATCCACACCCGGATCGACCTCTTCCCCCGCGCGGTCCAGCTGCTGAAACACTCGGACCCCATCGCCTGGCGCGACATCGTCGGCGAGGTGTCGATCTACTTCTGCGAGGACGACTGGGAGACGGTCCGCGACCTCGTGCTGGAGACCGGGATGAGCCCGCTGCCGCGGTGCAACGTCGCGCGGGCCTCCTTCGACCTCCGCGAGGACTTCGAGGCCCTGCTGAACGAGACGCGCGAGGAACCGGACCAGCGCCCGGTCGAGCACGAGTTCCGCGACCGGAGCGAGGCAGCCCTGTCAGCCCCCGACGAGGCCGAGGAGCGCGAACTCGTGCAGGCCCGCGTCGTCACGTGGGCGCTCGCGGACCTCGACGGCGAGGCGTGACCCGGCCCGTCAGCTACTTGGTCGTCGGCGGGAAACTCAGCCTGAATGAGCCTGCGGGACGTCATCGCCGACGTGGAGTCCCGGCGAAAGACGCTGACCGTGTTCAACCCGGACCCGGACGGCGACGTCGCCGGGGACCTCCGGTCGTACTTCGCGGACCGGAACGTCGCGGTCGAGACCGAGGCGACCGAGAGCGGCCGCCCGGCCGGGTTCGCCGTGCTCTACCGCGGGGAGACGTTCCTGACCGCGACGTCGACGGACGCCCTGCGGGACCTGATGACGGACCTCCCGGACGGCGAGTCGGGGCTGGGCGTCGACGACTCGGCCCACGCAGACCTGTTGCGCTACCTAAAGGAAGCGACGTTCACGTCCTACGACGTGCCGGGGATGGTGACCGCGTCCCGCGAGATAGAGGACCGCGCGTGGCGCGTCGGCGACGGCCAGCTGTTCGCTGGGTTCCAGTACGCCTCGACCCTCGACGGCCAGTCGCAGGTGTACCGCGACCTCGCCGAGCGCCCCCTCGACGTGCACGTCTACGCTTCGCCCGACGAGGACCCGCCGGAACTGGAGGGCGTCACCGTCCACACGGAGGACGACCCCGAGATAGAGCGCACCTGGTTCGTCGTCTTCGACGGCGCGGGCGCGGACGACCGCAAGTCCGCCCTGCTGGCCGAGGAGCGCGGCGACCGGGAGTTCTACGGCTTCTGGACGTACGACCCGGCTCTCGTCGACCGTATCGTCGCACATCTCGACCGGCGCTACGGCCGGGTATCGCAGTGAATTCGCCGACCGCGGCGTCCGCGAATGGCGCGCGTTCCGTCACGGCCCGCGGGGTTTATAACGCAGAACCCCATTTGCCAACATAACCGGCCCATCAGGGTCCCGTCCGACCATGCCCCAAGACCCACCCGAAGTACTCGTCGTCGACGACGAATCGAGACTCGCCGACCTGTTCGCCGCGTGGCTCGGGAGCGAGTGGTCCGTCGAGACCGCCTACGACGGGGAGACGGCGCTCGACCTCATGTCCGATTCGGTCGAGATCGTACTGCTCGACCGCCGGATGCCGGGGCTGTCCGGCGACGAGGTGCTACAGCGGATCCGCGAGGCCGGGTACGACTGCCGCGTCATCATGGTGACGGCGGTCGACCCGGACTTCGACATCATCGAGATGGGGTTCGACGACTACCTCGTCAAGCCCGTCTCGAAGGAGGACCTCCTCGACGTCGCCGACCGCATGGCCACCCGGTCGGAGTACGCCGAGGTGACACAGCGGTACTACGCGCTGAGTTCGAAGAAGGCGCTGCTCGAGTCCGAGAAGTCCGAGCGCGACCTCGCCAACAGCGAGGAGTACCGGGACCTGTGCGAGCGGACGGAGGAACTCGAGAAGGAGGTCGACGAGACGATGTCGGGCCTCTCCGACCACGACGACTTCGTCGGGGCGTTCCAGGACCTCCAGGACGAGTGATCACGCCTCGCGGTCGACGTCCGCGAACTCGAAGCGCGCGCCCCCGCCCTCGCTTTCCGTCGCAGTCACCGTCCAGCCGTGGGCGTGTGCGACCTCCCGAACCACCCACAGGCCGATCCCCAGCCCCTCCTCGGACGTGGTGAACTCCGAGTCGAAGGCGTGCTCGCGGACGTGGTCGGGCATCCCCCGCCCGTCGTCCGCGACGTAGAACCCGCCACCGAGGTCGTCGCCGGCCGCCAGCGGGGCCACCGTGACGGTGACGTCGCTCCCGCCGTGCTCGACGGCGTTGCGGAACAGGTTCTCCAGCAGGCGCAACAGCCGCGACCGGTCGGCCGCGACGACGCCCAGTTCGCCAAGCGAGAGGCTCGCCGCCTCCGTGCTGACGTTGCCCCATGCCGTCTCGACGGCCTCGGTCAGGTCGACCGCCTCCGGTTCGGTGACGGTCTGTCCGTGCCGGGCCAGCGCCAGCACGTCGCCGATGATGTCCTCCATCCGTGAGAGCGCCTCGTCGACGTTGTCCAGTCGGTCCGTGCTCCCGCTCTCCAGCGCCAGGTCGACGTACCCCTGCGCGACCGACAGCGGGTTCCGGAGGTCGTGGCTCACGATCTCGGCGAACGCCTCCAGGCGCTCGTTCTGCCGGCGGAGTTCGCGCTCGCGGCGCTTCCGCTCGGTGATGTCCCGGAGCACGCCGACGGTGCCGTTGAAGCGGCCGTCGTCGTCGACCAGGAGGGCGATCTGGTTCTCGCAGGGGATCGTCCGCCCGTCCTTGGTGTGGACGTCCATCTCCATCGCCGTCGCGTCCGGGCCGTCCTCGCACAGCAGTTCGCGTATCCGGTCGCGGCCAGCCTCGACGTCGTCCTCGTCCATGACGATGGAGACGTGCTCGCCGAGCAGCCCCTCGCGGCTGTACGCCGTCATCCCGACCAGCCCGTTGTTGACGGTCATAAAGTGGCCGTCCTCGTCCAGCGCGTACATCCCGTCGCCGACGGTTTCGACGAGGCGCTCGTACCGGTGGAGCGTCCGCTCCTGCTGTTCGATCCGCCCCTCCAGGGCCATCGAGTGGAGGACGTTCGAGACGCTCCCGGCTATCTCCGCGACCGCGGCCCGCTCGCCGTCGCCGATCGGCGTCCGCGAGTACGCCCCGAGCACGCCGTAGCGCTCGTCCCCGGCCATCAGCGGCGCCAGGATACACGCCGAGCAGCCGTGCTCGGCGGCGGCGTCGGCCCACGGAACCGTCCCCGGCCGCTCGGCGGCGTCCTGGACGACCGCGGTCTCCCGCGACCGCAGGACGCGCTCGACCAGCGTTTCCGGGCCGTCGGAGTCGACCGGGAACGTCTCGGAGACCGGCCACCCCTCGACCGCGCTCCCCGTCACCCAGGGGACGACCTGTCGCTCCCCCTCGTCGTACTCGCCGATCCACGCGAAGACGAACCGGCCGTCCCGGGTCAACCGGTCGCAAACGGCCCGTTCGATGTCGATTGGCGACGACGCGTCGACCAGTTCCCGCTTGACCGGCATCACGATGTCGTCCCGGGCGGCGTTGTCGTCGTCTTCGTCCGGTCCGGCCCCGGACCGGTCGCCCGGTTGGTCGGCCCCGGGGTCGTCGGTCGTCCCCCCAGTCGCAGCCAGGTCGTCGAGCAGGCCCGTCACGTGGGCGACGACGTCGCCGCCCGCGTCTGCGTCGTCGAGCGGGCCGTCGAAGCCGACGACCTCGCTTATCGCCGTCGCCCGGCGGCCGTCCGCGGTGAACTCCGAGAGGACGACCAGCGGGAGGTCTGGGTGGTGTTCCCTGATCGCCCGCAGGATCGCCGGCGCGCTGGCGACCGTCTCGTCGTCGGTGACGACGACGTCGACGGCGTCGCTCGCCCCCTCCGCGACGTATTCGACCGCCGCCTCGAACCCGGCCGCGGTCAGCACGGTCAGTCGCGAGTCCCCGTCTTCGAGCGCCGTTGCGACGCGTTCGCGCCGTGTCGCGTCGTTGGAGACGCACAGGACGCGGTTTGGCTCCGTCATTGTCTGGGTTCCGTGTACAGCACACCCGACGCTGGAGGGGATCGACAGGGTGCGATGATCGGTAGTAGGGCTTTCGGGTCGGCGACAATAAAACGTTCCGTCAGCGGCCGCGCCGACCCCGCTTACCGCCAAGTATTTGCTGGCGCTGTTCGTGGACTGGGGTACAAACATTATCCCGATGCGACTTCGAACGAAGCTCTTTGCCGTGTTTCTCGCCCTCTCGCTGATACTGACCGGCGTTCTCGCGTTCGAGTACCAGTCGCATCGGGACAGGGTGTTGACCCAGGCGGAGGCCGACGCCGAGAACGACGCGTCCGTCACCGCGTCGCAACTCGACGAGCGGATCGACGCCGGCCGGGAGACGCTCGTCACCGCCGTCGCCCACCCGGCGATGGCCCGCCACGGCTCGGCGACGCAGGCGGCGCGCGTCGACGCGCTCGCCGACGAAACCGACTTCAACGGCGTCTCCGTCGTCAACCGGAGCGGGTACCTCGTCGCCATCGACGGCGAGTCCCGAACGAACGTCTCGGGCAGGTACCTCGGCGAGCGGCGGTACGTCCGCCGCGCGCTCGCGGGCGAGGCGTTCGTGAGCGACCCCTTCGAGGCCGAGACTGGCAACACCATCGTCGTGTTGAGCGTCCCGATCCGGGAGAACGGGACGGTCGCCGGGACGCTGAACGCCGCGATCTACCTGTCGAACGCGTCGTTTTTCGCGTCGCTCCCCGCGGCCGACGAGGGCGACCGGACCGTCACCGTCACCGCTGACGGGCGAACGCTGTACCGGAGCGACCCGCCGGCCGACGAAACCGTCACCGGGACCGCGACGATGGCGGCGACCGGCTGGGAGGTCACCGTCGACCGGGACCGGGCGGCGGTCCTCGACAGCGTCCGGCGACTCCTCTACGGCCAGACCCTGCCGACGGGGGCGGTGTTTCTCCTGCTCGTCGCCTGCGTCGCCTGGCTGTACCGCAACGACATCCGCAAGGTCGAGAAGCTCGCGGCGGGTGTCGCGGCGCTCGAACGCCGGCAGTACGACCGGGGGCCGGACCTCGGCGGCAGCGACGAGTGGGAGCAACTCGACGACGCGTTCTCGCGGCTCTCGAAGACGCTGGCCGAGCGCGAGACGATGCTGCTCGTGTTGAACCGGGTGCTCCGGCACAACCTCCGCAACTCGCTGACGGTGATCCTCGGCCGGGCGAAACTCATCGAGGAGTCGGCGTCCGACGAGGGAACGCGGCGGAACGCCGCGGAGATCCGGGCGGCGGCCGACGAACTCGGGAGCCTGAGCGAGAAGGCCCGGACGACGGAGGATCTGCTGGTTCCCCCGTCCGACACGGAGGCGATCGAAATCGACCTGGCGGACCTGGCCCGGCGCGTCGTCGGCGCACACCGCGTGGTCGGCCCCGACGCGGAGTTTCACCTCTCCGCTCCCGCGACCGCGCCGGTGCGGGCCGGGCCGGAACTGGAGCAGGCGGTCGACGAACTGGTCGGGAACGCGCTCGCCCACGCCGGAAAGCGGCCGCGGATCGCGGTCACCGTCGAGCGGCGCGACGGACGGACCGAGATCCGCGTCGCCGACGACGGCCCCGGGATACCGCCGGACGAGCAGGCCATCCTGCTCGGCGAGCGGGAGATATCACAGCTCCACCACAGCGGGGGGCTCGGCCTGTGGCTGGCCGACTGGATCGCCAGCCGCTACGATGGCGAACTCGACATCGACTGCGACGGCGGGACGACGGTGACGCTCCGGTTCGAGAGCGCCTGACGGTGCCCGCGGCCGCGGAGGGCGGCCGGGTGCGACGGCTCAGCTCTGCCGGTAGATCAGGTTCCGCTGGATCTCGTTTGCGCCCTCGTAGATGACCGGGATGCGCACGTCGCGGTAGACGCGGGCGATGCGGCGGTCGGACAGCACCGAGCGGCCGCCGTGGAACTGCATCCCCTGCTCGGCGCAGTCGACGGCGGTTTCGGTCGCCTTCGTCTTCGCCATCGCCGCCCACAGGCCGGCCTCGTCGTCCGCGGCGACCTTCTCGGCGGCGCGGTAGGCCAGCGACCGGGCGGACTCGAACTCCGTGCGCATGTCGGCCAGCCCGTGCTGGACCGCCTGGAAGTCGCTCACGTCGCGGCCGAACGCCTGCCGGCCGTGGGTGAACTCCCAGGCCTCCTCGATGGCCGCCGCGGCGAGGCCGATGCCGTGGCCCGACACGACGACGCGGCCGTGGTTGAAGAAGTCCGCGAGCATGTAGAAGCCCGCGCCCTCGTGGCCGACGAGGTTCGACTCGGGGATCCGGCAGTCGTCGAACACGATGTGGCCCTGCTTCGAGGCGCGCATCCCCATCT
Source organism: Halostella litorea (assembly GCF_004785955.1). Classification (NCBI taxonomy): domain Archaea; kingdom Methanobacteriati; phylum Methanobacteriota; class Halobacteria; order Halobacteriales; family Natronoarchaeaceae; genus Halostella; species Halostella litorea. Next base: position 131,805 of record NZ_ML214300.1, on the reverse strand, counting down.
TCTCGGGGATGTGCTCCGCGTCGTAGCCGTCGGCGTCCGTGGGCACGATGAAAAGCGAGTGGTTGCCGTAGCGGTTCGACTCGTCGTCGCCAGTGCGGGCGTAGACGGTGAGCCAGTCGCCCTCAACGGCGTTGCCGACCCAGTACTTCTCGCCGTTCAGCACGTACTCGTCGCCGTCCTTCTCGGCGCGGGTCTGCATGCCGGCCAGGTCGCTGCCGGTCTCCGGCTCGGAGACGGCGAGGCCCGTGATCTGCTCGCACTCCGCGACGGGCCGGAGGTACTCCTCCTTTTGCTCCTCGCTCCCGTACTCCTCGACCATCTCAGCGCCGAAGCTCGCGAGCTGGAGCGTCAGCGCGATGCCGGCGTCGGCCCGGAAGAACTCCTCGGCGATGGCGAGTATCTCGACCAGTTCCAGCCCGCGGCCGCCGTACTCCTCGCCGATGTCCTGGGCGACCAGGCCGGCGTCCTGGGCCGCCTCCAGCACCTCCCAGGGGTACTCCCCGCTCTCGAAGTACTCCTCGGCGTTGGGCTCGATGTGCTCCGCGGCGAACTCGCGGGCGTCCTCCTTCACGTCCCGTGCGCGCTCCGGCACGAGGCTCTCGTCCAGTAGTTCCATGGAAGGACCGTGGGCCTCGACGGGTAAAATAGCCCCTCAAACTGCCGACGCGGCGCGAAGGATTGTCGGGGGCGTGCCCGGTGGGACCGGGGCACGCGCCGTCGCTGCGAGCCGGGAGGTTTTACTGCCCCGGCCGCGAAGGTACACACATGGGTTTTGGTAGCTACGACGAGTCCGAACAACAGGAACAGACAGTCGACGAGGACGACGGGGAGAGCGTCAACGTCCACGAGCACGACCACCAGGGTTCCGTCGAGGTAGAGGACGCCGACAGCGAGCAGCTGCTCGACCAGCTTCAGGAGATCAAAGAGGAGTAGTCCGGGCGACGGGGGGCGGTCGCGGCGGAGCGTACGCTGTCTTTTTCGGGTCACACGTCGGCCAGCGACCGCCGCGCAGCGCGAGGGTGTTTCGAAACGAATATCACGGTTTTGATGCGATACGTCCGGTATGGACCCCCGCGTCCGCGAACACGCCGAAGTGCTGGTCGAGGACTGTATCGACGTCTCCGAGGGCGACGACGTCGTCGTCATGGCTCCCGCCGTCGCCGAGGACCTCGTCGTCGCGCTGTACGAGGAACTGGGAGAGAGGGGCGCGCTCCCCCACTACTCCGGGGGGAGTTCCCGCGCCAACCGCGCGTACATGCGCGCTGCCGACGTGGACGACTTCGTCGAGAGCGACATCCGGATGACGATCGCCGAGACGGCCGACGCGATCGTTCAGATCCTTGGGTCGCGCAACTCTTTCGAGACCAGCGACGTCGACCCGGAGAAAACCGCCGCCCGCCAGAGGGCAAACGAGGACGCGATGGCGGTGTTCATGGAGAACGACTGGGTGCTTACGCAGTATCCCGCGCCCGGCGACGCCCAGAAGGCCGAGATGAGTACGGCCGCCTACGAGGACTTCGTCTGGAACGCCGTCAACAAGGACTGGGAGGCCCAGCGCGACTTCCAGGCGAACATGGTCGAGATCCTAAACGAGGGCAGCGAGGTGCGGATCGTCTCCGGCGACACGACCGACGTGACGATGAGCATCGACGGCATGGTCGCGGAGAACGACTGGGCGGACGTGAACATGCCCGCCGGCGAGGCGTTCACCGCGCCAGTCCCCGACTCCGTCGAGGGCGAGGTGCTGTTCGACAAGCCGCTGATGGCCCAGGGCCGGGAGGTCGAGGGCGTGTACCTGCGGTTCGAGGGCGGCGAGGTCGTCGAGCACAGCGCCGAGAAAAACGAGGAGGTGCTGACGAGCGTACTGGAGACGGACGAGGGCGCGCGCCGCCTCGGCGAACTCGGCATCGGCATGAACCGCGACATCGACCGCTTCACCTACAACATGCTGTTCGACGAGAAGATGGGCGACACCGTCCACATGGCCGTCGGCCGGGCGTACCCGGAGACCGTCGGCGAGGACCGCGAGCGCAACGAGAGCGCCGTCCATCAGGACATGATTGTGGACATGAGCGAGGACTCCTACATCGAGGTCGACGGCGAAGTCGTCCAGCGGAACGGGACGTTCAGGTTCGAGGACGGGTTCGAGAGCGAAGCCTGAGCCGCCGGACTCGAACGCACTGCTTTTGGCGTCGCCCCACTGCGACCGGCGTACCGCTCCGGTTCTTTGGAATACATTGACATCCGTCCCGTTCCGTAACGCTCCCGTCCAGAAAATATCAGTAATATAAAACTATCAAGCGGTGTGGCGTCCCGATTCGCCCAATGCTAGAGAGGCTCCGCGCGATCGTCCCCGGCTTCATCCGGAACAGCTACGTCGCGAAGTTCGGCATCGCCCTCGCCGCCGTCATTCTGCTCGTGGGGGCAGTCGGCGGTCTCGTCTACGCTCAGACCAGCGACACGCTGGAGCAGGACACCGAACAGCGGCTCCAGACCGCCGCGACCGCGGAGTCCGAACAGATCGGGCAGTGGGTTCGCCACATGCGCATCCGGCAGACGACGCAGGTGAACTCGCGGGCCTTCCAGACGAACGACACCGAGGAGATCGACCTGCGCCTCGTCAGCACCGTCGAGAACGACCGAAGCGTGGAGGACGCCTACCACGTGAACGTCAGGAGCGGGGCGGTCATCGGCAAGTACGGGTACGGCCGCCTGGCGGCCGACGGGCGACTCTCCGACTCGGTGCGAGGGCGGATCGCGAACCTCTCCGACAGCCCGGCGACCGTGACCACGTCGAACGTCTTCCGGCACGAAGAGGGTGGTCCGCCGTTGTGGCTGTTCGTCAGCACCGTCCCGAACGACGAGGACCGCGCGCTCGTCACGGTGATCAACGCCGAACAGCTGTCGGAGACGACGATCCAGAGCCGCGGGGACGGCCGGGCCGTCGTCGTCGACGACCGCGGCCGGGTCGTCCTCTCGCGGAACACCTCCGAGATCCTCGAACGGTCCGCGATCACGCCCGCCTCGGAGTCGGCCGGGTTCGACACCGCGGTCGACCGCGGGGGCACCGAGCAGGCCGTCGGCTACGCTCCGGTGTCGTCGACGGACTGGACGGTCACGACGCGGACGCCGACGGCGCAGGCGTTCGCGCTCCGGACCGAGATCTCCCGGGGCGTGCTCGCCATGGTGGCGCTCGGCGCGGGCGGCGCGTTGCTCGTCGGACTCACCGTCGGGCGGAACACCATCCGGGCGGTCCGCGACCTCGCTCGGCGCGCCGGGGAACTGGAACAGGGGGACCTCGACACGGACCTGTCGACGACCCGGACCGACGAGTTCGGCGACCTCTACGGCGCGTTCGGGAGCATGCGCGACTCGCTCCGCGACCAGATACGGGCCGCGGAGGAAGCCAAGGAGGAGGCCGACCGGCGGCGCGAGGCGTCCGAGGAGCGCGCGGCCCACCTCGAAGCGACGGCCGAGGAGTACGGGAGCGTGATGCGGGCGTGTGCCGAGGGCAACCTCTCGCGCCGACTGCCCCCGGACGAGGAGAGCAAGCCGATGGCGACGGTCGCCCACGAGTTCAACCAGATGATGAACGAACTGGAGGCGACCGTCGCGGAGGTCAAGCGGTTCGCCGACGACGTCTCGGCCTCCAGCGAGCGGGTGACCGCCAGCACGGACGACGTCCGGCGGTCGTCCGAGCAGGTGACGGAGTCGATCCAGTCGATCTCCGAGGGGGCCGACCGGCAGAACGACCAGTTCCAGTCGGTGTCGGCCGAGATGGACGAACTCGCGGCGTCGGTCCAGCAGGTCGCCGCCGCCGCGGACGACGTGGCCGAACTCGCCGAGCGGACCGCCGACACCGGCGGCGAGGGGCGCGCGACCGCCGAGACGGCGATAGCCGAGATGGACGACGTGGCGGCCGCGTCGCGCGAGGCGGTCGTCGCGATAGAGGCCCTCCAGGACGAGATGGAGGAGATACAGGAGGTCGTCGACCTGATCACGGAGATGGCCGACCAGACCGACATGGTGGCGCTGAACGCCAGCGTTGAGGCGGCCCGGAGCGCGAGCGACCGCGAGGGCTTCGGCGTCGTCGCGAACGAAGTCCGCGCGCTGGCCGACGACACGAAGGAGGCGGCCGCGGAGATAGAGGAGCGGATCGCCTCGGTCCGCGAGCAGACCGAGCGGACGGCCGACGAGGTGCGGGCGGCACGGGACGACGTGACCCGCAGCGCCGAGTCGGTCCGCGACGTCGCGGCCGCGTTCGACGACGTCGCCGAGTACGCGGACGAGACCAACACCGGGGTTCAGGAGATCCGCGCCGCGACGAGCCAGCAGGCCACCTCGACCGAGGAGGTCGTCTCGATGGTGTCGACGGCGGCCTCGATCAGCGAGGAGACGACCGCCGAGGCCGAGACGGTCGCGGCGGCCGCCGAGGAACAGACCGCCACGCTCGGCGAGGTCGCAAACGACGTCTCCGGTCTCGCCTCGCAGGCCGAGCGGCTCCACGACGCGCTCGACCGGTTCGAGACCGACTCGGAGACGGAGGGCCTCCGCCCGTCGCCGGCGCAGTAGAAGCCGTCGTCAAGCGACCCGGTAGCTCACCGCGATCCCCTCGCCGAGCGGGAGGACGACCGTCTCGAACGCGTCGTCGGCCCGCACCGTCTCCAGGTACTCCGCGACACCGAGGGTGTGCTCGTTGGGGTCGTCCGGGTCCTCGCCCTCCAGGAGCGCGAGCAGTTTCTCCGTCTCGATGACCCCCGCGGCCATCGCGTTGTCGGCGACGACCACCCCGCCCGGCGGGACTTTCCCGCGAACGGCATCGAACGCCTCGCGGTAGCGGTGCTTCTGGTGGTCGATCAGGACCACGTCGAACGGGCCGTCGTAGCGCGCTATCGCGTCCAGCGCGTCGCCGCCCTCGTAGCGCGCCAGGTCGTCGAACCCGCCGCGGGCCATGTACTCGCGGGCCATGTCGAGTTCGTCCTCGTCGTACTCCGTGAGGACTATCTCGCCGTCGGCGGGGAGCGCGCCGGCGAACCAGTACGCCGAGTAGCCGTAGCCCGACCCGAACTCGAACACCCGTCGGGCGTCGACCAGCCGGGCGAGCAGGCGCAGCGTCGCGCCGACCTCGTGCCCGACCGTCGGGAAGCCGTGCTCGTCGGCGTACTCGGCCATCTCCGCCTGGACGTCGTCCGGCTCCGGGGCCGCCGCGCGGACGAACCGCGTCGCCTTCTCGGACAGGATCTCCATGCGTCAGCGTGGAACGCTCGCCGCCGTAATCGTTTGGTTCGCGGAGCGTGCCGACGGGCCGGCGACCCCCTCACCGGTTCCGGCTGACGGGGAACTTCACCCTGTCGGGGTTGTCGTTGAACCGCGCGAGGATCCGCTCGTACAGTTCGTTCCGGACGCGCTGGCCCCGTCGCGGGTGGACGAGGTAGCGCAGGCGGAGTTCGACCCACGACTCCTCCTGCTTGACGTTGACCGCGGGGCGGTCCTTCACTTCGAGTTCCACGGCCGTCTCCGACAGCACCTCGCGGTAGCGCGCGACGTTCCGCTCCATCTCGTCGCCGAGAAAGTCGTCCGCGGCGGCGACCATCTCCGCGCGGGCGAACTCCAAGTCCGTCTCGTAGGCCACCTGCACCGCGAGTTCGTTCCAGACGTAGGGGAACTCCTCCCAGGAGTAGTTGAACACCGCCGAGGAGAGCACGACGCTGTTTGGCACCGTCACGATCCGCCCCGAGGGCTGGTTCGTGGTGACGAGGTCGCCGTTTATCTCCCACAGCGTCGTCACGAGGAAGTCGACGTCTATCACGTCGCCCTTCGCGTCCTCGATCCGCACGCGGTCGCCGATCCCATAGGGGCGCTTGACGAGGATGTACACCCACCCCAGCAGCGAGAACAGCGGCTGCTGGAGGGCGAACGTCACGGCGAAGCCGACGACGCCGAGCGAGAACAGCACGCCGAGCCACTGCTCGGTGAGCGCGCCGAACACCCCGACCAGCGCCGCCGCGCCGAACGCCAGCCGGATGACGTTGCGCAGGTCGTGCAGGCGGCGCTTGCTCGCGGTGTGGCGCTCCAGCGCCCCGATAACTATCAGGTACAGTCCGTACGCGCCGAGCGCAACCGCGGCGGCTGAGAGCAGTCGCACCGCGAGGGCCGCCGCCGACACCGCGCCGACGCTCGGCCAGTCGACGGCGGCCGACTGGACGACTGCAGCGCCGATACCGGCGACGACGGCGAGCGCGAACGACAGGTAGCCGAGGCGACGGGTCACTGCCTGAACGTCCGGCGGTGGACACTAAACGGTTCCGGGGCCGCGGACTCGGGCGGTGTTCGGCCGAGAAGTGTGTTACTTGTGATCGTTTCTTACCGGTACCTATATCCACGTCGTACGTCTCGGTTCCGAAACGGGTCGATACAAGATGGGATTCTTCGATTCGCTCGGCGCGCTAGCAAGCAGTATCGTCGCGGCGCTCGTGATGCTCGTGTTCGCGATCGTCAGCTTCTACATCACGGTGTTCATCGTCGGCGCGGGCGCGAGCTTCGCCGGCTACGACCCCGGCGGCGGCTTCGTCACCCTCGCCGCCGCGGTCCTGGCCGGCGCGGCTATCGTCGCGGGATCGACGCCGCTGGCGGCGGTCGCCGGCGAGGAGTGATCGTCGGGTAGTCCGGAGCACAACCGCGTCCCCCGGAGGTGTCGCCTCGCGGCACCACCGGCAGATGAATACCGTTCGAACCCGTACCCGTAGCCATGCCTACCGACCGTGCCACCTTCGGCGGCGGCTGCTTCTGGTGTACCGAGGCGGCGTTCAAGGAACTCGACGGCGTCGAGCGCGTCACCTCGGGCTACGCCGGCGGCGACGTCGCGGACCCGACCTACGAGCAGGTGTGTCGCGGGAACACCGGCCACGCCGAGGTCGTTCAGGTCGAGTACGACCCCGACGTCATCACCTATCCCGACCTCCTGCAGGTGTTTTTCACCGTCCACGACCCGACCCAGCTCAACCGGCAGGGGCCGGACGTGGGCACGCAGTACCGCTCCATCGTCCTCTACCACGACGACGAACAGCGCGAGCAGGTCGAGCGCTTCCTCGTCGAACTGTCGGAGGAGGACGCGTACGACGACGATATCGTCACCGAGGTCGAACCCCTCTCGAAGTTCTACGAGGCCGAACAGCGACATCAGGACTACTACGAGAAGAACCCGGACGACCGCTACTGTAGCTTCTACGCCGAGCCGAAGGTCAAGAAGGTCCGCGAGAAGTTCGGCGACCGGGTCACGGCCGAGCAGTGACGCCGTACCCCGAACTCGTGGCGGACTACGACGAGTCGGCACCCGATCCCGCGGCCACCGAGACGACCACGTTCGCGCTGGGCTGTTTCTGGGGGCCGGACGCGACGTTCGGCGCGCTCGACGGCGTCGTCCGGACGCGCGTCGGGTACGCCGGCGGGACGAAGCCCGATCCGACGTACCACGCGCTTGGCGACCACTCCGAGGCGGTGCAGGTCGACTACGACCCGGCCGAACTCGACTACGCCGACCTCGTCGCGGTCGCATTCGAGCACCACGACCCGCGGAGCCAGCCACGAAAGCGCCAGTACCAGCACGTCGTCTTCCACGGGACCGACGCCGAGCGCGAGGCCGTCGAGGCGTACGTCGCCGCGAGCGACTGGCCCGACGGCGCCGTCGAGACGCGGATCGAGCGGATCGACGCCTTCCACGTCGCCGAGACGTACCACCAGACGTTCCACCTGTCGAGCAGCCCGGGCCTCCTGCGACCGTTCGAGGAGGCCGGGTACGACGACGCCGCGCTCCGCGAGTCGCCCGCCGCGGCGAAGGTCAACGCCCACGCCGCGGGCAAGGACGTGCCGGCGTTCGACGACGCGCTGACGTACGACCCGCGGCAGTCGTAGCCGACCGCCACCTCGTCGGCGCGTTTTCACTCACGCTTCTCCGGCGGGAACGCGTGTACCGCGCCGGACTTCGTCCCCAGGTACGCGACGCCGTCCGCGACCGTCGGCCCGGGCGCCGCATCCTCCAGTTCGAAGCGCCAGCGCACCTCGCCGTCGGCCGGGGATAGCGACAGCAGCGTCGTCGTACCGCGGGCCGAGTCGTACCCGTAGAGCCCGCCGCCGTCGGCCGCGAACGAGAGCGAGCCGTCGACGTCGCGACGCCAGACGAGTTCGCCGTCCGCGACCCGCAGGAGACCCGGCCCGTCGCGCTCCACGACGTACGCCCCCTCGGCGTCGACGGCCGCGAGCAACACGGCGGGGTCGCCGCCGTATCGCCATCGCTCGCTGCCGGTACGCGGGTTGCGGGCGCTGACCGTCCCGTCGGCGCCCGCCGTGTACAGGGTGTCCCCCTGGAGAACGTAGCGGGTCCCGTCGCCGTATCGCCACTCCACGTCGCCGGCGGGCGTCAGTGCCGCGATGCCGTCGTCCGCATTCAGCACCACCAGGTCGTCGGCGACCGTGGGGCGGTACGCGGCCCCGTCGCGGCTCCAGCGGGGCTCGCCGGACGCCGCGTCGACCGCCGTGATCCCCGACCACGTCGCGACGACCAGCGCTCCGTCGACGACAGCGCCGTTCCCCGCCACCGCGGTCGGCATCTCCGCCGTCCACGCGACGTCGCCCGTCTCGCGGTCCACGGCGCGGACGGGGTTCCGGTCGATCGTCTGGTCCTGACGGGGACAGACGTATACACGCTCGGCGTCGACCGCAAGGATCGGCAGGTACGCGTCGTCCCGCCACTCGTCCTCGTAGGTCCAGCGGCGACGGCCGTCCGGCCCGACGGCCACGAGACGCTCCTTCCACGCGTACATGCCGTAGCCGAATCCGGCCGTGACGTAGGCGTGGCCGTCCCGGACGACCGGCGTCCCGTGGCACGGCGGCGTCTCGACGCGCCACTGCCGCGTGCCGTCCGACCGGGCCAGCGCGTAGGCGTTCTGTCCGGGGACGTACAGCCTGTCGCCATCGACGGTCGGACGTGCGACGACGCCAGCGCAGTTCCGACAGCCGTCCTGTTCGGCTTCCGTCTCGGACTCCCCGTCGCGAAACGACCACAGAGCTGGTCCCGCTGAACCATCATCGGGCTCGTCGGCCCGTTCGGTGGTCGAGGCGGTCGTGGTGTCCGTCGACGTTCGGGGTCCCGTCGTCCGTGCCGCCGTTCCGGGGTTCGACGATCCGCCCGCACAACCCGCAACGAGAGCGGCCGCGCCGGTCCCGAGCGCGCCCAGCAACCGCCGTCTGGAGACATCCATTATTGATCCGGGGTTCGGATGGGGAAATAAATGCTTTCTGTCGGAACGCCGGCCCCCAATCGATCGCAGCGACCGTCACGGGACCGCGAGGCGACAGGTCGCGATCCGGAGCGGTGCGAACGCTCTTTTCCCCTCGCGTGCCACGCTCGACCAGTGACCGACGACGACCCGTTCGACGACCTGAACGTCACCGACGACCCGCTCGACGACTTGGACCGGGCGACCCAGCGGCTGACCGTCCGGACCGAGTCCCGCCGCTACGACAAGCCCGTCACGATAGTCGAGGGGTTCGAGGGCGGCGCGGACGTCGACGCCCTCGCCTCGGACCTGAAGTCCATGCTCGGCGCGGGCGGGACGGTAAAGGAAGGGGCCATCGAAATACAGGGCGACCATGGGAGTCGCGTTCGGGACGAGCTACGTGACAGAGGGTATCGGATCGACGGATAGCGAGACCGACGGCCGCCTGCGACTCGCGGGCGTACCTGGCGACAGGACGGACCCATGACGACGATAACCGAGTTCACGCTCCCGGCGGCGGCGTTCCCGCTCGGCCGGATCTTCGCGGACCGCCCCGAGGCGACGCTGGAGTTGGACCGCGTGGTCCCGATGGGCGATACGGTGATGCCGTTCTTCTGGGTCGTCGACGAGGGCGGCGACATGGAGTCGGTCCGGGAGACGTTCGCCGACCTGCCGGCGCTCCGGTCCGCGGACCTGTTGACCGACATGGGGTCGCGAGCGCTGTTTCACGCCGAGTGGGAACCGGACCACGTCGGGATCATGGGCGCCATCGGCGCGTCGGGCGTGACCGTCCTCTCCGCGTCCGGGTCGAGCGACGGCTGGGTGTTCGAACTCCGGGCCGACGGCGGCGAGCAGCTCTCGGCGTTCCAGCGACACTGCGAGGACCACGACATCCCCGTGACGCTCACGAGGCTCGGCGAGGTGTCGGAGCCCGAGGCGGGACTGGAGTACGGGCTCACGGCCGACCAGCGCGAGGCGCTCGTGTTGGCGCTCCGCGAGGGATACTTCGAGATGCCCCGCGAGACGGACCAGGAGCGGCTCGCCTCGCGGCTGGGGATCAGCCGGCAGGCGCTCTCCTCGCGGCTCCGCCGGGGCTACCGGAACCTCGTCAGCAACGCGCTGCTGACCGACGGCCTTTAAACGGGTTGCCTATGCAGGGACGACGCTGAACCCCATCCCCGCTGTACAGTCACCGATGAACTCGGAACGCGACCAGCGCGACGACGCCGACTTCCGCTACGAACTGTCCGACGACGAACCGCCGAGCGAGGCCGTGCTGACTGCGGTCTCGACACTTTCGGGTGACGACGTGATCCCCGAACCCGGCGACGGCGGAACGCGCGCGCTGCCCCCGCTGTACGACGCGGTCGACCCGGACGCCCTCGACTCCCTCCTCGACGACGGTAGTCGGCTGACCGGCTTCGACGGGCACGTCTCGTTCACGTACCACGGGTACGAGGTGACGGTTCACAGCCACGGTTACCTCACGCTGCGGCGCCCCGTCCTCGAATTGGCCCAGTAGCGGGTGTACCCGCATTCCCCGCGATCACGTCGATTTCGTATACCGAGATACGGTTCACGCGACGCCCCTCGAACGGGATTCTGACCTCTCGCTCAGGGCTTGATCACCGCACGCCCCTCGATCTCGCCGTGTTCAAGTTTCTCGGCGACCGCGTTGATCTGCGACAGGTCGTACTCGGTCGTGTGGAGGTCCATCTCGCCCTGCTCGACGAGGGCGACGAGTTCCTGTAGCTCTGTGTACGTGCCGACCAGCGTCCCGCGGTACGCTATCTCGGCGTCGACGAGCGTCTGGGACGGCTCGTGGACGTGGCCGCCGTAGCCGACGACGTGGTGGTCGCCCCGGCCGGCGAGCAGGTCCGGCCCGAGCGAGGTGGTGGCGTCGGCCCCGACGAAGTCCAACACCTGCAGCGCGCCCGCGCCGTCCGTGATCCCCTCGACGGCCTCGGCCACGTCCTCGTCGGCGGAGTTCACCGTGTAGTCGGCACCGCAGTCCGCGGCGAGGTCCAGCGCGGCGTCTTTCACGTCGACCGCCACCGTCCGGGCCGCCGTCATCGAGTCGAGCGCCTGCAGGCCGATGTGCCCGAGGCCGCCGATCCCGATCACGACAGCGTAGCTCCCGGGCACCAGTTCGTCGGCCGCCTTCTTCGCGGCGTGGTACGCGGTGATCCCGGCGTCGGCGTGTGGCGCGATCTCCACCGGGTCCAGGGTGTCCAGTCGGATGGCGGCGCGCTCGGACGTCAGCAGGTACTCCGCGAACCCGCCGTCGGTCGTCAGGCCGGGGAACTGCGCGTTCTCGCAGTGCATGTCGTCGCCCAGGCGACACCGGCGACACGTCCCGCAGGTCATCAGCGGGTGGCAGATCACCCGGTCGCCCTCCTCGACGGTCGTGACCTCGTCGCCCGTCTCCACGACACGGCCGGCGTTCTCGTGGCCGAGCGTCTGCGGGAGGTCGACCGGGGCGTACTCCTCCCACATCCCCTCGACGATGTGGTTGTCCGTCTGGCACCAGCCGGCCCCCTCGACTTCGACGACGACGTGGTCCGACCGCGTCGGCTCCGGGCGGTCGACCTCCTCTATCGTCAGCGCCTCGCTCATGTCGTCGGTGTACTCGTGGAGTCTCGCAGCCTGCATGATATCATCTAACATGGTCGGTGACTAAAAGCCCCGTTCGGCGGCCACACCGCCCGATAGCCGACCGAGTTAATACCGTGTGCGCCGTAGTAACGCACGGCATGTCCGAGATACTGCTCCTCGCCGGCGACTTCGTGGAGGACTACGAGATCATGGTCCCGTTCCAGACGCTCCAGACCGTCGGCCACGACGTCGACGCCGTCTCCCCCGAGAAGGAGGCGGGCGAGACGGTCAAGACCGCCGTCCACGACTTCCGGGGCGACCAGACGTATATGGAGACTCGCGGGCACGACTTCGAACTGAACGCGACGCTGTCGGAGGTCGACCCCGAGTCCTACGACGCGCTGGTGATCCCCGGCGGGCGCGCGCCGGAGTACCTCCGGACGTACGACGAGATACTCGAAATAACGCGGCACTTCTTCGAGGCGGACAAGCCCGTTGCCGCGCTGTGTCACGCCACGCAGATCCTCGTCGCCGCGGACGTGGTCGAGGGGCGGGCCTGCACGGCGTACCCGGCGCTCCAGGCCGACGTGGAGACGGCGGGCGGCGACTGGCGCGACGGGGTCACGCGCGACGGCAACCTGGTCACCGGCCAGGCGTGGCCCGACCACCCCGAGTGGCTGGCCGAGTTCCTCGACGTGCTCGGCACCGAGGTCAGCCACGGCGACCCCGTCGCCGCGGACGACTGAGCGCCGGAGCAGACCGGAACCAGCACATCTTTCCTCCGGGCGTCGCGAGTGCGTCACAGAGCCCGGCATGGCACGCGAGGAGTCAGAACCGACGGTCGCCGCCGACGTCGAGTACGGCATCGACGACAGACCGCCCGCGAGCACTTCGGTGCTCCTGGGCCTGCAACACTACCTCACGATGGTCGGGGCCAACATCGCGGTGCCCCTGGCGCTCGCGGGCGCGATGGGGATGCCCGACGACGTGACCGCGCGGTTCGTCGGCACGTTCTTCGTCGTTTCGGGCGTCGCGACGCTGGCCCAGACGACGCTCGGGAACCGCTACCCCATCGTCCAGGGCGCGCCGTTCTCGATGCTCGCGCCCGCCATCGCCATCGTCGGCGTCGTCGCCAACACCCCCGGGAACCCCGGCTGGGAGACGCAACTCGTCCACCTGCAGGGCGCCATCATAGCCGCGGCGCTCGTCGAGGTGGCGATCGGCTACCTCGGGGTCGTCGGCCGGATCCGCGAGTACCTCTCGCCCGTCGTCATCGCGCCGACGATCGCCCTGATCGGCCTCTCGCTGTTCGACGCGCCCCAGATCGCCGGGGCGACGAACTGGTGGCTGCTCGGCCTCACCGTCGTCCTCATCGTCGGGTTCTCGCAGTACCTCGGCGAGGGCCGCCGGATATTCCGGCTCTTCCCGGTCCTGCTGGGGATGGTGACCGCGTGGGCCGTCGCCGCGGCGCTGTCGGTCGCCGGCGTCTACACCGCCGACACCTCCGGCTACGTCCCCCTCGGGGAGGTGGCGGACGCGCCCGCCTTCTTCCTCATCTACCCGCTCCAGTGGGGCACGCCCGAGTTCCAGCTTTCGCTCGTCATCGGCATGTTCGCCGGCGTGCTCGCCTCGATCGTCGAGAGCTTCGGCGACTACCACGCCGTCGCCCGCATCGCCGGCCGCGGCGCGCCGAGCGCGAAGCGCATCGACCACGGCATCGGCATGGAGGGGCTGATGAACGTCTTCTCGGGGCTCATGGGCACGGGCGGCTCCACGTCCTACTCCGAGAACATCGGCGCGATCGGCCTCACCGGGGTCGCCTCCCGCTACGTCATCCAGGTCGGGGCCGTCGTGATGATCGTGTTCGGCTACGTGGGCTACTTCGGCCAGCTCGTCGCCACGATCCCCTCGCCCATCGTCGGCGGCCTGTTCGTCGCGATGTTCGGCCAGATCGTCGCCGTCGGCATCGCGAACCTGGAGCACGTCGACCTCTCGTCCTCGCGGAACACGTTCGTCGTCGGCTTCGCCCTGTTTGCCGGCCTCGCGGTGCCGGCCTACGTGGACGGCTTCGCGACCATCGCCGCGTTCCGCGAGGGGATGGAGACGGTCGCCGTCGTCGGCCCCGTCCTCGGGTCGCGGCTGGTCGCCGACACCGTCTACGTCATCGGGAGCACCGGGATGGCCGTGGGCGGCATCGTCGCCCTCGTCCTCGACAACACGATCCCCGGCTCCCGGGAGGAGCGCGGCCTCGTCACCTGGGAGCGGATCGCCGAGGACGAGGGCGACTTCCGGACCGCCGTGGAGCGCTGGCGCGACCGGGGCGGGGCCGAGGACGCCGACTGACCGGCCCGCGCCGACAGAGTGACGGGCGTCGCCGTCGAACTGCGGACGATGGAACGAGTCGTCACCGTCGTCCCCGAGGCCGGCCTGCACGCGCGGCCGGCGTCGAAGTTCGTCCAGACCGCGAACCAGTACGACGCCGAGGTCACGATCGCGCCCGTCGACGGCGACGCCGACCCTGTCAACGCCGGAAGCATGCTCGCCGTCACCGGACTCGGCGTCGCGTCGGGCGAGGACGTCCGCCTCGTCGCCGAGGGCGACGACGCCGAGGCGGCGCTCGACGCGCTGGAAGAAATCCTGTCGACCGAGGAGGGTGAGTCGTCGTAGCGCTACAGCTTCGACACGTCGCGGGCTTCCTCGGCGGACTCCCGGACGGATTCGAGCGACGCCTTCGGGTTCGCCGCTTCGACCGCCGCGTTGAGCGTCCCCTCCAGCACCGGCGCGTCGGCGATGACGACCTCCTTGTCGGCCGTTTCGACGGCCATCTCGGCGTTCATCACCGCGCTGCCCAGGTCGACGAGCACGACAACCTCGTCGCCGTCCATCCCCGAAAGCGCCTCCTGGATGGCGGGGACGCTGGTACCGATGCCGCCGTCCGGGTCGCCGCCGACGGCGACGATTTCGGCGTCCGCGCCGCCCATCTCGCCCGCGATATCGCGGATCCCCCGCGCCGCGTCGGCGCTGTGGGAGACGACGAGCAGGCTGACCATCAGTTCCCCTCCCCGTCGGGCGTCTCGTCCGGCACCGTCGGGGAGACGGCGTCGACGTCCGGTTCGGCGTCGAAGCGCTCCTCGGCCGCGGCGAGCAGTTCCTCCAGGATCATCAGCGTACTCGTCGCGCCGGGGTCCTGGTGGCCGACGGAGCGCCAGCCGAGATACGACGCCCGCCCCTTCGACGCCCGGAGCGGCACGGTGAACTCGACCCCGCGCCGGGCGGCGTCGACCGCCTTCGCCAGCGCCGCGACGGGCGGGAGGTCGTCCTGTTCTATCGACTTCTTGTACGTGTGGACGGCCGGCGTCACCGCGTCGACCATCGTCTTGTCGCCGACCCGCGCGTCGCCCCGATCCTGAAGCTTCTCCAGGTACGCCTCCGCGAACGCGACGGTCGTCGCGGCGGTCACGCCCTCGGCGAACTCGCTGCTCGCGGACATGATCGACCCGCCGTACAGCGGCCCCGCCGCCCCGCCGACCTCCGAGACGAGCGTCACGCCGACGGTCTTGACGACCTCCTGCGCGTCGGGGTCCTCCAGGTCCCGGACCTTCTCGGCGGCCGCCTGGAACCCGCGGTGCAGGTTCGCCCCGTGGTCGGCGTCGCCGATCGCCGAGTCGAGGTCCGTCAGGTGGGACTTCTCGGCCTCGATCCGGTCGGCCACCCGCTCGACGGCCGCGATCACCGCCTCGGCCTCCGCCGTCTCTGTCATATCGTGGCGTACCAACGGCCGGCGCGGTGAAAACGTTTTGCGCTCGAGGCGAAGCGCTCTTGTCGCGGGGCCGCCACGTCGCCGACATGTCCCTCCGGATCCTCCACTACTCCGACCTGGAGACCGCCCTCGACGACCCCGACCGGTGCGCCCGACTGGCCGGCGCGCTCGCGGCCCGCCGCGGCGACGACGCGCTCGTCGTCGGCACCGGCGACAACACCGCGCCCGGCGCGCTCCCGCTGGCGACCGAGGGCCGCGCCGCGATGCCCTTCTTCCGGGCCGTCGCACCGGACGCCGACACGTTCGGCAACCACGACTTCGACTTCGGGCCGGCGACGGCCCGCGAACTCGCCGCCGAAGCCCCGCAGCCGTACCTCTGTGCCAACGCGGCCGTCGACGGCGAGCGGTTCGCCGCCGACGCGACCGAGCCGAGTCGGATCGTCGACGCCGGCGGCCACCGCATCGGGGTCGTCGGCGTCGCCCACCCCGAGACCGTCGGGATCAACCCCGCCGCCGAGGGCGTGACGTTCTCCGACCCCGTGCCCGCGGTCCGCGACGAGGCCGCGGCGCTCCGCGAGCGCGGCGCGGAGTTCGTCGTCGTCGCCTCCCACTGCGGCAAGCGCGACGACCGCATCGCCCGCGAGACTGACGTCGACGTCGTCCTCGGCGGCCACGTCCACGACGTGCACGTCGAGACGGTCGCGGACACGTTCGTCGTCCGCCCGGGCCGCGCCGGGCGGTACTTCTCCGAGGTGGAACTCACCCCGTCCCGCGACGTGACGATCCACGAGGTCGGCGAGGAGCACCGCGACGAGTCGGTGGCGGCCGCGCTCCGGGACCGCATCGCCGAACACGGCCTCGACGAAGTCGTCGCGACGGTCGAGGACCCGATAGCGCTGACCGAGGAGGCCGCCACAGTCGCCGAGAGCGAGGCCGGCAACTTCGTCGCGGACGCGCTCCGCTGGCGGGCCGGCGCGGACGTGTCCATCAGCCCGACCGGCGCGCTCCGCTCCGGCGACCCGCTGGCCGGCGACGTGACGGTCGCGGACCTGCAGGGCCTCGCGCCCTACGACGACGGGCTGGCCGTCGTCTCGCTGTCCGGCGACCGACTGCGCGAGGCGCTGGCCGAACT
The DNA here is from genome assembly GCF_004785955.1 of Halostella litorea. Taxonomy (NCBI): domain Archaea; kingdom Methanobacteriati; phylum Methanobacteriota; class Halobacteria; order Halobacteriales; family Natronoarchaeaceae; genus Halostella; species Halostella litorea. Next base: position 115,043 of record NZ_ML214300.1, on the reverse strand, counting down.
CCCCGTCGGCTACCACCACGACGACTTCCCGCCCCGCTTCTGCAGCCACGTCAGCGGCGCGCGGGTCGTCTGGGACGACGACGCGGGCGAACTCCGCGAGGCGACGGTCGGCGGCGAGCCGGTCGACCCCGGCGCGGAGTACACGCTGGCGGTCGCGGACTACCTGGTCGAAACCGACCACGTCAGCGCCGCGTTCGGCGAGGACGACGTGGTGGGCCGCCACGGCGTCGCCCGCGACGCCATCGTCGAGTACGCGCGGGCGGAAGGGATCGCCCCGGCCGTCGAGGGCCGGATCGAGCGCCCGGCGCTCGGCGAGTGAGAGCAAACAGGACAAGGACGGGGACGGCGGTCCGCCCTACCGCTTCAGCGCGATAGTGTCGGCGTCGTGGGCCAGCAGCTCCTTCAGTTCGTCGTCGACGTCCATCACCGTCACCGAGCAGCCCGCCATGTCCAGCGAGGTCATGTAGTCGCCGACCCACGCGTCCCACGTCTCCAGCCCGGCGTCGTCGACCAGTTCCTGCACGCGGCGGTTGACGACGTACAGCTCCATCAGCGGCGTGCCGCCCATCCCGTTGACGATGGTGACGACCTCGCCCTCCGGGTCCAGGTCGTCCAGCACCGCACCGGTCAGTTCCTCGGCCACGTCGTCGGCGGGCATCTGCTCGGTGCGCTCGACGCCCGGTTCGCCGTGGATGCCGATGCCGAGTTCTATCTCGTCGTCGCCCAGGTCGAACGTCGGTTCGCCCTTCTCCGGCGTCACGCAGGAGGTCAGCGCCGTCCCCATCGTCCCGACGCGGTCGATGGCCTTCTCGGCGACGCGTTTCACCTCGTCGATGTCGCCGCCGCGGTCCGCCATCGCGCCGGCGACCTTGTGGACCAGGATGGTGCCACAGACGCCCCGCCGCCCCGAGGTGTACGTCGAGTCCTCGACGGCCACGTCGTCGTTGACGACGACCTGCTCGACGTCCGTGTCGCCCTCCATCGCGGCCATCTCGGCGGCCGTGTCGAAGTTCATCACGTCCCCCTCGTAGTTTTTCACGACGCAGAGCACGCCCTCGCCGCCGTCGGCCGCGGCGATCATCTCGCCCAGTTCGTCGGCCGTCGGGGAGGTGAACACCTCGCCGGCGGCCGCGCCGTCGAGCATCCCCTGGCCGAGGTAGCCGGCGTGTGTCGGTTCGTGGCCGCTCCCCCCGCCGCTGACGACGCCGACCTTCCCGTCGACCGGCGCGTCCTCGCGCACCAGTACCTTCGTGTCGTCCAGCCGCCGTACCCGGTCGGGATGGGCCGCCACCATCCCGTCCAGCATCTCGTCGACGACGTCCGCCGGGTCGTTGATCAGCTTCTTCATGATCAACGTGGGAGTTCGTCACGAACGTACATAAGCGTCCCCCAGGGAACGGCGAGGTGCGGTCGCGTCCCGGCGTGGAACGGGCGATACGGGGCTGCGAGCCCCCGGCCGCCGGCGTGCGCTCACTGGACGAGAGTGATGAGGACGAACAGAGTGGCGACGGAGGCCAGCGTCGAGACGAACACGTTCAGCGACGCGAACTCCTCGTCGCCGCCCAGTTCCTCGGCGAAGACGAACGTGGACACGGCCGTCGGCGTCCCGAACATCACGACGACGGCGGTGAACGTCGCCGCGTCGACCGCGAGCGCGGCGAAGACGGCCCAGGCGACCAGTGGCATGGCGACGACCTTGACCGCGGTGACCCGGCCGGTCGCGCCGAGGTCGACCGACGGGAGGTCGGCCCGGAGCGACGCGCCGACACAGAGCAGGGCGAGCGGCAGCGCGAGCGTGCCGACGGCGTCCAGCGCCGTCGCGGCGGCGGCCAGCACGTCGACGCCCGCGACAGTCGTCGCGGCGGCCGGCACGTCGAAGTCGGCCGACCCCACCGCCAGTCCGGCGACGAGCGATGCGACGACGGGGTTCAGCGCGAGGCCGCGCAGTTCCTCGCGCAGCGACGCGTCGCCGCCGTTGGCGGTGCTCAACACGAGGACGGTCATCGGCACCTGCAGCAGCGAGACGACGCCGAGGACGACGCTCGCAACCGCGGCCACGTCGGCGTCGAACGTCGCCGCGACCAGCGGCAGGCCGAGGTAGCCGAGGTTCGAGTGGTACGACTGGACCACCGCGACGCTGCGCTGGGGCGGCGACCCGCGGCCCCGGTTGACGGCCCACCCGAGCGCCGCCGTGCCCACGAGCACGGCCAGCAGGCCGGCGAACAGCGACCCCGAGACGAGGTCGCCTATCGGCCGGTCGTACGTCGAGACGAAGATGAGCGCCGGGAGTGCGACCCAGTACGCGACCGCGTTCAGCCGCGCCGCCCGCGACTCGTTCAGCACGCCGCCCCGCCGTAGCGCCGTCCCGACGAGCAACAGCGCTAACAGCCCGAGCAGCCGTCCGACGACCGCGACGTCCACCGTCACCCCGCCCAGCGCGTCCATAGGTGGCCCCAGCCGACTCGCCCCCTTGTGCGGTTCGGATCCGGCGACACCCTCCGGTCGCCGCGAGCCGTGCGCCGCTCGCCGCTCCCGGCAAACCCGTCCCGCTCCGTGTCGGTTTTTCCCGCGTGGCGGCTACCGTCGAAGGATGACCGACGACCTGTTTACGCCGCTGACGCTGCGCGGGACGGAGATACGGAACCGCGTGATGGTCTCGCCGATGTGCCAGTACTCCTGTGATCGGGACGGGCTGGCGACCGACTGGCACCGCGTCCACCTCGGGAGCCGCGCCGTCGGCGGCGCGGGCGTGGTGATGGCCGAGGCGACGGCGGTCGAGTCCCGCGGCCGAATCACGCCACAGGACCTGGGCATCTGGAGCGACGAGCACGCCGACGCGCTCGCGCCCGTCGCGGAGTTCGTCCGCGAGCACGGCGCGGTCCCGGCGATCCAGCTCGCCCACGCCGGCCGGAAGGCCAGCAAGACCCCGCCGCGGGACGGGAGCCGCCCGCTGGGCCCCGACGAGGGCGGCTGGGAGACGGTCGCACCGAGCGCCGAGCCGTACCCCTACGACGACGAACCGCCGGCGACCCGGCGGCTGGACCGGGGGGACGTCGAGGACGTGATCGACTCGTTCGAGGCCGCCGCCGAGCGCGCCCTCGCGGCCGGCTTCGAGGTCGCGGAGGTCCACGCCGCCCACGGCTACCTCCTCCACGAGTTCCTCTCGCCGGTGACGAACCGCCGCGACGACGAGTACGGCGGGAGCTTCGAGGACCGGGCGCGGATCGTCCGCGAGGTGACCCGGCGCGTCCGGGCCGTCTGGCCCGACGGGAAGCCGGTGTTCGTCCGCGTCTCCGCGACCGACTGGCTCCCCGACCGCGAGTCCTGGACCGTCGACGACACCGCGCGGCTGGCCGGCCTGCTGGCCGAGGACGGCGCGGACCTGATCGACGTGAGCGCCGGCGGGATCCACCCCGACCAGCAGGTGCCCCACGGCGGGCCGAACTATCAGGTGCCCTACGCCGAGCGCGTCGCCGAGGGAACCGACGCCGCGGTCGGCGCTGTCGGCGGGATCACGACCGCCCAGCAGGCCGACGCCGTCGTCCGCAACGACCGCGCGGACCTCGCGGTCGTGGGCCGCGAGCACTTGCGGGACCCATACTTCGCGCTCCACGCGGCCGAAGCGCTCGACGCGCTGGACCGCGCGGACGTGCCGGTGCAGTACCGCCGCGGGTTCTGAGACCGGCCCCGGACGCACCGGGTCAGGCGAACCCGTCCTCGAACGCCTCGACTTCCTTCTCGCGCCTGCCGCGGTCCTCGTCTTTCCCCTCGCCGTCGTCGTCCCCGCTGTAGTGCATCCCGGTGATCAGGGCGACGACGCCGACGGCAAGCGACAGGCCGGACAGCGGGAGGTACGACCAGCCGCCGACGAGTGGGACGGCGAGGGCGACGAGGAGACTCGCAATGACGACGTATCCCGACTTCGTGGGACCGGAGGGCTCGTCGTTCGACATGCCTCGTCCCTTCGTCGGGTCGGGAGAAATGCTTTGGGCCGCTCGGCCCGGCGACGGTCCGTCAGTCCTCTTTCCACTTGATCGAACAGCCCCGCGAGGGCTGCTCCTCGATATCGACCGCCTCGCCCGCCAGCACGGCGTCTATCGCCTCGCGGACCTGGAACCGGGACGGCTCGTCGTCCGGGTTCGGCGCGTCGTCGAGGCGGCCGTGGTAGGCCAGCCGGAAGGTGCCGCCGTCGTTCCGGAACAGGAACGGGTCCGGCGTGCAGACCGCGCCGTACGTCGCCGCGACCGTCTGTGCCTCGTCGCGGAGGTAGGCGTCGTAGGCGACACGGCCGTCGTCGACGAACTCGCGCATCCTCTCGAAGGAGTCGTCGGGGTACTCCTCGGCGTCGTTGGGGTTGATCCCGACGACGGCGGCGTCGTCGTACTCGTCGGCGAGGTCGTTGAGCAGGTCGAACTTCGCCTGCGCGTACGGGCAGTGGTTGCAGGTGAACACGACCAGCAGCGCGTCGTAGCCCGCGAAGTCGTCGAGCGAGTGTCGCTCACCGTCGACGCCGGGGAGGTCGAAGTCGGGCGCCTCGTCGCCGCGCTCCAGTTCGGAGTCGGACTCCATCATCACCATGCGTGGGGATCGGCACCGCGGCGGCTTATGGCTTTACTCGACGGTCGTGAAGTACACCGCCAGCACCGCGAAGCCGATGCCGAGCAGTTTGCGCCCGGTGAACGACTCGTCGAGGAAGACGATGCCGAGCAGCGAACTCGTCACGAGGAAGAGCCCGAACACGGGCGTCACGACGCTGACGGCCCCCATCGACAGCGCCCGGTAGTACGAGAGGATCCCGATCGCCAGACAGAGGCCCGCGCCGTACATGTACGGCGCTTTCGGGTGTATCAGGTAGCGGGTGACGGACTGGTCCGCGCGGAGGACGAACACGAGCGCGACGGCGACGAGGATCAGGTTCGAGACGAACGTCGCCACGTCGCTCGGTATCGACTCCGTGGCTATCTTCATCAGCGGTGCGACCATCGTGTAGGCGAGGAGGGCGACTATCGCCCAGCCGATGTGGTTCATGTGCGTCGTGGGCGACCGACCCCGGATAGGCTTTCGACTCGGCCGCCCTGCGTGAGAGGTTTGCACGGACGGGAAACCCTTTTGCCGCCCCCGCCGACTGCCCTACACATGACCGCCAAGCGCGAACTGCTCGACCTCCTGCTGGAGAACGCGCGCTACTCCACCGAGGATCTGGCGCGGATGACCGACCTCTCCGAGGAGGAGGTTGTCTCGACCATCGAGACACTCGAATCCGAGGGGATCATCCGCGGGTATCAGGCCGTCGTCGACTGGCACCGCGTCAAGGAGGAACACATCCGCGCCGAGGTCGAGTTGAACGTCACGCTCGACCGCGAGACGGGGTACGACGACATCGCCGAGCGCCTCGGTCGCTTCCCCGAGGTGACCACGCTCCAGCTCGTCAGCGGCGACTACGACTTCCACCTGGAGGTGGAGGGCGACTCGCTCCAGGAGGTGTCGAACTTCATCAGCGAGAAGGTGGCCCCGACGCCGGAGATCACCCAGACGGTCACCCACTACGTGATGGAGACGTACAAGGACCGCGGCATCGAGTTCGAGGACGGCCACGGCGACGACCGGCTGTCGATCTCCCCATGAAGCCGTCGGAGCGCGTCCAGCGGGTCCCGCCGTCGGGCATCCGGAAGTTCTTCGAACTCGCCGAGGAGAAGGAGGACGTGATCTCGCTGGGGGTCGGCGAGCCGGACTTCTCCGCGCCGTGGGCCGCCCGCGACGCGGCGATCGACTCGCTGGAGCGCGGCAAGACCTCCTACACCGCGAACCGGGGCAAGGCCGACCTGCGCGAGGCGATCGCCGACCACGTCGCCGAGCGCTACGACCTGCAGTACGACCCGGACGACGAGGTCCTCGTCACGACGGGCGTCAGCGAGGGCGTCGACGTGGCGATGCGGGCGCTGGTCGACCCCGGCGACGCCGTCGCGGTGCCCCAGCCGTCGTACATCTCCTACGCGCCCAGCGTCATCTTCGCCGACGGCGACCCGCTCCCGGTGCCGACCCGCGAGGCCGACGAGTTCAAGCTCACGTACGAGCGCCTCGCCGAGAGCGGCGCGGCCGACGCCGAGGCGCTGATCTTCTGTTACCCGAACAACCCGACCGGCGCGGTGATGACCGAGTCCGAACTCGAACCGGTCGCGGAGTTCGTCCGCGAGCACGACCTGACGGTGTTCGCCGACGAGATATACGCCGAACTCACGTACGGCCACGACCACACCTCGATCGCCACGCTCCCGGGGATGCGCGAGCGCACCGTCGTGTTCAACGGCTTCTCGAAGGCGTACGCGATGACCGGCCTCCGGCTGGGCTACGCGCTCGCGCCGCCGGAGGCGACCGCCGCGATGAACCGCATCCACCAGTACTCGATGCTGTCGGCCCCGACGACCGCCCAGCACGCCGCCGTCGAGGCGCTGCGGACCTGCGACGACGCCGTCGCGGAGATGGTCGCCACCTACGACCGCCGCCGGAAGCTCGTCCTCTCGCGGTTCGACGAGATGGGGATCGACTGCTTCGAGGCGAAGGGCGCGTTCTACGTGTTCCCGGAGGCCCCCGGCGGCGACGCCGAGGCGTTCGCCGAGGACCTGCTCGAAGCCCAGGGCGTCGCGGTCGTCCCCGGCGACGCCTTCGGCGAGGGCGGCGAAGGTCACCTGCGTGTCTCCTACGCGACCGGGACGAAGGACCTGAAGGAGGCGATGGACCGGATCGAGGCGTTCCTGTAGGACCCCGTCGGACCGGATCCGGCGGCTATAATTTGCCGAACTCCCGCATCATCTCGATCAGTTCCCGCGCCGACTCGATCCGCTCCCGCCGGACCTGCTCGCCGTAGTCCGGGTCCTCCAGCGACTCGAAGGCGTTTATCGCCCGGTCGAGGTCCCGGACCTCCGCCACCAGCGACTCGCCCGTCTCGCAGTCGACGTCGCCGTCCCGGATCCGCCCGACGAGCGCCAGTCGCTCCCGGCGCAGGTACGAGAGCACGTCCTCGACCCGACCGCGCTCCTCGGGCGACAGGTCCGCCCGGTCCGACAGTTCGAAGTAGAACTCGCGGACCGGGACGGACCTGCCGTCGACCCGGATCGACTCGGGCATCGACCCGCCGACGGTGCCGCTCGTCCGGTTGACCCGGCTCAGCAGTTCCTCCCGACGCCGCTCGTTCATGGCTCGTCCCCGCCCGCGGAAGCGGTCGTCGGCCGGTTCGACGTGGCCGCCGCGACGCGATGCCGGATGGCCGTCATATCCGGCGGTTGGCCCGCCGCGGGAATATGCGTTCGGAGCAACGGATTACTCTAACAGAGTTGATACTATCGGGGCGACCCGACGCCAACGTTTACACGACGACGGCCGTACCCCGGGACGATGAGCGGCCGACCGGACCCCACCGAGGCCTTCGAGCGGGCGACCAACTCGACGCGGCTTTCCGTGTTGCGGGCGCTGGCGTCCGCACACGGCGACGACCCGGCCGACCCGTGGCTGGAGTACAGCGAACTCCGGGAGGCCGCCGGCGTCCGCGACAACGGGAACTTCAACTACCACCTCGACCGCCTCGACGACCTCGTCGTCGACGGGCCGGAGGGCTACCGGATCTCCCGCGTCGGCATGGAGGTGGTGTCGGCCGTCGCCTCCGGCGACTTCGATCCCGGGTGGACGTGGGGGCCGGTCGACGTTCCGGGCACCTGCCTCTTCTGCGACGACGCGGTCCGGTTGCGGTACGAGGACGGCGTTCTCCGACTCGAATGTGGCACGGACGAGCACGCCGTCGGCCTCTCGGTGCCGCCCGGCCTGCTCGAATCCCACCCCGAGGCGGCGATCGCCGAACGGGTGACGTTCCTCGAAAGCAGGTGGGGTGAACTGACCCGACGCGGCATCTGCTCGGAGTGCGGGGGTCGCGTCGAGGGGCGCATCGAGTACGGCGGCGTCGGCCCGGACCACTACCACTACCGCGGCGAGTGCGACCGATGTGGGTTCGTCCACGGGATCCCGGTCGGCCTGTTCCTCGTCGGCCACCCCGCCGTGATCGGGTTCCACCACGACCACGGGGTCGACGTCCGGACCGTCCCGTTCTGGACGCTGGACTTCTGCGTGCCGGGGTCGGAGACGGTCGCCTCGGAGGACCCGCTCCGGCTGCGGGTCGAGACCGAACGGGCCGGCGAGACGCTGTCGCTCACGCTCGACCGGAGCGGTGAGGTCGTCTCGACTGAACGTTCGGGATAAGCGGCAGGAATCGCTCGAAACGGCCGTGCCGTCGCTCAGGCCAGCGCGCTGCCGGCCCTGATTATCGTCCCTTCGTCGAACGCCGACCCGACGAACTGGATCCCGACGGGGAGGCCGTCCGTCTCGCCCGCGGGCACGGAGATTGCGGGCAGGTCGGCGAGGTTGACGGGGACGGTGTTGGCGTCGGCGAGGTACATCTGCAGCGGGTCGTCCAGGCTCGCGCCGCGCTCGAACGGCGGCACGGGCATCGTCGGGCTGGCGAGCACGTCGGCCTCGCCGAGCGCCTCGTCGAAGTCCCGCTTGACCCAGGCGCGGGCGTCCTGTGCCTTCTTGTAGTACTTGTCGTGGTAGCCCGCCGAGAGTGCGTACGTGCCGAGCAGGATCCGGCGTTTGACCTCCTCGCCGAACCCCTCGTCGCGGGTCTTGGAGAACGCCTCGTTCCAGTTGCCGTCGCTGTCGGCGCGGTGGCCGTACCGGACGCCGTCGAACCGGGCGAGGTTCGACGACGCCTCGGACATGGCGATGACGTAGTACGCCTCGACGGCGTGCTCGACCGAGGGGAGTTCGACCTCGTGGTACGACGCGCCGGCGGCTTCGAGTTCGTCGAGCGCGTCGTAGAACGTCTCGACGACGCCCTCGTCGGCCCCCTCCACGAGGTTCGTCGGGACGCCGATCTCCATGCCGTCGACGTCGCCGTCCGCCGCGGCGGCGTAGTCGGAGTCGGTCCCCTCCGGCCGCGTGGTCGCGTCCCGCGGGTCCTCGCCGGCGATGACGTCCAGCAGTTCGGCGGCCTCCTCGACGGTCGGCGCGAGCGGGCCGATCTGTTCCAGGCTGTTCGCGTAGGCGACCAGGCCGTAGCGCGAGACGAGGCCGTAGGTGGGCTTGATGCCGACGACGCCGCAGAACGCCGCCGGGTTGCGGACGGAGCCGCCGGTGTCCGAACCGAGCGCGAGGTCGGCCTCGCCGGCCGCGACGGCCGCCGCGCTGCCGCCCGAGGAGCCGCCGGGGACGCGCCCCTCGGCGGCGGGGTTCTCGACCGGGCCGAACGCCGACGTCTCGGTGGTCGACCCCATCCCGAACTCGTCCATGTTCGCCTTGCCGACGACCGTCGCGCCCGCATCCTTCAGGCGCTCGACGACGGTCGCGTCGTACGGCGGCACGTAATCCTCCAGCATCGCGGAGCCACAGGTGGTGCGGACGCCCTCCGTCGAGATGTTGTCCTTGACCGCGACCGTCCGGCCGGCGAGCGGGCCGTCGTCGGCCCCCTCGATCCGCTCCTCGGTGACGAACGCGTTCAGGCTCATGAGACGTTCGGCCCCTCGAAGTGGCCGTCGTCGGTCTCGGCGGCGTTGTCCAGCGCCTCCGCCTGGGTCAGTCCCTCCCGGACCTCGTCCGGGCGCATCACGTTGACGAGGTCGGCGTCGCGGTCCACCTCGGGCACCTCGTCCAGCGTCTCGAAGTAGCCGAGGATGTCGGCGAACTGCTCGGCGAACCGGTCGACGTCCTCGTCGGCCAGGTCCACCCGCGCCAGGTCCGCGACGTGGCGCACCTCGTCGGGGTCGACGGGCGAGTCGCTCATGCCCGAGAGCACTCCCTTCCCGGGAGTAAGGGTTTCGATACGGGCGAGCGGCCGGGCGAACCGCGGATCGAGAACCCGGCGTAGAACCGGCCGAAACGGCCGGTATCGCGACACTCGCCCTTTCCGCTGTCCGGAGATTTAAGTCCGAACAGTCCCAACAGATTATCGCACTCACCGGTTTTCGGGTGCCACCTCCCGACCCCACACCATGACAGACACGAGCACCAGAACCCGCGTGGACGGGCGGACGCGCGACGAGTCCGAAACGGCCGACGAGGCGACGGCTGACCTCGCCTGCCCGGAGTGTGGCGGCTCCCTCGAATCGGACGCCGCCCAGGGCGAGACGGTCTGTGCCGACTGCGGCCTCGTCGTCGAGGCCGACGAGATCGACCGCGGCCCCGAGTGGCGGGCGTTCGACGCCGCCGAGAAGGAAGAGAAGTCCCGCGTCGGCGCGCCGACGACGAAGATGATGCACGACGACGGCCTCTCGACGAACATCGGCTGGCGGGACAAAGACGCCAGCGGCCGGACGCTCTCGGCCCGGAAGCGCGAGAAGATGCAGCGCCTGCGCACCTGGAACGAGCGCTTTCGCACCCGCGACGCGAAGGAGCGCAACCTGAAGCAGGCGCTCGGCGAGATAGACCGGATGGCGTCGGCGCTCGGCCTGCCCGAGAACGTCCGGGAGACCGCCAGCGTCGTCTACCGACGGGCGCTCGACGAGGACCTGCTCCCCGGCCGCTCCATCGAGGGCGTCGCCACGGCGGCGCTGTACGCCGCCGCCCGGCAGGCCGGCACCCCGCGGAGCCTCGACGAGTTCGCCGCCGTCAGCCGCGTCGGGAAGACCGAGATCGCCCGGACGTACCGGTACGTCGCCCGCGAACTGGGCCTAGAGGTCCAGCCCGCCGACCCCGAGAGCTACGTGCCGCGGTTCGCCAGCGACCTGGGCCTCGGCGACCGGGCCGAGCGCCGCGCCCGCGAACTGCTGCGCGACGCGAAAGACGAGGGCGTCCACAGCGGGAAGTCGCCGGTCGGCCTCGCGGCCGCCGCCGTCTACGCCGCCTCGCTGCTCACCGACGACAAGGTGACCCAGTCCTCCGTCGGCGAGGTGGCCGACGTCAGCGAGGTCACCATCCGCAACCGCTACAACGAGATCCTGGACGCGAGCGACGCGGCATCCGCGTAGCGCCGGGCTCCGGAACAACACGTACAAGCCCCCGCCGTCGCTCTGACGGCGTATGGAGACCACCCGACATTTCACCGCGACGACGTACGTCGTCGAGAGCGGCGCGACCGTCCTCCACGAGCACGACCGCATCGGCAAGTGGCTCCCGCCGGGCGGCCACGTCGACCGCGGCGAGGTGCCCCACGAGGCGGCCGTCCGCGAAGTCCGCGAGGAGACGGGGCTGGACGTGACGCTCCGGGCGGAGACCAACGACATCGGCTCGCCGACCGTCGAGTCGCTCCCCCAGCCCGAACACGTGCTGCTGGCCGACGTGAACGTCCACGGCGGCGAGGTCGGCCACCAGCACGTCGACCTCGTCTACTACGCCGAGGCCGACTCCCGGGACCTCGCGCCGGCGGACGGCGAGGCGGCCGCCGCGGCGTGGGAGTGGTTCACGCCGGCGGACCTGCGCGAAAGCGACGAACTCGACCCCGACGTGGCCGAGATCGGCCGGCGCGCGATCGCCGCCGTCGACGAGCGGGCGGACGGCTGATCCGGATGTCCCGCGGGCCAACGGGACCGCGCGCCTGCCGAAGCCATATGCCGGGGCGGTGCGAACGGCTACCGGACGGATGGCCGAAGGCGACGAGGACGACTCCGACGGCGGCCGGACCCTCCCCGCGTACCTCGGCGTCGCGGGGCTCGCGAGCCTCTGCTGTGTCGGCGTCGGCACCGTCGTCGGGGGCGCGGCGGTCGCCGGCGGCGCCGGGACCGTCACCGCGGCCGCCGGCGGCGCGAACGTCGTCGGGTCGCTGATAAGCGGGCTGGTGACGCTGGCGACGGTCGCGGCCGTCGGGCTGGTCGTCCGGTGGCGGCTGCGGTCCTGACGGGTTTCCGCTGCGTCAGAGGTACCCCAGCAGCGTGCCGACGAGCACGAGTACCCAGAGCGCGCCGCCGCCCACTTCCATCGCGTTCCACCGGGACCCCGCGGCCGCATCCCGGGCCGCGCCGCCAGCGATGAGGCCCAGCGAGAGGATGACGACGACCCGCTGGAGCACCACCTCGACCGGGAGCGTCCCGATGCCGAGGTAGGCGTAGTCGAGCCAGATGGCGACCGAGAGCGCGACCGAGGCCGTCACCGCCGCGTCGAACTGACGGTCGAGCCCGGACGCGACGAGGTACGTGGCGGCCGGGAGGCCGAGCGCCATCACCGGGTACAGCAGCGCGGCGATGGCGTACATCGACAGCATCGGCGCGTTGCGTTCGAGGTACACCCCGCCGAAGCGCACGCCGAGCAGGAGGACGACGATGACGAGCCCGAGCAGCAGGTGGCGCATCGTCGTCCGCGCCCGGACGGCGTCGAACCGCTCCAGGTCGACCCCGTCCAGCCGCGACCGGACGCTCCGCCCGACGCCGAACTGGACGAGGCCGAACGCGACCGGGAGGAGGTACGCCAGTTCGATCACCGTCGCCCAGCCGTCGGAGTCCGAGGGGCCGCCGTTGTCGAGGTAGATCCGGTAGACGCCCTCCTCCTCGACGAACGGCTGGCCCATGAACTCCTGCTCGACGTACGACTGGGCCTGCTCGGAGCTGTCGACGCGGTGGCGCAGCGTGAACCAGTCGAAGTGCTCCTTGTGGGCCTGCATGACCACCCACTGCTCGCTCGCGTTGGGGCTCTCGTACATGCGGACGTGGACCCGCGAGCCGTAGTAGTCGCCGTGGTGGAACTGCGTCGTCTCGGTGACCCACTTGCCGTCGCCGTCACCGCCGGGGTCCAGATACGCCCACCGCGTCGCGCCCGTGGTCCGGTCCCACGCGGTCGTCGGGCTGATGTCCTCCAGGAACGAGCGGTTCCCGGAGGCGTTCGTGGCGTTGTCCGCGGCCGTGGCGTTCCCGACCGGCGTGACGTTCCCGTCCGTGTCGTTGGCGACTATTGTTCCGTTCTCGGCCACCGACTCGTTGACGACGGTGCCGTTCCGGAGCGTCTCGTTTTCCCCCTCGACCAGCGGCCGCCCGCCGAGGTCCCGCTCGTCCTCGGCGGTCTCGTTCCACTGGGTCGCCGTCTCCTCCTGCATGATCCGGGCGACCTCCGAGGTGTTGCCGATGACGACGACGTTTATCGGGCTCCGCTGGGTGAACCGCGGCCGCGAGTTCAGGTAGGGGTAGAAGCCGCTCTCGCTCCCGTTGGGCGAGACGAGCTCCGGCGCGGGGTCGCGCTGCGGGCTGACGTCGTCCGTCGTGAACGGCGCGAACAGCGATATCCCCCCGAGCGCGGCCAGCGCGACCAGCGCCAGCGCGCCGACGACCGCGATCCAGCGTCGCATTCGAGCGCCCTAACACGCGAGCGCGTAAAAGCGGACCCCCGGGTTCGGGACCGCTCACTCGACCCGCGAGGCGACGTACGCCGAGACGTGGTCGTCGGTCCGGCGCTTGAACCCCGCCTGCCGGGCGAGCCGGTCGAGTTCGCGGGAGACGAGGCTACCGTACTGCACCGCCTTCTTCTCCCGGAACGCGACCCTGTCGGGGACGAACTCCCGGGCCGCCAGCCGGAGCGCCCGCTTTCGCTCGCCGCGGTCGTCGACGAGCGCGTCGCCGGGCAGCGACAGGCCCGCCCGGACCACGCGGTCGTCGAGCATCGGCGCGACCGGCTCGACCCCCGCCGCCCGGAGCGCGAGCACGTCCCGCTCCAGCTGGTCGGGGAGCGTCCCGAGCAGTTCCCGGCGCGCGCCGCGGACCGTGTCGGCCGCGACCCGGGGGTCCTCCGGGGCGCGGGCCACCTTGGCGTAGCCGCCGAACAGTTCGTCCGCACCCTGCCCGACGGCGAGCCGGTCGTACCCGTCGGCGGCCGCCCGCTCGGCGACGAGGAAAAGCGGGAGCGCGATGCTCACGTCCATCGCGTTCGTCCGCCCCGTCGCGCGGGCGACCGCCGGAACCGCCCGCTCCACGTCGGCCGCGGACAGCTCCACGACGTGCAGGTCCCGCCCCATCGCGTCGGCGGCGTCCCGGGCGGCCTCGACGTCGTGGCTGTCCGGGAAGCCCGCGACGTACAGCGGCGCGTCGAGCCGACTTGCGACGACCGCGGAGTCGACGCCGCCGGAGAACGCGACGGCCGTGGCGTCGGCCCCGTCCTCGGCGGCCGCGTCGTCGAGCGCCGCCGCGAGCGCCTCCCGCAACTCGGCGACGGCGACGCGCTCGTCGGTGACGGGATCGGGGTCCGGCAATTCCCAGACGGGCTCTGCGTCGCCGTCCGCCGGCCGGACGTGCCCCGCGGGAAACGGCTCCGGGTCGGCCAGTTCGTCCGGCGAGAACGCCCACTCCCCGCCGTCGACGAACAGGGGCTGGCGGCCCAGCACGTCCCGGACGAGGCGGCCGTCGACCGCGCCGGCGAACCCGCGGGTCCCCGGAAGCGGGTCGGGTTCGTCGAGCGCGCGGCGGACCGAGTCAGCGGTCGCGCCCCGCAGCGTCATCGCAGCAGCGAGAACAGTCCGTTCTTGACGCGTCGCTTCGCCCCGCCGGCGGCCTGTCGGAAGCTGATGTGCCACGGCGTCCGCTTGCCCTCGACCGTGGTCCGGCCCTCGCGGATGGCGTCCAGAATGGCGTCGACGCTTCGCTCCTCCGCGCCGATGCGCGTGACCGCCTGCCCGACCATCTCGCTGATGTGGGCGTCGCTCCCGGCGGTCATCGGCATCCCGCGGTCGCGGGCGAACCGCTCGGCCTGGCGGTTCGCCCGGCCCGTCAGGAGCCGCGAGTTGTACACCTCTATCGCGTCGGCCTCGGCGAGCGCGTCCTTCGAGATGTTCGCCAGCACGCCGTGACGGGACTCCTGGAACGGGTGCGGGACGACGGCGATGCCGCCCAGGTCGCGGATGCGGTCGAGCGACTCGCCGTACGGCAGGCCCTCGGGCACGCGCTCCTCGACGCCGAGCGCGAGCACGTGGCCGGCGGCGGTCGACACCTCCATCCCGGGGATGCCGACCAGGCCGTACTCCTCGGCGCGCTCGGCGGCGTCGAGGCTCGCGTCTATCTCGTCGTGGTCGGTGACCGCGAGCGCGTCGAGTCCCACCGCGTCCGCCTGCTTCAGCAGGAGTTCGACCGGGTCCCGGCCGTCGTACGACAGCGACGAGTGGCAGTGGAGTTCGGCCGACAGCACGAGTCGGCCTTCGGGGGGCCGTGGCAAAAGCGCCCCGGTCTCGGAGCGCCCCCGCGCGCGGCCGCCGCCGCGCTGAGACAGCGTCGCCCACGCGGCAGTCGACCACCACGAACGTGCACATGGAAAGCCTCTTATTCGGTCTGTTTGAACAGGGAGGTGAATGAGCCTCGCCGATTCGGACCGCGAACTCGTCGTCGAGGAACTCGGGCGCGACCCCACGCGGGCGGAGGAAGCGCTGTTCGAGAACCTCTGGAGCGAACACTGCGCGTATCGGTCGTCGCGCCCGCTGCTGTCGGCGTTCGACAGCGAGGGCGAGCGGGTCGTGGTCGGCCCCGGCGACGACGCCGCCGTCGTGTCCCTGGACGAGGACACCTACGTCACCATGGGCGTCGAGAGCCACAACCACCCGTCCTACGTCGACCCGTACGACGGCGCGGCGACGGGCGTCGGCGGCATCGTCCGCGACACGCTGTCGATGGGGGCCTACCCCATCGCGCTGGCCGACTCGCTGTACTTCGGGGACTTCGACCGCGAGCACTCCCGTTACCTGTTCGACGGCGTCGTCGAGGGGATCGGCGACTACGGCAACTCCATCGGCGTCCCGACCGTGGCGGGCAGCGTCGCCTTCCACGACGACTACGAGGGGAACCCGCTGGTCAACGTCGCCTGCGTCGGCCTCGTCGACGACCCCGAGCGCCTCGTCACCGCGGAGGCCCAGGAGCCGGGGAACAAGCTCGTCCTCGTCGGCAACGCGACGGGCCGGGACGGCCTCGGCGGCGCGTCCTTTGCCAGCGAGGACCTCTCGGAGGACGCCGAGACGGAGGACCGCCCCGCGGTGCAGGTCGGCGACCCGTACACGGAGAAGCTGCTGATCGAGGCCAACGAGGCGCTCGTCGACGAGGGGCTGGTCGAGTCGGCCCGCGACCTCGGCGCGGCGGGCCTCGGCGGGGCCTCCAGCGAACTCGTCGCGAAGGGCGGGCTTGGCGCGCACATCGAACTGGAGCGCGTCCACCAGCGCGAGCCGAACATGACGGCGTTGGAGATCCTGCTCGCGGAGTCCCAGGAGCGGATGTGCTACGAGGTCGCCCCCGACGACGTCGACCGCGTCCGCGAGATAGCCGAGCGGTACGACCTGGGCTGCTCGGTCATCGGCGAGGTGACCGACGGGAACTACGTCTGTGAATTCGAAGGCGAAACGGTCGTGGACGCGCCCGCCGAGTTCCTCGGGGACGGCGCGCCGATGAACGACCTGCCGAGCGAGGAACCGAGCCAGCCCGAGACGGACCTCCCCGAGGCCGACCTCGCCGAGGCGTTCGAGGCCGTCGTCGGCAGCCCGAACGCCGCCTCGAAGCGGTGGGTGTACCGCCAGTACGACCACGAGGTCGGCGTCCGGACGAGCGTGCCGCCGGGCGACGACGCCGCGGTGCTGGCGATCCGGGAGGCCGAGACGGGCCTCGCCGTCTCGGCCGGGGCGGACCCCGACTGGACCGACGCCGCGCCGTACGACGGGGCCCGCGCCGTCGCGCTGGAGAACGCGACCAACCTCGCCGCGAAGGGCGCGACGCCGCTCGCCGCCGTCGACTGCCTCAACGGCGGCAACCCCGAGAAGCCCGACGTGTACGGCGGCTTCAAGGGGATCGTCGACGGCCTCGCGGACATGTGCGCCGCGCTCGACGTGCCGGTCGTCGGCGGCAACGTCTCGCTGTACAACGACTCGCCGTCCGGGCCGATCCCGCCGACGCCGACGCTGGCGATGACCGGGACGAAGGCGGGGTACGACGCGCCGCCCGCCGCGGCCGCCCCCGAGGGCGACCTGCTCGTCGTCGGCGACCCGGCGCTTTCCGGGGAGTCGGTCCCGCTCGGCGGCTCCGAGTACCTCGCTCAGTTCGGCGGGAGCGACCGCTTCCCCGCCCTCCCCGACGAACCGGGCGCGTTCGTCTCCGCGCTCGCGGCCGTCGCCGACGACGACGCGACGCGCGCCGTCCACGACGTGAGCCACGGCGGCCTCGCCGTCGCGCTGGCCGAGATGGTCACCGCCGAGGCCGGACTGGACGTCTCGCTGCCGGACGACGCCGACCCGACGGCCGCGCTGTTTCACGAGCGCCCCGGCCGCGCTGTCGTCCAGACGACCGACGCCGACGCCGTCCGCGCGGCGTTCGACGGCGTCGCGCCGGTCCACGCGGTCGGCGAGGGCACGTCGGCCGGCGAACTCTCGCTCTCCGTCGGCGGCCGCGACCTGACGTACGACGCCGGGGCCGTCGCCGACCTGCGGTCCGTGATCACCGAGGAGATGGGCTGATAGCGTTTGCCCTCGCCGACCACCGTGCTCCCTCGTTCCGACCAGTCGCCATCTTCAAATACGGCGGCCGACATCGTTGAGATAATGCGCCGGGAGAGGGGAGCGATGTCGCCATGAGCGGGGACCCCGTCGTCCTCGTCGTCGAGGACGAGCCGGACCTGGCCAACCTCTACTCCTCGTGGCTGGCGGACCACTGCACCGTCCGGACCGCCTACGACGGCACGGAGGCGCTGGACGCCATCGACGGGGACGTCAACGCCGTCCTGCTGGACCGCCGCATGCCGGGCATCTCCGGCGACCGCGTGCTGGACGCGATCCGCGAGCGCAACCTCGACTGCCGGGTGGCGATGGTGACCGCCATCGAACCCGACTTCGAGATCATCGAGATGGGGTTCGACGACTACCTCGTCAAGCCCGTCTCGCCCGACGACCTGCTCGACACGGTCGACCAGTTGCTCCTCCGGTCGACGTACGATGCCCAGATCCAGGAGTTCTTCGCGCTCGCCTCGAAGAGGGCCCTGTTGGACTCCGAGAAGAGCGAGGCCCAGCTCCGGGCGAGCGAGGAGTACGCCCGCCTGGAGGACCGCATCGCCGTCCTCCGCGAGCGGGTCGACGACACGGTCGCCCAGCTCTCGGGCTCGGACGCCTACGGCCGCACCTGCCGGGACATCACGCGGGAAGGCACTACGTGACCTCGGGGTCGAGCGTCGTCACGCCCGACACCTCGAACCGGAGCGTCCCCGCCGGCGTCGTCGCCGTCGAGAACTCCCAGCCGTGGGCGCGGGCTATCTCCCGCGCTATCGACGGTCCAACCGGCCCCGTCGTCGGGTCGGTTATGCGCTCCCCGTCCCACTCCGCCGACGCGTCCGCACGTTCCACGAAGAACCCCGACGGGTACCCGCCGTCGGCGACCGACCGGGCCTTGGCCGACGCGAGCAGGCCGACCCGGACGTCTGCCCGGCGGCCGTCCGGCGACCAGCGGAACAGGGCCTCGAACAGCTTCACCAGCCGGTCGCGGTCCGCCCGGAGCGTCGCGTCGTCGTCGGCCGTCAGCGAGAGCCCCGCGACCGGGACCGTCTCGTCGTCGACGACGTTCTCGCCCGCGGCCGCGATGGCGTCGGCGACGTTTACCGTCGTGCGCGGGCCGAGCGCCGTCCGCGCCGTCGACAGCTCCGCGGCGTCGTCGACGAGCCGGTCGGCCCGGGCCAGTGCGGACTGAACCTCGGCCGCCCGCTCCGGGTCCAGGACGGCCCCCTCTATTGCGGACAGCGCGGCGTCGACCTCGTCGCCGACCTCCCCGTCCAGCAGCTCCCGCAGGGCGGTCAGGCGCTCGGACTGCCGGGTGATCGCCGTCTCGCGCTCGGAGAGGAGCCGCTCGCGCTCGGCCCGGTCCAGTTCCAGTTCGGCCTGGGCCGCGAGTATCTCCGCCAGCTCGCGGTCCCGCTCGTCGAACGCGCCGACGGTCCGCGCGCCGGTCATCAACACGCCGTGGTCGCCGATCGGCGCGATGATCTCGCTTCTGATCGGCGTGTCCGGGTTGTACACGTCGGTCGCCGCCCGGACGTCGTCGTACAGCGCCGACTCGCCGCCGTGGTAGGCCTCCCACACCAGCCCCTCGTTGCGGCCGAACCGCGGCAGCCCGCCGATGAGCTCGTGTGCGCCGGCGGTGGCCGCGACGGGGTCGAGGTGGCCCCGTTCCTCGTCGAGCAGCCAGACGCCGCTGACTGGCATGTCCAGCAGCTCCGAGGCGGTGTGGACCGTGACCGCACACACCTCCTCCGGGGTGTCGGCCTCGTACAGCTGGCGGGTCACGCCGTGGAGCGACGTGACGACGCGCTCGTACTCGCGGCGGTCGGTCACGTCGCGGATCACGCCGGCGACGCCGCCGCCGTCGGTCCCCGGGATGCGGACCAGCCGGACCTCCCCGACGTGGGTCGACTCGTCGGCCATCTCGAACGTCGCCTCGACGCGGCGCTCGCCGTCCTCGCCGGCCCGGAGCGCCGACAGCGCGTCGACCAGCGCCGCCGTGCTCCCCTCGTCGATGGTCGCGACGCGGTGGAGCGCCGCGACGGGCGTGCCGACGAGGCGGTCCCGCGGGACGCCGAACGTGGCCTCGACGGCGCGGTTGACGTACGCTATCTCGTCGTCGGCGTTGACCGTGACGACGCCGTCGTGGACCGCCTCCACGATGGCGGCGTGCTGGTCCGCCTCCGTCTCGCGGCGCTTGCGCTCGGACACGTCCCGCAGGTAGACGGACAGCCCGGTGTCGGAGGGGTACGCGCGCACCTCGAACCACGTCCCGATCGGGTTGTAGAACGTCTCGAAGGCGACGTCCTCGCCCTCGTCCATCGCGTGGTGGAACTGGTTCGGGAACGGCGTGTCGGCCGTCTCGGGGAACACGTCCCAGATGACCCGCCCGCGCAGCCCCTCGCCGTCGCGGTCCAGCAGCTCCCTGGCGCGGTCGTTGAGGTAGGTGAACCGCCACGCGTCGTCGAGCGCGAAGAAGGCGTCCGCGACGCGGTCGAGTATCTCCGGGGCCGTGGGTTCCTCGTCCGTCATGTCGGTCCCTCCCGGCGGGTCCGCGCGGGGGCCGGGCGCGCGGCGACGCTCCTCATCGCCGCCCGCTACGAGCGGGGCACACTTACCTTTCGTGGCCGAGCGCGGTCGGGGCCGCGGCGGTCCTGCGTCGAGGCCAGCGATCCCTCGCGCCCCGCGGCACCCATCAGCGCTCGGGCCGCGGGGCCGACTCGTAGCGTTCGATCCCGTCGGTCTTCTCGACGGCGTCGTACGCCTCGCGCAGGGTGTCCTCGGCACGGAGCAGGCCGTGGCGGTCGAGGAACTTCCGGCCGTCGTCGGTCAGCCCGTAGAACACGTGTGGCAAGTCCCGGCTCCGGCGCTCGGGCGGGAGTTCGACCCGCTCGACGACGCCGACCTCCATCAGCGCCGTCAGGTGTTGGCGGATGGTCGAGTCGCTCTTGCTCGGGTTCACGTAGTCGAGTTCGCGGAGCGTCGGCAGCCCGCTGGGGTGGCCGAGCACGTCCTGCAGGAGCGCGAACCGCGTCTCCTGCGTGACGACGTTCAGGCGCTCGCGCTCCCGGTCGACCCCGCCGGCCGCCGCGTCGGGTCGGCTCATACCTACGTATCGTTCCGCCTCGTGTTTAACCGTTGTGGTGCAGACCAAACTGGTTGTAAGCGGATTAGTCTACACCGGTCTGTATCGAACCGTTTCGGTTACCGATACAGTCACCGACTCGGCCACCACACCGGTCACCGAACCGACGGACGGGCGACGCCCCGCTTTACTTCCGCCGCGTGCGAGGGGATTATTTACCGCCCGTTCGAGACGCGAACTATGCGCGACGACCGTCGGCCGGACCGGGGCGAGGGCCCCCCGCCCCACGCCGGCCACGACGACCGGGACGCCGACGGCTCCGGGGGGAGCGACGCCGGTGACGACGCCGACAGCGCGCCGCCGACGCCCGACGAGGTCGCGGCCCGCGCCGCCGACCACCTCCACGACCGCTCGCTGTCGCCCGAGGAGTACGAACGGCTCAAACACTCGGTGGCGGAGCTGTCGCCCATCTTCCGCCACGAGCGCTCGTACTTCGTGCTCGGGAGCTACGGCGACCCGGAGATCCGCCGGCTCCAGCTCGTCAAGGACCGGCTCAACCGCCGCCGGGACGCCTACGCCTTCCTGATGGTCGACGTCCGCCGGGAGTGGACGAACACGTACCTGAAGTTCCGGATCCTCGCGGACTACGCCGACGCCATCGTCGGCGTCGCCGAGCACGACCGCGGCGGCTTCCTCGTCGAACAGGGCATGTTCGTCGGGAGCGAGGAGTACTTCGATAAGACCCACGTCTGCAAGCGCGAGTACGACGGCCTCGACGCCGGCGAGATAGACACCGACGCCGACCCCGCCGACCCGTACAGCGGGATGCAGACGCCGATATTCGACCTGCTCGACGACGCCGGCCGGCTCCACCGCTGGACGACGACGGAGGAACTGGAGGACTGCGTGGCCGGGATCGACTGACCGCGGGCACCCCGTAGAGTCATCAACCGCGCCGTGATACGGACATCCGATCGATCACTATGGCAGAAGCCAGCGCGGAGTTCACGGTACGGGGGGTCGAGTCCGCGGACGAGGCGGCGCGCATCGAGGCGGAACTGGCGGAGGTAGACGGAGTGATGGGTTCGACCGTCGACCCGGACGGCGGCGCGGCCGAGGTGCACTTCGACGTGGACCTGCTCGCCGAGGAGCGGATCAGGGCCACCGTTCGGGAGCTAGGCTACGAGGTGGAGTGATCCGAGTTCGACCTCGCAAAGAACGGCAGGCCGGGGACGCGTGGCGCGAACGAGGGTGAGCGCCCGCGCGACCCGGGGGAGGGCAGGCCGTCGGAAGTGAGGAGTCGAAGGGGTCCAGCATACGGCGGCGGAGCCGCCGTTTCGCCGGACGCGGCCGGCGGCCGCGTCCGGAGTTTTTGATCGACATTTTTGCCGCGAGAGTGCCCGCAGCCCGCCGGAGGCGAGCGAGGACACCCGAGTGGTTCGAAAGACGCCGAAGGCGTCTTTCGTCATCACGAAAGAGCGCTCCGCGCTCTTTCGAACGACGGGAAAACGGCCGTCTTACTCCTCGTAGGCCAGGTTCATGATCCACTGCGAGAAGGCGTCGCTGTTGGCGTTGACCTCCTCCTCGCCGATGAACGGCGAGAGCATGTCCCCGGCCATCAGAAGCGAGAAGTCCAGGTCGCGGGCGGTCGGCGAGATGAGGTAGGTGTTGTGGCCGTCGTACACCGTCTCCTCGCGCTGGACCAGCCCCTTCTCGACGAGCGACTCGGCGATGCGGCTCCCCTTGCGGGAGTTGACGTCCAGTTCCTTCCAGAACTCGCTCTGGTGGATGCCGCCCGTCTCGCGGACCAGCTCCAGCGCCTCCCACTCCTTCTCGCTGAGCTCCTCGTCGGTCGCGGACGCGCTCACGCGTGACACCTCCGGACGGGACTGCTCGGGGCTAGCATGTGTCCGTTACAACGGGTTCCATTCCGTTTAAATCTGCCCTTCGGGCCGGACCTCGCGGAACGCCGTCTCGCAGGGCGGCCCGTCCGCGAAGCGGTAGCGAGCGCCGTCCTCGCCCAGCAGGATCAGCGACGACGACCGGGTGCCGAAGCCGTCGCCGTGGACGCAGACGCCGTACTCGTGGTCGCCGAGCACGTCGGCCGCGCGGTCGAGCCAGCCCTCGGCCGTCTCGCCCGGCTCCGGCGTCAGCGCCGTCCGGACCCCGCGTGCGTTGTCGGCCTGGTCGCGGCCCGCGTCCGGGCGGGCCTCGGGCACGTCGAAGCGCCCGTCCGCGCCGACGTTGACGACGACGTGGACGCCCGGTTCGAGCCGCGAGAAGCGAAGCGTGCCGTCCCACTCGAACAGCAGGGCGGCGTCCGCGTCGGCCAGCACGAGGTTGAACCCGTCGAACTCGCGGGCGTCGGTCTCGCGCTCGACGAAGCGGGCGGCCGACTCCGCGGAGCCGTGCCGGAGCGCGTCGCGGACGAGCAGGCCGCGCGAGCGGTCGCCGGCGAGGTCGGCGTCAGTCCAGCGGTTCGTCACCGCGACCAGCAGGCCGTGCTCGTTGTAGCCGATCCACGTGCCGCCCGCTTCGGCGTCGCGCGGGGCGACGACGCGGGGGTCGTCCTCGACGACTTCGGGCGGCTCCGAGGGCCGGTCGACCAGTTCGTCGCGGTTCGCGGCCGCGACGACCGGGGCGTCCTCGAACACCCGCCACGCGAGGGTGAGCGTGCACACGTGGCCGGGTACGGCGGGCCGAGATTTAAAAGGTGGTTCGCCGGCAGTTCGGCCGCGGCCGGCAGCGGTCAGCGCTCGGCCGAACGCAGGCGCTCGCGGACGGCGTCGCGGTCGACGGTGCCGGAGGCGGTCCGCGGTATCTCGTCCGCGAAGCCGACGGTCTTCGGGTGTTTGAAGCCGGCGAGCCGCCCGGCGCAGAACTCGCGGATCGAGCGCTCCGAGCAGTCGGCGACGACGAGCGCGGCGACGCGCTCGCCCCACTCGGGGTCGTCGAGGCCGACGACGGCGACGTCCTCGACCGCCGGGTGGTCGCGGATCGCGGTCGCGACCTCGCCGGGGTCGACGTTCTCGCCGCCGGTGACGATCCGGTCCTCGCGGCGGTTGAGCACCCAGAGGCGGCCGTCGTCGTCGACGTACGCCAGGTCGCCGGTGCGGAGGCCGTGCTCGCCGAACGCCTCGGCGGTGGTCTCGGGGTCGCCGTAGTAGCCCGGCGTCACAGTCGGCCCGTCGACCACGAGTTCGCCGACCTCGCCCGGCGGGCACGGCGACCCGGACTCGTCGACGACCGTCACGTCGGTCACCGAGAGCGGGCGGCCGACCGTGCCGACGTGGTCGGCGGCCTCCGCGGGCGTCGCCGTGGCGATCTGTGAGGCCGCCTCGGTCATCCCGTAGGTGGGACACACCGGGACGCCCAGATCGGCACAGCGCTCGACCAGCGCGTCCGGGGCGGGCGCACCGCCCAGCAGGACGAACCGCAGGGTGTCGGTCAGATCGCCCCGTTCGTCGAGCATCCGGCGGAGCATCGTCGGGACGAGCGACACGGCCGTCGCGTCGCGCTCGGCCAGCGCGTCGGCCGTCGCCCCCGCCTCGAACTCGCGCTGCACGACGACGGTCGTCCCGTACGTCGCCGACCGGACCACCGGCGCGAGCCCGCCCATGTGGTACATCGGGAGCGGGTCGAACCAGCGGTCGTCCGGCAGCACGCCGAGGCGGAACGCCGACCCCGCGGCGTTGGCGAGCAGGTTGCCGACGGTGAGCACGACCGGCTTCGGCCGCCCGCCGGTCCCGGACGTCGAGAGGATGCAGGCCGGGTCGTCGAGTCCCCGCGCGACCGGGTCGACGGGGTCGGGTTCGACCCCGCCCAGCGCGCCGAGGCGCTCGTCGGTCACGGCGGCCGCCTCGGGCGAGGCGTCGACGGACGCGACCGGCGTCTCCCCGGCGATGTCGAGCGCCGTCCGCTCGGTGTCGCGCTCGCAGACGAGCAGCCGGACGTCAAGCCGGTCGAGTTGCGCCTCGAGTTCGGCGGTCGTCAGCCGGACGTTCAGCGGCACCAGCGTCGCGCCGAGGCGGGCCGTCGCGTGGACTAGCCGGACAAACGCGAGCCGGGAGTCCATGAGGACGCCGACCTGGTCGCCCTCGCCGACCCCCAGCGCGGCGATGCGGCCGGCCGTCTCCCCGACCGCGCGGTCCAGTTCGGCGTAGCTCAGCGCCTCGTCGGACTCGTGGACGACGACGGCGGTCGCGTCCGGCGCGCTCTCGGCCTGCCGGGCCACCGGGTCGCGGAGCCGCCAGGTCACGACGACCACGCCCCCGTGGTGCCGATCCCCGGCAGTTGCGGCACGTGTATCGTCCCGTCGCGAACCGGCGCGGGGTCAGCGGTGAGGTCCCGTTCCAGCCGGCCGCCCGTCGCCAGCCCGCAGGGCGGGACGGGCGCGAGCGACGCCGCGAGGTGGACCGCGGCGGTCCGCGCGACCACGGCGTCGACGGTCGTCGTGACCACCGGCGTGACCCCCGCCTCCCGCGCCCGGAGCGCGGCGTCACGGGCGCGGTCGACCCCGCCCAGCGCCATCGGCTTGAGTATCAGCGCGTCCGCCGCCCCGGCGTCGAGGACGGCGTCGACACCGGTCGCGGCGAGGCTCTCGTCGGCCGCCACGCCGACCGGGCCGCCGCGGAGCGCCGCCAGCCCCGACAGGTCGTCGGCGGGCAGCGGCTGTTCGACGAACTCGACGCCGACGTCCGCGAACGCGTCCAGCGCCCGCTCGGCCGCCGCCCGGTCCCACGCGCCGTTCGCGTCGGCCCGGAGTTCCACGCCGGGGCCGACCGCGTCCCGGACCGCCCGGAGCCGTCGGACGTCCTCGTCGACGTCCCGGGCGCCGACCTTCACCTTCACGCAGTCGACGCCGTCGGCGACCGCGTCGGCCGCCTCCGCCGCCGTCTCCTCGGGCGGCGCGTCGCCGACGGTCGCGTTGACCGGCACGTCCGTGACGGCCGCGTCGTCGCCGAGGTAGCGGTACAGCGGCACGCCGGCGTCGGCGGCCCGCAGGTCCGCGAGCGCCAGCGAGAGGCCGTGGCGCGCGGCCGGCGCGTCGACGGCGGCGAGCGCGGCGTCGGGGCCGCGCTGGAGCGCCCGCTCGGCGCGGGCAAGCGCCGTCCGGCAGTCCGAGAGCGGCTCAGTCCAGCCCGGGAGCGGCGACGCCTCGCCCAGCCCCCGGTTGCCGTCGTCCGCAACCCGGACGAGGACGCCCGTGCGCGTCGCCATCTCCCCGCGGGCGGTGCGCAGGGGATCGGAGAGCGGGAGCGCGAAGTCGCGGCGGTCCAGCCGCATCAGACCACCAGCCCCAGCGCGAACAGCGCCGAGTGCGCGGCGAGCAGTTTGCCGGTCCGTTCCAGCGCCGGGTTGAGCGCCTCGCCGGACCGCTCCGTGCAGACGGTCCGGGCGACGGCGGCGGCGTACGGCAGCGTCAAAAGCGGCAGCAGGACCGTCGGCCCGAAGTCGGTCGCCCAGAAGTACGCCGGTACCGCGTACGCCAGCGCCAGCAGGGCGACGAACTCGACCCGGCTCCAGCGGTAGCCCAGCAGGACCGCGAGCGTCGTCTTGCCCGCCTCGGCGTCGGTCTCCATGTCCCGGACGTTGTTCACGACGAGGATGTCCGTCGATATCGCCGCGACGGGGAGGCTGGCCAGCAGCGCGGCCGCCGTGACCGTCCCCTCGGGCACGCCGACGGCCAGCGGGTCGGCGAGCACCGCGGCGGCCTGCACGTAGTAGGTGCCCGTCACCGCGACGACGCCGAAGAAGACGAACACGAACAGGTCGCCCAGCCCGTAGTAGCCCAGCGGGTACGGCCCGCCGGTGTAGGCGACGCCGCTGGCGACCGACAGCAGACCGATGGCGAGGATCGGCACGCCCCCGACGTAGACGAGGTAGGTGCCGGACAGCACCGCGAGGCCGAACGTGACGGCGGCCGCGCGCTTGACCTCCGCCGGCGAGATGAGCCCCGACTGCGTGACGCGGGTGAACCCCTCGCGGTCCTCCGTGTCCGCGCCCTTCACCGCGTCGAAGTAGTCGTTCGCGAAGTTCGTCCCGACCTGAATCAGCGCCGCGCCGACGAACGCGACCAGCGCCGGCAGCGGGGCGAACACGCCGTCGCAGACGGCGAGTCCGGTCCCGACGATAACCGGCGCGGCGGCCGCGGGGAGGGTCTGTGGCCGGGCGGCCATCAGCCACGCCCGCGTCCGCGAGACGTCCGCGGCGTTGGCGACTTCCGTCATTGGCGGCGCTAGGGCCGGCCGCGCCATATCCCCTGTGGTTGCGGGGCGGTGGAGTGGCTAATCGCTGTCCGCCGCGACGAGCATACGCCGCCTCCGGCGGCGTTTCACCGTCAGAGCTTCGCTCTGACGAGCCTTTGCCCACGTCGTTCGCAAAGGCCCCGCGAGCGCCGTCGGCGCTCGCGGCCTTTTTCATCGACGTTTTTGCCGTGAGAGGTTCGCTCGCTCCGCGAGCGAACCCGAACGGGAAAAAGGTCGTTAGTAGTGCCAGGGGAAGTCGTCGAAGTCGGGGTCGCGGCCCTCGACGAACGCGTCGCGGCCCTCCTTGGCCTCGTCGGTCATGTAGCCCAGCCGGGTCGCCTCGCCGGCGAACACCTGCTGGCCCACCATGCCGTCGTCGGCGGCGTTGAAGCCGAACTTCAGCATCCGCATGGCGGTCGGGCTCTTCGAGGCCATCCGGTCGGCCCACTCCAGCGCGACGTCCTCCAGGTCCTCGTGGGGGACCGCCTCGTTCGCCATCCCCATCTCGACGGCCTCGTCGGCGTCGTAGTTCTTCCCGAGGAAGAATATCTCGCGGGCCCGCTTCTGGCCGACCTGCCGCGCGAGGTACGCGGAGCCGAAGCCGGCGTCGAAGCTCGCGACGTCCGGGTCGGTCTGCTTGAAGGTGGCGTGCTCGGCGCTGGCCAGCGTCAGGTCGCAGATGACGTGGAGGCTGTGGCCGCCCCCGACCGCCCACCCCGGCACGACTGCGACGACGGGCTTGGGCATGAACCGGATGAGCCGCTGGACTTCGAGGATGTGGAGGCGGCCGGTGTCCGAGGCCTGCTCCTCGTCGCCGTCGTACTGGTAGCCGTCGTCGCCGCGGATCGTCTGGTCGCCGCCGGAGCAGAACGCCCACCCGCCGTCCTTCGGCGACGGGCCGTTGCCGGTCAGCAGGACACAGCCCACGTCGGTCTGCCGGCGGGCGTGGTCAAGCGCGTCGTACAGTTCGTCCACGGTGCCGGGGCGGAAGGCGTTGCGGACCTCGGGGCGGTCGAAGGCGATCCGCACCGCGTCGACGTCGACGGCGCGGTGGTAGGTCACGTCCTCGAAGTCGAACCCGTCCACCGGCTCCCAGCGGTCCGCGTCCATCAGTTCCGAAACCATCGTTTCCCGGGACTCGGGCCGGCAGGGAAAAATAGGTTCCCGTCACAGCCGCTCGTCGCCGTGCTCCTCACGGCCGTGACGACGTTCGCAAACGCGGGGCGTTTGCTCACTCCCGTCGCAGTCGTCCGGCTCGCTTCGCTCGCCTCGCGCTCGTTCGTTCCGTGCGGTTCGCAACCGGCCGGGGCGCTTTTGTCACCGCCGCGATAAGGGAGCGCAGTAACGCCGCCATGGCGGAGACGTACTACGACGTGCTCGGCGTCGCCCCCGACGCCACGCAGGACGAGATCCAGGCCGCCTACCGCGAGCGCGTCAAGGAGACGCATCCCGACGTCAGCGACGCGCCGGACGCCAGCGAGCGGTTCCGCGAGGTGACCCGGGCCGAGGAGGTGCTGGGGGACGAGGCAGAGCGCGCGCGGTACGACCGCCTCGGCCACGAGGCGTACGTGGGGCGGGTCACCGGCGAGAACGCCGCCGGGGCCGAGCAGTCGCCGTGGACGGCGTCCGAGTCGGCGGGCGCGACGGACCCGAGCGACGCCGCGGAGCAGTGGGCGACCGACGGGGACCCGCGCGACCGGCGGGGGACCGACCGCGACGACGGCCGCCGCGCCGGCGGGACGGCGGAAGCGACCACCGACCGGACGGCGGGGGCGTCATCCGACGCCGCCGGGCGTTCGCGCTCCAGCCGCCGCCAGCAGTTCTACCGGGAGCGGTCGGAGTCCGGGGGAACGGGGTACGCGGTCCGCGACTGGGGCGAGGCGGCGGCCCGCGAGAACCGGGTCAGCGTCCCGCTCACGCCGGACCGGGTCGTCTTCCTCGCCGGGATGGTCTTTCTCTACCCGGTGATGGTCGCCAGCACGCTCTTCCCGCCGTTCCCGCTGGTCGCACGGCTCGTCGTCGGCGGCTGTACGCTGCTCGTCACGGGCTATCTCCTGACGGTGCCGCCGCTCGGCATCCTGCTGTTCGGCGTCCTGAGCGTCCTCGCGCCGCTCGGCGTCGTCGCGTTCTCGGTCGACCCGCTCTCCGTGCCGGCGCTGGCCGCGGTCGGGCTCCCGTGGTCGCTGTTCGCGTTCGCCGTCGTCGTCGAGCGGGCGCTCCGGCCGTGAGCCGGCGACTGCGGGCGGTCAGGACAGGTCGTCGACCGCCGCGCGGTGGATCGCCTCGCGCTCGCGGTGGCTCCGCTCGGCGTCGGACCGGACCTCGATCACCTGCGTCCCGGCGCTGTCGAGCGACGCGCGGTACGCCTCGCGGAACGCATCGCGGTCCCGGGCGCGGACGAACTCCAGCCCGTACAGCTCCGCGGCGGGCGCGAAGTCGAGGCCGTGGGGCGTCCTGAACTGCTCGGTGAACGGCGGGTCGAACGCCTCGACGGGGAGCATGTGGAAGATGCCGCCGCCGTCGTTGTTCACGACGACTATCGTCGCGTCGACGCCGCAGCGCCCGACCGCCAGCAGGCCGTTCATGTCGTGGTAGAACGCGAGGTCGCCGGTGACGAGTACGAGCGGGTCACCGGTCGCGCTCCCGGCCCCCAGCGCCGTGCTGACGATGCCGTCGATGCCGCTCGCGCCGCGGTTGCCGAGGACGGTCAGGTCGGCCGTCCGCGGCGCGCCGAAGCGGTCCAGATCCCGGACCGGCATGCTGTTGGAGACGAACAGCGTCGCGGGGTCGGGCGCGTCCTCGACGGCGGTCGCCAGGGCGTCGCCCTCGAACCGGCGCTCGCCGCGGGCGTCGGCGACGGTCGCCCAGTACCGCCGGTCGGCGTCGAGCCAGCGGTCGCGCCACCCCGGGTCGGCGGGTTCGGCGACGCGCTCGGCGAGGCCCTCGAACAGCCGCTCGGGGTCGGCGACGACGAGGTCGGTCGCCGCGAACTCCGCCTCGCGCCAGCCGCCCGCGGGGTCGACGACCAACTGCCGGCTTCCGGTCCGGCGCAGGTACTTCCGCAGCGGCTTCGAGGTGGGCGACGCGCCGAACCGCACGACCAGGTCCGGGTCGGGCCAGTCGCCCGTCACGGCGGGGTCGAGGTAGCCGTCGTAGCCGCCGACCACGGGCGCGTCGCCGACGTGTGGGCCGTACCGGACGCCCGAGAGCGGGTCCGCCAGGATCGGGAACCCGGCGGCCGCGGCGAAGTCGGCGACCGCGTCCGGCGACGGCGCGGCGTCGTCCGCCGGTCCCGCCACCACGAGGCCGCGGTCCGCGCCGTCGACCGCCGCCGCGAGGTCGGCCAGCCGGTCCTCGTCGAGCGTCGGCCGCCCCGCCGTCGTCCGGACGTGGGGGCGCTCGGGGGCGGTCGTCCGACGGTCCTCGTTCGCGGTCCCCTCGGGCGGTTCCAGCCGCTTTCGGAACGGGCAGTTGAGGTGGACCGGCCCGGCGGGCGTCCCCGTCGCCTCAGCGAGCGCGCGGGCCGCCGTCGTCCGGAGCGAGCGGAGCGGCCGCCCCCCGTCGCGGGGTTCGGGCAGTTCGCGGAACCAGCGGACGGCGTCGCCGTACAGCTTCGTCTGGTCGACCGTCTGGTTCGCGCCGCTGTCGCGCAGTTCCGGCGGGCGGTCCGCGGTGAGGACCAGAAGGGGGACCCGCGCCCGGTCGGCCTCCATCACGGCGGGGTGGAAGTTCGCGGCCGCGGTGCCCGAGGTACAGACCAGCGGCGTCACCTGCCCGGTCCGCCGGGCACGGCCGAGCGCGAAGTAGGCCGCGGAGCGCTCGTCGAGGTGGGAGAAGATCCGCACGTCGTCGCTCCGGGCGAACGCCATCGTCAGCGGCGTCGACCGGCTGCCCGGCGCGACACAGACCGCGTCCACCCCGCCGGCGGCGAGTTCGGCGACGAGGGCGTCGGCCCACGCCTCGTTGCGTTCGGCGGCGGTCATCGTTCCAGCGCGTCCAGCACGGGGCGGTACTTGAGCTGTATCTCGTCCCACTCGCGGTCCGGGTCGCTGTCGGCGACGATCCCCGCGCCGGCAAACAGCGTCGCCCTGTCGCCGCGGGCGACGGCCGACCGGATCGCCACCGCGAACGTCCCGTCGCCGGCCGCGTCGAACCAGCCGACCGGGGCGGCGTACCAGCCGCGGTCGAACGTCTCCGTCTCACGGATCGTCTCCAGGGCCAGGGTCGGCGGCAGGCCGCCGACCGCCGGCGTGGGGTGGAGCGCCTCGATCACGTCCAGCACGTGGGTCGCGTCGGCCAGTTCCGCCGACACCGGCGTCCGGAGGTGCTGGACGGTGTCCAGCTTCCGAACGCCGCGCGCGCCGGTCCGGACCGACGCCGCGAACGGCGCGATCTGGTCGCGGACGGCGTCGGTGACTATCTCGTGTTCGCGGACGTCCTTCCCGCTCTCCAGCAGTTCCGTCGCGAGCCACTCGTCCTCCTCGGGCGTGTCGCCCCGCCCCGTGGAGCCGGCGAGGGCCTCCGTCTCCAGCCGGCGGCCGGACAGCGACGCCAGGCGCTCCGGCGTCGCGCCGAACAGCGTCGAGCGGCCGCCGCCACCGTCGGCGTCGGGTCCCTCGCCGACGCCGTCGAGCAGGAAGCGGTGGCAGTCCGGATACCGCGACCGCAGGCGGGCGAGCGCGTCCGGCACGGACAGGGCCGCCCCGAGCCGCGTCCCCATCGCCTGCGCGAGGACGACCTTCGTCAGGTCGCCGGCGTCGATCCGCGCCAGCGCGGCCCCGACCTGGTCGCGCCACTCCGCGCGCCCGGTCGTCGGCCGGCGCTCGACGACGCCCGGCGGGTCGGCGACCGGCCCCGGGTCGGGCAGGTCCGCAAGCGTCTCCGCGGCTGCGTCCAGCCGTTCCTCGACCGACGCCGGGTCGTCCGGCCCGACGGCGTTGACGGTCAGCCAGCAGTCCTCGCCGTCGCGGACCACCTGCACGCGCGGCAGGAAGAAGTAGCCCGGCGGGAACCCGTCCCAGGGGGCGTCGGCCGCGTGGTCGTCGTGGAAGGCGAAGCCGCCGAACAGCCGCGGCCGGGCGACCGGCTCGGCCGCCCCGTCGAACGACGCGAACAGGTCGTCGGCCGCCCCGCGGACCGCCTCGAACCGGTCCCCGTCGGCGACGACCGTCTCGGCAGCGCCGCAGCCGACGACCGTCGGCTCGCCCGGCGCGGCCCAGACGGTTCTCGGGGCGTCGAACGCGTCGAGAACCGCACGGACCGGGGCGGGATCGACCGCCCGGCTCCGCGTCACGAGGGTGGCGTCCGGTGACGGGCCGGATCGCCGCCCGCTACGCGAACTCTCCATTGTGGAAACGTGAGAAGCGGTCGCCCTTCAGGCTGTCCCATCCGGACGGGCCGGCCGGTCAGTCCTGACAGCAGCCGCCGGCCTCCTCGCCGAAGTCGACGGCGAGGGGCTCGGAGATGGCCTCGTTGACCGCTTCGAGGCGGGCGTCGAGTTCGTTCTGGGCTTCCAGGTACTCCGACATGACGGGGATCCCGTGGAGTTCCTGCTGTGCGCGCTGGACCTCCTGGAGGTCCTCCTGCGTGGCCTCGCCGGTCTGTCGGGCGAGCATGAACTCCTGGCGGATCTCCTCGAACTCCTCGATCTTGGCCTGGGCCTCGTCGGACGCCTCGACGGCGGCCTTCGCCTCCTCGAAGGTCCGGTACTCGGGGAGGTCCGCGATGGCCTCGCCCAGTTCGCGGCCGAGCGTTTCGACGTCCTCGTCGGCGGTCTCCGCGCCGGCGTCGGTCTCGATGCTCATGGCGGGTTCGTTGGGGACGGACCCGTTTGAACCTGCCGGATGCCCCCGATCCCCGCCGGGGCCGGCCCGGACCGACGGCCGCGAAAAACAGTTCGGCTTCCCGAGGAAAGGCATACCACACTACTGTGTGACGTGGTACCGTTACTTCGAGAATACTGAAGGTAGAGGGGTGATTAGGGGAGGTATCTCCGCGGTCTCTCGTCGGAGGCGTTTACAATGGATATATACAAATTCAGAAACGTTGGGGCGTTTCTCGCCCTCGCTGTGGTCTGGGGATCGTCGTTCATCGCGATCAAGGACGGGCTGAGTACGCTGCCGCCGGTGCTGTTCGCCGCGTTCCGGTACGACATCGCCGGGCTGGTGATGCTCGCGTACGCGGTCGGCAAGTCGGGGCGGTGGCTCCCCCGCGGCCGCGAGGAGTTGCGGCTCGTCGCGATGGGTGGAACGCTGATGGTCGGCCTGCACTTCGCCCTGCTGTTCAGCGGCCAGCAGTACGTCAGCAGCGCGGTCGGCGCGATCATACTGAGCCTGACGCCGGTCGTGACGCCGCCGCTCGCGTACCTGCTGCTCGGCGACGAGACGCTGACGCCGAGCGGCGTCGTCGGCGTCCTCCTCGGCTTGGTCGGCGTCGTGATCGTCGCCGACCCGACCGGCTCGTCGCTTGACGGCAGCATCGTCGGCGTCGGCCTGCTGTTCCTCTCGGCGCTCTCGTTCGCGCTCGGGTCGGTGCTGACCCGCCGGTTCAGCGTCGCGCTGGGCACCGTCCCGACGCAGGCGTGGATGATGCTCGGCGGCGCGGGCGTCATGCACGTCATCAGCGCCGCGGCGGGCGAGTCCCCGGCCGGCGTGGCGTGGTCGCCGAAACTCGTCGTCGCGCTGCTGTACCTCGCGGTCATCGCGGGCGCGGGCGGCTTCCTGCTGTACTTCGACCTGCTCGAACGCGTCGGGCCGAGCGAGGCCAGCCTCGTCAACTACGCCACCCCCGCGGTCGCCGCTGTCGCGGGCTGGCTCGCGCTCGGCGAGGCGATCACCGCCTCGACCGTCGCCGGCTTCGCCGTCATCGCCGCCGGCTTCGTGCTGCTGAAGCGGGAGACGCTGGCGGACCTGCTCGGCGGGTCGGACCCGACGGCCGACCGGCGGTCCGCCGGACACGGCGCCGTGGAAGTGCGGGGGAACGTCTACCTGAAGGACTCGGAGTGAGCGGGTTCGCGTCCCCGCGGGCCGCCCCCGTCCGTGCGGCTGCCGGGCACACACCCGAAGCGTCGCCGTTAAACGGTCGCGGTGGCTAGACGGGTGCAATGAGTCAGGAGTCGGAGTTCTCCGAGGGGGACCTGCGAAACACCGGGATGAGCCTCAAGCACGACCGCGAGTGGGACTACGAACTCGACCGCATCGTCGAGGCCGTCGAGGAGCGCGACGCGAAGAAAGTCGGCCTGCAGTTCCCGGAAGGGCTGAAGCGGCGCGGGCCGAAGGTCGCGGACGACATCCGCGAACTCGTGCCCGACGACGTGACCGTGATGCTGTCGGGCCAGCCCTGCTACGGGGCCTGTGACCTGGACACGTTCCTGATGAAGCGCACGGACGTGTTCGTCCACTTCGGCCACTCGCCGATGAAGAACACGGACAAGGTGATCTACGTCCCGCTGTTCTCGAACGTCGACGTGTTCCCCATCATGGAGGAGGCCCTCGACGAGTTGCCCGACGAGGAGGTCGGCCTCGTCACCACGGCCCAGCACATGAACCAGTTCGAGGACATGAAGGCGTGGCTGGAGGAGCGCGGCTACGAGGTCCACACCCGCCGCGGCGACGAGCGGCTGACCCACGAGGGGCAGGTGCTGGGCTGCAACTACGCCTCCGCCCAGGTCGACGCCGACCAGGTGCTGTACGTCGGCGGCGGGAAGTTCCACCCGCTCGGGCTGGCGATGGAACACCCCGACAAGAAGGTCGTCATCGGCGACCCCGTCAACAACGTCGTCACCGTCGCCGACACCGAGAAGTTCCTGAAACAGCGCTACGCCGCGGTCCACAAGGCGATGGACGCCCAGAAGTGGGGCGTCATCTACTGCACCAAGATCGGCCAGGGCCGCTGGGAGCAGGCCCAGGAGATCTTAGACGGCAACGACGACGCCTACCTCATCACGATGGACGAAGTGACGCCGGACCGCCTGCGCAACTTCGACATGGACGCGTTCGTCAACACCGGCTGTCCGCGCATCACGACGGACGACGGCCCGCAGTTCCACAAGCCGATGCTGACGCCCGGCGAGTACGAGATCGCGGTCGGCAACGAGCCGCTCGACTCGCTCTCCTTCGACACGTTCCACGGCACCTGGTAGCGACCAGCGGTTCGTCGTCCGTTTTCTCACATCGTTTTGCGGTCGATGGCCAGCGCGAGCGCGCGGCGCGCTTCCGCGCCGCGGGCGAGCGTTCGGGGGAGGGCAGGCACTCGAAGCGTGCGCTGACGACCGTCAGCGCTCGCGCAGACTGGCGGTACCTGGAACGAGCGCCGCAGGCGCTCGTTGGCGGACATTGAAAGGGCGAGGAATCGCTGCCAAGCGATTCCGAGGGCTTTCTGGCCAAAGAGTGATAGGAGTGGCCTCAGTACCCTCCCGGTAATGGCCGAACGCACGGAAACGGAGAACCAACTGTTCGAGTGGTACCGGACCTACATCGGGGAGCCGGACGCCCGCACGGACGTCTACCTCGGGTTCGGGCTGTTCTTCGGGGGGATCGCGCTGGGAGTCATCGCGTTAGTGCTGTTCCTCTGGGGGAGCGCGGCGGAGCCACGCACCGGGGCCTACTTCGCCCGGATGGGGCCGGCGTACACGCTCGGGATGCTGTCGCTGCCGGCGGCGATGACCGGCATCGTCGTGTTGCTCCCCGTCGAGAAGAAGGCGCAGTACGCCGCGGCCGTCGGCGGCGCGATCAACCTCCTCGCGGTGGTGGGGTTCAACGTCGTCTACCCCGACGACTGGAACGGCTACGGCGCGGACTACACGATGGAGGTCGTCGCCACGTACGCGACCGGGCTGACCGTCGTCGTCGGCGCGACCGGCGCGGCGCTGGTCGCCCACCAGCTCGCGCAGGTCAAACCCGGTCCCGGCGACATCGAGGTGTCGGAGGACGAGGACGACGAGGGGGAGACGATCTCCGACGAGCAGATCGAGTCCGACATCGAGAGCGCGATGGAGGGCGTCGACATGTCGTGGGGCGGCGTCGAGAAACACGAGGGCCGGAAGATTTCGGTCAACACCGACACCGACATCGACGTCTCCGGGATGGACGTGGAGGCGGAAACGTCGCGCTCGTCGGGCGTCGACTCGCAGGTCCAGGGGCTCCGGCAGATGAAAGGCGGCGAGAAGAAGACCGCCACCTCGGAGTCGACCGTCGACGACCAGACGGCGAAACTGAACGAACTGCGCCAGCAGAAACGCGAGGACGACGAGGCCGCGAGCGCGGACGACGGCGGCCTGGACGGACTGCTCTCGCGGCTCCGGAGCAAGCTCGGCCTGGGATAACGTA
This sequence comes from Halostella litorea, assembly GCF_004785955.1. Taxonomy (NCBI): domain Archaea; kingdom Methanobacteriati; phylum Methanobacteriota; class Halobacteria; order Halobacteriales; family Natronoarchaeaceae; genus Halostella; species Halostella litorea. The sequence continues at coordinate 78,920 of NZ_ML214300.1, read as the reverse complement.
TCAGAAATAGTTCAATATATTCCTCGGTAGCGCGGCCGGTCGATCCGAGATAATAAAATTTCTGTGACACGTTTTCTTGAATTTTTTCGCATAGATTTATTATCGGGGGGTGGACTTGTATCACACATGGCCAAAGGCCTAGACGTCGGCACGATGAACATCCTGTCGGCCCAGCAGGACGGAAGCGACACGGTGTTCGTACAGCAGCGCAACTCCTTCGTGGAAATCGAGTACTCCGACATGGCGGAGCAGATGCTCTCCCGGAGCGAAGTGCTCCACATCCGAAAGGACGATACGGTGTACGTCGTCGGCGACGACGCCCTGAACTTCGCCAACATCTTCAACCGCGAGACGCGCCGCCCGATGAAACACGGGATCCTCTCCAGCGACGAGCAGTCCGCGATCCCGATGATGAAGCTCATCATCGAGCAGGTCGTCGGCGAGCCCGACCGCCCCAACGAGAAGCTGTACTTCTCGACGCCGGCCGACCCCATCGACTCGGACCTCTCGACGCTGTACCACCAGAAGACGATCGAGTCGTTCCTCGACGACATGGGGTACGACGCCGAGCCGATCAACGAGGGGATGGCGGTCGTCTACTCCGAACTGGCCGACAACAACTTCACCGGCCTCGGCATCTCCTTCGGCGCGGGGATGACGAACGTCTGTCTCTCGTACTACGCGGTGCCCGTGATGAAGTTCTCCGTCGCCCGCGGCGGCGACTGGGTCGACGAGCAGGCCGCCCAGGCGACCGGCACGCCCGTCGACAAGGTCACCTCCATCAAGGAGGAGGACTTCGAACTCGACTTCACGACCGACGTCGGCGGCGTGGAGGGCGCGCTGTCGATCTACTACGAGAACCTGCTCGACTACGTCATCGAGCGCGTCGTCCAGGAGGTCGACGAGGAGGACGTCGAGGAGGGCCTCGACGTGCCCGTCGTCGTCACCGGCGGCACCTCCAGCCCCGATGGGTTCGAGGAGCTGTTCCGTGACCACCTCGAGGACGCCAACATCCCGTTCTCGATCAGCGGCGTGACCCACGCCAGCGAGCCGCTGTACAGCGTCGCGCGTGGCGGGCTGGTCGCGGCGCGCTCGGACGAGGAAGACCCCGACGCGGGCGGGGCGAACGACGAGGCGGAGGCCGAGGCCGCCGCAGCCGACGAGTAAGGGCCGCCGCTCACTCCGCGTTCTTTTCGTTGAACCGGCGGAACGCGTCCTGCCAGGACTCGACTTCGACGGGTTCGCTCTCGTGTTCGACCGAGACGCCGACGTAGCCACAGCGCTCGCACACCTGCGCGTCGTGGCCCTCCAGCGTGTACCGCTCGACCTCGGCGTCACACCGTGGACAGTCCATAGCCGTTCCTGCGACCGTGGGTCACTAATAATCCCCGTTTCCAGCGGTCCCGCCGGGAAGCGTGGCCACAGCGTCGGATATCGTGGCATTCGCCTCGCTGGACAGCGCCAGCCAATAACCTATGGTTATCCACAAAGCTTTTTGTATACGTAGTAGATATGGTGTAGTAGCATGAGCACGACGCCGACGCCGAACGTGGAACGCGCCGTCGAGGGCTGTCAGCCGACGAACGTCGAGCCGGTGAGCCTCGCCGCGGACGCGCTGGACTCCACCGCCCCCGAGTACCTCCGCGACTTCAAGCGCGAACTGACCGACGAGGGCCTGCACGCGGCCGACCTCCGCGTCGACGCCTGTTTCGACGAGGACTGCTCGCTGGCAACCCAGGAGGAGATCGACCGCGTCCGCGGCTACGTCCGCGCCGCCACCTTCCTCGGCGCGGCCCGGGTCACCGTCGAACTCGACGCCGTGGCCGACGAGGGGAAGGTCCGGCCCGCGCTCGAGGCCTGCGCCGAGCGCGCCCGCCGCGACGGCGTGACACTCACCGTCGACGGCCCGATCAGCCTGTGAGCACGCGGAGCGAGCTCTCCCGCCAGCTCGGCGTCGTCGCGGGGTTCGACGACCCCGACGCCGCCCTCGAACAGTACCCCACGCCGCCGGACCTCGCGGCCTCTATCGTCCACGTCGCCGACCTCCGCGGCGACATCGAGGGGAAGACCGTCGTCGACCTCGGGACGGGGACCGGGATGCTCGCGCTCGCCGCCGCGCTCCGCGGCCCGGACCGCGTCGTCGGCGTCGACCTCGACCGGTCCGCCCTCCTGACCGCGCGGGAGAACGAGCGCCGGGTCGCCGCGTCGGCCGACGTCGGGTGGGTCCAGGGCGACGCGACGGACCCGCCGCTGTCGGTCGAGGGCGTCACCGTCGTGATGAACCCGCCGTTCGGCGCGCAGCGGGGCAACGAACACGCCGACCGCGCGTTCCTCGAAACCGCCGCCGACGTCGCGGCCGTCTCCTACTCCGTCCACAACGCCGGCAGCCGCGAGTTCGTCGAGTCGTTCGCCGCCGACGCCGGCGGCGAGGTGACCGAGGCGTTCGAGGCGGAACTCGCCATCGACCGGCAGTTCGACCACCACGACGCCGACCGCGAGACGATAGCCGCGGAAGTCTTCCGGATCGACTGGACGTAGCGGCTTGGTCCCGCCCGGGACGTTTGCCCCGTCTCGGCGAGCGACGAGTCGACCGTTTCTATAGCGAGGCGCGGATCCGTTCCCTGAACCGTGGGTTGCCGTAGACGCCGCCCGCGATCACGAGAAGGCACGCGACGAACGAGACTGCACTCAGGACGGGACTCTTCCCGGGATAGTCGCCGAGGTACACGACGAGCGTGGCGAGCACGCCGAGTACCCCCGCGAGTACGAGCAGCCAGCCGAGCGCGCGGGCGAGGGTCCGCCCGGCGAGTTCGGCGAACCGGACGCCTTTCGAACGCTTCTCCATGGCGTTATCGTGGCCCTGGACCGAAAAATTCCTTTTGGCGCACCCCCGGCCGCCGGTCCGACGGGGCCCGGCCGCGCTCCGGGTCGGGCCACCGATCCTACCCTACCGATACCCCTCGCGCTCGGCGACCCGGACGCGGGTCCCGTCCCGCACCGCGAACAGCGCGTCGCCGTCGCGCTCGAACGTCACGCCGGCGACGGTCACCGACTCGTTCGCCGCGGGCATCGGCTCCCGGGCCAGCGTCCTGTTGCCCTCCGTCACCCGCAGTCGGAACCCGCCCCGCTCGGTGGCGACGACGGTGAGGTTCGTCCCGCTGACCCGGGGCTCCGCGGTGGCGGCCGAGGAGTTGAACGCGTGCTCGGGGCGCTCCCCGTCGGTCCGGAGCCAGACGTGGTAGGCCGTCCCGCCGCCGACGGCCGACCAGCCCACCCGGCGCGCGTCGACGGCCGCGTCCCAGCCGACGCCGCCAACCCGGATCCGCTCGTAGCCGTCGTATGCGAGCGCCTGTTTTGACGCCGCCTGCGTCCAGATGTGCCGGTCGCGGTTGACGACGATCACGCCGCTTGTCGTCACGTTCGTGTCCTCACCGAACAGCGACACGTCGACGGCCGGGATCATCCGGTTGCGCACGTCCTCGGCGTACGTGACTGTGTAGCCGTCGACCGTGACCGCGCCCTCCGTCGGCGTCGGCCCGTCGTCGACCGTCAGCGCGTTCGTCGGCACGGCCGGCCCGGCGAGCGCCGCGAGCGAGACCAGCAGGACGACCGACGCGACGGTGCGGCGCGAGGCGTCGCCGCCGGGCCGCGGGAGCGGGCGGTCCGTGGCGGTGACGGCGACGGTGACGACCAGCGCCAGCCCGGCGACCAGCGCCAGCCCGAGCGCCTGGTAGAGGACGTACTCGCCGTTCCCGCGGAACCAGTACACCGCCCACAGCCCCTGCGGGACGGCGAACGCGACGACGGCGGCCCAGAGCCGAACCGCCCCCGGCCCGCGGTCGCGGCGGCGCGCCACCGCCAGGCCGAGCAGGATGCCGAGCAGCAAGCCGATCGCGTGGCCCTGGATGGCTATCTCGGCCCACCACGGCGGCGACGGCCCGCTCGCGGACGTCCCGCCGATTATCACGGGGTCGAGCAGCGCGCGGTACGTGCGCTGGAGCACCGCCTGGCCCCCGAGCGCCGCCGCCACCGTCGTCAGCGGGTAGTGGACCAGCGCGAAGCCGGCGAACGCGAACACGACCCCGGAGAAGCCGATCACCGGGCCCAGCGCAAACGCGCCGGTGAACAGCCCGACCGCGACGACCGCCGCCGGGAAGGCGACGAACGCGCGGACGTACGGATTCGTCCCGAGGGAGGAGAACGTCGACGCGCCGCGTTCGTCGGGGTAGTGGCCCCACGCGTACTCGGCGATCGGCGCGAGGACGAGCGTCCCGGTGAGGTTGCCGAGCAGGTGGCCGGGGCCGCCGTGGGAGAACGCCGCCGAGACGACGCCCAGCGGGTAGAGGTACGACCAGGCGCGGAACGGCAGCGTGACGGGGTCGTTCCAGTGAGCGAGGCCGCCCTGCAGGAAGAGGTACACCGCGACGACGAGCGCGACGGAGACCAGCGTCCCCCAGGGGACGCCGAGCAGCAGGCGGCTCCGCAGTCGGTCGGCGAGCACCCGCCGGTGCTCGTCGGTGGCCCAGGCGACGGCGGCCGACACGAGCAAGGCCCCGACCGCACCGACGGTCCAGGGGAGGGACATATCGACCGCCAGGCACCCGGCCGACTAATGCCTGCCGCTCCCGGCCCCGGTTCGTAAGCTACAAACGGCGCTCGGCAGTAGCACACGGCATGGAACTCCGCGTCATCGACGACAGCGAGGACGAACTCTCCATCGAGATCGGTGGGGAGGACCACACGTTCATGAACGTCCTCAAGGGCGCGCTGCTGGAGACCGACGGCGTCTCCGCCGCGACCTACGACGTGAACCCCGAGCAGTCCGGCGGCCAGACCGAGCCGATCCTCACCGTCAAGACGGAGGACGGCACCGAACCGCTCGACGCGCTGGAGGCGGCGAGCGAGCGCGTCACCGAGAAGACGACCGCCTTCCGCGACGCGTTCGAGACCGCGGCCTAACAGGCCGTCGCCGTCACGTACACCGCGCCGTCCGGCGCGACGTGGACGTCGACGCCGACCGCCTCGCGCTCCGCGTCGAACAGCCCCGACCCCTCGCCCGACCGCATCGCGAAGTCCGCGACGACCGCCGACGCGAGGTCGCTCTCGTTTCCGTACGTGTCCAGCGGCCGCCGGTCGTTCCGCACCGGGATCACGCCCGACTCGACCGCCGGTTCGCGGGCGCACTCGTACCCGACCTCCCCGTAGCTCTCGCTCAGCCGCTCGGCCTCGTAGTCGCCGTACCGTTGGCCGACGCGGAGCTTGTTGTACCGCTCGGCGACCGCGTCCAGGTCGCCGCCGGTCCGGAGTTCGTCGGCGTCCGCCCCGGCGCGGCGCTCGTTGATGCCGTCGGCGATGCCCGACTCGACGGCCGTCAGGTCGAACCCGTCGGCCGACTCCGCCTGGCCGGGCACGTCGTCGATGTCGGGGCCGCCGAGCCCGGGCACCGGGATGACGCCCGCGGCGACCAGCGCCACGACGGCGACGAGGGCGATGCCGGCGGCGATGTACTCCTTGCCGACGTCGAGGTAGCTCCCGCCCTCGAGTTCCGACTCGTCGAACTCCTGGACCTCCTTCCGGAGCTGCATGTGGCCACAGCGGCTACACGGCGGCGAGTTCTTCGGGTGGTTGCGGCCGCACTCCTCGCAGACCCAGACCAGCATGGAGTCCGGGTCGTCCGTCTCGGGGACCTGAACGACGGCCTCCTCGAACGACCCGTGCCCGCACTCGTCGCAGGGCGGGTCGTTCTCCTCGTGGGGTTTGCCGCACCACTCGCATCGCCATTCCATTCCGCTTACCCGTTCGGCGACGTAAATAAAAATCTGCCGGCGCGGCGGTCAAATCTTCGGCCATCCGTTCGCCCCCTCGCGTGAACGGCATTCCCTCGATGGTTTTTTCCACCCCTGGACAGTCGAATCCAATAGTGAGGGTCCTCCGCCGTCGTCCGCGTTCCGCACTCGTCGCGTTCGGCGTCCTGATCCTTCTCGGCACGTACGGCCTCGACCGAACCGTCGCATACGGTTACTCCACGTCCTTCGGTGCGTACGCGCTCCACGTCGGGGCGTTTGCCGTCCTCCTCGCCGGAACGACGGTACTTCTCCCCCGGATCACTGGACGCCCAGACTACCGGGCCGCGGTGACGGCGGTCCTCGCGCTCACGGCCCTCTACCTGCTCGCAGTCGCCGTCGCCTGGTACGACCTGGCGGTCGCGTCCTCGACCCCCACCGCTTCCGACCCTGCTTTCGCCGAACTCGCCGTCGACCGGCTCGTGTTGCCGCTGCTGCTGACGCCGCTCGTGTCGGGCTACGTGCTCGGAGCGTTCGACGCAGTTCCGGCCGACGGCCGGTCCGCCGCGGTTCCGACCTTCGCCGTCGCGCTCGTAGTGGTCGGCCCCGTCGGCGCGAACGCCGCCGCCGCGAGCGACGGCGTTCATCACGGCCTCACGTTCCTCGGCTACGTCATGATGGCCGTCGCAAGCGTCGTCGTGGCGCTCGTCTTCTACCTCGTCGCGCGGTGGACGTACGCTGTGAACGAGGGGTAGGTCGCGGAAAAACGGGTTAGAAACGGTCTACAGCCGAACCGGCACGTCCCGCTCCGCGAGGTACTCCTTGACCTCCCGGATCGAGAACTCGTCGAAGTGGAAGATGGAGGCCGCCAGCGCGGCGTCGGCGTTCGCGTCGGTGAACACCTCGTAGGCGTCCTCCGGGCCGCCACAGCCCGATGAGGCGATCACCGGCGTCGAGACGGCGTCGCAGACGCCCTTCGTCAGCGGGATGTCGTACCCCTCCTTCGTGCCGTCGGCGTCGATGGAGTTGACGAACAGTTCGCCCGCGCCGCGTTCCTCCGCCTCGCGGGCCCACTCGATCACGTCGACGCCGGTGCCCTCGCGGCCGCCCTTGACGGTGCACTCGAACCAGCAGGACTCGCCGTCGACCTCCGCGTAGTGTTCGCCCTGCTCGTCGAAGCGCCGCTTCGCGTCGACGCTGATGACGATGCACTGGCTGCCAAAGGACTCCGCGCCCTCCGTGATCAGTTCGGGGCGCTCCAGCGCCCCGGTGTTTATCGACACCTTGTCCGCGCCGGCCCGGAGCGTCTCCTTGACGTCCTCGCGGGTGCGGATCCCCCCGCCGACGGTCAGCGGGATGAACACCTCGTCGGCCACGTCCTCGACGACGCCCAGCATCGTCTCGCGGCCGTCCGCCGAGGCGGTGATGTCGAGGAAGACGAACTCGTCGGCCCCCGCCTCGTTGTACCGCTTCGCCATCTCGACGGGGTCGCCGGTGTACTTCAGGTCCTCGAAGTTGACCCCCGTGTACACCGCCGGGTTGCCGTCGTCGTCGACGTCCACGTCGATGCAGGGGATGATGCGCTTGGTCAGCATTTACTACGCGACCGTTCGCACGTGGGGCGTTTGACGGTTTCGGCACGGGAAATCCGACGGGGCGGTCCCGCCGCCCATCCCGTCGGAACCCCGAGGGCTTCCCCGACGGATTTCCACGCCGAGGTGGTACGCCCGGCATGTCGATTCCCGGACCCGCGCTGGACCGCGCTCGCGCGGCCTGGTGGCTGTTCGTGCTCGCGCTCGGGGTCGTGGCCGCCTACATCGCACAGGCGTTCGTGGGGATGCTCGTGCTCGGCGCGTTCGGCTACTACGCGACCCGGCCGATCTACCGCCGGGTCAGCGTCGCGGTCGACTCCGACGGCATCGCGGCGACGCTGACGGTGCTGGCGGTGCTCGTGCCGGTCGTCCTGTTGCTCCTGTACGCCGGCTTCCAGCTGTTCCAGGCGGTGCAGGACCTGACCGGCAGCGCCACCGGCGGGCCGCTGCTCGGCGGGTACCTGAACGCACTCCCGGACCAGCAGCGCCAGGCGGTGCTGTCGGTCGTCGAGAACCCCCGTCAGGCGCTGTCGGACCCGCAGGGCACCGTGATGACCGTCCTGCAGGCCGGCCAGCGCGTCGTCACGGCGGTGGTGGGCGGGCTGACGCTGTTGGCGCTGTCGACGGCGCTCACCTTCTTCCTCCTGAAGAACGACGACGGCATCGCCGCCGGGCTGGTCCGACTGTTCGGCGGCCGCGACACCGCGGCGTACGCGTACGCCGCCGCGGTCGACTCGGACCTCGAATCCGTGTTCTTCGGCAACTTCCTGTTCGTGCTCGCCATGTCGGTCGTGTCGGGGGTCGTCTACTGGGCGACGAACGCGTTCGCCCCGGGGGGGCTGACGGTGCCCGCGGTCCCCGTCCTCGCCCTGCTGACCGGCCTCGCGAGCCTGATCCCGATCGTCGTCGGGAAGGTGGTGTACCTGCCGGTCGTCGGCTACCTAGCCGTGCAGGCGTTCCGGACCGACGGCACCTCGCTCGCGTTCGTCGGCGGCGTGCTGGTCGTGTACTTCCTCCTGCTCGACATCCTCCCGCAGACGTTCCTCCAGCCCGTCATCACCGGCCGACAGTTGAACTCGGTCATGCTGATGTTCGCGTACCTGCTCGGCCCGATCCTGTTCGGCTGGTACGGCTTCTTCCTCATGCCGATCCTGTTCGTCCTGATGCTGGAGGCGATACGGGTCGCGCTCCCCGAACTCCTCCACGGCGACCGGCTCACGCCGACGGCTTCGATGGGCGACTCCCTCGGGGCGTCCGTCGACGCGCTCGGCGACGGCACGTCGGAGGACGGCGTCGGGAGCGACGAGAGCGGTTCCGCTGGCGACGACGCATCGACGGACGGCGACGGAGCGCCGAGCGGAGCCCCGCCGGCGGACGGTGACGACGCGACGCGGGGCGAGTGAGGGACCGTCGCCCCGGCCGCGCCGCTTCGGGTTTTTTAAGTGTCGTAGCGTCCAACGCACGGGCATGACGAGCGACCACGACTCCGACGTGCCCGAGGACGAGGAGGCCGGGCGGACGACCGCGCCCCAGAGCCCGTACACGAACCGGCAGGTCGGCATCGGCTTCGCCGTGCTGGCGGTCGGCCTGCTCGTCGCATTCGCAGTCCCGCTCCTGCTTTAATCAGCCCGCGACGAGCCACCCCGCCGCCACGGCCGCGAGCGAACACGCCAGGTTGAGCGCCGCGTTCGCGGCCGCGGCGCGGCGGTCCCCGGTGTCCCACAGCTGCACCGTCTCGACGGAGAACGACGAGAACGTCGTGAACGCGCCGCAGGCACCCGTCCCGAGCAGCAGCGCGGCCGACCCATCAGCACCGGCCGCCGTCAGCGCGCCGAGCGCGAAGCTCCCGACGGCGTTGACCGCGAGCGTCGCACGCGGCACCGGATCGTCGCCCCGCAGCGCGACGTACACGAGGTGCCGGGCGACCGCGCCGAGGACGCCGCCGACGCCGACGAGGTACGCCGGGTTCGTCATCTCGCCGCCCCCGCGAGCGAGAGCGCGGCCCACCGGCCGAGCGCGACGGCGGCGAAGCCCAGCGCGTAGTTGCCCAGTACGTTTGCAAGCGCCAGCGCCGGCGAGAGCGCCGCCGTTTCGACGGCGAACGTGCTGTAGGTGGTCAGCGACGAGAGGAAGCCGGTCCCGAGCGCCACCCGGAACTGCCGGGAGAACGCGCCGAGGTACGCCTCCTCGTACAGGACGAAGCCGAGCAGCGCGCTCCCGGCGACGTTGACGGCGAGCGTCGCCCAGGGGACCGGCACCGCCAGGCCGACGGCGTACCGCGCGTTCGCACCGACGAACCCGCCGAGCGCGACGAGCGCGAGCGATTCGACGGTCGCGAGCGACCCCTCGTCAGCCATCGCGTCGACCGAGGCAGGGCGACCTCAAACAGGTTCCGCTTCGGCCGGGCGGCGTCGCTTGCGACCGGGCGAGAACGGATAGAGAGAGCAGCTAGAAGACGTACTCGTCCTCGTGGCCCATCATGCCGTCGTCCTCCAGGCCGTGGTCCTGGTCGTCGTCCATCGGGCCGCTCGTCTTGAAGGCTTTCATGCCGGTCGACAGCAACTCCTCGACTGCTTCCTCGCGGTTCACGAACTCGCCCTGTTCGACCATCTGGGCGATCTGCATCTCGAGATGTTCGGGGATAGTGATCTCTACTTTCGGCATCGGATACCGGAACTTCGGCGGAGGGGTATTTAATTCTGACGGGGTATTGCGCCACTTCGCGAAGATTCACCAGTACACTACAACAATAGATTAGCTTCGTACGAAAATAGATTCTTTAAATGAAAAATGCGTGTCCTCTCGGTTGATATTTCCGGCCGCTCACCGGTTTCGCATCACGTCCTGCACGGCGTTCCGGATGGTGCTGCCCGGCCGACTGATCCGCTCGACTTCCCGCTGGATCTCGCTGATCTTGAAGTAGCTCCCGAGCGCCAGAAACGTCGGCGGCCACAGGCCCACGAACAGGCCCATCTCCTTGTCGTCCCGGGCGAAGAAGTAGTACCACGACAGCGCGATGGAGCCGATGGCGGCCCACGAGAGCGGGCTCATTCCCGTCCGTTCGGCTCCCTCCGCGACCTGTTCCGCTCGCTCGTCCTGTTGTCGTTGTTCCTCTAGCATCGCTCCTGTATCGAGGGCCAGTCGGTACTTTGTTATTGAGCGCGTTTCGGGAGTTACCGCGCGATTAGCGCGCCGGGAAAACGCTTCCCCGGCGTTTCGTCCGGTGGAACTCGCGGCCCCCGCCGTAATCCCTCGTTACGCCGAGACGAGTCGACACGCCTACTACTGTCCCGACGCTTCGATCGCGTATGCCAAGCGACGCGACGGACCTCTACGAGGAGTTCGGCGACGACCGCCTCCCGCCGGGGCAGCGAAAGACCGAGAAGTTCCCGGTGCTCTCCAAGAGCGGCACGCCCGAGTTCGACCCGGCGACGTGGGAGTTCACCGTCACCGGTGCCGTCGAGGAGGAGTTGACCTTCTCGTGGGAGGAGTTCCGCGACCTGCCGAACGTCACACAGCAGCAGGACTTCCACTGTGTCACCGGGTGGAGCAAGTTCGACTGCGAGTTCACCGGCGTCACGTTCCCCGAACTGGCCGAACGGGCGGGCGTCCGCGACGACGCCGTCCACGTCATGTTCCACGGGATGGACGACTACACGACTGACCTCCCGCTCGACGACTGCCTGCGCGAGGAGGTGCTGTTCGCGTGGGGCTACGACGGCGACGACCTGCCCCGGGAACACGGCGGCCCGCTCCGGGTCGTCACCCCCCACCGGTACGCCTACAAGGGCTCGAAGTGGGTGAACGGCGTCGAGTTCCTCACCGAACCGGAGCGCGGCTACTGGGAGAAGCGGGGCTACTCCGACACCGCGAACCCCTGGAACGAGGAGCGGTACAGCTAGGGTCCGCCGGCTGCAGTCGACCGCGCGAACGCAAGGCTTAGGCGCGTGGTGGCGGGAGTGAGAGACATGACAGAGAGCGACTGGGGCGACTGGCTGCCCCGCGCCGTCGAGGACGCCGACCCCGACACCGTCGCGGTCTGGTATCTGGGCTGCAACGGCTTCGTCCTGAAGGGCAGCGAGGGCACGACCGTGTTCGTCGACCCGTACGTCGGCCTGGGCGACCCGCCGCGGACGATCCGGATGATCCCCGTCCCGTTCGACCCGGCGGACGTGACCGAGGCCGACGCCGTCCTCGCCACGCACGAGCACACCGATCACGTCCACGGCCCGAGCCAGGGACCCATCCTCGAACGCACCGGCGCGACCTTCTACGCGCCCGACGACAGCCTCGCGGTCGCCCGCGAGGACGAGGACTGGGGGGCGGAGTACGACGTCGCCGACGACCAGTTCGCGGAGGTCGCCGAGGGCGACACGTTCGAGGTCGGCGAGTTCACCGTCCACGTCGAGGCCGCCCACGACCCCGACGCCACCCACCCCGTCAGCTACGTGTTCGAACACGAGTCCGGTACGATCTTCCACGGCGGCGACACCAAGCCCAGCGACGAGTTCGACCGGATCGGCGAGGCGTACGACATCGACCTCGGGATCCTCGCGTTCGGCACGGTCGGCAACGTACCGGACAAGCGGACCCGCGAACCGGTCCGCACGCGCTGGTACAACGACGAGAACCAGGTCGTCGAGGCCGCCAGCGACCTCCGGGTCGACCGCCTGCTCCCGAGCCACTGGGACATGTGGAAGGGCCTCACCGCCGACCCGACCGTCCTCCACCACCACGCCAGTAGCTTCGAGTTCCCCCGCGACCTGTCGGTCGTCGAAATCGGCGACCGCGCCGACCTGTAGGGGCTCACGCCCGCGAAACGTTCCATCGCCGTTCCATTTAAGGTCGTGCTACCGGTACGAAGCCGTATGAGTAGCCAGGTCGACACTGACGAAGAGATTGCGGTCGCCGCCGAGGGCGTGACCGTCCGCAAGGCGTTCGCAGCGGACGAGTTCCCGGTCCCTGCGATCCGGTTCGCGATCGAATCGGACCGCGACGTCCCGGTTTCGATACGACTCTCCGAGGACATCCCGGAGGAGTTCCCCATGGACGGGGTGGGCTTTCATCCGGACTACGAGGACGACAACTGGACCGCCTTCCAGGACCACCGCGTCGAGTTCGAGCGGACGATCGACCCCGACGAGGAGGTCGTCACGGTCTACGGGATCCGCGTGGACAGCCCCGACGACGTCGAACCGTTCCTCACCGAGCCGACGCTGGCCGACGTCCAGATCGAGGGCGAGGCCGCCGAGAACGGCGACGGGACGGCCAACATCGACGACATCACCAACGAGGACGACGACGAGGCCGTCAAGAACATGATCTCGGGCGAGAGCGACGGCGTCCCGGGGCTCGACGACGAGGGCGAAGACGACGCCACCGAGGACGACGCCGAGGCCGAGGACGACGACGGCGGCGGCCTTGACCTCGACCTGGGCGACGTGGACACGGAGCCTGACGCGACCGACGACGAGCCCGAGGACGACGCGGACGACGAGCCGGAGATCGACCTCGGCTTCGGCGACGAGGAGATCCCCGACGCCGAAGCCGACCCCGAACCCGCGGACGACGCCCCCGAGATCGACCTGGCGCTCGGGGACGAGAGCGAGGACGAGGCGGCCGAAGCGGACGACGCCGAGGGCGACGGCATCGACCTCGACCTCGAAGCGGCCGCCGAGGAGGTCGACGTCGGCGACGCGCCGGCCGACGAACCGGAGGAGGAACCCGCGTCGGGCGAAGCCGACGACGAGGCTGAGCAGGCCGAGGCGGACGACGAGCCGGACGCGGAGGCCGTCGAGGCCGAGCCCGTCGCCGCGGAGCCGGTCGATGCGGACGACGACGCGGAACCGGTGGCCGCCGACGAGACGGCAGACGCGGACACCGCGGCTGACGAGGACGTGCCGGCCGAGGGCGTCGACGAACCGGATGCCGACGACGAGCCGGACGCCGCCGACGAACCGGAGACGGAGCCCGCGGCGGCCGAAGCCGAGGACGAGGCAGAACCGGCTGAGGCGGACGAGGGTGCTGTCGAGACGACCGACGACGAGGACGAACCCGACACCGCCGACGAGGCGGAACCGGTCGCCGCGGAGCCCGTCGAGGCCGAACCGCAGACCGACGAGGCGGCCGAAGCGGAATCCGAGGAGCCGGACGCCACTGCGGAAGAGGCGGACGAACCGGAGGAGCCGGCGGTCGACGAGTCGGTCGAGGCGGAACCGGCCGAAGCCGACGCCGAGGCGGACGCGGAGCCCGCCGAGGCCGAACCGGAGCCGGCCGACGCGGACGACGAACCGGAGGAAGAATCCGAGGCGGAGCCGGTCGAAGTCGACGACGCGGACGCCGACGAACCGGACGCGGAACCCGCGATGGCCGAAGCCGACGACGCGCCGGCTGCCGAGCCCGAGGTAGCCGAAGCCGCCCCCGAAGCCGACGAGGCGGCCGCTGCTGACGGGACCGACGCCGACGCGACGCCGACGACCGCAACGGCGGCGTCCGCGGCGGCCGAGGGTGGCATCGCGGCCGCGCTGGCCGACGAACTCCGCGCCGGCGACGTCGCGGAGGAGGACAAGGCCGTGCTCCGCGAGGAGCTGGACGCGGAGCTTTCCAGCGCCGACGCCGCGCGCATCGACCACCTCCGCTCGCAGGTCGACGACCTGGCCGCCTACACCGACGCGCTGGAGGAGTTCCTCGACGAGGAGGGCACCGGCGAGGAGATCATCGACAGCTTCCAGGACCAGGTCGAGGAGATGCGGGCCGAACTGGACGACCTGGCCGCGGCGGCCGACGACAACGCCGCCGACATCGAGGGCCTCGACGACTCGCTGGCGGCGACCGAGTCGCGGGTCGACGACGTCGACGCCCGGATCGACGCGGTCCGGGACGACGTCGAGGCGGCCGTCGACGACGCCCGGGAGGAGCTCCGGAATGACTTCGAGGAGCTCCAGGCGGAGTTAAACGACGAGGCGGCCGAACTCCGGTCGGAGGTCGAGACGGCGCGGTCGGAGCTCGAGTCGGACATCGAGGACGCGCGGAGCGACCTCGGCTCGGACGTCGACGCCGTCGCCGACCGCGTCGACGACGCCGAGGAGCAGGTCGAAGCGGTCGAGACCGCCGTCAACGGCGTCGCGGACAACGTGCAGGTCGTCGAGGCCGAGGTCGACGACCTCGACGACGAACTCGGGAGCGTCGCGGCCGACCTGTCGGACCTCGACGAGGAACTGGCGGAGCTCCGCGAGACCGTCGAGGAGATCCAGGCCTGGCGCGACCAGCTCGGCGAGATGTTCTCCGGCTGAACCGGCCGCTCTCCGTTTTCGCGCGAAGCGCAACTCGTTTACAGTCCGGCGGCGTGACACTCCACAATGACCGAGCCGATACGGGTCGCGGTGCCGCGGAAGGGACGGCCGCTGGAGGCGGTCCTCGACCGGCTCGCCGACGGGACCGGCGACGCGGCGCTCGCCGACGACATCTCCTCCACGCTGCGGTACGAGAAGGCCATCACGAAGGGCAACGCCGGCGACGAGCGCGACGCGTACGAGCGCCTCGCCGAGTACAGCGACCTCTCGGACCCGGCCGCCCCCGACTACACGCTCCTGCGGGACGACCGGGCCGGCATGCCGCGGCGCATCGTCTTCGACAGCGTCACCGTCGAGAGCGACGGCATCCCCGTGCAGTTGGTCGGCCGGGAGGAGCCGTTCCGCGCGGTCCGGACCCACGAGTTCGCGCTCGGGTTCGACAGCGCCGACCTGGTGCTTGAGGAAGTCGTCCAACTGCGCGAGGAACCGCTCGGCTCCATCGCCGACCTGAACGCCCGCATCGACCCGCAGGACACGGACGTCAGGGTCGTCAACGGGCTCGGCGACACCGTCTACCACACGCTGATGGGCACGCCGGCGGTCCGCCGTCACGGCCCGGGCGACGACCTGACCCGCGAGTTCGTCGCCGACTACGAGGGGCCGCTCTGCATCTCGCCGCGCTACGAGCGCCTCGTACAGGCTGTGCTCGGCACCGAGGCGATGACCGGCGTGGAGTTCTGTTACCCGGAGGAGGGTGACGAGGAGGAGGCGACGATAGCCGACGTGGGGCTGGGCGTCTACCTCACCATGACCGGGTCGACCGCCCGGTCACACGGGCTGGAACTCGGCGAGCAGCTGTTCCCCAGCGAGACCGTCCTCATGGAGAACGTTGTCGAGACGACCGACCGGTCCGCCGTCGTCACCGAACTGTTCGCCGACGGCGAGTTCGAGACGGCGCTGGCCGTTCAGTGAGTCGCCGAGGCGTTCGCCGCCCCGCCGTTTGCACGCGACGCCCCTTCGAAGGAGCCGACCGTCCGCTCGGTCACGGCTCCCGACTCGTCGACCACCCAGACGAACACGGGGCAGGTCTCGCAGGGGTCGTCCACGGTCACGCTGGCCGTGTCCGCCGACCCGTTCACCGAACTCGTACCGAGCCGGACGTCCGCCATCCCGAGGAACCAGACGACCCGGTGGAGGTCGCCGTCGGGGTCCGCGACCGCGACCGAGAAATTCGCGGTCCGGTCGACGGAGAGGGGTTCGTCGCCCGCGGCGTCGTTCGAGGATGAGCCGTCGACGGTCGCCCCGGCGACTTCCGGTGCTTCGTTACCGCCGCGCTCGACCGTGACGGTCCACTCGGCCGACCCGACCGTGTCGCCGTTCGCGTCGACCAGCGTCGCGTTCACCGTGTGGGGCCCGGGCTCCTCGAACGTCTGCCGGGAGAACGCCTCCCCTTCCTGCCCGTACTCGGTCTGGAACGCGCCGACGGCCGTGCCGGGCTCGCCGTCGACGGTCCACTCGGCGACGATGTAGTCGCCGGCGTACTCCGTGGCCGCGGCCTCGAACAGCATCTCCGTCCCCGGTGCGACGGTCACGTTCCCGGCCGCGGGCGTCGTCCGGGTCACGTCACTGGACCCTCCACCGGTCGCTGTGGACGCACTCTCGTTATCGGCCTCCGAGTCATCACCGGACTGGCCGACGGGCACGTCGTCGAGGCAGGCGTGCGATCCACCGGCGTGCTCGGGTGGAGCCGGACCGGCCCCACTTGGCAGTCCGGGGACGGCGACGAGACCGCTCACCGCGACGAGCGCAGCGATGCTGAGCGTGCTGATCCATCCTGCCCGGCCGTGATCCTGTCGGCGCATATCGCCTTCGCTCCCACGCAGGTCGCTTTGTTATCCGTGGATTGCGTCGCCGAAAGCATATCTGAATCGACCCGTTTCGCAGCGTAGCGGACGCAACGGTCCGGCGTCCAGCGGGGTCGTGACGCCCTCCTGAGCGGAAATTCGAGCTTACCGGCGGTCGCCCATGGCTCAGGATGACCTGAGTGCCATTGGTCGCGATACATCACTACGGCGGTCCGAGAGTCGAACTCTTGCGGCCCCGTCCTGGGGTGCGTTATCTATATCAGTATACGATTTACGAGTAGCTGGCCCGTCGGTGGACTAAAGCGCCCGGAACGCGCATAGCCGGACATGGCCGAACGGAGCGTCGCGGATCTGGTCGAGGACTGGCAGTCGGGTGCCCTCCTCGTCTTCGCTTGCGCACTCGTCGGTGTCGTTTTCGGTAGCATCATGGGGTCGCTGGGGTCCGGCCCCCTCGGACTCGCGGGGTTCGCCATCGGTTCGGTGCTCGCCTTCCTCGCGTTCTCGTACCTGCGATACGGCCGCTGACTGGCCTGCAGCAACGGTACGGCTGGTCACAACCGTCTGTGACGCCCTCAGTCGTTGTCGCCACAGCACATGCGTAGATACATCCGCATGTTGTTCACAAAGCGATGAGGCTGCATACTACGCCTGCCAGCGGCCGGCTCGACGAGTGGACTCACAGCTAGTGTCCCGTTGGCATCTCGCCCACCGTAACTCGCTGAGTGACCCGGCGGCGAACGAACGTCCTTTGCGACTTCTTCGCCGGAGTCCCGCGGCCCACGGACTCGCCATTACTGCACCGACGCTACACGAGGCCGGCTCCTTCTGAACGGCACTTCGATCAGTGTGTCCTTCGAGTGAGAAGTCGTTTCGAATCCGACATCGAACCGATCGTGGCGAAAGTTGGGTGCCAGTATGGACTATATTTTGATCCGTCTTAGTAGCACTACTAGCCGATTTTATAGTACTATAAACACAGATATTCGGTGTATTCGGCGATTGAAAAGGTACTACAACCACGAATAAATGACCTTATTCGTACCCGTGGGACAGGTTGAAGTGGTCGACCTGCGATGGGTCGAACATGGCAGCCGAGGGAGACGAGACGGAGCGAACCGTGGTGAAGACCTTCGTGCCGCGTTACCAGAAGGAGCGCTGGATCGACCACGCCGACGACCTCGACATGAGCCAGAGCGAGTTCGTCCGGACGATGGTCCAGGCCGGGCGGCGCGGGTTCGACCCCGACGATGCGGAAACCGAGGGGGACGAAGGCGGCCCGGAGGAACCCGGTTCTGCGGACGCTACCCCTGGGGGTGACGGCCTCGAAGACCGGGTCCTCGCGACGCTCGATTCGGGTGCGTACCGGGACTGGGACGAACTCGTCGAGGCGCTCACCGGCGACATCGAGAGCCGACTGGAGGACGCGCTGCAGGAGCTCCAGGCGGCCGACGAGGTTCGGTACAGCGGTCGCCACGGCGGCTACACGAAGGTGGACGGATGAGCACGATCGGTCCGGATCCCGGCGACATCGAGGACCCCGTGGCCTATTTCCTGCAGGACGTCGCGTACCACGGGAAAAGCGACCGGACGAGGGACGCCTACGAGCGGGTCCTGCGGCGGTTCGAGCGCTTCCTCGCCGACCCCGACCGCAACCCGGCCGGGACCGAGACGGCGCTGGCGGCCGCGTCCCACCGGGACTGCATGGCCTGGATCCACGATATCCGTGGCAGCGTGGCCGAGAGCACCGTCGCGACGTACGCCTCCTACCTCCACCGGTTCTACGCGTACATGACCCAGGTGGGTGCGTTCGACGCCAACCCAATGACGCTGGTCGTCGAGGAGATGGACGAGACGATCGACACGGACCCCGAACGGAGGGACGTCCCGCTCCCGGACATGCGGGAGTTCGTCGCGGACGTCACGCACCCCCTGGAGCGTGCGGTCGTCGTGACGCTGCTGAAGACCGGGATGCGGGTCGGCGAGCTCTGCAACCTCGACCGGCGGGACGTCCACCTCTCGTCGGTGCCGTTCGACCGCGACAATGCGTCGCGTCGGCCACAAATTGCCGAACGGCCGGACTCGGTCTACGTCGCGGCAGAACCCGCCCGCGGCGAGGTGGTCAACGGCGAGGAGCGGACGGCGTCGAACAAGCGCAAGCGCGCCACGGTCGTTCCGGTCGACGACGAACTCCGGCGGGTCCTCGGCCGCTGGCTTGCGATCCGGCCGGACACGACATCGCCCGCGGAGCCGCTGTTTACCAGCACGAGCGGCGACTGGGGGCGGCGGCTCACCCCCGACATGGTCCATCACGCCGTCGAGACACACGCCCGGAAGCGGGGGTGGTACCGGTCAGGCGGCGGCGCGGCGGCGAACGTCACGCCCCACTACTTCCGGCACTTCTTCACGACGCATCTCCGGGACCGGACCGGCGACCGCGGCATCGTGAAGTACCTGCGGGGTGACGTCGCGCAGGACGTGATCGACACGTACACCCACAACTGGGGCGACAGAGTCCGTGAGACGTACGAGGCGAACGTGTACCGGGTGCTACCCGACGATGCGTGAGACACTGGTAAATTATATTTCGCTATACTGAATCTCCGGGGATGACGGGGATCCCTGACCGCCGAGTCGTCCGACGGCTTCGTCCGCTAAAGTCCTCGCTACCGCGGCTACTCGGTCGATCCGGACGTCCCGTCGCGCGGTCGCACGTCGACCGTCGTCGCACCACACCGGAGGAACGGGTCGGCGTCGACAGCGTGGACGTACGCCGCGCCCCGCCGGACGCCGTCGTCCAGCGTCGCCGTTGCATCGACGGTCGTATCGCCGTCCGTCACGAGGACCGGGGCGTTCCGCTCGACGCCGCGGTCGGCGGCGTCGTCGGGATGGAGCCGAACCGTGCGGTCCCCGGCGTCGTCGGCGTCGCTGGACCTGCCGCCGGTCACGAGCACGAGCCCCGTCTCGGGGGCGGGTTCGGCGACGCCGCCCGGGGGTTCGAACGGCGCGAGCCCGTCCGGCGTGTCGAACGATTCGCGGTATAACACGCCGTCGCGGTCGAACGGCCAGCGGCGCGGCGTCTCGCTGATTTCCGCGTACGTTGCCCCGGCGTATGGGGGCGCGACCGCGGTCAGTTCGTCGAACACCTCGCCGACCGACTCGTAGTCGAAGTGCCCGGAGTCGGGCAGGAGCCGCTTTCCCAGGTCGCGGAGGACGGCGGCATCGGGCCGCGCGTCGCTCGGCGGCGACGCGGTCGGGCGAAGCCGCTGGACGTGCCTGTCGAGGTTGGTGACGGTTCCGGCCTTCTCCACGCCGGACGCCGCGGGCAACACCACGTCGGCGTGGCGCGTCGTCTCGCTCTCGGCGACTTCGACCACCGCGAGCAGGTCGAGCGCGTCCAGCCGGTCGCGGACCCAGTCCAGCTGGCGCTTCGAGACGGCGGGGTTCTCCCCGACGACCAGCGCGCCGCGGACCTCGTCGCCGAACGCCCCGAGCAGTTCCGTCGCGGTCATCCCCGGATCCGCGGGCGGCGCGGTTCCCCACGCCTCGGCGACGCGGTCGCGCGCGTTGGGATCGGTGACGGACCGATGCCCGGGCAACCGGTCGGGGACGCAGCCCGCGTCCGTCGCGCCCTGCTCGTTGACGAGGCCGCGGAGTACGTGGAGGCCGGTGCCGCGGCGGCCGAGGTTGCCCGTCAGCAACAGGAGGTTCAGGAGCGAGTCCGGCGCGTTCGCCGGCCCCTCGCCGCCCTCGACGCCGGTGCCAACCATCGCCGCGACGCGATCGGCCGAGGCGATCCGGTCGGCGACGCGGTCGAGCGTGGCGGGGTCCACGCCCGCCGCCGAGAGCGCCGCTTCACGGTCGAACGACCCCCCGAGCGCCGCGGCGAACGCCTCGTAGCCTCGTGTGCGTTCGGCGACGAACTCGCGGTCGACCCCGCCTGCCTCGACCACGCCCGCGGCCAGCAGGTCGAACACGGTCGCGTCCGTCCCGGGGCGCGGGGCGAGGTGGACGTCCGCGAGCCGCGTCGTCTCGTTGCCGACGGGGTCGACGTGGACGAGCGTCGTTCCGTCGGCGACGGCCGGCCGGACGAACGAGTTGAACGCGACGGGCTGGCGCTTCGCGGGGTTCGCGCCGGCGACCAGGATCACGTCGGCGTCGCCGACGTCGTCGAGGCCGTTCGTGGTCGCCGGCCAGCCGACCCGCTCGGACAGCGCCCGCGCCGTCCCGCTGTGACAGAGGCGGGCGCGGTTGTCGACGTTGTTCGTCCCGAGCGTCCGCGCGAGCTTCTGGAGCAGGTAGTTCTCCTCGTTGGTGCAGTGGGGCGCGCCGAGAAACGCCAGCGCGTCGGGGCCGTGCCGGTCGCGGATCCGCCGGAACCCCTCGGCGACGCGGTCGTACGCCGTCTCCCAGGACGCCGCGACCAGTTCCCCGTCGCGGCGGACCAGCGGCTCGGTCAGGCGGTCGTCGAGCGGTTCGAACGCGGCGACGCCCTTCGCACAGAGCCGGCCGTTCGGGTTCGCCGGGCCGGGCCGTCCCGATGCCCGGCCTCCGTCGCCGGGTTCCAGGTGACACCCGACGGCACAGCGCGGGCAGACGGTCGAGGGGTCCGGGCCTTCGTCCGTCACGGCGCTATCGGTCGTTCCGGAGCCGGCGGCCCTGTGCCTTCAGGAGCGAGACGAGGTAGCCGAGCCCGGCGCGGGCGTCGCGGCCCCGCAGTTTCCGGAACAGTCCGAGCACGCCGACCGGCTCCGACTCCCGCTCGGCCTCGCCGACGGCGGCCAGCACGGTGTTCAACCCCCGCACGGTGTCCGCGTCGGCTTCGATGGCGGAGAACGTCTTGGCGAGGGTCACGAGGTCCTCGAGCTGGTCCTCCCGCTGGAGCTCCAGCACCACGTCGAGCGCCCCGACGAGTTCGTCGCCGTTGTCCTCCAGCGTCGTCGCCAGTTCCTCGACCTCCCCCGGGGACAGCGACTCCGAGAACGCGGTCGCTATCGTCACGAGGTCGTCGAGGTGGCCCGCGCGCTGGAGTTCGAGGACGGTATCGAGCGTCACCGCCAGGTCGTCCGCGCTGTCGCCCAGTTCCGCCGCGAGGTCGGCCGCGCCGTCGGTCGACAGCCCGTCGGCGGCCTTCACCAGGTTGGCGGTCGATTCGGTGACGTGCTGGACCTCCTCATCGTCCGCGCTGGCGATCACCAGTATGGCCGTCGTGAGGAGGTCGTCGATTTCGTCGGTGGTCCCGACGACGCCCGCGAGGTCCTCGCCGTGCTCGGCCAGCGCCGCCCGGAGCGCCGCCTCGCCCTCGGCGTCGCCGCCCTCGTCGCGGCCGCCCTTGGTGGCCGTCTCGGGGTACGCGTCGCGTGGCTCCGCCATGGTCAGTCGTCCCCCGTGACGTCGGCCCCGGAGGGTCGGACCGGTTCGGACTCGCCCTCCGCGGGCGCGATCCGGACGGCCGACACCTTGAACTCGGGCGTCGCCGCGGCCGGGTCGAGGCGCTCCTCGTCGGTCAGGCGGTTCACCGCGCTCTCGGCGAAGTGGATCGGGACGAACACGTTGTCCGGCCCGACGCGGTCGGTCACCTGCGCGGGCACCGTGATCTCGCCGCGGCGGGACGCGATCCGCACCATGTCGCCGCTCTCGATCCCGTGGCTCGCGGCGGTGTCGGGGTGTACCTCGACGAAGTCGCTCGGCGTGTACTGCATGATCCCCTCCTCGCGGTGGGTCATCGTGCCGGTGTGGTACTGGTACAGCACCCGGCCGGTCGTCAGCGTGAACGGGTACTCCTCGTCCGGCGTCTCGGCCGGTTCGCTGAAGCCGACGCCCTGCAGGTGGGCCTTCCCGTCGTCAGTATTGAACTCCTCGGTGTATAGCCGTTCGGTGCCCGGGTGGTCCTCGTCCCAGCAGGGCCACTGGAGGCCGCCCTCGCGCTCGACGCGCTCGTGGGTGACGCCGCCGTACAGCGGCGTCAGCGAGTTCACCTCGTCCATGACCTCCGCGGTCGAGTCGTAGTCCCAGTCCCGGCCCATCCGGTTGGCCAGGTCCTGGAGTATCCTCCAGTCGGGCCGCGAGTCGCCCTTGGGCTCCATCACCTCGTTTACCTTCTGGACGGTCCGGTCGGTGTTGGTGAACGTCCCGGTCTTCTCGACGAACGAGCAGGCCGGCAACACCACGTCGGCGTACTGTGCGGTCTCGGTGACGAACAGGTCCTGCACGACGAGGAAGTCCAGGTCGGCGAGCACGTCCTCGGCGTGGTTGACGCCCGGTTCGGAGAGCGCGGGGTTCTCGCCGATCACGTACATCCCCCGCAGGTCGTCGTCGTCCGCCGCGAGGAACATCTGGGTGGTGTAGTAGCCGTACTCCCCGGAGATGTCGCAGTCCCAGGCGTCCTCGAACTTCGCGCGGACCTCGTCGTCGGCGATGTCCTGATAGCCGGGGAAGTTGTCCGGTAGCGGCCCCATGTCGCCGCCGCCGCCCTGCACGTTGTTCTGGCCGCGGAACGGCGAGACGCCGGCCCCGGGCTTGCCGAGGTTGCCCGTGACCGCCGCGAGGTTCGCCATCGCCAGCACGTTCTCCGTGCCGTGGGAGTGCTCGGTGAGGCCGAGCGTCCATCCGAAGACGGTGCGGTCCGCCTCGGCGATGGTCTCGGCTGCCGACACGATCTCCGCGTGCGGGATCCCGGTTATCTCCTCGACGCGCTCCGGCGTGAACTCCTGGAGCGACTCCTTCAGGTCCTCGAACCCGGTCGTCCGCTCCGCGACGAACTCCTCGTCGTGGAGGTCGTTGTTGACGATGTGGCGGGTGACGGCGTTGATCCACACCGCGTCGTAGCCGGGGTTGACCTGGCTGTACTGGGTGGCGTACTCGGCGATCTGGACCTCCCGCGGGTCGAACACGAGCAGGTCCGCGCCGTCCCGGACGTTCTGCTTGATCCGCGTCGCCAGCACCGGGTGGGCCTCCGTGGTGTTCGACCCCGTCAGAAGGATGCAGTCGGCGAGTTCGAGGTCCTCCGTGCTGATGGAGGCCGCGCCGTAGCCGTACGTCTGGGCCAGGCCGGCGACCGTCGAGGAGTGACAGAGGCGGTTGCAGTTGTCGACACTGTTGGTGCCGAGCACCTGCCGGGCGAACTTGCCCATCAGGTAGTTCTCCTCGTTGGTCGCCTTCGAGGAGGCGATCACCGACAGCGCGTCGCCGCCGTGTTCCTCCTTGATCCCGCCGAGTCCCTCGGCGACACGGGACAGCGCCTCGTCCCACGACGCCTCGCGGAACTCGCCCGACTCGTCGCGGACCAGCGGCGCGGTCAGGCGGTCGTCGGAGTTGACGAAGTCGTAGCCGAACTTCCCTTTCACGCACGTCGAGATGCCGTTGACGGGCGCGTCCTCCTCGGCGGTGGGCCGCGCGGCGAGCACCTCCTCGCCGTCGGAGTACAGGTCGAACCGGCAGCCGACGGCGCAGTAGCCACAGGTGGTGTCCGCGACGTTCAGTTCCTCCAGGCGCTTGTCGCCGATCGACTGGGCGATCTCGAACAGTTTGCCCTCGGGGAGCGTCTCGGCGGCGACGCCCTCGGCGACGTTCTCGACGTTCTCCATCGCCTGCTCTTTCGCCTGTTGCATGTAGCCGGCGACGCCGTCGAGTTCGTCGCTCACGGCCAGTCACCCCCGTCGTCGCTCCAGACGCCGCCGGGGTCGTCGCCGGCACTGGATCCTTCATCGGCCGTGGCCGACTCCCCGTCGGCGTCCGGGCGCTCCGGGCGCTTCTTCGGCGTCATCGGCCCCTTCGTCTCCCCGGAGTTCTCGTAGGTCTTACCGACGCTGTTCTTCTGGGTGAACCCGGGGATCGGGATCGTCGTCGCGTCCTCGATCCCCTTCTCCACGAGCGACCCGGTCGGGCAGACGGTGACGCAGTGGCCACAGGAGACGCAGGTGGACTCTTCCATCGTCGCGGCGTCGTTCTGGAAGCCGATCCGCGTGTCCTGCCCCGACCCCTCCATGCGGAGGACGCCCTCGACCTGCACGTCGTTGCAGGCCTCGACGCAGCGGTTACAGAGGATGCACTTGTTGCGGTCTATCTGGATGAACGACGAGGAGTCGTCGATCGGCTCGTACTCCTCGCGGTCGTCCAGCACCCCGTAACGCGGCTCCTCGACCTCCTGATCGATGGCGGCGTCCTGCAGTTCGCAGCGGCCGTTCTTCCCGCAGGTCGTACAGCGCAGGTTGTGGTCCGACAGCACCAGGTCGAGGTTCACGTCGCGCGCCTCGGCGGCCGCCTCCGCCGCGGTGCTGACCGTCATGCCGTCCTCGACCGGGAAGCTACAGGCCGGGACGACGCCGTACGCGTCGGTTTCGACCATGCAGGTCCGGCACTCGCTCCGCGGGCCGATCTCCTGTCTGTCGTAGCTACACAGCGCCGGAACCGACTCGTCGGGCTCGACCGCCTCGACGGCGTCCAGCAGCGTGTCGCCCGCGTCGAGCGACACCTCGATCCCGTCGACGGTCACCGTGGCCGGCTCGTCGCTCGATACGTCCGGGTCGGTCGCGGTTCCGGGCGCGATCCCCTCCGTCAGCGGCGGGACGTCCGCCGTATCCGTGCGTTCCGAACTCATTGTGCGATCCCCTCCGTGGTCTCCATGCAACGACCCGCCGGACAGCGCCCGCGGGCGTGGGCCTCGAACTCCGATTCGAACGCCGCCATCGCGGTCCGGGCGGGCCGGCCCGCGTCCTCCCCGAACGCGCAGATGCTCGACCGCTCCATCACGCGGACGAGCTCCTCGATCCCCGCGGCGTCGTAGTTCCGGTCGTAGACGTCGCGGAGCCGCTCGGCGAGCTGGGTCGTCCCCTCGCGACAGGGGACACAGCGGCCGCAGTTCGTCTCGGACGCGAACTGCGCGCGCTTCCCGACGAACTCGACGATGCAGCGGTCCTCGGCGAGCACCTGCACGACGCCTTCGGTGCCGAGGCCCGCCTCCGCGAGGTCCTCGGGCGCGTGCGCGACGTCGAGCGACCGCGTGACGCCGCCGAACCGCCCGCCGACGCAGGCGGCCTTGAACTCGCCGTCCACGGTCGCGGCGTCGACCGCGGCGGCGAGCGTCTCCGACTCGGGCAGTTCGACCGTCGCGGGCGCGTCGACGTCGCCCGTCACGGTCACGGCGCGCGTGTCGGCCGGCCCGCCCTCGCGGAGCGCCACCGCGAGGTAGGCCAGCGTCCGCGGCGTGTGAACCAGCGTCGGGCAGCCGTGGAGCCCCTCCTTTTCGGGGCCGGGCGGGCGGAGCCGCGCCTCCAGCCGGTGGTTCCCCTCGATCGCTTCGAGCGCCATCGTCGGCTCGGCCGCGCGGTACTCCGGCGGCCCGGCGACCACGTCGACGCTCGCCGCCGGGTCCGGGTAGCGCTCGGCGGCCTCGCGGACCGCCTCGACCGCGCGGGCGTCGTCGCTCGACGCGTACACGACCACGCGGTCGCCACCGACGGCGCGGGCGGCCGCCTGCGCCCCCTCCAGAACCTCGAAGGGCGCGCTGGCGAGCAGCAGCGCGTCGGCGGGGTTGCCGTGGCCGTTGACGACGACGCAGGGGTCGCCGTCGGCCGCGCGGGCGGCGTCCCACGTCCCGCCAAGCGGGCGGTCGCGACACCAGTCGCCCCACCCTCTGCCGCGGAGGTCCGCGGCGGCGTCCCGGACGGCGGTCGCCTCGTGCTCGGCGAACCCGCCGGCGGCCTCGTGGTCGGCCGGTTCGGTCGGCCGTCGCCACCCGCACGCGCCAAGGACGCGCCGGTCGCCCGCGTCGAGGCCCGAGAGGTCGAGCGCCGGGAGCCGGGGTCGTCCGGGCTCGTGTTCGACGACGGCGTCGGCACCGTCCGCGATCCCGTCGGGGTCGTCGGCCGCCGCGGCGACCACGTCCGCGGCGCGGTCGGGCGTGCAGCGCGCGTGGGCGGCGGTCCGACCGTCGTGGGTCACCAGCACGAGCGGCTCGACTGCCCCGACCCCCGTCGAGCCGACTGCCGCCACTGGGAGGTCGGTGTTCGGTACGGCTTGCAGCGTTTCCGTCGGATCGCGGTCGGCGATCCGAACCACGGGGTCTCGCCCCGATGTGATGATTGTCATCTACTACCGTGTCCAACCCAACCATCCGATTCCAACCAATAAATACCCGTGGTCGGCGTCAACCCTCGCGACGTCCGGCGTAACCGATACCGGTTAGTCCCCCGTCGGGTCGACTAATTTCAACCGACGACCGCCGCCGACCCGGGGGCGAAGACAGGGACGACGTCGGCCGGCGGCCTCGCGCGCGGCGAACGTGTCTCGGGTGCCGCCGGACGGCGCGTGACGGTCCGAGGATCTATATAGAAACGTGTTCCCGAACTCCCACGGGCTTGGCGCGTCGGATCGCACGGCCTGGACTAAACTCGCCAGTTCCGGTGGATCGCCGACCACAGGCGTGATCCGGGGGTCGGGGTGCGGAAGGAGACGAAGTCCCGTAGCCCCGAAAGCGGCTCCGAGGACCGTCGTTATTTGATCTCCGAGCCGGGATCCGAAGTATGGGCGATCGGTCCCCGTTCGTGCCGGTAACGTAGGCCGCCGCGGACATCCGGGACCGCTCGTTGCTCGACTGCTGGCGGTTCCACGGTGAGTTCTCGGCTTCGTCGATATCGACGGGACACCTCACCGGGTCGGCTGATTGCTGGTCGACGGCTCCACCGTCCCGCGGTTTCTTCTTGCCAGCTCCCGTACTCATGTTCGGACGCCGCCCCGGGTATGTACCGATATATACCCTACATATTGGGCATGTATGCTATAGTCCCGACTGTATCAGTAACCCCCGTTACCCACCCGCGGGTAGCGACCCGTACCCCTCATATAAGACTACTTTAACTACTGCTACCCCCGATTAATCGATGACGCCCGACTTGACGCGTCCGCTCGATTCGGTATCGCGGAGAGACTTCCTGGCGGCGACCGGCTCCGCCAGCGCCCTGGCAATCGCGGGCTGTACGGAGGAAACCGACGCCAACAACGACAGTAACGATGGCGGCGGCGGTGGCGGCGGCGGCGGTGGCGGCGGTGACGACGACGGAAACGGCGGTGGCGGCGGTGGCGGTAGCCTGTCCGGTGACGTCGTCATCACCGGGAGCAGCACGGTGTTCCCCATCTCCGACGCGATGGCGGAGCTGTTCATGGAGGACCACCCGGAGGTCAACGTCACGGTGGACTCCACGGGGAGCGGCGGCGGGTTCGAGAACCACTTCTGCCCGGGCAACTCCGACATCAACGGCGCGTCGCGCCCGATCAAGGACGCCGAGACGGAGAACTGTCAGAGCAACGGCGTCGAGCCGGTCGAGTTCCACATCGCCGGCGACGCGCTGACGATGGCCGTCAACAACGACGCCGACTGGGTCGACAGCATGACCTTCGACGAGCTGTCCCAGATCTGGCGCGAGGACGGTGCACAGCAGTGGTCCGACGTCCGCGACGAGTGGCCCGACGAGGACCTCGAACTGTTCGGTCCGGCCTCGACCTCCGGCACGTACGACTGGTTCAACGAGAACGTCATCGGTCCGGACTACAACCACACGGCCCAGCACGAGCCCACGGAGGAGGACAACCTCATCGTGCAGGGTATCCAGGACAGCCAGTACGCGATGGGTTACTTCGGGTACGCCTACTACAACCAGAACTCCGACGCCGTGAAGGCGGTCAACATCGCGGCCGAGGAGGGCGACGAGCCCACCGAGCCGAGCCTCGCGAACGCGAAGGACGGCTCCTACCCGATGGCCCGCCCGCTGTTCATCTACCCGGCCCAGTCGTCCATTCAGAACAAGGAGCAGGTCTACGAGTTCCTCAGCTTCTACCTGGAGCAGGCCGAGACCGACATCGTTCAGGAGATCGGTTACGTCCCGTCCAGCCAGCAGATGCGCGACGACAACCTCAGCAAGCTCGACGAGATCGCGGGTAACTAACAGCTCCGTCCCACGGAGCCCGTTCGAACTTTCAACCAATGAGCAACGAATCGAGCCGTTTGCAGTTGACCGGGGGCCAGCAGCGGCGCGTGGTCCGGGAGCGGCTGTACCGCTGGATCCTGTTTCTCTGTGCGGCGCTGTCCGTGTTCGTAACCGTTAGTATCGTCGTGGCGCTGGCCGTCGATGCGGTGCAGTTTTTCGAGATGGTCCATCCCGTCGAGTTCTTCACCGGAACCACCTGGATCACCAACCGGGAGCAGTTCGGCGTGCTCCCGCTCGTCACGGGCACGGTGCTCGTGACCGCCGTCGCCGCGGTCATCGCGGTGCCGGTCGGGGTCGGCGCGGCCGTCTACTTGAGCGAGTACGCCAGCGACCGCGCCCGGGCCGTGCTGAAGCCGGGGCTGGAGATACTCGCCGGGATCCCGACCGTCGTGTACGGCTACCTCGCGCTCGTGTATCTCACTCCGTTCCTCCGGACGCTCGGGATCGAGCTGGGTACGTTCAACGTGTTGAGCGCCTCGATCATGGTCGGCGTGATGATCATTCCGATGGTGTCGAGCCTCAGCGAGGACGCCATGAGCGCCGTCCCCGACGCGCTTCGGGAGGCAGGGTACGCCCTCGGTGGCACGAAGTACGACGTATCGACCGGCGTGGTCATCCCCGCTGCTGTCTCCGGGATCTTCGCCTCGTTCATCCTCGCGCTGTCGCGGGCGATCGGCGAGACGATGATCGTCGTGATGGCGATGGGGCTCAGGCCGAAGATGCTCGACCTGACGAACCCGACCGCGAGCCTCACCGAGTCCGGACAGACGATGACCTCCGCGATGGTCCAGGCCGTCACGAGCGACGTCGGCGCGCAGTCCCCGACGTACAAGAGCATGTTCGCGCTCGGCCTGACGCTGTTTGCGATCACCTTCCTCATGAACTACCTCAGCAACCGCATCTCGGAACGATACAGGGAGGAGTACCAATGACCGACGGGGTGATCGCCTGATGGCGACCGAAGACGCGCCGGACGGGACGGGCACCGGGATCTCGTCGACCCAGGCGACGGTGAGCCGGGTCCGCGGGGTCGTCTTCGAGGCGCTGACGCTCGCCTCGACGGTGTTCGGCCTGGCGATGGTCGCGTTCATGCTGCTGTACGTGTTCAACGACGCGCTTGAGCCGCTGTCCGCGGACCCCGGCTGGCACCTGACGTTCCTGCTGACGTTCGTGTTGCCGGTCCTGCTGCTCGCCGGCTACTTCTACGTCCGCGACCCCGCGGCCGGGTCGGTCGCGTACGCGAGCACCGGCATCCCGATCGTGGGGCTGGTGGCCGGCGGCGGCCTGATCGTGTTGTTCGTGGAGATCATCACGCCGCTCGAGTGGCTCGGGATCGTCCTCGGCCTGCTCGTCGGCGTCGGCGTCATCCGCGCGCACCGCCGGTACCGCCCCGAAGCCGCGGTCCAGCGGCTGTTCGTGACCATCTTCGCCCCGATCGTCGGGGTGTTCGGTGTCCCGTCGTTCGCGATCGACTTCACCGCGACGACGCCGTTTACCGGGACCGAACTGTTCACGATCGACGTGACCACGCCGGCGTTGGTACCCTCGATGACAGACCTGCTCGCGCTGTTGCCGATGCTGCCGGTCGGCTGGATCCTCCTCGTGCTTACGCTGACGGTTCCCGCCGCGGCCGCCTTCGGCAGGTTCGTCGAAACGCGCCGCGAGGACGGCCGGGGACTCGTCGAGACGGTCGCCGTCTCGGTCGCAGTCGTCGCGGTCGGGGCGGTCGCCGTCGCGCCGCTGCTCAACCTGAACGCCGAGAACTGGGTCGTCATCGCCACGTCGACGCTGGTCCCGACCGGCGTCTACCTTGAGGGCGTCGTCAGGCGGCGCAAGGGGATGACGGGCCTGTTGTTCCCGGTCGTGCTGGTCGCGGGGGCGTTACTCGGCGCGGCGGCCGTCGACGCGTTCGGCTTCGCCGGCCCGACCACGTGGCTGGACTGGGGCTTCCTGACGAACGCCACGTCACGCTTCCGTCCCAGGGAGGCAGGCATCTACCCGCCGCTCGTCGGGTCGGTCCTGATGCTGGTCGTCATCATCGTCAGCGTGTTCCCGGTCGGCGTCGGCGCGGCCATCTACCTGGAGGAGTACGCGCCGGAGAAGGGCATCGCCGGGCGGGTCGTCGACCTGATCGAGATCAACATCGGGAACCTCGCCGGCGTTCCGTCGGTCGTCTACGGGCTGCTCGGCCTGGCGCTGTTCGTGAAGGGGATCGGGCTCGAGGCAGGCATCGTCATCGTCGGCGGCCTCACCGTCGGCCTGCTGATCCTGCCCATCATCATCATCTCGGCTCAGGAGGCCATCCGTTCGGTGCCCGACTCCATGCGGAAGGCGTCGTACGGGATGGGCGCGACCCGGTGGCAGACGACCCGCAACGTCGTCCTGCCGGAGGCGCTGCCCGGTATCCTCACTGGGACGATCCTCGCGCTCGGCCGCGCGATCGGCGAGACCGCGCCCCTGCTGATGATCGGGGCCGCCCAGAGCGTCCGGCTCCCGCCGGACGGGTTCTTCGCGAAGTTCAGCGCGATGCCGCGCCAGATCTACGGCTGGTCCTCGGAGTTCAACGAGGCCTTCCGCTTCGGCGTGCTCGCGGCCGGGGTCGTGACGCTGCTGCTCGTCCTGCTCATCATGAACGGGA
Organism: Halostella litorea; assembly: GCF_004785955.1. NCBI lineage: Archaea > Methanobacteriati > Methanobacteriota > Halobacteria > Halobacteriales > Natronoarchaeaceae > Halostella > Halostella litorea. The sequence goes on along the minus strand of NZ_ML214300.1, from coordinate 47,769 downwards.
CCGCGATACTGATCCGCAACAGGTACCAGCGAGACGGTTAACAATGTCAAAGGAAGTATCAGCTGAAGACGAGGCGGGGAGCATCGTTCGGGACGACGAGAGCAGCGACGGTAGCGCAAGCGACGGCGAGCCGCTCATAGAGACATCGGTCGACGCGAGCGCGGCCCCGGAGCGGTCCGGGCCCTCCGAGACGGTGATCGAGTCCCGTGACCTGGACGTGTTCTACGGGAGCGAGCAGGCCCTGCAGGACGTGGACATCGCCATTCCGTCGGAGCGCGTGACGGCGATCATCGGGCCGTCGGGCTGCGGGAAGTCGACGTTCCTGCGGTGTATCAACCGCATGAACGACCTGGTCGACTCCGCCCGCATCGAGGGCGAACTGCGGTTCGGGGGCGACGACATCTACGCCGACGACGTCGACCCGGTCGCGCTCCGGCGGCGCATCGGCATGGTGTTCCAACACCCCAACCCGTTCCCGAAGAGCATCTACGACAACGTCGCCTACGGCCTCCGCGTCCAGGGCAAGACGGAGAACGTAGACGAGACGGTCGAGGAGGCGCTGAAGGGTGCCGCGCTGTGGGACGAGGTGAACGACCGGCTGGACGAGAGCGCGCTCGACCTGTCGGGCGGCCAGCAGCAGCGCCTCTGTATCGCCCGCGCCATCGCCGTCGACCCCGACGTGTTGCTGATGGACGAGCCGGCGAGCGCGCTCGACCCCGTCGCCACCTCGAAAGTCGAGGACCTCATCACGGAACTCGCCGAGGAGTACACGGTGGTCATCGTCACGCACAACATGCAACAGGCCGCGCGCATCTCTGACAAGACGGCCGTGTTCCTCACCGGGGGCGAACTCGTCGAGTTCGACGATACGAACACCGTCTTCGAGAACCCCGAACACCAGCGCGTCGAGGACTACATCACCGGCAAGTTCGGGTGAGGCGATGATGGCACACAGTCCGCCGGCCGGCCGCCGGCGCGGGAGGGTCGTACCGTGACCAGTTCGATCGACGAGTCCCCGGTGACGCGGAAGGTACAGATCGCCGGGAACTCGACGTTCACCGTGTCGCTCCCGAAGGAGTGGGCGACCGCCCACGGCCTCGAAACGGGGCGGGAGGTCAACCTCTACCCCAGCGACGACGGCTCGCTCGTCGTCCGCGTCGGCCCCCGCGAGGACGGGGGAGACGAGCGCGTCGTCCCCGGCGGCGACCTCTCGACGACGGACCTCACCCGGACCGTCCGCCAGCTGTACGCCGCGGGCAGCGACCGGTTCCGCGTCGTCGCGGAGGGCGAGGACGGGTTCGACCCGGAGCAGCGGCGGGCGCTCGCCGCCGCCGGCACGGACCTGACCGGGCTGGAGGTCGACGACAGGGCCGCCGACCAGGTCGGGTTCCGGAACGTGCTCAACCCGTCGAAGGTGTCGCTCTCCCAGACCGTCCTGAACCTCCAGCACGTCGCGCTCTCGATGCACCGCGACGCGGTCCGGTCGGCCGTCGAGGCCGACGCCGAACTCGCCGAGACGGTCCTCTCGGGGCCGGGCGTGACCCGCCAGTTCCTGCTCGTCGCCCGGCAGTTCGAGCGCTCGCTGGACGGGTACGACCGCCCGGCCGCGTCCGACGGCCCCCGCTGGCAGACGTTCGACAGGTACGCCGCCGCGGCTCAGCTACGCCGCGTCGCCGGGAACGCGGAGCGGATCGCGTCCGTGACGCCCCGGCTGGACGACCCGCCCGCCGAGGCCGTCGGCTCGAACCTCGCCGAGCGGAGCCGCGAGGCGGAACGGCTCGTCGAGGACGCCGTTGCCGCCGCGCTCGACGACGACCCGGCGGAGAGCCGGACCGCGGCCTACGAGGTGCTCGCGGGCACCGACGCGTTCCGGGAGGACCTCGACCCCGTCGACGCGGCCGCCGACGCCGCGGACCCGGCGGCGCTTGCGGTCGTCTACGAGACGCTGCTGGCGACGGCCGACTGCGCGACGGCCGTCGCGAAGCGGTCCGTTCGGCAGGCCGGCCACGACGAGTAGCGCGCGCCGTTTACCCCGACGTCACTGTTCTATCTCCGCCGGCACCGTCCCGCGTAGCTCCCGCGCCGCCGCGGCCACGTCGTCGGCCGTCACGACCGTCGCGCGCCGCCGCAGGCGCTCGTAGCGCTCCCGGGCGCGGTCGCCGGCCCGGTTGCGCTCCGCGAAGGGCCGGGTCTCCACGACGACCGGCCGGTCGGCCTCCGCGACGGCGTCCAGCACGTCGCGGTTGCCGGGCGTGACAGCGAGGTCGGCGACGACCGTGACGTCGGCCGCCGCGACGCGCTCGCGGACCGCCTCGACGGTCCCCCCGTCGACGGCGGAAAACGGCGGCGTCGTCACCGCGTCGACGCCCTGGGAGCGTGCGGTTTCGGCGGCCGCGTCGCCGACCGGGAGCGGCCCGGCCGTCCGGTCGAAGCCGGCGGCCCCGAGGGCGTCGATGGCGCGCGCGCCGGTCTCCCCGCCGCCGACGACGTGGACGGTCGCGTCCGCCGACGGGCGGTCCGGCAGCGCCGTGACCGAGAGGCTCCCCGTCGCGCCGTCCCGCGAGACGACGGCGTCGGCGTCGAAGGCCTCGGCGAGGTTGGCCTCCGACACCACCTCCGCCGGCGGGCCGGACGCGAGGACGCCGCCGTCCGAGAGCATGACGAGTTCGTCGCAGTAGCGGGCCGCGAGGTCGAGGTCGTGGATGGCCGCGACGGCCGTCTTCCCGTCGGCGACCAGGTCCGCGACGAGTTCGAGCGTCTCGACCTGGTGGTTCACGTCGAGGCTCGCGGTCGGTTCGTCCAGCAGGAGCGCGGGCGCGTCCTGTGCGACGGCGCGGGCCAGCAGGACGCGCTGGCGCTCGCCGCCGCTGACCGCGCCGACCGAGCGGTCCGCGAACCGCGCGACGCCGGTGCGCTCCATCGCGTCGGCGACGGCCTCGCGGTCGCGCTCCGAGGGGCCGCCGAAGCGCGAGCGGTGGGGGTGCCGGCCCATCCCGACGACCGTCTCCACGTCGAACTCGAAGGCGAGGTGGGTCTCCTGCGGGACGACCGCGACCCGGCGGCTGGCCGCCTTCGAGGGCAGGTCGTGGACGGCGTCCCCGCCGATCCGGACCGAGCCGGCGTCGGGCGCGAGTGCCCCGCTCATCGTTCGGAGCAGCGTCGTCTTGCCCGCGCCGTTCGGGCCGACCAGCCCGACGAACGAGCCGCGGTCGACCGCCGCGTCGACGTCGGACAGCACCTCGGCCCCGCCCAGCGAGACGGAGACGCCGTCGACCTCGATCACAGCGCGGTCACCTCCCGGCGGCGGAGCAGGAAGAGGAAGAAGGGCGCGCCCAGCGCCGCGGTGACGATGCCGACCGGCACCTCCGCGGGGCCGGAGCGCGCGAGCGTGTCCGTGGCGACGAGAAAGGAGGCCCCGGCGAGCGCGCTCGTCGGGAGCAGGATGCGGTGGTCCGGGCCGACGATAAGCCGCAGCATGTGGGGGACGATGAGGCCGACGAAGCCGACGACCCCGACGACGGCGACGGAGGCCGCGGTGACGACGCTCGCCAGCCCGAGCAGCAGGCGCTTCGTACGCTCTACCTCGACGCCGAGGTGGGTCGCGTCGGTCTCCCCGAGCAGGAGGACGTTGAGGTCCCGGGCGAACGCGAGCAGGACGAGAAAGCCGGCGAGGACGACCGGCAGGGCGAACTCCACCTCGCCCCACGTCGACGCGCGGAGGTTCCCCATCAGCCAGTACACCGCCTCGCGGAGCTGGCGGCCGCTCATGACGAGCAGGTACGAGATGACCGCGCCGAGGAACGTCTGGACCGCCACGCCGGCGAGCAACAACGTCGCCACGGGCGTCCGCCCGCCCTCGGTGGCGATGGCGTAGACGAGGAAGGCGGTCGCCAGCGCGCCGGCGAACGCCGCCGTCCGCGGGCCGACTGGGAGCATCCCCGGGACGGCGATGGCGGCGACCGCGCCGACGGCCGCCCCCGACGAGACGCCGATGATCGACGGGTCGGCCATCGGGTTGCGGAAGAAGCCCTGCATCACCGTCCCGGCCGCGCCGAGCGCGAAGCCGACGACGGCACCGAGGACGATCCGCGGGAGGCGGAGCTGGCCGACGATGCGCTGGGCGGTCTCGGGGGTCGACAGCGAGAACGGGCGGACGTAGCTCACGTCGAGGCCCGGCACCGGGACCGACGCCGGGAGGTACGGAAGCGGCGTGGACGAGACGGTCAGGTCCAGCGACGACGGGACGGCGACCGCGTTGACCGCCGCCTTCGCCACCACGACGTAGTCGAGCGTCACCGGACCGATGGCGGCACTCACGACGACGACGGCCGCGAGGAGGGCGGTGAGGGCGGCCGACCAGGCGGCCGCGCGAGCGCCGGTTCGCATACTACGCAATCTGAGTTGGGTTAGATAAATATTTATTGACTCCCCGGCGAAGGGCGGACGATGCCACGAGACGGAGTTCGACGGATGGTTGCACTGCTTGTCGTCGCGGCGAGCGTCGTCGCCCTCGCCGCGCCCGCCGCCGGCGCGTCGGCGGCCGGCACGGCCGCGGCGACGCCGGCGAGCGCCGACGGGGCGTTCGCCGCGTCCGCGACCGCACAGGAGAACTGCTCGTTCCCGGTCACGGTGACCGACGCGAAGGGGAACGAACTGACGCTGGAGGAGCGCCCGGAGTCGGTCGTCGCGCTCCAGCCAAGCGCCGCCCAGACGATGTGGGAGATCGGAGCCCAGGGGCAGGTGACCGGGCTGCCGATCAGCCAGTACACCGACTACCTCGACGGGCGCGAGGGCAAGACCGACATCAGTCAGGACGACGGCGTCTCCGTGAGCATCGAGACGGCCGTCGCCACGGACGCCGACCTCGTGCTCGCGCCGAACAGCACGCCCGACTCGACGATCAGCCAGCTCCGCGAGGTCGGGATGCCGGTGTACGAGTTCCGCATGGCGGAGTCGATAGGGGACATCTACGAGAAGACAAACACCACGGGTCGCCTCACTGGTAACTGTGAGGGCGCGGCCGAGGCCGTCGGCGAGATGCGGACCGACATCCGGGTCGTGCAGGAGGCCGTCAGCGGCGAGGAGCCCGGCACGGTGTACTACCAGATGACCGGCGGCTTCACCGCCGGCGAGGGGACGTTCATCAACCGGATCATCGAACTCGGCGGCGGCGAGAACATCGCCGCGTCGGCCAACGTCACCGGCTACGACACCCTGTCGAACGAGGTTGTCGTCGCGCAGAACCCCGAGTGGATACTGGTCCAGGAGCAGTACGGCCTCCAGCAGACCGAGGCGCTCTCCGCGACCACCGCGGTCCAGGAGGACCAGATCATCGAGGTGAACGCCAACTACCTCAACCAGCCCGCGCCGCGGGTCGTGATCCCGATCAGCCAGGTCGCACAGTCGATCCACCCCGAGGCGTACGCCGAGGCCAACGCCAGCATCCGCGGGGACGCCGGAACGGACGGGACGACCACGACGACGGATAACGGCGGTATGGGCGACGACGGCGGCAGCGACGACACCGAGACCAGCGACGGCGGCGGCCAGCCCGGCATGGGCGTCGGGGCCGCGGTCGCCGCGCTGGTGGCGGCGCTGGCGCTCGCGCGTCGCCGCTGACCGGAAAGGTTGTTAACGCGGCGAGACGAGCGGGCCGTATGGTCGAAAACGTCATCTGGCCCGCGTATCTCGACGCGGACCTGAGCCGCACCGAGGGCCGCCGGGTTCCGGCGGACGTCGCCGTACCGAAACCGACGGTCGACGAGATAGCCGAGGCGGCCGGACAGGTGGGCTACGACGCCGTGATCGAACGCGACAAGGCCTACTCCCGCGAGGGGTACGAGGAGCGCGGCCGGGTGCTCATCAAGAACGCGGACGACGACGCGAAAAACGACATCGTCCAGGCGGTCGCCGCGTACGTCGCCGCCCTCCGGGACTGATGGACCGGCTCGGCGAGGTCGTGCGGACGGCACAGGGCCTTTTGATCCTGCGTGTGCCCGACGACGCGACACCCGACATCGGCACCGAGGCGGTCGACGAGTCGCTGAACGAGGTGGGCCGCGTGGTCGACGTGTTCGGCCCCGTCTCCCGCCCGTACGTCGCCGTCTCCCCGGACGACGACCGCCGGCTCGCGCCCATGCTGGGTGAGAAGCTGTACGCCCGGTAGCGGCGGGCGCGGCCGACCCGTTCGGCCGGCCGAGAGGGCGGGACGGACGGAACGCAACTGCAATACCGCGGGCGGCCCAACCGGCGCGCACATGGAACAGCGACATCGCGCGTACGCCGCGGTCGCCGCGACCGTCGGCATCTTCCTTCTGGTACAGGTCGGCGCGCTCGCGCTGGTCGAACCGTTCCAGTCGGCGGGGTATCAGGCGACCGAGGACCCCGGGGACACGACCAACAGCTTCGCCTACCTCGGGGCGATCCTCGTCGCGACGGTCGTGATGCTGGCCGCGATCAAGTTCGACGCCCGCTGGTTCATCCGCGGGCTGATCGTCTTCACCAGCGGCCTGCTGTCGTGGTACGTCCTGAACGTCGTCGTGCCGCCGGTCGTCACCGTCCCGGCCGGCGGCGCGGCGGTGAACGTCCTCGCCGTCGCGGGCGCGGCCGCCATCGTCGTCGGTCTACTCGTCCACCCCGAGTGGTACGTCATCGACGCGGCCGGGATCATCATGGGGGCGGGCGCGGCGGGCATCTTCGGGATCAGCTTCGGCATCTTGCCCGCCATCGTCCTCCTGACGGCGCTCGCCGTCTACGACGCGATCAGCGTCTACGGCACCGAACACATGCTCACGCTCGCCGAGGGCGTGATGGACCTGAACGTCCCCATCATGTTCGTGGTCCCGACGTCGCTGCCGTACTCCTTCCTCGACGCCGGGGACGGCGCGGACTCGACCGACGGCGAGGGGGCCGACGACCCCGAGGGAACCGCCGACGCCGCCGCGGCTGCGCCGAACGGCGGCGAGCCGGCGGCCGACGGGGACGCCGACTCGGTCACCGACGAAGGACCGATGGAGCGCGACGCGCTGTTCATCGGCCTCGGCGACGCGGTGATGCCGACGATCATCGTCGCCAGCGCGGCCTTCTTCGTCGACGCCGGGACGATAGAAGTGCCGGGCATCGCGCTCAACCTCGCGGCGCTGTCCGCGATGGTCGGGACGACGCTCGGCCTGCTCGCGCTGATGACGATGGTGCTGAAGGGGCGGGCACACGCCGGCCTCCCGCTGCTCAACGGCGGTGCGATCGGCGGCTACCTCGTCGGCGCGATGGCGAGCGGCCTGACGCTCGTCCAGGCGCTCGGGCTGTAACCGGTCGCTACTCCCCCGTCAGCGCCTCGCTGGCGGGCGCGAACTCGATCTCCGACCCGAGGTCCCGCTCGGCGGCTCGTTCGTACAGCATGTGGGCGGCGGCGACCGTCTCGATCCCCGTGCCGCCGCTGTCGAACACGGTCGCCTCGTCCGGGCTCTCGCGGCCGGGGGCCTCGCCGGCGACCACCTCGCCGAGTTCGGCGTGGACGTGGTCCTCGCTCACGACGCCTTCCTCCAGCGCGTGAATGAACGAGCCGGCGTCCTGCGTGACGCGCTCGCGCAGGTCGGGGACGTACGTCGCGCGTTCGATCGTGGTAGCGTCGAGTTCGCGCTTCTCGGGGTCGTACTGCCCCATCGCCGTGACGTGTGCGCCGTCGGCGAGCATCCCGCCGTCGAACACCGGCTCGCTGGCCGTCGTCGCCGTGATGACGACGTCGGCCTCCTCGACGGCCGCGGAGCTGCTGGCGACGGCGGCGACGGAGGCGTCGAGGCGCTCATTCATCTCCGCCGCGAACGACTCGCGGTTCTCCTTGGTGGGCGAGTAGACGTCGACGGTCTCGACGTCCCGGACCGTCACGGTCGCGCGCAACTGGCCGCGGGCCTGCGCGCCGCTGCCGATCAGCGCGACGTGGCTCGCGTCCGGCCGCGCGAGGGCGTCGACGCCGACCGCGCCGGCCGCCCCGGTCTTGAAGGGGTTCATGCTCGCGCCGTCCAGCAGCGCGAGCGGCTCGCCGCTTTCGGCGTCGAACAGCGGCGTGACGAACCAGGCGTCGGCCGCGCCGAACCCCGCGGCGTACATGTATCCGCCCATCGCACCGGTGTCGGGCAGCACCGCGGAGTACCCGGTCAGCATGCCGGGCGGGGACTCGTTTCGGAGCTTGGTCCGCGGTTCGGCGGGCGCGCCCTCGCCGCGCTGGCGGTAGCCCTCGCGGACCGCGTCGACGTACTCCGCGGGCGAGGCGAGGCCGGCGACGTCGTCGCTCGTCAGGAACCGTGTGCTCGTCATGCGCGGACCAACGGGGACCGGCGGCAAAAACGTTGGTAGACGGCGTTCGGAAAAGGGGAGAGGAAACGAGGAAAAGCGGAGAAAACAGGGAGAGCGTAGACGGCGGCGAACGGCTCAGTCGGCGTTGACCGGCGCGACGTTCGCGGAGGCGTTCGTCGACGCGCCCTCGTCGGTCGGGGCGTTGACGAACATCGCGTGCCCGATGAGGCCCACGGAGACGGTGGCGGCCACCGGGACGGCGGTCGTCAGCCCGAGTCCGGCGACGGTGAGCGCGCCGGTGAGGCCGAGGAGTGCGAGCGGAATGAGGCCGAGAACGAGGTCGTAGTATCCGGTCATGATTTCTATTACATAGTATGCAGGATACGCATATAAGTGTTCCCCATAGGCACCTGGTATTTCATGCGTTGGCGACTGGTATTCGGTGTAGATAATCGCCATAAGTTATCAATCAGTTATAGACGCCGTTCCGGCCCGTAGACGGCCTCTAACGGCCGATCTATCGAGGTCGCCGACGGTCGTGAACAGTAAACGGCGAAACCGTTCGAACGCTTGGCATTATTTGGGGCGTTCATCCGCCTATTAGTGACTGTGTGCCATACTATCGAGTGCGCGCGGAGGGGGGCCAGCGGGGTTCCATCCGAGCGCCCGATCCAGCCCCGGAACCGGGCTGTCATCCCACCTTTCGACGGCTTCAAATCGGGGGGAGCCGTACGCCTCGGGCACGTGAACGGCAACGACAGGTCCATCGTCGGCCTCGTGATGGTCGGCCACGCGATGGTGCACACGTACGAACTCTCGATCCCGATCCTGGTGTCCGTCTGGCTGGTCGAGTTCTCCGTCACCGAGGCGACGATCGGACTGGTCGTCACCGCAGGGTACGCGCTGTTCGGGATCGGCGCGCTGCCGGGCGGCGTCGTCGCCGACGCGGTCGGATCGCGGCGGGTGATCGCCGCCTGCCTGCTCGGGATGAGCGGCTCCTTCCTCGTTTTGAGCGTCGCGCCATCCATCCCGGTGATCACCGTCGCGCTCCTGCTGTGGGGGACAGCGGCGTCCGTCTACCACCCGTCGGGGCTCTCGCTCATCAGCACCGGCGTCAGCGAGCGCGGGAGCGCCTTCGCCTACCACGGGATCGCCGGCAACGCGGGCATCGCGGTCGGGCCGCTCGCGACCACGCTCCTGCTGATCCCCTTCGGCTGGCGGACCGTCGTCGGCCTGCTCGCGCTCCCCGCGGCGGTCGGCGGCCTGTACGCGCTGCGAGTCGACGTCGAGGAGGGCGCGGCGGTAGCGGCCGACGGCGACGGGCGCGCCGACCCCGTCTCCTCGCTTGCGGAGTTCCTCGCCGGGAGCCGGTCGCTGTTCGCCGGGGCGTTCGTCGGCGTCTTCGCCGTCGTCGTCGCGTCCGGGCTGTACTACCGCGGCGTCCTCACCTTCCTCCCCGAACTGCTGGCCGACGTGGAGGCGCTGTCGCCGGTCCCCGTCGCCGGGACGACCCTCGAACCGGCGCGCTACGCGTACGTCGGCCTGCTCACGGTCGGGATGGCCGGCCAGTACGTCGGCGGACGGCTCACCGACCGGATCCGGACGGAGGCGGGGATCGCGGCGGCGTTCGCCACGCTGGCCGTGCTCGCGGTCCTGTTCGTCCCGGCGGCCGACGCCGGCCTAATCCCGCTGGTCGCGCTCGGCGCGGCGCTTGGCTTCACGCTGTTCGGCGTCCAGCCGCTGTATCAGGCGACTGTCGCGGAGTACACGCCGGCCGGGACGCGCGGGCTCTCCTACGGGTTCACCTACCTCGGCACGTTCGGCGTCGGCGCGTTCGGCGGGACGCTCGCCGGCGCGGTGCTGACGTACGCGACGCCGACGGCGCTGTTCCTCGCGCTCGCGGGCGTGGCGACGGTCGGCTCGCTGGTCGGCGTCGCGCTGTACTACGCGACGGGTTAGCGCCCGGAGAGCACGCGCCCGGCCGCGACCCGCCACGTCACGAGAAACAGCAGCCCGATCCCGGTGATGACGAGCGGGAACGGCCAGGTCGTCCCGCCGACGAAGTACGGCGACCCGCGGAGCAGGAGGCCGACGTTCGCCGCGCCGAGCCACGCCGCCGTCGTCAGCCGGACGGTCCGCGTCGGCGTCGCCAGCGCGCCGTCGTCGTAGAGGCCGACCAGCGGCGCGGCGACCGCCCAGCCGACCAGGAACGGCGCGATCGTTTCGAGCACGTGGAGCGGCTGGGCGACCGGGTCGATGCCGTGGCTCAGCTCACCGACGATCAGGAACGCTGCGACCACGAGCGCGTCGCCGGGGACGAGCACGCTCACGGACCGGCGGGCGGGCGACCGGTTTCCGGCGTCGTGCGAGGCCATGCCGGAAACTGCGGCCTCCCGGGTTATCCATCCGACGGTTTCACGCCCGCCACGACGTACGCGAAGCCGGGTTCGGGCACCAGCGTCGAGAAGCCCGCGCGCCGCAGGTCGGCCGACAGCGCGGTAGGCTCCCGGAACGTCGAGTCGAACCCGACGGCGCGCTCGGCCGCCACGAGCGCGCGGCCGCGGACCGTCCGGGGGTCGAAGTCCGCCACCGCGAGCACGCCGCCCGGGCGGAGGACGCGGTACGCCTCCCGGACCGCTTCTGACTGGTCGGCGACGTGGTGGAGCGCGTCGACGACGACCACCGCATCGACCGACCCCTCGCGGACCGGGAGCCGCGCCGCGTCGCCGCGCACCGCCGCGAGGTCCCGGTCCGCCGCGCGGGTGAGCATGCCCTGCGCGGCGTCGACGACGGTCCACTCGACGTCCGGCAGCCCCCGGGCGGCGCGTCCCGTCCCGCCGGCGACGTCCAGTCCCCGCCGGACCGGCCGCTCGGCGAGTTCGAGCGCGCTCCGGAGCGCGTCGGCGTCGACACCGGGCATCGCGAGGTCGTACCACCGGGCGAAGCGGTGGAACGGTCGGACGTCCCCCGTCACGGATCGTCCGTCGGTGCGCGGGCGCTTCCCTCTTGGGGCGACGGGCGTTTTATCCCGGTCGCGTCCCCTCGGATCAGGTATGTCTCAAGCCGACGACCGACCGCCGGACCGACCCGGGATCGACGACGCGATGGACGAACTGGAGGAACTGGAGGGGATCGTCGACTCCGAGGACGAGCGCAAGCAGGTCAGGGAGACGATGCGGACGCTCCGGAAGGCCGAGAACCCGCCCCTGTTCGGCCGGATCCGGTCGAGTTTCGACGTTCGGGACGCCGGCGAGGCGCTGGTCGGCAGCCTCATCTTCGGCGTCCCGATGCTGGTCGAGGACGGCACGCTCGACGTCGGGCGCTACATCGCCGATCATCCGCCGTACTTCCTCGTGACCGTCCTGATCGGGCTGGTCGTCACCGTCGGCATCCTCCACGCCGTGGGCTTTGCGGACGTCGAGAGCGACCTCCTGTTCGGGGTGGTGCCCCGGCGCCTCCTCGGTATCCTGGTCGTCTCCGGCGCGACGGCCCTCGTCCTGATGACCGCGTGGGGCCGCGTCGACTGGGCCGAGCCGTGGGTCGCGACGTGCCAGACGACCGTCACCGGCGTCGTGATGGCGATCGGTGCCGCGCTCGGCGACATCCTCCCCGAGGGGTGAGACGGACCGCCGTTCCCGTGTTCGGCCGTCGTCCGGGGAGCGGCTACCGACGGTACCGTACGGCAGTCCGTAAACGCGGCGACGTTTTATGTACCGGTCAGCCGATAGGTGAGCCATGAACCGACCGCCGCCCGTCGGGGGCGCGAGCGCGACCGCGGCTGTCACCGGGGCGTCCCGGGGGGACCGGCCGTGACGGTCGAGACCATCGTCTACGACGAGGCCGGGGCGTCGTCGTACGACGACGTGGCGACGGCCCGCGACGCCCCGGGGACGACGTGGGTCCGCGTCGTCGGCCCCACCGAGGCCGAACTGACGGCGATCAGGGACACCTTCGGGATCCATCCGCTGGAGACGGAGGACGTGCAAAACGGCGTCCGGCCGAAGGTGGAACTGTTCGACGACCACACCTTCGTGCTGGTCAAGGAGGCCGAACTCGCCCGCGGGGAGACGACGTTCGAGGAGGAACTGGTCGAGGACCCCATCGGGATCTTCTTCGGGGACGGCTGGGTCGTCACGCTGGCTCCCAACCGCATCGACGCCGTCAGGCGCGCCTGGGAGGCCGTCGGGCGCGGCGACGCCCGGCTGGTCGCCCGCGGGGCGGACTTCGCGGCCTACCGGATCCTGGACGGCATCGTCGACGACTACTACGGCCTCTTGGACGAGATAGAGGACGACATCGAACGCGTCGAGGACGAGGTGATCGACTCGCCCGACGTGGGGACGCTGGAGCGGATCCAGAGCCTCCGGCGGGAACTGCTCTCGCTTCGCCGCCTCGTGTGGCCGGTCCGGGACGCCGCCAGCGTGCTCGCACGCGGCGACCCCGACCAGGTCACCGAGGAGGCCGAGAAGTACTACCGCGACGTGTACGACCACGTCGTCCAGCTGGTCGACCTCGTGGAGACCTATCGCGACCTGGCCAGCGGCGCGCGGGACATCTACCTGAACTCGCTGTCGGCCTCGACCAACGAGGTGATGAAGAAGCTCACCGTCGTCGCCACCATCGTCCTCCCGCTGACGTTCGTCGCCGGCGTGTACGGGATGAACTTCGACGGGAGCCCGTACAACATGCCGGAGCTGACGTGGCGGTACGGCTACCCGGCCGTGCTGATAGTGATGGCCCTGCTCGCGGTCGGGATGGCGGCGTACTTCCGGCGCGAGGGGTGGCTATAGCCCGCCCGACCGCCGTGTCCCGATCCGGACTGCCGTCCGGGGACCGCAAGGGGCGTCCCTTGAGTTGTAGGGTGACGAACTAAGCCCGTCCGCCGGCGTGGTTCACCGGGGCACCCGGCATGGACAGCACAGATACGGTACGGTACGATCCCGAGTCCGAGACGTACACGGCACGCCACGCACAGGGAGGCGGGCGGACGGCCGTCCACAGCGTCGTCGAGGCGGTCGCGGCGGCGACCGACAGCGAGCCCACGGCCATGGAGCCGCTGTACGAGACGCTCGACCCGCACGCGCTGGACTGGCTGTGCGGGCGGGGCGGCGAGCGCGGTCGAACGTCCCCGGGGACGGTCGTCTCGTTCCGGTTCGAAGGCTGCGCCGTCTCCGTGCACGCCGACGGCCGGGCCGTGGTGTCGAAACGCGGCGACCGTCCGTGAGGCCGTCGCGGCCCGAGCGGGCCGTCAGTTCGCGCCCGAGCCGTCGAAGACCGCCGCGAGGAGCTTGCGCTCGGCGGCGTGGATGTGTTCCGAGAACGTCGCCGAGGAGATGCCGAGCGACTCGGCGACCTCCTCGCCGGTACAGTCGCGGGGCCAGTCGTAGTACCCCGCCTCGTAGGCGGCACACAGGACCTCGCGCTGCCTGTCGGTGAGCCGCTCGGCCAGCAGTTCGGTGAACCCCGACTGTGGGAGCAGCGGGGTGACGGCCTCTTTCCGCTGCTTCCTGACCACCTCCGCGCCGGGGGACTCGTCGAGGAACCGGTCGACGACGTCGCACGGGTCGTGCCGCGGGGGTATCTCCGCGACGATCCGCCCCTCGCCGTCGGCGGCGTACACGTCCCGCGGGAGCGCGCCGAGTTCGGCGAGCGCGAAGGCCGGGCAGTCCCCGGAGACGAGGAACTCGAACAGCCCCCCGTGCTCGTACTCCCTGAGCAGGGAGACGTCGACCGTCTCCCGGTCGGCCGTGAGGTCGAGGATCCGCCCGGGCTCGACGTCGGTCACGTTGAAGAACTCGGCGTAGCGACCGCCGTCCCGGGGCACCATCTCGGCGAGTTCGAAGACGCACTCCTCCGAGTCCGACGCGGACACGAACGGGTACTCCGGGTCGCGAAAGGAGAACTCCACCTCGGCCACCGGGCCGGTCTGCCGGTCGAGCGGCTCTCGGGACATGGTCGGACGGTGGCCGCTACTCCGCCGATGGTGTTAGTCGTACCGGCCGTGGTAATGTGTTGCACGGGCGGCGTCGACGCCTACGGCCGGACGCGCGAGAGCCGCATCGCGTTGCCGGTGACGGCCGTCGTCATGCCGACGTCGCCGGCCAGCACCGCGACGACGAGGCTGACGTAGCCGAGCGGGATACCGACCGCGAGCAGCGCCTTCACGCCGAGGCTCGCCCAGATGTTCTGCCGGATGACCCCGTTGGCGGTCCGGGAGAGGTCGACGAGGTAGGGGAGCTTCGAGAGGTCGTCGGCCATCAGGGCCACGTCGGCCGTCTCGATGGCCGTGTCGGTGCCGGCCGCGCCCATGGCGATCCCCACGTCCGCGGCGGCGAGCGCCGGCGCGTCGTTGATCCCGTCGCCGACCATGGCGACGGTGCCGAACTCCTCGCGGAGTTCCTCGACTGCCTCGACCTTCTCCTCGGGGAGCAGGCCGGCCTCGTAGCGATCGATCCCGAGTTGGCCCGCGATGGCCGCGGCGGTGCCGGCGTTGTCGCCGGTGAGCATGACCGGCTCGACGCCGGCGTCGCGGAGCGCCGCGACGGCGGCCGTCGCGTCCGGCCGGACCGTGTCCGCGACGGCGACGACGCCCTCGATGGCGTCCTCCGTGCCGACGAGGATCACCGTCTTCCCCTCCTCCTGCAGGCGCGGGATGGTCCCCTCGACGAGGTCGAGACAGCCCTGGCGCTCGCACTGGCTCCGGAGTTCGTCGGCGACGGCCCCGCCCGACCCCGCCGCGCCGGCGTCCGCGAGGGCCGCGCCGCCGTCCGTCGCGACGTGGACGTGATCGAGGTCGAAACCGAGGTCCTCGAAGAACGCAGGCTTGCCGGCGTAGTGGGTCGTCCCGTCGAGGTCCGCGCGGACGCCCTGCCCGGTGATCGCCTCGAAGTCGGAGACGTCACCGGCCTCGGCCCCCTCGGACTCGGCGTGCTCGACGATGGCGTCGCCGATGGGGTGCTCGCTCCGGGATTCGACGCCGCGGGCGCAGGCCAGCACGTCGGCGGCGTCGTTGCCGGCCAGCGGCACCACGTCCGTCACCGACAGTTCGCCGGTCGTGAGCGTCCCCGTCTTGTCGAGGGCGACGGCGTCGACCTCGCCCATCGTCTCCAGGTGGTCGCCGCCCTTGATCAGGACGCCGTTGCGCGCCGCGCTCGTGACCCCCGACACCACCGAGACCGGCGTCGAGATGACGAACGCGCAGGGGCAGGCGATCACCAGCAAGGCGATGCCGCGGACGGCCCACGTCACCGGGTCCGCGCCGAGCAGGGGCGGCACCGCGGCCGTCAGTATCGCCGCGGCCGTCACGACCGGCGTGTAGTAGCCGGCGAAGCGGTCGACGAACTGCTCGCGGTCGGTCCGGTTCTCCTGTGCGCCCTCCACGAGGTCGATGATCCGGGCGAGCGTGCTGTCGTCGGCCTGTGCCGTGACGCGGATCTCCAGATACCCCTGCTGGTTTATCGTGCCCGCGAAGGCGTCGTCGCCCTCGCGCTTGTCGACGGGGACGCTCTCCCCGGTGATCGGGGCCTCGTTGACCGCGCTCTCGCCCTCCGTGACCACGCCGTCGAGGGGCACCTTCTCGCCCGGCTCCACGACGACTGTCTCGCCGACGCCGACCGCGTCGACCGGCACCTCGACGAGTTCCCCGTCGCGCCTGACCACCGCGGTATCCGGGGCCAGCGAGAACAGTTCCGCCAGCGACTGGCGCGCCCGCGTGACGGAGTAGCGTTCGAGCACCTCCGCGAGGTTGAACAGGACCGCGAGCGACGCCGCCTCGACCAGGAAGTTCTCGTCGGGCACCGCGAGCGTCAGCCCCGTGGCCGCGAGTATCGCCACGGTCATCAGGAAGTCGATGTCGAGGCTCAGGTTCCGCGCCGAGTAGTAGCCGTTGCGGACGATCACCTCGCCGCCGACGGCGACCGCCCCGAGGAAGAGCGCGTCCGCCAGCGCCCACTCCCCGCCCAGCGCGGTCACGAGCGTCGCGTTCGCGCCGGGGACGCCCCACTGCACGACGAGGGCGAGCGCGAGGAACGCGCCGGCGACGCCGGTCTTGACAGCGCGGGCGCTCCGCCAGACGGCGGCCGTGTCGGCCCCCGGTTCGTCCGGGCCGCCCGCCGCGACCTCGTAGCCGGCGGCCTCGACGGCGGCGGTCACGTCGGCGGCGTCGGCGGCGGCCGGGTCGAACGTCACGTCGAGTTTCCCGGTCGTCGGGTTCGGGCTGATGGCCGTGACGCCGTCGACCTCCCCGACGCTGCCCTCGACCTTCGACGCGCAGGACGCACAGTCCATGTCGGGGACCGAGAGCGTTATCGACCGCCCGTCCGCAGTCTCGTTGCTCATTGGCGGTGAGTACGAACCGTTCGTTTATTAATCCTCCTGCTATCAGAGCGGCCGGGGATCGCAGTAGTAAATAAAGAACTGGATCCGAGTTATTAACTCGTGGGCAGTGACGCCGTCCGGAACGGACGCCCATCCTGCCACCTGCAAGACATATATACGACGAGAGTCAAACGGCCGACGATGGCTGTGACCGACAGGCGGGGCTGTGACGGCTGCGGGCGAAGCCTGCCGGTCGACGATCTGTACTCCGTGACGATGCCGGACGGCCACACCGCGGTCTGCTGCCCGGAGTGTCGCGAGTACGCCGAGACGGCCGCCGAGAAGGCGGCCGGGCTGGACCAGCGACGCCGCTCCTGTGACGGCTGCGGGGCCGAGCACCGCGTGGCGGACCTCACGGAGGTGACGCTGTCCGACGGGACGTCCGTGCTGTGCTGTGGGGAGTGCGAGCGGCACGTCCCGGGCCGCGGCGACGACCGCACGTCGACGACGGGCGACCGGGCGGCGGCCGACGACACCGACGGGGCGGCCGACCGCTCGGCCACGGACGAGACGGACGAGACGGCGGTCACGCGAAACGCCTGCGACGGCTGTCGCGAGGAGTTCACCGTCGAACTGTACCGCGTCGAGATGGTCGACGGCCGGACGCAGTCGTTCTGTCCGGACTGCAAGGACGAAGGCTTAGCGGACGGCATCGTGAAGGCGGTGCGGATGCGCCGGGCCGAGGCGTACGCGACGCTCGGCGTCGACGGCGATGCCGACGACGAGGCGATCCGGTCGGCGTTCCTGGAGAAGGTAAAGGAGGCGCATCCGGACCGCGCGGGCGGCAGCCAGTCGGAGTTCAAGGCCGTCAAGCGGGCGTACGAGCGGCTCACGGAGTGAGCCGCGGGCGGGGGCGACGCCCGCCCCGCCTCACTCGGCGCGTGGGGTCTCCCGCCGGAGGAAGGCCAGCGTCCCCGGGTCGAAGTGGTACCGCGCGCCGCACTCGCCGCAGTCGACGTGGATCGTCCGCCCGTGGTCGTGGAGCCGCCACAGGCCGGGCTGGTCGCGGTCGACGTCGAGCGTCACGGCGGCCGAACAGCCCTCGACGGTGCAGTGGAACGGGAGGTACCACTTCGGCGTGTCCAGCCCCCCGACCGGGGCCAGCAGGCTCCGCAGGGCCGAGAGGAGTTCGAACACGGACCGGTCCATCGACTCGCCGTCGAGCGTGACCGTGTCGGACCCGGCGAGGTAGCCGCCGAGCAGGTCCGCGCTCGACGTGGCCGGCACGATGTCTACCCCCCGAGCGACGGCGTACCCGATCTCCTGGTTGACCCACTGGTTCGACGCCCCGGCCGGGGTCAGCACCGCTACGGTGACGGAACTCTCGTCGATGCGGCCCCTGAGGCTCCCCCTGTCGCGGCCCCGCTCCACCTCCTCGCCCGCGACGTGGACGTCAAAGGGCAGGTTCCGGATCGACCGGAACAGCCGCCCGACGAGTTCCCCATCCCCCGGCGCGTGCGAGACGAACACTCGCTCGTCGCTCATGAGGCCAACCTGTATCGGTCGAGGCTTAAACCCTCTCCCGACGGCCGGATCCCGTCGTCTCGGATCCGCGGGGTGTGGTGTGATACCCCCATACGTTTATGCCGAGTGTGATATTACAGTACGGTGGGGGGAACGATGCACGATCTAACAGGGTTCCAGCGGGATCTGCTGACGGTCATCGCTGGCTTGGACGACCCACACGGACTCGCTATCAAGGACGAACTCGAGAAGTACTACGAGACGGAGATACATCACGGTCGGCTGTACCCGAACCTCGACACGCTGGTCGACAAGGGGCTGGTCGAGAAGGGGGAACTCGACCGCCGAACCAACTACTACGCGCTGACCCAGCGGGGGAAACGCGAGATAGAGGCGCGCCGCGAGTGGGAGGAGGAGTACCTGGAGAGCGACTCCGAGTCCGCGACGGTCTCGTAGGCGACCCCGCCGAAGCGAACGATACGTGTTCGTGGAGCACGCAGGGACGCCCATGAGCGACAGTCCGGCATTTTTCGCCGACGAGCGGGTCCGGAGCGCCGCGGCCGACGCCGGCGTCGACGCCGACGACCTCCGGGCGCTGCTTTCGCGCCACCAGGAGGGCATGTCCGACCTGCCCGGCGTCGACGGCCTGGTGTACGAGTGGCGGACGACGCTGCGCGAGGACCCGCTCGCCTTCGCCGACGGCGAGGCGTACTACGTCGCGCTCCCGCGGCGGATCTGGCGGCAGTTCGCCGACCACCACGACATGAGCGACGCGGAATTCGAGGCGGTGCTCTCGGTCCACGAGGCGACCGCCCGGGCGGCCGCGCCCGACGACGGCGGCGACGGCCCGGCGAGCCTCGACGACGGGCACCCAATGGCGCTTCTCAAGGCGTAGCCGACGGCTCCTCGACGGTGTCGAGCACCCGCTCCGAGAACTCCGTCTGGGTCAGGTCGTCGCCGAGCCGTTCGACCCACTCGGCCTCCGCGCGCCAGGTGCCGCGAAGCTCCCCGTCGTCGTCCGTCACCGTCGCGTCGACGCTGACGGGGTCGGCGTCCTCGCCGCGGACGGACCAGACCGTCTGGAGCACCTGGCCGACCTGCCGCCCCGGGACGCCGTCGCCGGGCGCGACCGTCTCGTACTCTATCGCCAGTCGGTCGTCCCCGGCCTCCACGTCGGTCAGGTAGACGCCAAGTCCCATGAGCTGTTCGTCGAGTCGCTCCGCGAGCGGGCGGTCGTCGGGATCGGTCATACTCACCCTCGGGCGCCCGGGAGGATAGAAGTGCGGGTCGTCGGCGACCCGGGTCGACCGTCGTTACAGCGGGTCGACGAGGTCGGCGAGCGCGGCGGCCGGGTCGTCGGCCTTCGCCACGCCGCTGGCGAGCAGGACGCCGTCGGCCCCGAGGTCGCGGGCGGCCACGAGGTCCTCGCCCGTACTGATCCCCGCGCCGCAGTACACGTCGACGCTCTCGTCGACGTCCTCGGCGGCCGCGACGGCGTCCCGAACGATGTCCGGGTCGGCCTGGCTGACGGGCGTCCCGGTGCCGATCAGTTCCGGCGGCTCGACGGCGACGCCGTCCGGGCCGAGCGCGGCCGCCGCGGCGACCTGCTCGGGGTTGTTCGCGCATACGCAGGTGTCGAAGCCGACGCGCTCGGCGGCGTCGAGCGAACCGTCGATGTCGGCGAGCTTCAGCCGGTTCTCCGAGTGGTTGAGCAGCGTGCCGGTCGCGCCGGCGTCGGCGGCCGCCTCGGCGAGCGTGCTGCCGGTGTGGCTGCCGTGCTCGACGGGGCTGACGTGCTGGGCCCACGTCGTCACGCCGGTGTCGGCCACGGCCGGCAGGTGGGCGGCCTGTGGCGCGATGACGATCTCCGCGTCGGTGTCGTCGTCGACGTCCGCCGCGGCCTCCGCGACGGCGACGGGGTCACACGGGTACGCCTTCAGGTTGACGAGAACGAACATACTCGTACCGCATCGGCGGCGGGACAAATAGGTTGCGAGAACGGCAGGCGTCGCCCGAGCCGGGCGGGCTCAGTCCTTGCGCTTGACCACGTCGCCCAGCGTGTACTCGCCGGTCGAGGAGCCGCCCTCCCACTCGGTGTCCTCGCCGCCGCCGCTGCCGCTCAGGGTGATGTCGAGGTAGCCCTCCAGTTCGGACTGCACCTCGTCGCTGGGGAGCGTGTCGCCCCGCTCTAACTTCCGGATGAGGCTCGCCTTCTCGTTGAGCTCGTTGGCGAGGTCGGCCTGCGAGAGCCCGCGGTCCTCGCGGGCGTTGCGGATGCGGTCGTCGTAGTCCTGCGCGAGCTCGTCCATGTCGTCGAACATGTCCGACCGGCTCCGGGAGCCGCCGCCGGTGGAGCTCGTCGTCGAGGTGCTGCCCGAGGCGCTGGACGACGAGCTGGACCCGCCGGACGACGTCGAGTACTTGGTCGACGTCTCGCCGGACGAGGACTGGGTCTTGACCTCCGTCCCGAAGTCGGCGCAGTCGCTGCAGACGTCCAACTCCGCGCCTTCGACTTTCACCTTCTTCGGCGACGAGGTCTCCGCGCCGCACATCTCACACTGAACCATGCGTGAGGGTATATCGCGCCGCTGTATAAATGATGCGACGGGGTCAGTCGAGCCGGCCCCACGCCTCGTAGAACCGCTGGACTGCGGTGAGGTGGCCGACGACCGCGAGGAAGACGAGCAGCCACCCCGGCAGCCCGAGGCCGTAGGCCGTCGGGTCGACGGCCGCCGCCGCGAAGCCGACCGCCGCGATGATCACCAGCCGGTCGGCGCGACCCACGAGGCCGGCGTACAGGCGGTCCAGCCCGACGGCCTGGGCCTGCGTGCCGAGGTAGGAGGTCATCAGGACGCCGGTCACCGCCGCGAGGCCGAGGTCGTAGCGCCCGACGCCGGCGGCGACGCCGGCGATGATGACGATGTCGGCGTAGCGGTCGAGCACGTGGTCCAGCAGGTCGCCGGCCTCCGAGTCGACCGACTGCCGGCGGGCGAGCGCGCCGTCGATCACGTCGAACCAGCCGTTGAGCACGACCAGCGCCGAGCCGACGGCGTACCAGACTGGGTCGGCCCCGGCGAGGTAGTACGCGACGCCCGCGCCGACGGCGACCAGCCCCGCGACGGCGCTGACGCCGTTGGGCGTGAGGCCGACGCGGTCGGCCGCACTCACCCACGGGTCGAGCAGCCCGTCGACGTAGGGGCGCAGTTGGTCCAGCGTCATAGGTACTCGACGAAGGAGACGGTGCCCGCGCTCGGTTCGCGCTCGCCCGCGACGACGGCCTCGACGGCGGCGGCCACCTCGTTGGGGTCGCGGTCGGTCGTGTCCACCTCGTACACGCGCTCCTCGCCGTGGGCGTCGACCGCCTCCGCGAGGATCACGTCCAGCGCCTCGCTCTCGGCGTTTTCCTCGGCTTTCTCGGGGGGTTCGCCCCGCTCGCGGAGGCGGCGCTCGATCTCCTCGGGACGGCAGCGCAACACAACGACGCGGTCCGCGTCGAAGTGGTGCGCGAGGTGGGAGTCTATCACGGCGTCGTCGTAGTCGCCGAGCCACTCGGCGACGGCGTCCATGTCGGCGACGACGCTGCCGCGCTCCTCGTCGACCTCGTCGTAGAGCCCCTCCTCGCGGAGGACCTCGTTGAGGTGGACCACGTCGAGGTCGACGTCCAGCCGCTCGGTCGCGGTCGTCTTGCCCGTCCCGGGCGTGCCGGTGACGGCGACCCTCATGCGAGCACCTCGTTCAGTTCGCTCACGGCGGTTCTGGTCTCCTCGCGCGTGCCGCAGGTGAGCCGCACGTACTCGGGGAGGCCGTAGCTCGACGTGTCACGGACGATGACGCCGCGGCGCTTCAGCGCCTCGTACGTCCCGGTCCCGTCGCCGACCTCCACGAGCACGAAGTTCCCCGAACTCGGGAGCGTCGGCGCGTCGACGTGGTCGCTGACGTACTCGCGGGCCCACGCCGCCGTCTCCACGGACTCGCGGACGTGCTCGCGGTCGCCCATCGCCGCGAGGCCCGCCCGGCAGGCGATCTCGCTGGCCGCAAACGGCGTGTTGACCCGCGCGTACGCGTCGGCCCACGCGTCCGGGACGACGGCGTAGCCGAGGCGGACGCCCGCGAGGCCGTACGCCTTCGAGAACGTCCGCAGGACGGCGACGTCGTCGCGGGGGGCGCGGTCCTCGGCGGCGTCCGAGAGGCCCGCCTCCTTGCTCGCCACGCCGCCGACCAGCGAGACGGCGGAGGGTTCGGCCGCGTACTCGCCGTAGGCCTCGTCGACGATGACGAGCGTCTCCTCGTCCGTCTCGGCCGCGACGCGCTCGATTTCGTCCAGCGCCATCACGCGCCCCGTCGGGTTGTGCGGCGAGGTGACGTAGACGACGCGCTCGCCGTCGTAGGCGTCGAGCACGGTGTCGGCGTCCATCGCGTAGTCGTCGGCCGCCGCGAGGGGGTAGGACCGGACGGCCCCGTGGTGGTAGCGGGCGCTCATCGCGTAGTAGGAGAAGCCGGGGTCGGGCACGAGCACGTCGTCGCCGGGCGACAGCGCCGCGCGGGCGAGGTAGTCGAGCGCGCCGTCGCCGCCGTTGGCGAGCCACACCTGCGCCTCGGCGACGTCCCAGGCGTCCGCGACGGCGGCGGTCAGGTCCGTGTGTGCCGCGGTCGGGTACGAGTTGGCCCGGCCGGCGGCCTCGCGGATCGCGTCGGCGGCGTCGGGGCTCGGCCCGAGCGGGTTCTCGTTCGACGCCAACTTGACGAACTCGTCGGGGTCCCGCCCGAGTTCGCGGGCGACCTCCTCTATCCCGCGGCCCGCCTCGTAGGGGTCGTGGGCCGACAGGTCTCGCGGTTGCATAGTCGGGGGAAGTGGGCGGCGGGTCTTAAGGTTGCTCAAGCCCGTTGCCGGCGGCCACGCTCCCCGGGGCGGCGTTAATCCCCGCGTTCCGCCGGAGTACGACCGGCTTACCCGAACGGCACTGTGGTAACGGATGTCATAACGAAATGATCCGGCGTGGGACAGATCGGTAACGATGACAGAGGAGGTCACGAGGCGGACGGTCCTGCGGCGCGGCGTCGCCGCGAGTGGCGGCCTGGCGGTCGGAATCGCCGGGGCGACGGGTACCGCGGCGGCGACGCTCGACTGTCCGCGCCCGTTCCAGTACTGGAAGAACCACCCCGCCAAGTTCGGCGACACGCGGACGCACTTCCGCCTCGACCGGAGCGGGGCGCGGTACGACAGGGAGACGACGTACGCGGTCCTCCGGGATCCACCCGGGGCCGACAAGGCGCTCCAGTTGGCGCGGCAGGTCGTCGTCGCGCAGGCCAACGTCGCCGCGATCCGAGTCGGTGAGGGCGGCGCGTGCGAGGAGGCGGCGACCGAGATCAAACCCCGGATCGGCGACGCACTCACGTGGCTGGCCCGGTCCGACGACGCGTCCGACGACAGGTGGGCCTACGTCGCCGCGCCCGACGACTACACGCTCACCTGGACGTGGGAGGACGCCCGCGGCGTGGACGGCGAGCCGATCCGGGACGACCTGCGGGCGTTCAACCGGGGGGAGACCTGCGACCACTGCGGCGGGAGCGGCGAGGACGAACCCGAGACCGAAGACGACGCGGAGAGCGGCCCCGAACCCGGGGACGAGTCCGGACCTGACTTCCCCTTCCGACCCTGGCGGACGTTCGTCGACACGCACCTCCGCCGCGATTGAGCCCGGGGGACGCCGGATCGCGGGGCGCGCCTACAGCGCCTCGTCGACGTGATCCGCCGCTTTCAGCGCGAGCGCGGCGATGGTCAGCGTCGGGTTCAGCGCGCCGCCCGTGACGAAGACGGAACTGGAGGGGATCCACAGGTTGGCCAGGTCGTGGGTCCGGAGGCGCGGGTTCACCACGCTCTCGGACGGGTCGGTTCCCATCCGCGTCGTGCCCATGTGGTGGAACGCGGGGCCGGTCGACGTCGGGCCGACGACCGTCCCGACCTCCGCGCCGAGTTCCTCCAGTATCGACCGCTGGACCTCGTTCGCGCGGCGGATCGTGCGCTTCGTCCGGTCGTCCAGCGACCAGCGGATCCGCGGGACCGGGTTGCCGTGGTCGTCGGTGGTCGAGGGGTCGAGCGTGACGCGGTTTTCCTTCCGCGGGAGCTGGCCGACGAGGCCGCCGACGGCGACGTGGTCGCCGTACGCGCCCCGGAGCGAGCCGAGCAGGTCGTCGCCCCACTCGTCGCCCGAGAGCGCGAGTTCGACCGGCGAGGGGCCGGCGTAGTTGAGGAACTCCAGTTTGAACGCGCCGACGTCGGCGTCCCCGTCGTCGTAGAACTGGTGGGACTCGCTGGTGACGAAGCCGACGTGGTTCTGCCGGGTCGGTTCACCGAGCCGCCCGCTCGTGCCGGCAAAGAGGTGGTCCATGAAGTACCGGCCGACCGCGCCGCTGGAGTTGGCGAGGCCGTCGGGATACTGCTCGGATTTCGACAGCAACAGGAGGCGCGGTATCTCGACGCCGCCCGCAGCGAGGACGAACTCCCGGGCCTCCTGGCGGTGTTCGCGGCCGTCCGGCGTCGCGTAGACGGCGGCCTCGACGCGCTCGCCGTCGTCGCCGTGGACGAGCCGCTGGACCGGGGCACGGTCGACTACGCGCGCGCCCTCGCGCTCGGCCTTGCGGACGTGCACGTCCGCGGAGTACTTCGCGCCCGACGGGCAGACCGGCTTGCAGGTACCGTAGCCGACGCACTCGCTCCGGTCGTCGTAGGGCTCGGAGTTGCGCGCGTTCGGCACGGAGTGCATCGCGATGCCCAGCTCCTCGCAGGCATCCGCGAACAGCGAGTCGCTGTACGACGGGCGGAACGCGGGCATCGGGAACGGCTCCTCGCGGGGCGGGGCAAAGGGATTGTCGTCGGCCCCGGCGACGCCGAGTTCGGATTCGGCCTCGGCGTAGTACGGGCGCAGGTCGTCGTAGCCGATGGGCCAGTCCCGCCCGACGCCGGCCCGCGAGCGCAGTTCGAAGTCCCGCTCGTGGAACCGCATCACCATGCCCTGCCAGTGGAGCGTCGTGCCGCCGACCCCCTTGACGCGGCCGGCGTTCAGCGGGTAGAACCGCTCGCCGTCGGCGGTGTAGGCGTCGCGCGTTCCGCCCATGTCCCACACCTCAAGCGGGTCGTGGCCGGGGCGGATCGCCCGCTCCATCCGCTCGGGGCGGTCGGCGGCGTCGAACCGCTCGCCGGCCTCCAGCACCACCACGTCGTACCCGCGGGCGCTCAGCCGGTGGGCGACGAGCGCGCCGGCCGGCCCGGCACCGACGACGCAGACGTCGGCGCGCTCGGACGGCGTGCGGTCGACGTCGCCGTCCGCGCTCATCGCGGCCCCCGCCGGTAGGTGTCGCCCCCGCCGGGGTGGCCCTGCGGGTTCTCGATCCCGACCAGTTCGCCGCCCGTCGGGGAACTGTACAGCGCGTACAGCAGTTCGTTGACGACGTAGTAGCGGATCCGGGCGGACTCGTAGCCGTCGGGGTCGGCGTCGGCGCTGTGCAGCCCCATCTCGCGCAGGTGGGCGTCGCGTTCGTCGGGGGGCAGCGCGGGGAACTCGGCGTCCCGCCACGTCCGGGCGCGCTCGTCTATCGTCGCCAGCGCCTCGCGGGTCGCCGCCCGGTACCCGTCGCGGTCGTCCGCGCGGCCGGCGACGTACGTCTCGACGAACTCGCGCACGCCGTCGAGTTCGGACGGGTAAACGACCTCGGCGACGGCGAAAAGCAGGTCGCGCTCGCGCTCCGCGGAGAGGTCGACGCCGTCGTCCGGCGCGTCGGCGAGCGACCGCCGCAAGCCGGCCGCGCCCGCCCCGACGACGACGCCGCCGGAGGCCAGCGCGGCGAGCGCGTCGCGTCGCGTCAGCTCCGTCATCAGCGTGATTAGGCAAACCTAAAACTTAGGACTTGTCGTTCGGTCTGCTCAGTCCCGTGTCGCCGTGTGGGCCAGCGTTCCGACGCCCTCTATCTCGACCTCGACGCGGTCGCCGTCGGTGAGCGGGCCGACGCCCTCGGGCGTTCCGGTGGCGATCACGTCGCCGGGTTCGAGCGTCATGTAGGTCGTTATCTCGGCGATCAGCTCCGGCACGCGGAAGATGAGGTGTTCCAGCGAGGAGTCCTGGCGCGTCTCGCCGTTCACGCGCAACCGGATCCGGGCGTCCTCGGGCACGTCTTCCGGCGGCGCGACGACCGGACCGAGCGGCGCGGCCCCGTCGAACGCCTTCCCGCGGACCCAGTTCTGTTCCCGGGACTGGTCCTCGCGGTTCGACACGTCGTTCATGCAGGTGTAGCCCGCGATCACCTCTGCGGCCTCGCTCTCGGGGACGTTCCGGCACTGCTGCCCGATCACGACGGCGAGTTCGGCCTCGTGTTCGATCCCTTCTTTCCCGGCCGGCAGGCTGATCTCGTCGCCGTGGCCCGCGACGGCGTTGGGCGGCTTCAGGAACAGCAGCGGGCGGTCCGGTACCTCCTCGTTTCGCTCCTCCGCGTGTTTCGCGTAGTTGCGGCCGATACAGACGATCTTCGAGGGTTCGGACGGGGGGAGCACGTCGACGGCGTCCGGGTCGTACGTCTCGCCGCCGAACTCGATTCCCTCGTCGGTCCACTCGCCCGTTCGCACCGCGCCGGCCTGGTCGCGAAAGCGCACGCGTCTCATGTCCGGGGAGACGGGTGACCCCCGCTAAGCCTTTGGGAAAGCGGTAGCCGACCGTGGCGTGGCCGCCCCGCTGTGAGCCCGATCCGATGGGCATATAAGCAAAAACCCGGTACGGTCTGATGCAGCCCGCTCCGTTGGTGTAGTCCGGCCAATCATTTCGGCCTTTCGAGCCGATGACCTGGGTTCAAATCCCAGACGGAGCACTTCTATCAGTTCAACTCGCGAGCGCGGCGTCCGGCGCAACGGCGGTGTCCGGCGGTCTCCGTCGACGTGGCACTACACAGGTAGCGTCTCAACTTTACTTGTCCCCTCGAAAACGGGTCCGATAGAATATAGTTCATGTCCCACACCAACGTAGCGCAACCGAACCGGACTGGGGGTGTCGACGGATGACGGAGGAAAGGACCGACCGATGGAGCCGACGCCGGGCGCTCCGGGCGGTCGGGGCGACGGCCGTGGTGACGGGGGTCGCCGGCTGCTCGGGCGGCGGCGACTCGGGCGACACGGGCGATGACGGCGGCGATCCGGGCGACTCCACCGACGGCGGCGGAGTGGACACGTCCGAATCCGACGGGAGCACGGAGGGCGGGGGCGACGGGACCTCGACCGACGACGGCACGACGGAGGAGGGCGACGACGGGTTCGAGACGGTGTTCGACGAGCGGGTGACGGAGACGAACCGGTTCACCCTCGAGTTGGAAGCCGGGGCGCGGGTCCGGGTGAGCGTCGACAGCGAGAACGACGCCACCACGCTGGCGTTCATCAGCAGGAGCGGGCACTTCCTGCTGAACGCCGGGACGGACTCGTCGGACACGTGGCTCAGGGAGATCCCCGAGAGCGGCGAGTACAAAGTCGAGATATCCCCGAACGAAGCGGCGTCGGCCACGGTCGAAGTGGCCGAACCGTCGGGCGACGGCGAGTCCGGTGGCGGTCAGGTCGGCGACGGCGCGGCGTCGCCCCGGGAAGCCGTCGAGGCGTACGTCGAGGCCGGGCAGCAGGACGACGCCGAAGCGATGGCGGCGGTCGTCCACCCGGACGGGACCGCGACCACCTCGCCCGAGGAAAGCGGCTCCGGCGGCGAGATCACCGTCCTGTCGATGGACATGGAGGAGATGTCCGAAGACCGCGCGTCCGTGGCGGTGGAGTTCGAGATGACCTACACCCAGGACGGCGAGGAGCAAACGACGACGTTCGAGACGGTGTACCAGGTCCGCACGTACGAGGGGAACTGGTACGTCTACTCCATCGACGGCGGGACGTAGCCGCTCCGTAGGTCAACCGGCGATTTGAGTCTACAGAAGGGATTCATACCTTACCGCCCACCGTGGCGTATGGAACTGAACCGGAGACGAGCACTCGTCGCGGGCGTCTCGTTCGCGAGCACCGCGCTCGCTGGGTGTCTGTCGGAGGGCGGTCCGGGCGGTGACGCCGACGGGAGCGACGACCCGGAGACCGACGACGGCGCGACGACCCCCGACCGCACCGAGACGGAGGACGACGGGAACGGCGAAAACGGCGGGACCGAACTCGACGGCGAACTGCCCGACGGCGTCGCCCGCGTCGACGAACCGCCGTACGAGATATCGGAGCCGGACTGCGACCCGCCGGAGGACGGCCGCGACCCGCTCTGGCTCTGCGAGAACATGGCCGCGGAGCCGTCAGTCGCGTTCTCGCAGGCGAACGGGCGGGGGTCGTGTCTCGCCGACGAGGGGCTCCGGCTGGACGAGTCCAACGAGAACTCCCAGTACTATGCGACGCTGTTGACCGACGAGTCGGACCTGGAACGCCTCGAGGACTCCGACTCCGAGGCGGTCGCGCTCGTCGAGGGGACCGACTTCGGGAGCGAGGCCGTGCTGGTCGCCCAGACCGGCTGGGGGTCCGGGACGGTGACGCCCCACGTCAAGCGGGTCGAGGCGACCGACGACGGGATCCGCGCGTTCGGCTGCGAGCGCCACCCCTGCGTCTACACGGCGGACCTGACCTCACGGACGGTGGCCGTGCGCTTCGAGCGCCCGGAAACGCTCGATGCGGCGACGGTGAGCCTGACCGTCGGCGAGGAGAAACGGGTCAACTTCGCCGCCGGCGAGGGCGTCGTCACGCTCGGTAACGGGTCCGACTAGCTCCGGCGGAGCGCGGCCGACCGTATAAGCCGCTCCGGGACCAACTCCCCTTATGCGAGTCGTCGTCGCCGGCACGTTCGGCCCGATCCACGACGGACACCGCGCCCTGTTCGAGGCGGCGCTGGAGCGCGGCGACGGGGGCGTCGTGGTCGGGGTCACGAGCGACGACCTGGCCCGGTCGTCCCGGGACCGCCCGGTGCCGCCGTTCGAGGAGCGCCGCGAGCGCGTGGCGGCCGAACTGGACCGCCTCGACGGGCGCGGCTGCGACGTCGAGATCCGGCGGATCGACGACGAGTACGGCTTCGCGGACGACGACCCGGCGCTCGACGCCATCGTCGTCTCGCCGGAGACGGACGACCGGGTGGCGGCGATCAACCGCCGGCGCGAGGAACGGGGGTTCGAGCCGCTGGCGGAGATAGTCGTCCCGCACGTCCTCGCCGACGACGGGGAGCGGATCTCCTCGACGCGCGTGGTTCGCGGCGAGATAGACGAGCACGGCAACGTGCTCTGAACTCGACGGGGCGTCCCCGCCGTCAGAACGACGGCATCACTTCCTCGGCGTAGAACTCCAGTACCCCCTCCACGTCCGGGGCGACCTGCATGAGCGTCACGCGGTCGTACCCCGCGTCCTCGAACGCGCCGACGTTCTCGACGTGGGCGTTCGGGTCTGGGTCCGTGACCATGCTCCCCTCGGCGATGTCGGCGGGTTCGACCATCTCGCAGGCCTGGTCGAAGTGGGTCGGGGTCGGCAGCAGCGAGCTGAGTTCGCCCGTCAGCGCCGTGTTCGGCCAGCGCTCGTAGGCGGCCTCGACCGCCTCGTCCTCTGTCTCGGCGTAGGAGAGGCTCAACTGGCCGTACTTCGGCCCCTCACCGCCGGCGTCCGCGAAGGCTTCCGCGACGTCCTCCTGCGGGCCGACCGAGACGAGGCCGTCGCCTATCTCGGCGGCGGTCCGGGCGGCGCGCTCGCCGTACGCCGAGACGTGCACGTCCGGCTCCTCGTCGGGGAGCGTGAACAAGCGGGCGTTCTCCACGTCGAAGTGGGTGCCGTGGTGGCTCACCTGCTCACCGGACCAGAGCTTCCGGACCACCGCGACCGCCTCCTCCAGCATCTCCAGGCGGACCGGCTGCTCGGGCCAGTGGTCGCCGAGTACGTGCTCGTTCAGCGCCTCGCCGGTGCCGACGCCGAGCGAGAACGTCCCGGGGTGCATCGTCGCCGCCGTCGCGGCGGCCTGCGCGACTATCGCCGGGTGGATCCGCATGATCGGGCACGTGACGCCGGTCTCGACCGGTATCCCGTCGACGGCCCGCGATACGCCGCCCAGCGTCGACCAGACGAACGGGCTCTCGCCCTGTGCGGGGATCCACGGGTGGTAGTGGTCGGATATCGTCAGGTAGTCGAAGCCGAGTTCCTCGGCGCGGACCGCGTGGTCGACGAGTTCGTTCGGGCCGTGGAGTTCGCTCGACAGGGCGAAGCCGAAGTCGGGCATGGCCGCGGTTCCACGGGGAGCGGGTTAAGCGCCAGTCCACGCTCGCGTTACCTGTCGGGCCGGGGGGAAGCGACGCCGGCCGGCCGCGGGCATAACCCACACGGCGCTGGCGGTTCGATCCCGTGTCGTGAGCGACCACGACGCGACGCTCCGGGAACTGTACGAGCGCCTCGCCGCGACGGCCGAACTACCGGTCGAACGCGACGCGAGCCGGTGGATCGGCGAGGCGGAGGCCGTGGCGGCGGACCTCGCCGGGAGCGACCTGCCGCCGGGGACGGTCGCGGAGCGCGTCGGCCACGTCCAGGACCTGCTCGCCGAGGTGGAGGGGACCGGCCACCCGGAGGCGGACGAGCACGTCGAGCGTGCGCGGGCGCTGGCCGACGCGATCCTGCCCGACGGGTGACCGGTACGGACCGGGACAGGTAACCGGCCGGACACTGGCGCTTTACCGGGTCCCCGACGAACCGATCGTATGGTCGAACACACCCGTACGCTCGGGTTCTGGGTCGCGTTCGCGCTCGGGCTTGGGACGATGATAGCGGCGGGCATCTTCTCGCTGTCCGGGCAGGCGGTGGCCGTCGTCGGGAGCAGCGCGATACTCTCCTTCGT
This sequence comes from Halostella litorea, assembly GCF_004785955.1. NCBI lineage: Archaea > Methanobacteriati > Methanobacteriota > Halobacteria > Halobacteriales > Natronoarchaeaceae > Halostella > Halostella litorea. Next base: position 16,768 of record NZ_ML214300.1, on the reverse strand, counting down.
CATCGCCGCGCTCATCGCCGGCGTGACCGCGGCGTCGTACTCGGAGTTCGCGTCGATCTACGCGGAGAACGGCGGCGGCTACCTCTTCAGTTCGCGGACGTTCGACCGCGACCTGCTGGAGTACGGCGTCGGCGCGTCGCTGTTTCTCGGCTACACCGGGACGACGGCGTTCTACCTCGCGACGATGGACGAGTGGTTCTTCGAGTTCATCGTCCCGCACGGGTGGCCCATCCCCCACGGGACGATCGGGGTCCTGGCGGCCGTCCTGCTCGGCGCGCTCAACGCGCAGGGGACCGAGGAGAGCGGGGCGTTCCAGGTGATCGTCAGCGGCGCGAAGGTGGCGGTCCTGATCGCCTTCATCGGCGGCGCGTTCGCGTACAAGGCCCCGGCGGAGACGGTCGGGTCGTTCACGGCGGCGTTCTCGACGGACGTGGGCGGGATCGTCTCCATCGCGGCGCTGGCGTTCATCACGTTCTTCGGGTTCTCCGCCATCGCGGCCAGCGCGGGGGAGATCATCGAACCCCGGAAGACGGTCCCGCGGGCTATCGCGGCGAGCATCGTCACCGTCACGATCCTCTACGCGTTCGTCATCGTCGCCATGGTGAACGCGCCGATCCCGGCGGAGGTCATCGCCGAGGAGGGCGAGACGGCGATGGGCACCGTCGCGAACGCCTTCCTCGGCAACGTCGGGATGGCCCTGATCGTCGCCGGCGCGATCTTCAGCATGGTGAGCGCGTCGAACGCGAGCGTGCTCGCCGCCAGCAGCATCGGGTCGCTGATGGGCCGACAGGGGCAGGCACCGCGGCCGTTCTCGCGGATCCACCCCGTCTACGGCACGCCGTTCTGGAGCGTCGGGACGGTCACGGCGACCATCGTCGTCATGATCGTCGCGTTCATCATGGCGTTTCCCGCCGGGGGCGGCCCGCTCGGCCTCGGCCTCGGACTGGACGCGCTGACCGGCTTCGCGACGTTCAACCTGCTCGCGCCGCTGTCCGTTGTCAACGTCGCGCTGATCGTCTCGCGGCGGCGCTTCCCGGACATCGAGCGACCGGTCCGCGTCCCGCTGGTCCCGCTCCTGCCGGTCGTCGGCATCCTCGCCAACCTCGCGCTGATCACGAACCTTCCGGTCACCGGCGTCGTGGTCGGCACGATCGTCATCACGGGGCTCGTGGCCGCCTATCTGGTCTGGGGCGGCGCGCCCGAGACCGGGGAACTGTTCGAGCGCGTCGTCTCGCCGTACTCCCCGGAGGAGGCGGCCAGGCGGTCGGTCGGCGGCGGTGGCGGCGGTCGGGACCCCGACGAGGCGCCGGTGGCGTCGACGGCGGGCGAGGGCACGGGGACGGGGGACGAGGACCGGTTCCGGATCGTCGTCCCTGTTCGCCGTCCCGACCGTGCGCCCCGGTACGTCCGCCTCGCGGCGACCGTCGGGCAGCAGTACGCCGACGACCCCGTCGTGCAGGTGATAACCGTCACCGGGATCCCCGACCAGACGCCGAGCGAGATGGTCGTCGACACGGCGGAGGAGCGCGCCACCCGGATCGGCGACGAACTCGCCGCCGCCGGGGTCGAGGTGGAGTACACCGTCGAGGGGCACGTCTCCCGCGACGTCGGCTTCGGCATCGTCCAGACCGCGCGGAACCACGGGGCCGACCTCATCCTCATGGGCTACCCCGAGGACCACCCCGACATCGCCGAGCGGGTGGAGTACAGCGCCCCCTGCGACGTGCTGTACGTGAACGGGTTCCCCGACGCCGCCACCGGCGTTCCCTCCGTCGTCAACGTCGGCGCGGGCGGCGGGCCCCACCACGAGGCGCTCCTGCCGTTCGTCGACAGGCTGGCCGGTAACGGGGCCGCGGTCCACGTCGTCAACGTCGATCCGCGCGGCGGTGGCGGGACGGCCGAGGACCCCAGTTCGACGCTTAGCGGCCTGCCGTCGGCCGAGTCGGTCGAGGTCCACGACGTCACCGCCGACACCGTCGCCGAGGGGCTGGTGACGACGGCGGCCGAGAACGGCGGGATACTCGTCATCGGCGCGTCGCGCACCCGGGCGCTGCGCCAGTGGGTGCTCGGGAGCACGCCGGACCGCGTCATCGAGCGGGCGGCGGCGGCCGGCGTCCCCGTCGTCGTGTACGCCGGCGAGACGGGCGTCCGCGGCCGGATCGAAGGGCTGCTGTTCCCGCTGTACCGGGCCGTCGTCGGCCTGCGGAGCCGGAACCGCCGGATGGGGGTGCAGGGGACGAGTTCGACCCCGAGTCAGGACTGAGTCGTTGCCTGCTCCGACCGGTCATTTAACCTGCCGGGCGAACAGGGACGAACCAGCGAATGCGAGAACTTCGAGACATCGAGGGGTTCCGACCGAAGGACCTGACGCAGCGCCAGCGGCTCCTGGTGGTGTACGCGGTCGGGCTGGGGACCGTCGTCCTCCTGCTCACGGTGGTCTACAACTGGGGGATGGCGGCGCTGGAGGGCCGCCCCCAGTCGATCTTCCGGTCGTTCCAGACGGTCGTCGAGACGATGACGACGACCGGCTTCGGCGCGGACGCGCCGTGGGACACCCCGGCGATGAACGTGTTGATGGTGACGATCCAGGTGACCGGCGTGGTGATCGGCTTCGTCACGCTCCGGGTTCTCGTCATCCCGCTGTTCGAGCGAACGCCGCTCAACCTGGACGACCGGCTCTCGACGAAGGACGACCACGTCGTCGTCGCCGAGTACCAGCGGAACGCGGAGCTACTGCTCGACGAGCTAGAGGAACTGGACGTGGACTACGTGCTCGTCGACTCCGAGGAGGACGAGGCAAAGCGGCTCTCGGACGACGGCTACCAGGCGATAAACGGCGACCCGGAGGACCGCGACGACCTCCGCCGCGCCACCGTCGGCCGGGCCGACGTGCTCATCACCGACGCGGGCGACCGCACCGCGAGCATCGTCCTGACGGCCCTGGAGGAAAACGAGGACCTGCGGGTCGTCAGCTTCCTCGAATCGACCCGCCGGAAGGCGGCGCTGACGGAGGTCGGCGTGGATAGAGGGGTCGCGCCGAACGCGCTCATCGGCCAACGGCTCGCCGAGAAGGCGGCGACGCCGGTCGCGGTCGACGCGCCGGTCGACGACGACGGCGGCGTGGTGATCCGGGAGATACTCGTCCGGCGGGACAGCCCGCTGCACGGCGTCACGGTGCGCGAGTCGCCGCTCGCGAGTCACCCGAACCTGACGCTCGTCGCCGGCTGGTTCGACGGCGAGTTGCGGCTGCCGCCGTCGCCCGACGAGCGGCTCACGCCCAACACGGTGCTGGTCGTCGCCGGCCCGGCGGGCGAGATCGACGACGTGGCCAGCGACCTGAGCGACGTCCGCGTCAGCAGGACCGCCGCACATTCCCGGGTTCTGGTCGCGGGCTTCGGCGAGGGCGGGATGGCGGCGGTGAACGCCTTCCCCGACGACGTCGCGGCGACGACCATCGACGACGACGCGGCGGCCGACCCGGACGTCGTCGGGGACGTGACCGAACCCGAGACGCTCCGCGAGGCCGGCATCGACGACGCCTCCGCGCTCGTCGTCACGGTCGACGACGACGCGACGGCGCTTTTGACCGTGGCGATGGCCCGGTCGCTGTCGTCCGACGTGGAGATACTGGCCCGCGTGACGGACGCCGAGAAGGCGTCGGCCGCGTTCCGGGCCGGCGCGGACTACGTCCTCTCCGTCCAGCGGGTGTGCGCGCGGCTCGTCGCCTCCGAGGTCCACGGCGAGCGCGTGATGGACCCCACGAACCAGATCCGGCTGGTCCGGGCCGATGCCGCGCCGTTCGCGGGCGAGGCGCTCGGGGACACGCGCCGGGTCGGGGACAGGGGGTGGATGGTCGCCGGCGTCGTGCGCGACGGCGAGGTCCGCACCGACGAGCGCACCACGATCCGCGCCGACGACGAGGTGTTCGTCGCCGGCAGCGACGAGGGGATCGGCGAGTTCGAGCGGACGGTCGACGCGGCGTGACCCGGACCCAAGGCGGATTAGTGCGCGACGCACCTCGCGGCCACCCTGATAACTTTCGACACAACTAACTCGCCGTCCTCGGAAGTACTGCCCGAGCCAATAATGAAACTGCACGAGTACCAGGCGAAGGGAGTCTTCGCCGACGCCGGGATCCCGACGCCCGCCTCCGAACTGGCGGACAGCGTCGACGAGGTCCTGGCAGCGGCCGAGGAGATCGGCTATCCGGTGGCTGTGAAGGCGCAGGTACAGGTCGGCGGCCGCGGCAAGGCGGGCGGTATCAAACTGGTCGAGAGCGACGAGGAGGCCCGCGAGGCGGCCGAGTCGATCCTCGGGATGGACCTCAAGGGCATCCACGTCGACCGGGTCCTCGTCGAGGAGGCGGTCGACTTCGTCAACGAACTGTACGTCGGCGTCACCATGGACCGCGGCGAGGGCAAGCCCGTGGCGATGGTGTCGACCCGCGGCGGCGTCAACATCGAGGAGGTCGCCGAGGAGGACCCCGACGCCATCGTGCGCGAGCACGTCGACCCCGCGTTCGGGATGCACCCCTACCAGGCCCGGAAGGCCGTCTACGAGGCCGGCGTCGACCGCGCCGTCGCCAACGACGTGGCGAGCGTCCTGCGCACGCTGTACCAGCTGTGGGACGACAAGGACGGGGCCGACGCGGAGATCAACCCGCTGATGGTCACCAGCGACGACGAGGTCATCGCGGCCGACGCCGTGATGAACATCGACGAGGACGCCCTGTTCCGCCAGCCCGAGATCGCGGAGATGGAGGACGAGTCCGCGTCCGGCGACGAACTGGAGCAGAAGGCCGACGAGTACGGCTTCGACTACGTCCGCCTCGACGGCAACGTCGGCATCATCGGCAACGGCGCGGGCCTCGTGATGACGACGCTCGACCTCGTCGACTACTACGGCGGCGCGCCCGCCAACTTCCTCGACGTCGGCGGCGGCGCGAAGGCCGAGCGGATCGCCAACGCCCTCGACATGGTGTTCTCCGACGACAACGTCGACAGCGTCGTGTTCAACATCTTCGGCGGCATCACCCGCGGCGACGAGGTCGCCCGCGGCATCAACGAAGCCCTGGAACAGTTCGACGAGATCCCCAAGCCCGTCGTCGTGCGCCTCGCGGGCACCAACTGGGAGGAGGGCCTCGAGATCCTGAACGAGGACCTCGTCACCGTCGAGCAGACACTTGAGGACGCGGTCCAGCGTGCGGTCGACTACGCCGAGGAGGTGGAAGCATGAGTGTTCTCGTCGACGACGACACCCGAGTGGTCGTGCAGGGCATCACCGGCGGGGAGGGCAACTTCCACGCCGAGCAGATGATCGAGTACGGCACCAACGTCGTCGCCGGCGCGGTGCCGGGCAAGGGCGGCCAGGAGGTCCACGGCGTCCCCGTCTACGACACCGTGGAGGCCGCCGCGCGCGAGGAGAACGCCGACGCGTCGGTGATCTTCGTGCCGCCGGCCTTCGCCGGCGACGCCGTCTTCGAGGCGCTCGACGCGCCGATCGACCTCGCGGTCGCCATCACGGAGGGCATCCCCACGCAGGACATGGCCCGCGTGAACAAGCGCCTCGACGAGGTCGACACCCGCCTCATCGGGCCGAACTGCCCCGGCATCATCACGCCCGGCGAGGCGAAACTGGGCATCCTGCCCGGCAACATCTTCTCCTCGGGCAACGTCGGCCTCGTCTCCCGGTCGGGGACGCTCACCTACCAGGTCGTCGACAACCTGACCGACCGCGGCCTGGGCCAGACGACCGCCATCGGCATCGGCGGCGACCCGATCATCGGCACGGACTTCGTCGACGCCCTCGAACTGTTCGAGGCCGACGAGGACACCGAGGCCGTCGTCATGTGCGGCGAGATCGGCGGCGAGGACGAGGAGGAGGCCGCGGCGTACATCGGCGAGCACATGGACACGCCGGTCGCCGGCTTCATCGCCGGCCGCACGGCCCCGCCGGGCAAGCGCATGGGCCACGCCGGCGCCATCGTCTCCGGCAGCGGCACCGGCACCGCCGAGTCGAAGATCCAGGCGCTCAACGACGCGGGCGTCCCGGTCGGCGACACCCCCGGGGAGGTCGCCGACGCCGTCGAGGACCTGCTGTAGGCCGACGCGCGGTTCTCCCGGTTTTTTGCCCGCCGCCCGCGAGCAGCGGGTATGGCACGCGAGTACGACAAACTGGTCCGGGACCGGATCCCGGAGCTGATCGAGGCGGACGGCGAGCGGCCGGTGACACACGTCGCGGACGGCGCGGAGTACGAGCGCCGCCTGCGCGAGAAACTGGACGAGGAAGTTCGCGAGTACCGCGAGGACGGCGACCCCGAGGAACTGGCCGACGTACTGGAGGTCGTACACGCGCTCCGCGAGCTAGCGGGGCTGACGGAGGCGGAACTGGCGGCGTTGCGCGCGGAGAAAGCGGAAGACCGCGGGCGGTTCGAAGAGCGGGTCGTACTGGAGCGCGTCGAGTAGCCGCGGTCGGCGGCGGCCGCGCGGCCCCGACGGCGCTACTCCGAGATGCCGTACACGTCGCCGGTCCAGTCCCGCGACGGGTAGTCGTACACCGGCCGATCGCGGTCGGCCTCGTCGAGGCGCTGCCGGTCCGCGTCGTCGAGTTCCCAGTCGAACAGTTCGACGTTCTCGCGGACGTGCTCGGGCGTCGAGGACTTCGGGAGCGGCACCACGTCGTTCTCGACCGCCCAGCGGAGGACGACCTGCGCGGGCGACTTGCCGTAGGAGTCGGCGAGGTCCGCCACGACGTCGCTCTCGAATATCTCCGTGCGGGCGAGCGGCGCGGCGGCCTCGATCACGGTGTCGGTCTCGCGGCAGTACTCCACGAGGTCCGGGCGCTGGAACCACGGGTGGTACTCGATCTGGTTGACGGCGATGGGGACGTCGGAGACGTGCTGGGCGCAGCTGAGCTGGTAGGCGCTGAAGTTCGAGACGCCGACGTTGCGCACCTTCCCCTCGTCGTGCAGGGTCGCCATCGCGTCCAGCGTCTCCCGGAGGGATATCGCCGGGTTCGGCCAGTGGATCAGGTACAGGTCCAGGTAGTCGGTGCCCAGTCGCTCCAGCGACGCCTCGCAGGACTGGATCACCGACTCGTACGCGAGGTTCTTCGGGAGCACCTTCGACGTGAGGAACACGTCGTCGCGGTCGTAGTCCGCGAGGGCCTCGCCGATCTCGGCCTCGTTTTTGTACCCCTCGGCGGTGTCGACGTGCGCGTAGCCCGCGTCCAGGCCGGCGCGGACGGCCTCGCGGACGGTGTCGCCGCCGATGTTCCACGTGCCGACGCCGACCACCGGCAGTTCGTCGCCGCTCGGGAGCGTCTTGGTCGGGAGAGTCATGACGGTTCGATCCCCTCACGCGACGCCGTTAACTGTAGCGAAACCCCCGGTCGCCTTCCGTCATCGTCGCCCCCGCGGCGACCGCGCCGCCGGCGGCGTACGCGAGCGCCGCCGCGACGCCGACGCCCGCGAGGACGTAGTAGCCGTACGCGACGACGACGTCCGGCGGGGTGTTCGTGGCGACCGCGTAGTGGAGCCACCAGTAGACGGTGTGGCGCGGGGCGGCGCTCTCGTGGATCGCGTAGGCCAGCGACCCGCCGAAGAGGACGCCGGCGGTCCCGCCGCTCGCGAGGCCGTGGAGCGCGCGTCGTCGTCGGTCGCCGCCGGCGAGCGTCCCCGCGACGTAGCCGCCGGCCGCGCCCGCCAGCAGGAGCGCCGCGGCGGCCGGGAGCCGGACCCACGGCGGGACGGGCACCGAGACGGCGAGCAGCAGCGCCGCCAGCGGCGGCACCAGCCCGAGCGACAGCGCTTCAGCGTCGACCATGCGACCCCCTACGGCGGGGCGAAAGTAGGCGCTTTCGGGCGGTGACGCGACCCCGGTGCCGGCCTCAGCGTCGGCCGAACAGCGACCGAACCGCGCCGAGGATGCCGCCGCTCCCCGCGGACGACTCGTCGGCCGAGTCGGCGGACGCCTCGGTGCCGTCGCCGACGTCCGCGGCCTCGCTCGCGTCGTCCCCGCCGTCGGGGTCGACCCAGTGGAACTCGTCGCCCTCCTTTCGGTCCGGGATGAGGAGGTCGTCCAGTTCGCTCCCCGCCGCGATCGCCTGCCCGCCGTCGGTGAACCGTTCGTAGCTGTGTCCCTCAGCGTCGGCGACTATCTCGTCGGCGGACCCGTCGAACGTCGCGTCAAGCCCGTCCGTCTCGGCCTCGTCCCGCAGTTCGCGGAACAGTTCGCCCGCCGTCGTGTCCCGGACGCCGTCTTCCGCGTCGCCATCGTCGAACACGCCGCCGTCGCTGATCGTCGATACCCCTATCCCCCGGTCGGCCGCTCCCCCGTTCGTCGTCATGAACTGATTGGTCTTGGATACCACGTGTCTTCTTTTAAATCTTGGTACGATGAAAACCGACCCCCTCCCGCGGTGACGCTTTCCGCGGCTTTTTGACACCTCGCGCCGAAGCTGCGGTATGAACTTCGGCGTACTCAGCACGGCACACATCGCTCGGACGGCCTTCATCCCCGCGCTCGACGGCACCGACCACGACGTCGTGGCGATCGCGTCCCGGGACGGCGACCGCGCCGCGGCGGCGGCGGAGGACCACGGGATCCCCCGCTCGTACGGGAGCTACGAGGCGCTGCTGGAGGACGACGGGCTGGACGCCGTCTACAACCCGCTGCCGAACGCCCACCACGCCGAGTGGACGGAGCGGGCGGCCGACGCCGGCCTCCACGTGCTCTGCGAGAAGCCCCTCGGCGTCGACGCCGACGAGGCGCGCGAACTGGGCGAGTACTGCGACGAGCGGGGCGTGACGCTGATGGAGGCGTTCATGTACCGGTACAACCCCCGCACGGAGCGGGCCATCGAAGTCGTCGAGGAGGAACTGGGCGAGGTGCGCTCCGTGCAGTCGCGGTTCTCGTTCCGCATGGGCGACACCCCCGACGACATCCGCCTCTCCCCCGACCTGGCCGGCGGGAGCCTGATGGACGTGGGCTGTTACGCCATCCACGCGACCCGGCAGTTCCTCGGCGAGCCCGAGCGGGTCGTCGGCACCACGAACGACGCGCGGGGCGCGGGCGTCGAGACGGAGGCCGCCGCGACGCTGGAGTACGAGGGCGGCGCGACGGCGCAGGTGTCGTCCGGGTTCGAGACGCCGGAGACCCAGTACTACCGCGTCGAGACGACCGACGGCTGGCTGGAGGTCACCGACGCGTTCAACACGTCCGACGTGACCGAGCCGACGCTGACCTACGCGGTCGACGGGCGGACCGTCACCGAGACGTTCGAGCCGGTCGACCAGTACGCGCTGGAGGCGGACCACTTCGCGGACTGCGTCGCCGAGGGGCGGACGCCGCTGACCGACGCCGAGGACGCCGCGGCGACGCTCGCGGTCATCGACGCCATAAAGGAGAGCGCGGCGACCGACGCGCCCGCGACGCTCGACTAACTTCGGGCCCCCAGCCGGTCGGTCGACTGGCGACGCGGGCCGCCGTCAGCGCCCGCCGAGCCGGTCCGTACACTCGTGGCAGAACGTGTACTCGGCCCCGTTGAGCGCCCCGCAGGTCCGGCACGCGACGGCGTCTCCCGCCCCGTCGTCCGACCCCCGGGACCGCTCGTCGGACGTCCGCGGGAACCCCGAGCCGGCGGCCCGGTTCGGGAGGCTCCTGCCGTCGTCCCGGCTGCGCTCCAGCAGGAGCAGGGGGAGCACGACGAGCAGGGGCACCAGCACGACGACGCCGGCGTACAGGACCGCCGTGACGAGGGCGTTCATGCTAGCTGTTAGCAGACGACAATACTTAGTTGATACGGCCGCGAAGCGCGGTCAGGCGACCCGGGCGAGGCCGACGACCGTCACCGCCGTTGCGAGCACGCCGAGCGCGAACAGGCCGTAGTTGGCGACCCGGTTTTTCGCGGGCGTCAGGTTCAGCGAGTAGCGGCGGCGCGACAGCGGCCACAGCGGGCGGATCCCCATCGGCGTCAGCACGTCGCCGAGCAGGTGGGTCGACACCGATAGCGTTCCGAGCGCGAACCCGAGGACGGCCGGGTCAAGGCCGAGCACCCCGTCGACGGCCGGCGCGAGCGCTGACCCCGCGACGGCCAGGACGCCGCCGACCAGCAGCGCGAACGCCAGCGAGTGGGTCGGCCCGCGGTGCTCGACGAGCGGCAGGCGGTGGTCGCAGTCCGGGAGCGTCGCGGTGCCGACCATCACCGCGCCGCCGACGTACGCCGCGAACGGGTGCCCGGCGAGCACGAGCGCCGCGCCGACCGGCGCGTACACGAGCATCGCGATCCCGTAGTGACCCAGCTGATACACGGCCCGGGGTACGCGCCGGACGCTCGGAAAGCTGTCGGTCCGCCGGTCGAAACCATCATAATCGTTAGTGCCGAACCGCCGCGCATGGCCGAGGACGTAGACGCCATGACGCGGTTCCCCGTACCGGACGTCGAGGACCTGCCCGCGGACCTGCGGGAGCGCATCGAGGCCGAGACCGAGCGCGCCGGCTTCACGCCGAACGTGTTCCTCGCCTACGCCTACCGGCCCTCGCAGTTCCGGGCGTTCTTCCAGTACTACGACGCGCTGGTCGAGGACAGCGACCTGACCCGCGAGGAGATTGAGATGATAATCGTCGCCGTCAGCGGCGTCAACGATTGCTATTACTGCAACGTCGCCCACGGCGCGCTGGTCCGTATCTACGCGGAGGACCCGCTGCTGGCCGACCAGCTCGTCTCCAACTACCGGAACGCGGACGTCAGCGACCGCCACCGCCGGATGCTCGACCTGGCGGTGGAGCTCACCGAGAACCAGGCGGCGGTCGACGAGGACGACTTCGAGCGCCTCCACGAGGCCGGGTTCAGCCGGCGGGAGATCTGGGACATCGGGGCCGTCGCCGCCTTCTTCAACCTCTCGAACCGGATGGCCCAGCTTGCGGACATGCGGCCGAACGAGGAGTTCCACACGATGGGCCGATGACCGCCGACAGTCGCAACAGCCGCGCGGCGTTAAATTAACCGTCGCGTGTCGAAAAGCGTTTGGCGGCGACGGCACAACGCCGGGGCATGCACGAACTCGACGACACCGACCTCGGCATTCTGCGCTTGCTGGCCGCCGACGCCCGCCGCCCGTACAGCGAGATCGCCGAGCGGGTCGGCGTCTCGCCGCCGACCGTCTCCGACCGCGTCGACCGGCTCGAGGAACTCGGCGTCATCGAGCGGTTCACGCTCGACATCGACCGCTCGAAGCTGAGCGACGGCGTGTCGGTACTCGTCGACGTCGACCTCCGGCCCGGATCCGTCGGCGACGTCAAGCGCCGCCTCGCCGAGGTCGACGAGGTCGAGCACGTGTTCGCCACCGCCGACGCGGGCGTCGTGGCGAAGGCGACCGTCCGGCCCGACGAGGTCGGAGCGATGCTCGCGGACGCGGTCGACGCCGACCAGGTCCGCGACTACGACGTGCGCCTCCTCGCCGACGCCGAGCGGAGCCCACAGGTCGACGCCGCCGAGTTCGCCCCGAACTGCGACGAGTGTGGCGACACCGTCACGGCCGACGGCGAGTCGGTCCGGATCGACGGCCGCCTCCATCACTTCTGCTCGTCTGCCTGCCGGAGCGACTTCGCGGAGCGCTACGAGCCGTTGGAAGACCCAGCCTGAGCGGCGCGGGCCGGAGCGTCCGAGCCGTAACTGTTCTAAAGGAACGCTCCGTTCCCCCGGGTATGGCGACAGAACTCACGGTCGACGGGATGACCTGCCAGGGCTGCGAAGCGGTCGTCGAGAAGGCACTGGAGATGGCCGACGGCGTCGACGACGCCTCGGCGGACCGCTACGAGAGCGTCGCCGAGGTGCAGGGGGACGCCGACCCCGAGACGCTGGTGACGAAAGTCGAGATGGCCGGCTACGAGGCCTCGACGTAACCGGGTCGTCGGCTGGGGACATCGGGTCGAGGTGCGTGGCCGGCGACCGCCAGCGACCGCCGAACCGCGGCCGTTTTAGGCGTCTCCGTCCTACCGGTCCCCGTGCAGAACGTCACCGACCGGACGCGGAACCCCTTCGGCATGTCGCCGCCCTGTGAAGCCGCCTGCTCGGCGAGCCACGCGGCCGTCCTCGGCTACGGCGACGCCAACGCGGACTTCCACGTCGTCGGCGACCACCCGGGCGTCCACGGCGGCGGGGGGACCGGCGTCCCGTTTACCGGCACCGCGGGGGCCGAGCGCCTCCAGTCGGTGCTCCACGAGGTCGGCCTCCTCGGTGCTCCCTACGCCGACGAGCCGACGGCCGAGAACCTGTTTCTGAGCTACCTCCACGCCTGCTGTCCGCCCGACGGGGCGACACCCGACGCCGACGCGTACGCCCGGCTCGAACCGTTCTTCGACGCCGAGTTCCGGGCGATCAACGCCCACGTCATCCTCCCGGTCGGGGAGCGCGCGACCGACCACGTCCTCGCGGAGTTCACCGCGAAGGCCAACCAGGTCGAGACGGACATGCCGGCGATCCACGGCTCCGAGGTCCGCGGCCGCGGCTACCTCGTCGTGCCCGTGCGCGACCCGGGCGAGTGGGACGACACGGATGCCGACCGGCTCCGCGCGCGCCTGGAGGCGATCCTCGGCTCCGACTACCGACAGGAGAGCGACCTCGGGCGGTTCCTCCCCGGGAGCGAACCGTACCGGGTCCGCTGACCGCGGCCGATCGCCCCGCGCCGGCCGACCCCGGCGGTTCCGTCGATTCCACAAAACACGTATGGGTTCCCGCGGAGCGTGACGTATGGACCGGTTTCGCGGCTACCCGCTCGGCGCGTGGTTCGTCCTCGCGACGGGCGTCGTCTTCGGCCTCCGCACGGCCGCGGTGATGTGGTTCGGGCGCGCCGACATGTTCGCGCTCAACTTCAAGGTGTACTACTACGCCGCCGAGACCGCGATGGCCGGCGGCGACTTCTACGCCGCGACGCCGCCGGACTGGCCGGCGTACAGATACCTCTACCCGCCGCTGTCCGTCCTCGCGTTCTACCCCGCCGCGGTCCCCGGAAGCTGGGTCCCCGGCTTCCTCGTCCACACGGCCGGCGCGGCCGCGTTCGGCGCGGCCGGCGGCGTCCTGCTCGGGCGCTACGTCGAGCGCGCCGGGCGCTCGCTCTCCCGCCTCGACTACGGCCTGATCGTCGGCTTCCTCGTCCTCTCGATCCACTCCGTCCCGTCGGTGTTCTACGGCAACGTCAACGTGCAACTGGCCGCGCTCACCGTCGCCGGCTTCGTCGCGCTGGACCGCGGCCGCGAGGAACTGTCCGGGGTCGCGTTCGCGCTGGCCGCGTTCATCAAGGTGTTCCCGGCGCTGTTCGGCGTCTGGTTCCTCCGCCGCCGCGCGTGGCGCGCCGTCGGCGCGGCCGTGGGGACCGGCCTCGGCCTGCTCGCGCTCGGCGTGCCCGTCTTCGGCGTCGGGACGACGCGGACCTATCTAGAGGAGGCGCTGTTCCCGCGGAACCGCGCGGAGCTGTTCCAGGGCGGACTGGACCCCAACAGCGCGTACATCACGCTCCGCCGGCCGCTGTCGGTCGCCTTCCCCGAGATGGACCCGACGCTGCTCGTCGCGCTCCCCTTCCTCCTGCTCGCGCCGGTCGTGTGCTACCTCTACACCGGGGTCGACGACCGCGTCGACCGCCTCGTCGCCATCCACGGCACCGTGACGGCGACGCTGCTCGCGCTGCCCTCCTACTTCATCTACTACGTGTATCTGGCCTTCCCGCTCGTCGCGCTGCTGTACCTCATGGACGACCGCCCCTCGCGGACGGCGTTCGTCGCGGGCGCGTTCGTGGCGAACCTCTCCTTTACGCTCAACAACGCCGAGAACGTCGTCCGACTGCTCCCCGAGGCCGTCCGGCCGGCGCTGTTCGCGGTCGTCCGCCCGCTTTTCACGTTCGCCTCGCCGATCGAGTACGGGATGTTGCTGATGCTCGCGGCGTGTGTAGTCTACCGCCGACGGCAGGGCGGCGCGGCCGTCAGAACAGACGCTTCAGCCGCGGCGTGACGAAGGCGTTGAACGGGAGGGCGACGACCGCCAGCAGCGGCAGGACGCCGAACGCGACGACGGTCACGACCGGCCAGTCGTACTCCGCCGCGCCCGCGCCGAGGCCGAAAAGCGGCGTGAGGACCGCCACGACGTAGAGGTAGGTGGGCTGCCAGGCGAACGACCGCCGCGTCGTCCTGACCACGACGAAAAACACCGCCGGCAGCGCGACGGCTCCGAGGGCGACGAGCAGTCCGGCACCCGGGAGCCCGTCGGAGACGGCCGTCGTCCGGACGTACTCGAACACCGACGTCAGCCCGTACTCGCCGGCGACCAGGGCTTCGCGGAGCGCCGTCGTGTCCGTCCCCGCCGCGCGCACCGCCGCCGCGAACTCCCGGAGCGCCCCGACGTGCCCGCGGGCGTACAGCCCCACACCCGCGAGGTAGACGAGCGACGTGAGGAACACGACCGGCCAGCCGTAGTTGAGCGACCGGAGGCGCTCGACCAGTCCGGGACCAGACGTCGTATCGCTCGTGGGGGTGCTCGTCGAGGACGCCTCCGACGACGCGTCGCTCGTCCCGGCCGCCGCCTTGCTGGTGCTCGTCGACGCGCCCGCGTTCGTCCCCCCCGAACTCGTCGTCCCGGTTCGCGTCCCGCCTGCGGTCGCGCTCCCGGTGCTCGTCCGCGTGCGGGTGTTCGTCCGCGACGACGACCCCGACCCGGTGCCCGTACTCGTCGACGTGTCCGCCGACGCCGAGCCGCCGGAGGAGGCCGTTTTGCCGGCGCTCCCGGCCGTCGTGCTCGTGGTCGACCCGCCGCTCCGTCCCGCGGTCGTGGCTCCCGTCGAAGCCGACCCGCTCGTGGTCCCCGATCCGCCGCCCGCGTCGCCGTCCGCGTCGGCCGGCTTCCACTGGTCGGGGTCGGGCAGCCCCTCCAGCCGCTTCGCGACGTAGTCCTTGTGTCCGAGCCTGTCGTACGCCTTCCGCTCGACGGGGTCTTTCAGCGTGTCGTACCCCTTCTTCAGAGCGGTGAACTGGGCCGGTGCCCGGGGGTCGTCGTTCAGGTCGGGGTGTACCTCCTGTACCTTCTTCCTGAACGCTTCCTTGATCTCGTCCTGGGAGGCGTCGGCGGGGACTCCGAGGAGATCGTAGAAGTCGTGCGTCATAGAGAGTGTTCGGTTCCCGAAACGTACCCAGGGTTTATAGGTTCAATGCAAGTAATCCTGTCGGCCGCGGAAGTCGCTCAGCGTCGTCTGTCCGGAGAGGGCCGGGCGATCAGCCGACTCGTCGACCGCGCTCTCGGTTCCAGTCCGATCCGCTGCGGCGTCGTCGCCGCTCGACGCGCCGTCGTCCGTACCGCCACCCCAGCCGTCGAGGCTCGCCTGGTCGCCCGCCGAGAAGCTGAGGTTCGAGACGCGCACGCCGACCTTCCGGACCGGCTCGTCGGCGAACTCCGTCAGCAGGTCCAGCGCAACGTCCTCGACGAGTTCCGGCTCGTCCACGGGACCGGGCAACGACCGCGCGCGCGTGTTCACGTCGTAGGGCGGCGTCACCGCCTTGATGCCGATAGTCCGATACAGTGCGCCCTCCCTCTGGGCGCGGTCGGCGACGGCCGTCGCCAGCGTGCGTACCTGCTCCCGTTTCGGGTCCGGGTCCGTGACCGCCTCCGCGAACGCCGACTCCCGGGAGAGGCTCTTCGGCCGACCGGTCGGCGTCACCTCGCGGTCGTCGGCCCCCCTCGCGCGGTCGTACAGTTCGCGGCCGCGGCTGTCGAACGCGGCTTCCAGGTCCCGCGGGTCCGCGTCGGCGACGTCGCCCGCCGTCTCCAGCCCCATCTCGCGAAGTGTCCGCGCGGTCACCGGGCCGACGCCGTGGATCTCCTCCACGTCCAGCGGTGCGAGGAAGTCCGCCACCTCGTCGGGGTCGACCACGACGAGGCCGTCCGGCTTGTCCCGGTCGCTGGCGACCTTCGCGGTGCTCATGTTCGGCGCGACGCCGACGCTGGCGACGACGCCCACCTCACGCTCGATCCGGTTTTTCACGTGGCGCGCGAACCCCTCCGCCACCTCCCAGGCGGTGCGGTCGGTCACGTCGAGGTACGCCTCGTCGACGCTCACCTCGCGGACCACGTCCGCGCAGTCGTGGAGGATCGCCTTCACGTTCTCGCTGATCGACTCGTAGAAGTCCATGTCCACCGGCCGGTAGTACCCCGCGTCGGCCGGGTCGAGGTCCGGGTCCTCCCGGGCGTCGACTTTCCGGGGCAGCCGCTCCAGCGCCGTCGAGATGGCCTGCGCGCTCTCGACGCCGTACGCTCGGGCCTCGTAGCTCGCGGTCGCAACCGCGCCGATGTCGTCGTCCGGTTCGTACCCCATCCCCACGACGAGCGGTTCGCCGCGGAGCCGTGGCTCCCGGAGCCGTTCGCAGGCCGCGTAGAAGCAGTCCATGTCGACGTGGAGGACGATCCGGTCGCGGTCCTCCGCGTCGGGGACGCCGGGGAGCTGCGGCCCGTCCATGGCCGGCGGTTGGTAGCCAAGCGGTATTAATGACGCGGCGCGCGGACGGCGGTCGCGGTCCGCTGTCGGTACTGGGCGGTGATGGTCTCATCGAGCGTGCTACTCGACGGGAGAGGTGTGGCGGAGCCTGATGGCTCCGTGGATGGTATGAGAAAAGCCCAGTCGGCGGGTGCCGACTGGGCTGTAGTATGAGTGGGAGGCGGCGATCCGGTGGTCCCAGAGGCTCGCGCACTCCAGTACTTGCCGGAACGCTGGCGGGCTTAACGTCCGTGT